>NZ_CP045417.1:3103374-3806748 GCF_009363755.1 Halomonas sp. THAF5a | reverse complement strand
GCGACCTCACCTTTGCGTAGAGAACGACCGCCCATTGTATCGCCCGGGCCCCGGGTTATCCACATGACAGCCCCGGCGCGTCGCCCTGTGGAAAACCCCTCCTCGTCTCGCCGCTTGCCGAAAGTCGGCGCGCCCCCTCGGTCAACCGCCACCTCGCCCCGCCTACCCCGACGCCGCGGCCCACCGCCTGCCCCCACCCCATCCCCACTTTTTCCACAGCAGCCTTTCCATCCTAATCCATTGATATACCTTCACTAAAAAGACTTACTCACATCATTCATCCCCAGGGGTGACCACAGAGCCTGGCTCGCCTCGTCATGCCGAGGGGCCGAACGGGGGCCTGAGAAGCGCCGCGCGATCGCGCCGAAAGCCGCGCCGCCAGGGCGTTCGCGACGCCGCAAAACCACAGGTAAGAATTGCACCGCAGGGCTGGAATCACTACAATTTCCGGTCTTGAGTCGAATACCCCCGGATCCGTCAGCGGCATCCGGATCTCTACGAGTGATCCAATCATTCAGAAAACCACGTGGGAATAACGAGTTATGAAACGTACTTTTCAACCCAGCGTCCTCAAGCGCAAGCGCGCACATGGCTTCCGTGCTCGCATGGCCACCAAGAACGGCCGTGCCGTGCTGGCTCGTCGTCGCGCCAAGGGCCGTAAGCGCCTGAGCGCCTGATCGCGGCCCTCGCGTGTCACGTCAGGGCTATCCCCGGCAGCTGAGGCTGCTGACTGCCGGGGACTATCGTCGTGTCTTCGAAACGGCGGCTTTCAAGGTCCATGGCAAGGGGCTGATGGCTCTGGCCTCGCCCAATGCACTCGGCCACCCGCGACTCGGCCTGATCTTCAGCAAGAAGAACGTTCGCCGGGCCGTCGACCGCAACCGCCTCAAGCGCATCGTGCGTGACTCCATCCGGCTCCGGCAGCAGCGCCTTCCCGCGGTCGATATCGTGGTGCTGGCCCGGCGAGGAGTCCACGAGCTGGACAACGCCACCGTGCATCGCCAGCTCCACGGGATGTGGCGCCGCCTCGAGCGCGAGGCCAGCAAGGCCTCCCACGAGCCGGAGCGAGGCACCACGCGGAGCGAAGACACGCACCGCACATGACGACCGGCTCCCCTCGGTCTCAGCGCATCCCGGAGCCTGCATGAGCATGATCACCCCGCTCCTTGCCGCGCCCCACCGCGTCGACGCGTCGGATGTTGCCGGCCAGCGTGTGTTTCTCAGCCTGCCTCCGGCAGGCTTTCGTGTATCTCGGGTGTGCGACCTGCGTTGCGCCATCGGAATGTTCACTCCCCATCGGGCAGATCCCTCATGGACGTAAAACGACTACTCCTGCTGATTCCCCTGGCGATCCTCGCCTACCTGTTGATGGTCCAGTGGAATCAGGACTACGGCCAGGTGGCTCCTGAGCCGCAAGCCCCCGCCATGACCAGCAGCGCGTCGAATGGCGCGTCCGCGCCGAACGACGGCGGCGACGACCTCTCGGTCCCCACCAGCGCCTCGTCCAATGACATGGCCAGCGGGATTCCCGGCGCGGCCGAGACCCCGGCGGGCAGCCGCGACCTGGTGGCCGTCGTGACCGACGTGCTGGACGTGCGCATCGACCCCCAGGGCGGCGACATCGTCTACGCGGCGCTGCCCCAGCATCGCTTCAGCCTCGATTCCGAGCGCCCCTACGTGCTGCTCTCCGACAGCGAGACGCGCAGCTACGTGGCGCGCTCGGGGCTGCAGCTCGAGGGGCATGAGGGACGCATCACCTTCACGCCCGAGGCCACCGAATACCGGCTGGGCGAGAACGACGACCGACTCGAAGTCGACATGACCGCCGAGGTCAATGGCGTCGAGGTGATCAAGCGCCTCACCTTCGAGCGCGACAGCTACGCGGTCGACGTGAACTACTTCCTGGCCAACAACACCGAGGAGCCGGTCACCGCGCGCTTCATCGGCCAGCTGGTCCGCGACAACAGCAGCGACCCCTCCAGCGGCCCGAAGATGGGCATGCGCTCCTACCTCGGGGCCGCCTACTCCACGCCGGAGGACCGCTACCTCAAGGTCGACTTCGAGGAGATCCAGGAAGGGGCCTTCAACAACCGCGACGTCGAGGGCGGCTGGGTCGCCATCATCCAGCACTACTTCACCTCGGCCTGGGTCCCGGAACAGAACCAGCAGAACCTCTTCTACGCCACCACCGATGCGCGCGACCGCAACGTCGCGGCCTTCGCGGGCCCGACCAGCAACGTCGCCGGCAACGGCGAGGCGGCCCTCGGCGCGACCCTCTACATGGGCCCCAAGGTCCAGGATCGCCTCGAGGCCGTGGCGCCCAACCTGGAGCTGACGGTGGACTTCGGCTGGCTGTGGTTCATCGCCAACCCGCTGTTCTGGCTGCTCGATCACATCCATGACCTGATCGGCAACTGGGGCTGGTCCATCGTCCTGCTGACCATGCTGGTGAAGGCGGCGCTCTGGCCGCTCTCCGCCAAGGCCTACAAGTCCATGGCCCGCATGCGCAAGCTGGGCCCGGAGATGCAGCGCCTGAAGGAGCAGTTCGGCGACGACCGCCAGAAGATGTCCCAGGAGATGATGAAGTTCTACCAGAAGGAGAAGATCAATCCTCTGGGGGGCTGCCTGCCGATCCTGGTGCAGATGCCGGTGTTTATCGCCCTGTACTGGATGCTGCTGGAATCCGTCGAGCTGCGCCATGCGCCCTTCATGTTCTGGATCCAGGACCTGTCGGTGAAGGATCCCTACTTCATCCTGCCGATCCTGATGGGCGCCTCGATGTTCGTGCAGCAGATGCTCAACCCGACACCCCCGGATCCGATGCAGGCGAAGATCATGAAGATGCTGCCGATCGTCTTCACCTTCTTCTTCCTGTGGTTCCCGGCGGGCCTGGTCATCTACTGGGTGGTCAACAACTGCATCTCGATCATTCAGCAGTACACCATCACCCGCAAGATCGAGGCCGATCCCAGCATCGGCAAGGGCATGAAGACCAAGTAGCCAGGGTCTTCTGCCCCGCTCTTCCAGACCCCCGCCTCGGCGGGGGTCTGGCGTTTAGGGGGTCGGGTTCTTGCCGGGCTGGCCTTACCGCGCCCCGCCCCGGACAATAGTCCCGAGCGCCCCGCCGCTCACCCGCCTTTCGACCACAGGAACCGTCCATGGCCGCCAGCCTCTACGATCAGGACACCATCGCCGCCCTGGCCACGCCGCCGGGACGCGGCGGCGTGGGGATCATCCGCGTCTCCGGGCCCGCCTGCACGACGATCGCCCAGGCGATGCTGGGCCACTGCCCCGCCCCACGCCAGGCCCACTACGGCCCCTTCCGCGGCGCCGACGAGGCGATCGACGAGGGCATCGCGCTCTACTTCGCCGGCCCCCACTCCTTCACCGGCGAGGACGTGCTGGAGCTCCAGGGCCACGGGGGGCCGGTGATTATGGACCTGCTGCTCGAGCGGTGCGTGCAGCTCGGCGCTCGCCTGGCCCGGCCCGGCGAGTTCTCCGAGCGCGCCTTCCTCAACGACAAGCTGGACCTCGCCCAGGCCGAGGCGATCGCCGACCTGATCGAGGCGAGCTCCCGGGGCGCCGCCGAGAACGCCCTGCGCTCGCTGCAGGGCGAGTTCTCGCAGCGCGTCCAGGCGCTGGTCCAGCGGCTCATCGAGCTGCGCATCTACGTCGAGGCCGCCATCGACTTCCCCGAGGAGGAGATCGACTTCCTCGCCGACGGCCATGTCGCCGGCCAGCTCGCCGCCATCCAGGGCAACCTGGCCGAGGTGCGCGCCGCCGCCGGCCAGGGGGCGCTGATGCGAGAGGGGATGAGCGTGGTGATCGCCGGGCGGCCCAACGCCGGCAAGTCGAGCCTGCTCAACGCCCTGACGGAACAGGAGACCGCCATCGTCACCGACATCGAGGGCACCACCCGGGACGTGCTGCGCGAGCATATCCACCTGGACGGCATGCCATTGCACGTGATCGACACCGCCGGCCTGCGCGACACCCCGGACGCCGTTGAGCGGATCGGCGTGGCCCGGGCCTGGGAGGAGATCGAGAAGGCCGACCGGGTGCTGCTGATGGTCGATGCCGCGACCACCGAGGCGGTGGATCCCATGGCCATCTGGCCGGAGTTCGTCGCCCGCCTGGCCGATCCTTCACGGCTGACCCTGGTGCGCAACAAGATCGATGCCAGCCAGGAGACGCCCGGGCTCGATACCGCCGGCGAGCGACCGGTGATCCGGCTGTCGGCCAGGAGCGGCGCCGGCATCGACAGCCTCAAGGAGCACCTCAAGGCCGTGATGGGCTTCGCGGCGACCACCGAGGGCCGCTTCTCGGCGCGCCGTCGCCACCTGGATGCCCTGGACCGCGCCGGGCAGGCCCTTGCCAACGGCGAGGCGCAGCTGGCCGGCTTTGGTGCCGGCGAGCTGCTGGCCGAGGACCTGCGCGATGCCCAGCAGGCGCTGGGCGAGATCACCGGGGAGTTCAGCGCCGATGACCTCTTAGGCGAGATCTTCGGCAGCTTCTGCATCGGCAAGTAATTCCCTACTCCCCCACCCACCAGTCGCCGCGGTGGCGGCTGCTCTCGCCCAGCAGCGGCAGGATCTCGGCCATCGCGGCCTCCAGGCGGTCGTCGAGCCCCCAGGGCGGATTGATCACCAGCATGCCGCTGCCGACCATGCCCCGCTCGCCCTCCTGGGGCTCGCGCAGCCGCAGCTCACTGCGCCAGATCTTGCGCACCCCGCCGTCGCGCAGCCCCTCCAGCAGCTCGCGGTGACGGCCCGCCGGCAGCAGCGGGTACCACACCAGCACCACCGCATGGCGCGCCTTGCGCATGGCCTGACAGACGGCCTCGGCCACCTCGGCGTACTCCGCCTTGCGCTCGTAGCTCGGGTCGACCAGCACGCAAAGCCGCGGCGTGGGCACCGGCAGGCGCTTCACGAGCCCCTGCAGCCCATCGCCGTGGACACGCTGCACGTTGTCCGGCAGCGTCTGGCGAGCCAGGTGGTCGTGCTCCCCGGGGTGGAGCTCGAAGAGCATCAGCCGGTCCTGGGCGCGCAGGCGAGCCGAGAGCCACCAGGGCGAGCCGGGGTAATGATCGAGCCGGCCCGCGCGGGACTGCACGCGGCCCAGCGCAGCGAGCCAGTCGCCCAGCAGCGGTGCTCCGACGAGGCGTTCCCGAGCCTGCCAGAGCCGCGCGACGCCTGCGCGGTACTCCTGAAGCCTCGCCGTCTCCTCCGCAGCCAGGGGATAGAGGCCACGGCCGGCATGGGTGTCCATATACGTAACAGAGGATTCCTTACGTAACAGGTGATCGATGACGGCAAACAGCGTCAGATGCTTGTGAACGTCGGCGAAATTGCCGGCATGGTAGGCATGCTGGTAGGAGAGCATTAGGGATCCGTGGGTCGTCGAGACAGAAGGGCCCGCCACTGCGACAGTGGCGGGCCCGGAGGGGTGATGCCAGGCAGCCGGCGATTACTGCTGGAAGCGCTCCTGGATCGGCGTCAGGGTGATCTCCACCCGACGGTTCTGGGCACGCCCCTGCTCGGTCTGGTTGCTGGCGACGGGCTGGTTCTCGCCGTAGCCGGTCATGTTCAGGCGGTTGCGGGTCACGCCGGACTGAGCCAGGTAGTTGCCCACCGCGCTGGCGCGCCGCTCGGAGAGCTGCTGGTTGTAGCCGGCATCGCCGGTGCTGTCGGTATGACCGGCGATGTTCACCCGGGTGTCCGGGTATTGCTGGAGCACCCTGGCCACGTCGTTGAGGGCGGTCTGCGCATTGGGGGTCAGGTCGCTGGAGTCGAAGGCGAAGGTCACCTCACTCGGCATGTTGAGCACGATGTCATCGCCGCGACGATCGACGCCGATCCCGGTGCCCTGGGTGCTCTGCCGCAGCTGCTCTTCCTGCTTGTCCATGTAGGCGCCGATGCCGCCGCCGGCGGCGGCCCCCACGGCGGCCCCGATCAGGGCACGGTCGCGCCGGCTGGTGCTGCCGTCACCGCTGAGGGCACCGGCGGCGGCCCCAATGGCCGCGCCGATGGCCGCCCCGGTGCCGGTCTGGCTGCGCTGGGTCTGGCCGCTATAGGGGTCGGTCGTGGTACAGCCCACCAGCAGGGCCGAAGCGGCCAGGGGGGCCATCCATTGCATCGCTCTTCTCATCGTGTCCTCTCCTCCTTGGGTGATCGAGGGTCATCCTTCACTGGCCGACATCGTCCATTATGGCCAGCAGTTCGTTCAAGAATAATAGACCCTGGGGCGAGGCCCCAAGTCTGTCGGCATCTTCCACAAGAAGTCCTTTTTCCCGCGCCGCCGCGAGCCTCTCGAGCAGTACCGAGTCGTCGCGTCCCGTGTGGGCCTGCCAGGTCGAGAGCGGCACCCCCTCCACCAGGCGCAGGGCGTTCATGGCGAACTCGAGGGGCAGCTCTCGCTCGTCGATGAGGCTGCGGCCGGCCACGAAGCCCCGGGGATCGTTGGCGCGGCGCAGGTAGTCCTCGGGCCGGCGGGACTTCCAGCGTCGCTCGATGTCGAGGCCCTCGGGGGCCGGCAGGCTGAGCTTGCCGTGGGCCCCGGCGCCGATGCCCAGGTAGTCGCCGAAGCGCCAGTAGTGGAGGTTGTGGCGCGACGCCCGCCCCGGGCGCGCATAGGCGGAGATCTCGTAGCGCGAGAACCCCGCGGCCTCGAGGCGCTCGTGCCCGGCATCCTGGATATCCCACAGCGTCTCCTCCTCCGGCAGGACCGGGGGATAGGAGTGGAATTCGGTATTGGGCTCCAGGGTCAGCTGGTACCAGGAGAGGTGCTCCGGGGCGAGGGCCAGGGCCTGCTCCAGGTCCGCCAGCGCCAGGGCCGGGGTCTGGCCGGGCAAGCCGTGCATCAGGTCGAGGTTGAGGTTGTCGAAGCCGGCCCGGCGCGCTTCGTCGAAGGCCGCACGCGCGTCGTCGCCGCTGTGGATACGCCCCAGGGCCGAGAGCTGGGCCGCCTGGAAGCTCTGCACCCCGAGCGAGAGCCGATTGATGCCCGCCGACCGATAGCCGGCGAACCGGCCGCGCTCCAGGGTGCCGGGATTGGCCTCCAGGGTGATCTCGATGTCCCCGGCCAGCGGCAGGCGCTGCGCGACGGCATCGAGCAGGCGCTCATAGAAGCCGGCCGACATCAGGCTCGGCGTGCCGCCGCCGATGAAGATGCTGACCAGCTCGCGCCCCGCGGCGAGCGGCAGGTCGGCCTCGAGGTCAGCGATCAGCGCCGCCAGATAGGCCTCCTCCGGCAGCTCCGCGCCTCGGCCGACGCCGTGAGAGTTGAAGTCGCAGTAGGGGCACTTGCGCACGCACCAGGGCACGTGAACGTAGAGCGACAGCGACGGCAGGCCGGTCGCGATCGGCGGCGCGCTCATGAGCGAGCGGACTCCGGCGCCATGGCGGCCACCAGCGCCTGGAGGGCGCGCCCCCGATGGCTGAGGCGGTTCTTAAGCTCGGCCTCGAGCTCGGCGGCGCTGGCCTGCAGGTCGGGCAGCCAGAACAGCGGATCATAGCCGAAGCCGCCCTCGCCGCGCGGCGCCTGGAGGATCTCGCCCTCCCAGCTACGCTGCACGATCAGCGGCACCGGGTCCTCGGCATGGCGCAGCAGCACCAGCACGCACCAGTAGCGGGCGCGACGGCGTCCCTCCGGCACCTCGGCCAGGGCCTCGAGCAGCCTGGCATTGTTGCGGGCATCGCTCTTCGGTTCACCGGCATAGCGGGCCGAATAGATGCCGGGCGCGCCCGCCAGGGCGTCCACCTCCAGGCCGGAATCGTCGGCGAGCGCCGGCAAGCCGCTCAGCCGGCTGGCCTCGCGGGCCTTGAGCAGGGCGTTCTCGACGAAGGTCAGGCCGGTCTCCTCGACGTCGGCCACGCCGTAGTCGGCCTGAGCATGCACCTCGAAGCCAAGCGGCGCGAGCAGCTGGTGAAACTCGCGAAGCTTGCCGGCGTTGCCGCTGGCCAGGACCAGCTGGGATGGACTCATGATCGACTCTCCAAGGACATCAGGGGGCCCCCATTCTACGAGCCCGCCCTCCGGCGGGGAAACGCGCGTCCCTGCGTCGACGGCATGGCCGGTCAATTCGTGGCTTTTTACATACTTAAGAATGAGAGGTGTTTTGCAACTCTTGGAGCGAAACGGGTGAATTTCGTCGATAGCGGCCTGCCATGGCGGCGCCGGCCACATCGCGAAGCGGCCAAAAGCCATTGATCGGCAAGCGTTGGACCCCATGCCAAGGCGATAACAGACAAAAAGTAATAAAAAAATAACCAAAAGTTAGTTACTAAAACTTACATTCTGGCCAAGACTCAACTTCAAAGTGGCAAAACTGCCACGTTCGGCTGATGGCGAATCCGGAGCGTCATCGCACGTACGTAAGAGGAACGGGATCATGACGCAGGACCAACGCCTGGTGCTGCTGGTCACCGCCAGCAATCCCCAGTCGCAACTCTTCATCGACTATCTGCACCAGCAGCTCGACTGCCAGGTCTCGGTCGTCGCTCCCGCCGCGGAGTGGAAGGGCAAGGAGGCCTCGCCGACGGTAGTACTGCTCGACGCCGATCACATCGACGAGGCCACCATGCAGGAGTGGCACGTCAGGGCGGCCGAGGCCGAGGACATGTCGCTGGCCGCCTTCAACCTGCGCGACGAGGAGCACGCCGTCGAGCTGCTCTCGGCCATGAACCTGCAGGGGGTCTTCTATCGCAGCGATTCGCTGGAGATGATCTGCAAGGGGCTGACCATCCTGCTGGAAGGCAACCTCTGGATGTCACGCTCGCTGATGACCCGGATGATCCAGTTCTTCCGCCGCCAGCAGCTCAACTCCTATCGGCCCGTCTGCGGCCTGACGCACCGGGAGCTGGAGATCATCGCCATGCTCGGCACCGGGGCCTCGAACATCGAGATCGCCGACCAGCTCTTCGTCAGCGAGCACACCGTCAAGTCCCACCTCTACAACATCTTTCGCAAGATCAAGGTGCACAATCGCCTGCAGGCGGTGAACTGGGCCCGCCAGAACCTCGGCGCCCCGCCGCCGCTGGTGGGGCGCCGCCAGCGCGATACCTCGCCGCCCGGCGCCGCCCCCCGCTCCTGACGGCCCCGCCATCGCTCAGGTCAGGCGCACGTGCTCCTGGATCAACCCCGCCAGGGTCTCGGCGGCGTTGTCGGCGGTGGTATCCAAGCGCAGCAGGTGCAGGCGCTCCTCGTCACCGATGCCCTCGAAGGCGGCCTGCTGGGCCTCCAGAACCGCCAGGCTCTCCCGGGCCTCCACGCCCTGACGCCCGGCGCGTTTCTCGATGCGGCGGCGCAGGGTGGCCTCGTCGGCCTCGAAGCTGACCAGCAGCACCGGCAGTCCACGAGCCTCGGCCTCCTGGCGCAGCTGATCACGCTGCTCACGCCTCAGGAAGGTGCCGTCGACGCAGGCCGGGAATCCCGCCTCCAGCAGCCGGCCGGCACACTCGGCCATGCGGCGATAGGTGAGCGCGGTGGCCTCGCGGCTGAAGATATCCACAGCCGCTGGCGCCGCTCCCTCCTGTGGATCGAGTCCGTGGACACGGCGCCGCTCCACGTCCGAGCAGATCCGCACGGCGCCCAGTCGCGACACCAGGGTACGGGTGAAGCGACTCTTGCCGCTGCCGGACACCCCGATGCCGATCACCAGCGGTGGGAAGCGGAACTCGGCGTAGCCCTCGGCCAGGGTCAGGTAGTCGTGGCAGGCCCGCATGGTCTCGGCGAGCAGTGCCGGACGCTCGCCGTCCTCCCCCGCCTCGCCCCGGCGCCCCAGGGCCCGGCGTGCCCCGGCGAGGGCCTCGACGACGCGAAACACCGAGAGCAGCCGCGCCATGCCGTAGTCGCCGGAAAAGCGCAGGTAGCGATCCAGCGCCTGGCGGGCCAGGGCGGTCTCGGCCCGGGCGTCCAGCCCCACCAGCAGGGCGGCCAGATCGCTGCCGGGATCGAGCACGCCGTCGGCGCCCGGCCCCTTGAGGTCGCGGCCGATGGCGTTGGCGAGCAGGACGCGCCCCTCGGCACACAGCCGACTCTCGGGATACGCGACGGCCCAGCTGGCCGCCAGCAGGCGATCCCGCCGCGCCAGGAAGACCGCGGCCAGGCGCTGCATGTCCTGATCGAGCCACTGGCGAAGCGCGGCGAGGCGATGCCGGTCCTCCTCGCCGATCAGCAGCGGCTCGAGGGCCGCCATCTCGCCCTCGATACGCGCCTGGAAGGCCGTCAGGCCGGCGTCGTCGGGAAGGGAGGCCACGCGCTCACTCGCGTGGAAGGCCACCAGTCGATCGACCAGTGCCTCCAGCGACAGGGCGTCCTCGCATGCCGCCTGGTGTTGCACCTCTCTCTGGGCCATCTAGGGTCTCCCGGTCGGTGAAGAGGATCAGCCGCGCTGCATCGCCGCGAAGGCACGCTCGGCGCCGTCCAGGGTCAGCTGGATGTCTTCCGGGGCATGGGCGCTGGACATGAAGCCGGCCTCGAAGGCCGACGGCGCCAGGTAGACCCCCTCGTCGAGCATCGCGCTAAAGAAGCGACGGAAGGCGTCGCCGTCGCAAGCGGTGGCCTGGGCGAAGTTGTCGACCCGGCTCTGGCCGGTGAAGAAGAGCCCGAACATGCCGCCGGCGCGCTGGGTGATCATGTCGATCCCCGCCGCCTCGGCGCGCGCCTCGAGGCCGTGACAGAGCGTCTCGACCCGCTGCGCCAGGGCATCGTGGAAGCCGGGCGCCTTGAGCTTGTTGAGCAGGGCGATGCCCGCCGACATGGCCAGCGGATTGCCCGAGAGGGTGCCCGCCTGATAGACCGGCCCCAGCGGCGAGACCACCTCCATGATCTCGCGGCGTCCGCCGAAGGCCCCCACCGGCATGCCGCCGCCGACGATCTTGCCCAGGCAGGTCAGGTCGGGGGTGACGCCGTAGTGCGCCTGGGCCCCGCCCAGTGCCACCCGGAAGCCGGTCATCACCTCGTCGAAGATCAGCACGCTGCCGTGGCGGTCGCAGACCCGGCGCAGGGTCTCCAGGAAGCCCGGCTGGGGGGGGATGCAGTTCATGTTGCCGGCCACCGGCTCGACGATGATGCAGGCCACCTCGTCACCGATCTCCTCGAAGCACTGCTCCACGGCATCGGCGTCGTTGAAGGAGAGCGTCACGGTATGCTCGGCCAGGGAGGCCGGCACGCCCGGTGAGCTCGGTTCGCCGTGCGTCAGGGCCCCGGAGCCGGCCTTGACCAGCAGCGAGTCGGTGTGCCCGTGGTAGTTGCCCTCGAACTTGACGATCTTGTCCCGGCCGGTGAAGCCACGCGCCAGGCGCACCGCCGACATGGTGGCCTCGGTACCGGAGTTGACCATGCGCACCATCTCGATGGAGGGGATCATCTCGCAGATCAGGTCGGCCATGGTGGTCTCGACGGCGGTGGGAGTGCCGAAGGAGAGGCCGGCATCCAGGCGCTCGCGCACCGCACCCAGCACGTCGGGGTCGGCGTGGCCGGTGATCATCGGCCCCCAGGAACCGACATAGTCGACATAGCGCTTGCCTTCCACATCGAACAGGTAGGCCCCCCTGGCACGCTCCATGAACACCGGGGGGCGATCCATGCCCTTGAAGGCGCGCACCGGCGAATTGACCCCGCCGGGAATGTGCCGACAGGCCTGTTCGAAGAGCTGTGCGGATGTGGTCATGTCAACCTCTTGCCCTGTTGAGGCCCGCCCGTCGGGCAGGCTGTGGATAATTCTCTAGATAACCCTGTGGCGGGCGGTGAACAGCCGGTGAATCTCGCCAACGACGTCGCTATCGGCGAGGCCCGAATGCGTCCCTATTCTCGTCTGCCGGCGGGGCGATGACCAGCCCGTCCGGCCTCAGCGCCCGCTGGCCGCCTCGGATGTGAGCCAGGTCGGGCGCGCCGGCAGCGTCCAGAGACGCCGCGGCAGGCGCTGATCCTGGCCGGGCTGCCAGCCGTGCGCCAGCGCCTGCCAGGTGAACGCCTGGGCCTGTTCACAGGCGGCGACCAGCGACTCGCCCGCGGCCAGGCGTGCCGCCAGGGCGCTCGCCAGGGTGCAGCCGGAGCCGTGGAAGACGCCCTCGAGACGCGGCCAGGTCCACTGGCGGCTGGCATCCGGGGCATGCAGGGTGTGCTCGACGAGATCGGCCGGCACCCGGCCCTCGGGATCATCGGTGCCGGTGACCAGCAGCGCCTGGCAGCCCAGCGACATCAGCGCCACCGCGCGCTCGGTATCGTCCTCGCCGTCGCGGCCGGCCAGCCGCGCCAGCTCGCCCCGATTGGGCGTCAGGATATCCACATGCGGTAGCAGGTGATGGCGGATGGCGTCGACCAGCTCGCTTGTGGACAAGTCACTGCCGCCGCCGGCGCTGAGCACCGGGTCCATCACCACGGGCACCCCCGGCCGCCGGCGCACGATGTCCACCACGGCATCCAGCACGGCGGCATCCGGGATCACCCCGATCTTGATGGCGGCGACCTCGAGGGTGTCGAGGGCCGACGCCATGGCGCGCAGCGGGTCGGCACCGACGGCATGCACCGCGCTGACGTCGCGGCAGTTCTGCACCGTCAGCGCGGTGGGCAGGGTCAGGGCCCAGCCACCGCAGGCGGCCACCGCCTCGCTGTCGGCGACCAGGCCGGCACCGCCGGTGGGGTCGTGGCCGGCCAGCACCAGCACGGTCGGCAGGTGGGGCGTGAGCTGTGCGTCGCCGGCCATCAGAAGGGCTTCATCACGGCGAGGAAGACGATCGCCAGCAGGGCGATCACCGGCAGCTCATTGAACCAGCGGAAGAAGACGTGACCGCGGGTGCAGCGCGCCGCGGCGAACTGCTTCAGGTAGATCAGGCAGACATGGTGGTAGGCCACCAGCAGCACCACGAGCGTCAGCTTGGCGTGCAGCCAGCCCTGGCCGAGCCAGGCGGGATTGAGCGCCAGCATGGCGCCGCCGAAGAGCAGCACGGCGATCATCGACGGGGTCATGATGCCGCGGTAGAGCTTGCGCTCCATGACGAGGAAGTGGTCGATCGCCTGCTGCTCGCCGCGATCGCGGGCCTGGGCGTGGTAGACATAGAGGCGCGGCAGGTAAAAGAGCGCGGCGAACCAGGTCACCATGGCCACCAGGTGCAGGGCCTTCATCCACAGGTACATGACGACTCCTCAGCCGTTCGGTGAATCGGAGAAACGATAGTGTCGCTCGATGGCGTCACGGGTGATGATACCGGAAATCCGCTTGCTCTTCGGCCGATGGCCGTGTTCCACGTAGAGGGCGTCCACCCCCCGGTCGTTGAGTCGCTCGAAGGCCTCGGTGAGCGTCGCCTGCAGGTGGATCGGCGCCATGTCCAGGCGCTGGCCGGGAATCTCGACCAGGTCGATCAGCGCGCTGTCATCGTCGGCCTCCTCGTCGTGCTCCTGCAGCCAGCGCGCCAGGTCGGCGGCCTTGAGCGCCAGCAGCGGCTTGTCGGCGGCGGAGCGCTCGATCAGCACCCAGACGGGATTGGCCTCGAGGAGCGCCCGGGCCTGGTCGCGGGTCACCATGCGCGTGGTGCGCACCAGGCCGCGCTCCATGACCGCCGGCACCGACACCCGGGAGAGCGCCTGCATCAGCGGCTGCTGCAGCGGGTGCAGGCCGTGTCGGGTGACGCTGATGAAGAAGCCGTCGCAGCGGCACAGCTGGCGGGAGGTCAGCCCCGCCACGACCACCGCCAGCATGCCCGGCATGATGATGTTGGGGTTGTGGGTCAGCTCGAGCAGCGCCATCAGCGCGGCGAGCGGCGCCTGGAGCACGGCGCCCATCATCGCCGCCATGCCGAGCATGCCGTACATCTCGGGGCCGGCGGCCAGGCTCGGCATCAGCTGGGCACCGAGCAGCCCCAGCAGGGTCCCGGCGGCCGCCCCCACCACCAGTATCGGCCCGATGATGCTGACGGGAATGCCGCAGGCCACGGCGCCGGCGGTGAGCAGCAGCTTGCCGATGGCCACCGCCAGCAGCACGTCCAGGGGCAGTCCCGCCGAGAGGGTCATCGCCAGGGTGTCGTAGCCCATGCCCTGCACCTGGGGGTACCACCAGGCCACGCCACCCACCATCAGACCGACCAGCGCACAGCGCAGGCCCCAGGGCAGCCGCTCCAGGCGGTGCCCCGCGCGCGCCACCCGCACGAAGAGCCCGGCCAGCAGGCCGATGACCAGCGCGCAGACCACCAGCCAGGGCAGGTTGACCAGCGAGCCCAGCGCCACATCGGTGGCCTGGAAGGCGCGCTCGGTGCCGAACGCCAGCTGGGCCACCACCGCGCCCATGGTCGAGGCCAGGATCACCGGCATGAAGCCCACGATGGTGTATTCCATCATCACCACTTCCATGGCGAAGATGACCCCGGCGATGGGGGTATGGAAGGACGCCGAGATGCCCGCCGCCGTTCCGCAGGCCACCAGCACCCGCAGGCTATTGTGGGGCAGCCGTAGCCGCTGGCCGAGGCCGCTGACGGCCGCCGCCCCCAGGTGGATCGCCGGTCCCTCGCGCCCGGCGGAGAGCCCGCCGAGCACCGAGATCAGCCCGACCCACCACTGGGTGATCCAGTTGCGCAGCGGGAAGCGCCCCTGGTGATAGGTCAACCGCTCGATCACGTGGGCCACGCCGATCTTCCGGCCGGCAGGGGGCTGGCGCCACAGCCACACGCCGATGAGGGTCACCGCCAGCAGCGGCAGCAGGGCCCGCCCCCAGGGCGGGAGCTGCTCGAACGCCTCGGGGTGGCCGTCGGGCATGAAGGCCAGGGCGCCCAGGGCGAGGAGCAGCCGGAACGCCACCATGAGCCCCCCGGTGATCAGCCCCGAGACCACGCCCAGCACGCACAGCTGGGGCAGGGCATCCACGTTGGCCAGCTGGCGACGGAAGCCATCCAGGCTGAAGTCGGGTAGTGAGAAGCGCGACACGGCGACGTTCCTGTTCGGCCTGAGCATCGGGGATCCACGGGACCCTGTCCTCTTGTGTATCATATCCAGACACAGAGGTCTCAGCGCCCCTTCACAGTCCCGTTTCCAGGAGTCCATCGTGATCAAGGTCGGAATCGTCGGCGGCACCGGATACACCGGCGTCGAACTGCTCAGGCTGCTGGCTCGTCACCCTGACGTGGAAGTGGAAGCCATCACCTCGCGCTCCGAGGCCGGCATGGCCGTCAGCGAGCTGTATCCCAACCTGCGCGGGCACTACGACACACTGGCCTTCAGCCAGCCCGACGCCGACCGGCTGGGGCGCTGCGACGCAGTCTTCTTCGCCACCCCCCACGGGGTGGCCCACGCCCTGGCCTTTGATCTGCTCGAGCGCGGCACCCGGGTGATCGACCTCTCGGCCGACTTCCGGCTGCGCGATGCCGACGAATGGGCCCACTGGTACGGCCAGCCCCACGGCGCCCCGGCGCTGCTCGGCGAGGCGGTCTACGGCCTGCCGGAGGTGCGGCGCGAGCGCATCAGAGAGGCGCGGCTGATCGCGGTGCCCGGCTGCTACCCCACCGCCGTGCAGCTCGGCCTGCTGCCGCTGCTGGAGGCCGGCCTGATCGACGCCGACCACGTGATCGCCGACTGCAAGTCCGGCGTCACCGGCGCCGGACGCGGCGCCAAGGTGCCCTCGCTGCTGGCCGAGGCCAGCGAGTCCATGAAGGCCTATGGCGCCTCGGGCCACCGTCATCTGCCGGAGATTCGCCAGGGGCTCGGCGATGCCGCCGGCGGCCCGGTGGGCCTGACCTTCGTGCCGCACCTGACGCCGATGATCCGCGGCATCCACGCCACCCTCTACGGGCGCCTCACCGGCGAGCCGGGCGATCTGCAGGCGCTCTTCGAGCGCCGCTTCGCCGACGAGCCCTTCGTCGACGTCATGCCCGCCGGCAGCCACCCCGAGACGCGCAGCGTCAAGGGCGCCAACCTCTGCCGGCTGGCGGTGCACCGCCCCGGCGACGGCGACACCGTGGTGGTGCTCTCGGTGATCGACAACCTGGTCAAGGGCGCCTCGGGCCAGGCCGTGCACAACCTCAACCTGATGTTCGGCCTCGACGAGACCGCCGGCCTCGACGCCCCGGCGATCATGCCCTGATACCTCCACTCTCCCATGAGCGGAGTCCGGAGGGAGGGCGCAGCGAGGGTCTTTTTCCAGGGAAGGAAAAAGTAGCGTACAGGGAGGTATTCACAGCGCCCTCGCGATGGTCCGGCATCCCGGGGCCTGCCCTCCGGAATCCCCATCCCCCCAGCAAAAGTTGACCCTTTTGCTGGGGCATGGGGATAATCGTCGGCAATCTCGCCATTCATCGATCCAGGGGAGGTCACCCATGAGCGGTGCCGAATCCTTCGTTCCCACCCCCTTGATGCTCTCCGACGGCGCCCGGGCCCGACTCGCGACGCTGATCGAGGAACAGGGCAATCCCCGGCTCAAGCTGCGCGTCTACGTCACCGGCGGCGGCTGCTCAGGCTTCCAGTACGGCTTCGACTTCGCCGAGGAGACCGCCGAGGACGATACCCTCGTCGAGTTCGGCCAGGTGGCCCTGGTGGTCGACCCGCTCTCCTACCAGTACCTGGTCGGCTCCACCGTCGACTACGAGGAGGGCCTCGCCGGCGCCCGCTTCCTGGTCCAGAACCCCAACGCCACCACCACCTGCGGGTGCGGCGCCTCCTTCATGGTCTGAGACAGCGTTGGCTGAGCGGCCAAAGCCTGCCTGGCCCATGACTTGACGCTTCCCCGGGAACTCGCCATCGTTGATGGCGCGAATGATAAGAAATCCTTCCACGGGGAATGCTATGAAACCGCAACTGACACGCGCCGCACTGGCCGCCAGCATCGCCATCGGGCTGGGGGGTGCCACGCTCGCCAACGCCGACGATCACATGCTCGAGGTCGTCACCGACCCGAGCTTCGTGCCCTTCGAGATGATGGACCAGGAATCCGGCGAGATGGTCGGCTTCGACATGGACATCATCAGCGAACTGGCCGAACGGGCCGGCTTCGAGTACAACCTGCGCACGATGGACTTCAACGGCATCATTCCCGCCGTGCAGACCGGCAACGTCGACATCGCCATCGCCGGCATCACCATCACCGACGAGCGGGCCGAGATCGTCGACTTCTCCGATCCCTACTACGACAGCGGCCTGCGCATCCTGGTCGGCGCCAACGACGACAGCGTCCAGGACCTCGAGGACCTGAACGGCAAGAAGGTCGGCACCAAGGTCGGCTCCACCAGCTACGACTTCCTGCAGAGCAACCTCGGCGACGACGCCGACATTACCCCCTACCCGGGCAGCAGCGACATGTACATGGCCCTGCTCGGCGGCAGCGTCGACGCGGTCTTCTACGATGCGCCCAATGTCGGCTACTTCTCCCAGACCAAGGGCGAGGGCCGCGTGAAGGTCGTGGGCGACCTCTACGAGGGCCAGCAGTACGGAATCGTCTTCGTCAAGGGCAGCGAGTGGGTCGAGCCCGTCAACGAGGCCCTGGCCGAGATGAAGGAAGACGGCACCTACGACGAGATCCACAGCAAGTGGTTCGGTAGCGTCAGCGGCGAGTGATGTCTGGCGACTTCCGCCTGCGGGGTCGGGTCATGTGGCCCGGCCCCGCTGCGTTGCGCCTCCGTTATCCTCCCCTGTCGTCATCCCCCGCCTATTGACGGAGAAACCTAGTGGACGTCACCTTCCAATTCGACTGGCAGGCGGCCTTTGCCTCCATTCCCTTCCTGCTCAAGGGTATTCCCTACACCCTGCTGATCTCCTTCGGCGGCCTGGCCATCGGCTTTCTGATCGGGATCCTGTTCGGCCTGCTGCGCATCAGCCGCCTCGCGTGGCTGAAGTTCCCCGCCGTGGCCTATATCGAGATCTTCCGCGGCACCCCGGTGCTGGTGCAGGTGCTGTTCATCTTCTATGGCCTGCCGCAGCTGCTGGGCGGCCCGATCAATGCCCTGGTGGCCGGCATCGCCGCCATCGCGGTCAACTCCGGCGCCTATATCTCGGAGATCGTGCGTGGGGGCGTTCAGTCCATCGAGCGTGGTCAGCGCGAGGCGGGCCTGTCGCTCGGCCTGTCGCGCCGCCAGACCTTCCGCTACATCATCTGGCCCCAGGCCTTCCGGCGCATGATCCCGTCGCTGGGCAACCAGGGCATCATCAGCATCAAGGACACCTCGCTGTTCTCGGTGATCGGGGTCGGCGAACTGGTCCGCCAGGGCCAGGTCTATATCGCCACCACCTTCAACGCCCTCGAGGTCTACCTGATGGTCGCCCTGCTCTACCTGGCGATCACCCTGACCCTTTCGTTCGTGCTGCGCCAGCTGGAGCGCCGCGGCCTGGTCGGACAATAAGGAACGCGCGACATGACACACGAGAAGTCCACGTCCGGCAGCGATCCCATCGTGCGCATGGACAAGGTCAACAAGCACTTCGGCAGCCTCCACGTGCTCAAGGACATCGACCTGTCGGTCTCCCCCGGCGAGGTAGTGGTGATCATCGGGGCCAGCGGCTCGGGCAAGTCGACGCTGATCCGCTGCATCAACGGCCTCGAGGAGTTCCAGCAGGGCTACCTGGAGGTCGACGGCAGCCAGCTGGTGCCCCACGGCAAGGCCTCGGCGGCGCTGCAGAAGATCCGCACCGAGGTCGGCATGGTCTTCCAGCAGTTCAACCTCTTTCCCCACCTGAGCGTGCTGGACAACGTCACCCTGGCGCCGATGAAGGTGCGTGGCTGGAGCCAGGAGGACGCCACCGAGACCGCCGAGCGCCTGCTCGACCGGGTCGGCATCATCGACCAGGCTGCCAAGCACCCCGGGCAGCTCTCCGGCGGTCAGCAGCAGCGCGTGGCCCTGGCCCGTGCGCTGGCCATGGAGCCGCGCCTGATGCTGTTCGACGAGCCCACCTCGGCGCTGGACCCGGAGATGATCGGCGAGGTGCTGGACGCCATGCGCGAGCTGGCCAAGGAGGGCATGACCATGCTGATCGTGACCCACGAGATGGGCTTCGCCCGTGAGGTCGCCGATCGGGTGATCTTCATCCACAAGGGCGAGATCACCGAGGAGGGCCCGCCCGAGAAGGTCTTCGACTCTCCCCAGAACGAGCGCACCCAGAGCTTCCTCTCGCGCGTCCTCAAGCACTGACCGCGCCTGCCCGGTGCATCCCGGGCGCCTGTCAGCCGCCATCGAAGAAGGCCCTGTCGTTATCGACAGGGCCTTTTTTTGCCTGTGGACAAAACATCCCTGGGAAGCGTCCCGATCGGCCTGGAAGGACCGCCATGCCGGGCGATGGCACCGTTTACGGCCAATGTTCACAGCCGCGGTAACAAGACCGGTAGGGAACGGTGGACAAGCGGTGATCGCTTTCGCGTGTGGACAAGGCGCCTTTCCGTCCACAGCCACCACGCAGGTCATCCGCAGGCCGTCACGCCTTTCTCCCGAGAAGGATCAACAATACAAGCTGTTGATAAAAATCAAGTTTATCCCTTTATCCACGGAAAATGTCCACACCAGTAGTTACAACCACAACAGAACTTCTCTTTTATATTCTGTTTTATTGTATAGGAAGAGCGATGAGGACCCCGGTAGAGGAATTCGGGTGTGGAAAACCCTGACGATTACCCACAGGGGGTTTATACTGGCCCGCTGATTTCCACCCCTGACTGCCACATCGGCGCACCGCGCCAAGAGGTGACCCTTGGAGTACCCCGACCGCTTTGACGTCATCGTCATCGGCGGCGGCCATGCCGGAACCGAAGCCGCCCTGGCCTCGGCCCGCATGGGCTGCCGGACCTTGCTGCTGACCCATAACATCGAGACGCTCGGCCAGATGTCCTGCAATCCCGCCATCGGCGGGATCGGCAAGAGTCACCTGGTCAAGGAGATCGATGCCCTGGGCGGTGCCATGGGCCTGGCAACCGACCTCGGCGGCATCCAGTTCCGCGTGCTCAACGCCCGCAAGGGGCCGGCGGTACGCGCCACCCGGGCCCAGGCCGACCGGGTCCGCTACAAGGCCGCGATCCGCACCATGCTGGAGAACCAGGCCAACCTGACCCTGTTCCAGCAGGCGGCGGGCGACCTGATCGTCGACGGTGACACCGTGCGCGGCGTGGTCACCGAGACCGGCATCCGCTTCCACGCCGAGACGGTGGTGATGTGCACGGGCACCTTCCTCGGCGGGGTGATCCACATCGGCCTGGATACCAGCCGCGGTGGTCGCGCCGGGGATCCGGCCTCCAACGGCCTGGCAGAGCGCCTGCGCGCGCTGCCGTTTCGGGTCGATCGCCTGAAGACCGGCACGCCGCCGCGCCTCGATGCCAAGAGCATCGATCTCGCCTCCCTCGAGGAGCAGCCCGGCGACACGCCGACCCCGGTGATGTCCTATCTGGGCAACCGCGAGATGCATCCCCGGCAGGTGAGCTGCCACATCGCGCACACCAACGAGCGCACCCACGAGATCATCCACGCCAACCTCGACCGCTCGCCGATGTACTCGGGGGTGATCGAGGGGGTCGGGCCGCGCTACTGCCCCTCGATCGAGGACAAGGTGCACCGCTTCGCCGACAAGGCCAGCCACCAGGTGTTCGTCGAGCCCGAGGGCCTCGATACCCATGAGCTCTACCCGAACGGGATCTCCACCTCGCTGCCCTTCGACGTGCAGCTCGAGGTGGTGCGCTCGATCAAGGGCTTCGAGAACGCCCACATCACCCGCCCGGGCTATGCCATCGAGTACGACTTCTTCGATCCACGGGATCTCAAGCACTCGCTGGAAACCAAGTTCATCCACAACTTGTTCTTCGCCGGCCAGATCAACGGCACCACCGGCTACGAGGAGGCGGGCGCCCAGGGGCTGCTGGCGGGGCTCAATGCCGCCCGCCGCGCCCGCGGCCAGGAGGCCTGGTCGCCGCGTCGCGACGAGGCCTACCTCGGCGTGCTGGTCGACGACCTGATCACCCTGGGGACGAAGGAGCCCTACCGGATGTTCACCTCCCGGGCCGAATACCGCCTGCTGCTGCGTGAGGACAACGCCGACATGCGCCTCACCGAGCTCGGCCGCGAGCTCGGCCTGGTCGACGACGCCCGCTGGGCGGCCTTCGCCACCAAGCGCGACGCCGTGGAGCGCGAGAGCGCGCGCCTCAAGGCCAGCTGGGTACAGCCGGGCAGCCCCGCGGCGGCCCGGGTCGAGGCCAAGACCGGCGCGCCGCTGCCCCGCGAGTACAGCCTGATGGACCTGCTCAAGCGCCCCGAGCTCGCCTATGCCGACCTCGCCGACCTGCCCGGTCTCGAGGGCGAGCCCGTCGCGGACGAGGCGGTGGCCGACCAGGTGCAGATCCAGGCCAAGTACCAGGGCTACATCGACCGCCAGCAGCAGGAGATCGACAAGCTCAAGCGCCACGAGGCGACCCCGCTGCCGGCCGACCTGGACTACCAGCGCGTCGAGGGCCTCTCCAACGAGATTCGCCAGAAGCTCGAGGCGGCCCGCCCCGAGACCCTGGCCCAGGCGGGCCGCATCTCCGGCGTCACGCCGGCCGCGGTCTCGATCCTGCTGATCCACCTCAAGAAGCGGCGACTGCTCGACGACAGCAAGGCGGCCAGCGCATGACGGGTCTCGATGCGAGCGTCGAGGCGCGCCTCGACCAGGGGCTGGCCGCGCTGGAGATCCCCGTCGATACCGAGCAGCGCGCCCGCCTGCTGGGGCTGGTGGGGCTGTTGCACAAGTGGAACCGCGCCTATAACCTCACCGCGATACGCGCGCCGGAGGAGATGGTCGGCCGCCACCTGCTGGACAGCGCCGCGGTGCTGCCCTTCGTCGACGGGCCGACGCTGCTCGACGTGGGCTCGGGCCCGGGCTTGCCCGGCCTGGTCCTGGCGATCCTCAAACCGTCGCTCTCGGTCACGCTGCTCGACAGCAACGGCAAGAAGGTGCGCTTCCAGCGCCAGGCGGTGATGGAGCTCGGCCTCACCAACGTCACCCCGGTGCAGGCGCGGGTCGAGGCCTTCGCGCCGGTGGACGGCGGCTACGCGCAGGTGATCTCGCGGGCCTTCTCGAGCCTCGGCGACTTCGTGGCGCTGACCACGTCGCTGGTGGCCCCCGACGGCGAGTGGCTGGCCATGAAGGGGCCCGCCGTGGAAGATGAACTGGCCGGTCTCCCCGAGGAGGTCGTCGTGGCGGCCCGCCACGACCTCGAGGTGCCCTTTGCGTCCGGTGGCCGACCGCTGGTGGTCCTGCGCCACCGACCGGCCAGCGCGGCCCGCCCCTGAGGCGTCTGTTTCCCCAGCAAGGGAGTTGCACGTGACCAAGATCATTGCCCTGACCAACCAGAAGGGCGGCGTCGGCAAGACCACGACCGCCGTCAACCTCGCCGCCAGCCTGGCGGCGCTGGATCGCCGCGTGCTGCTGGTCGACCTGGACCCCCAGGGGCATGCCACCATGGGCAGCGGCGCCAACAAGCACGAGCTGGACGGCAGCGTGCTCGACGTGGTGCTGGGCGACAAGAAACCCACCGAGGTGATTCTCGACTGCCCCCAGGCCGGCTACGCCCTGCTGCCCGGCAACGGTGACCTGACCGCGGCCGAGGTGGAGCTGCTCTCCGGCGGCGATGACCGGGCGCGCAACCTGGTCACGGCACTCGCCGAGGTGGCCGGCGAGTACGATGTGGTGCTGATCGACTGTCCGCCGTCGCTGAACATGCTCACCGTCAATGCCCTGACCGCGGCCGACGGCGTGCTGATCCCGCTGCAGTGCGAGTTCTATGCCCTGGAGGGCCTCTCGGCGCTGCTCGATACCGTTGAGCAGATCAAGGACAGCGTAAACCCGCAGATCGAGATCTTCGGTATCCTGCGCACCATGTTCGACGCCCGCAACAGCCTGACCCGGGACGTCAGCCACCAGCTTCGCGACTACTTCGGCGACGCCCTGCTCAAGACCACCATCCCGCGCAACATCCGGGTCGCCGAGGCGCCCAGCCACGGGCTGCCGGTCACCAAGTACGCGCGGCTGTCGCGAGGCAGCCAGGCCCATCGGGTGCTGGCCAAGGAATTGATCCGACGCCTGTCGCTGTAGGCCGGCCGTCGCACACCGCGGTAGTGATGAGGGAATGTCGATGACGCGTAAACGCGCCCTGGGACGTGGCCTGGATGCCCTGATCGGTGCCAACGCCCGCCGTCGTGAAAGCCTGGACCTGCCCGAGGTCGAGATCGAGGAGGGCGCCGAACCCGCGGCGCCTCCCGCGGCCGAGCCCGAGGAGCGCCTCGAGCGCCTGCCGCTGGGGCAGCTCTCCCGTGGCCGCTACCAGCCGCGTCGCGATATCCAGCCCGAGGCCCTCGAGGAGCTGGCCGACTCCATTCGCGCCCAGGGTGTGATGCAGCCGATCGTGGTGCGCCCGGTGGGCGAGGCGCGCTACGAGATCATCGCCGGCGAGCGCCGCTGGCGCGCCGCCCAGCTCGCCGAGCTCGACGTGATCCCCGCGGTGATCCGCCAGGTCGGTGACGAGGTGGCGCTGGCGCTGGCGCTGATCGAGAACATCCAGCGCGAGGACCTGAATCCCGTTGAGGAGGCGCTGGCACTCAAGCGGCTGCTCGAGGAGTTCTCGCTGACCCAGCAGCAGACCGCCGATGCCGTGGGCCGCTCCCGCGCCCAGGTGGCCAACCTGCTGCGCCTGCTGACGCTGGACCCCGAGGTGCAGACGCTGCTCGAGCGCGGCGACCTCGACATGGGCCATGCCCGGGCGCTGCTGGCGCTGTCGGGGGCCAAGCAGCGCAAGGCCGCCCACGAGGTGGTCAACAAGGACCTCACCGTTCGCGCGACCGAGGCCTTGGTCAAGCGCCTGGCCAGCGGCGCGCCGGCCAGGCCCGCCCCCGAGGCGCCCTCCGCGGACGTGGCCGGCCTCGAGACCCGCCTCGCCGAGGTGCTGGGGGCGCCGGTCAAGATCCAGCATGGCCGAGGCGGCAAGGGGCGGGTGACGATCCGTTACGCCAGCCTCGATGAGCTCGACGGCATCCTCGAGCACATCCGCTGAGGGATCCTCGGCGCGGCGGTCAGCCATTAGCCGGCTAAGCAAGCTGGGCGAACTTATCGACTTTTAGTCGTAGGGCAACGAGATATCGCGTCCAATGGCGGCGTCCTCGGTTGAAGCTTAAGTGGGGCTTCCCTATAATCGCGCCGGACCTTCGGTTGACCCGCGTGGGTAGAGGCGCGGCGAAGCGACGGGTCGCCGACCATCGGTAGCGTGACGGAGACCTCCATGGCAGCCAGGAAGCGGCGCCCCAGCCTGCGGCCATTGTGGGTCGCACAGCTTGCCGCCATGGCGCTCATGGTCGGGCTGGCCGCCGGGTTCATGGGCGCGACCGATGCCGTCTCGGCCCTGGTGGGAAGTGCCGTGGCGCTGCTGCCCAACGCCTATTTCGCCTGGCGGGTGTTTCGCGTCCGCGGCGGACGCCAGGCACGCCGCGCGGTTCACGGCCTCTACCGGGCGGCGGCCGGCAAGTTTGGTTTGACAGTGGCACTCTTCGCGCTGGTGTTCGTCTCAGTGCCCCTCTCAAATCATGCTTTATTCTTTGGCGCTTATGTGGTGACCCTGTTCGCGTACTGGCTGGCCTCCTGGCTGGTGGCGCGTCAGACACCCAACTGAAATCGAGGCAGCTCATGGCAGGCAACAACTCGACTCCCACGGAGTATATCCAGCACCACCTGCAGAATCTGACCTACGGCTACCATCCCGAGAACGGCTGGTCCCTGGCGCACTCTGCCACCGAGGCCCAGGAGATGGGCTTCTGGGCCATCCACCTGGACTCCATGGGCTGGTCGGTGGCGATGGGCGCGCTGTTCATCTGGCTGTTCCGCATGGTCGGCAAGGCCGCCACCACCGGCGTGCCCGGCAAGCTGCAGTGTGCCATCGAGATGGTCTTCGAGTTCGTCGAGGGCACGGTGCGCGGCGCCTTCCTGCACGGCAGGAACTCGCTCATCGCTCCGCTGGCGCTGACGCTGTTCGTCTGGATCTTCCTGATGAATCTGCTGAAGCTGGTGCCCGTGGACCTGGCGCCCCAGCTGTTCGCCAAGTTCGGCGTCGAGTACATGAAGCTGGTGCCGACCACCGACCCCAACGTCACCCTCGGCATGGCCCTGGGCGTGTTCTGCCTGATCATCTATTACAGCATCAAGGTCAAGGGCGCCGGCGGCTTCGTCAAGGAGCTCTCCTTCACGCCGTTCAACCACTGGCTGCTGATCCCCTTCAACCTGATCATGGAGCTCATCGGCCTGCTGGTGAAGCCGCTCAGCCTCGGCCTGCGTCTGTTCGGCAACATGTTTGCCGGCGAGGTCATCTTCCTGCTGATCGCGCTGCTGCCGTTCTGGGTCTCCTGGACGCTGAACGTGCCCTGGGCCATCTTCCACATTCTGGTCATCACCCTGCAGGCGTTCATCTTCACCGTCCTGACGGTGGTCTACCTGAGCGCGGCTCATGAGCATCACTGAATCACGTAACACCCGCTAAACCCTTGAACCTCAACTTAACCTCGATAGGAGCATCACCATGGAACTCGTCTACATTGCTGCCTCCCTCATGATCGGCCTGGGCGCACTGGGTACCGGCATCGGCTTCGCCCTGCTGGGCGGCAAGCTGCTCGAAACCACCGCTCGCCAGCCGGAGCTGGGTGACCAGCTGCAGACCAAGACCTTCCTGATGGCCGGCCTGCTGGACGCCGTGCCGATGATCGGCGTCGGTATCGCGATGTACCTGATCTTCGTCGTCGCCGGTTAACGTTTGGCATACCGGGCGCACCGCGCTCGGTTTGCTTGTTTCCGGACGCCACGAATCTGTCAGAGGTACGTCCCTGTGAATATCAACATGACGCTAATCGGACAGATGATCGCCTTCGCGATCTTCGTCGGATTTTGCATTAAGTTTGTGTGGCCGCCGATCAGCAACGCGCTCCATGAGCGTCAGAAGAAGATCGCCGACGGCCTGGACGCGGCCAGCCGTGCCTCGCGTGACCTGGAGCTGGCCGAAGAGCAGGCCAGCGAGACGCTGCGCGAGAGCAAGGAGCAGGCCGCCGAGATCCTGGAACAGGCCCACAAGCGGTCCAGCCAGATGATCGAAGAGGCGCGTGACCAGGCGCGCCAGGAAGGCGAGCGGATGATCGCTCAGGCCAAGTCCGAGATCGACCAGGAAGTGAATCGCGCGAAGGAAGACCTGCGGGTGCAGGTGTCGCGACTCGCCATCGTGGGTGCGGAGCGGATCCTGGAGTCCTCCATCGACGAGAAGAAGCACGCGAAGCTCGTCGATGAACTCGCCAACGAGCTTTGAGGAGGTGACCCATGGCGGAAACGTCTACCGTCGCACGCCCCTACGCCAAGGCGGCCTTCGAACACGCCGTTGAGCAGCAGGCACTGGACGACTGGGCCACGATGCTCGAGACCGCGGCGCGCATCGTCGAAGACGACGAGATGCAGCGCCTCGTGCTCGGCAACCCGCAGCTGTCGAGCACCCAGGAGGCCGAGGTGATCGTCGACGTCTGTGGCGACGCCGTGAGCGACGCCGTCCGCAACTTCCTGCGCCTGGTCGGCCAGAAGGGCCGCCTGGCGGCCCTGCCGGCGATCGTCGAGCAGTTCTCCATGCTCAAGGCCCAGCAGGAGAAGCGCATGGACGTGAACATCGTCTCCGCCTTCCCGCTGGACGAGGCGCAGCAGGACAAGCTCGCGAGTGCACTGGCCAAGCGTCTGAACCGCGAAATCTCCATTACCACTCAGGTGGATTCCACCCTCCTGGGCGGCGTCATCCTGCGTGCCGGCGACACCGTCATCGACGGCTCGGTACGCGGTCGACTGAACCGCCTCCACGAGGCCCTTTCCGCCTGAGTCTGAGGGACATGGCATGCAGCAACTGAATCCTTCCGAGATCAGCGACATCATCAAGCAGCGTATCGAAAAGCTGGATGTCGCATCCGAAGCCCGTAACCAGGGCACCATCGTCAGCGTGTCTGACGGTATCGTGCAGATCCACGGCCTCGCCGACGCGATGTTCGGCGAGATGATCGAGTTCCCCGGCGGCATCTACGGCATGACGCTGAACCTCGAGCGCGACAACGTCGGCGCCGTGGTGTTGGGCGACTACCTACAGCTCGAAGAGGGCATGACCGCCCAATGCACCGGCCGCATCCTCGAGGTGCCGGTGGGTCCGGAGCTCGCCGGCCGCGTGGTCGACGCCCTGGGCAACCCCATCGACGGCAAGGGTGACCTGAACACCAAGATGACCGACGCGGTGGAGAAGGTCGCCCCCGGCGTCATCACCCGCCAGTCCGTCGACGAGCCGATCCAGACCGGCTTCAAGTCCATCGACGCCATGGTGCCGATCGGCCGCGGCCAGCGTGAGCTGATCATCGGCGACCGCCAGATCGGTAAGTCGGCGATCGCCATCGACGCGATCATCAACCAGAAGGGCAAGGGCGTCACCTGCGTCTACGTGGCCATCGGCCAGAAGCAGTCGACCATTGCCAACGTGGTGCGCAAGCTCGAAGAGCACGGCGCCATGGAGCACACCATCGTGGTCGCCGCCGGCGCCGCCGATCCGGCCCCGATGCAGTTCCTCGCCGCCTACTCCGGCTGCACCATGGGCGAGTACTTCCGCGACCGCGGCGAAGACGCCCTGATCGTCTACGATGACCTGTCCAAGCAGGCCGTGGCCTACCGCCAGGTCTCCCTGCTGCTGCGCCGTCCGCCGGGCCGCGAGGCCTTCCCGGGCGACGTCTTCTACCTCCACTCCCGCCTGCTCGAGCGCGCCGCGCGCGTGAACGCCGACTACGTCGAGAAGTTCACCAACGGTGAGGTGAAGGGCAAGACCGGCTCGCTGACGGCCCTGCCGATCATCGAGACCCAGGGCGGCGACGTCTCCGCGTTCGTGCCGACCAACGTGATCTCCATCACCGACGGTCAGATCTTCCTCGAGACCGACCTGTTCAACTCGGGCATCCGTCCGGCCATCAACGCCGGCCTCTCGGTCTCCCGTGTCGGCGGCTCGGCCCAGACCAAGATCATCAAGAAGCTCGGCGGCAGCGTGCGTCTGGCCCTGGCCCAGTACCGTGAGCTGGCGGCCTTCGCCCAGTTCGCGTCCGACCTGGACGAGGCGACCCGCAAGCAGCTGGAGCACGGTCAGCGCGTCACCGAGCTGATGAAGCAGTCCCAGTACGCCCCGATGTCCGTGGCCGAGATGGCCATCTCCCTGTACGCCGCCAACGAGGGGCACCTGGAGGACGTCGAGGTCAACAAGGTGCTGGACTTCGAGCGTGCGCTGCAGGACTACATGAAGTCCGAGCACGCCGATCTGCTCGAGACGATCAACCAGACCGGCGACTACAGCGACGAGATCAAGGCAGGCCTCAAGGCCGGCCTCGAGAAGTTCAAGGCCACTCAGAGCTGGTAATGCCGACGGCCCGCTCCTCCGGGGCGGGCCCTGGAGCTTTCTGAGGGCCACGAACGATAAGGTAGATCGCTATGGCAGCTGCAAAAGAGATTCGCACCCAGATCGGGAGCATCAAGAACACGCAGAAGATCACCAGCGCCATGGAAATGGTGGCTGCGTCGAAGATGCGCAAGGCACAGGACCGGATGAAGGCCAGCCAGCCCTATGCCAAGCAGATCCGCAACGTCGTGGGCCACGTCGCCGATGCCAACCCGGAATACAAGCATCCGTGGATGGAAGAGCGCGAGGTCAAGCGGGTCGGCTACATCGTGGTCTCCTCCGACCGCGGGCTGTGCGGTGGCCTCAACGTCAACCTGTTCAAGTCCGTGGTGAAGGATGCCAAGGCCCAGCGTGAGCAGGGCGCGGAGCTCGACTTCTGTGCCCTGGGCAGCAAGGCCACCGGTTTCTTCCGCAAGTTCGGCGGCAGCCTGGTCGCGGCCAAGAGCGGCCTGGGCGAGGCCCCGGATCCGGAGGACCTGATCGGCAGCGTGAAGGTCATGCTGGATGCCTACGACGAGGGCAAGCTGGACCGCCTCTACGTGGTGTTCAACGAGTTCGTCAACACCATGACCCAGAAGCCGGTGGTTCGTCAGCTGTTGCCCCTGTCGGCCGAGATGGGGACGCAAGCGTCCACCGAAGAAAACAAGCGTCCCGGTAGCTGGGACTACCTGTATGAGCCGGATGCCAAGGCGCTGCTGGATAGCCTGCTCGTGCGCTTCGTCGAGGCGCAGGTCTATCAGGCGGTGGTCGAGAACGTGGCGTGCGAGCAGGCCGCTCGGATGATCGCCATGAAGAGCGCCACCGACAACGCCGGCAATCTGATCGACGACCTGGAGCTGGTGTACAACAAGGCCCGTCAGGCGGCCATTACCCAGGAAATCTCCGAGATCGTCGGTGGCGCCGCCGCCGTTTAGCGTCGGGGAGGGCAGGCCCCTCCCGGCAAGCAGGTTTCATTTGCAGGTATTTGAGAGGAACCAAGATGAGCGGACGTATCGTACAAATCATCGGCGCGGTGATTGACGTAGAGTTTCCGCGGGACGATGTGCCCAAGGTCTACGACGCGCTGAATGTCTCGGACACCGGGACCGTTCTCGAGACCCAGCAGCAGCTGGGTGACGGCGTGGTGCGCACCATCGCCATGGGCACCACCGAAGGCCTCAAGCGTGGCCTCGAGGTCACCGGTACCGGTGCCCCGATCTCCGTGCCGGTCGGCAAGGAGACCCTGGGCCGCATCATGAACGTGCTGGGCGAGCCCATCGACGAGGCCGGCGACATCGGCGATGCCGAGCGCATGCCGATCCACCGCAAGGCCCCGGGCTATGCCGATCAGGCGGCCTCCAGCGAGCTGCTGGAGACCGGCATCAAGGTCATCGACCTGGTGTGCCCGTTCGCCAAGGGCGGCAAGGTCGGCCTGTTCGGCGGCGCCGGCGTCGGCAAGACCGTCAACATGATGGAGCTGATCCGCAACATCGCCACCGAGCACAGCGGCTACTCCGTGTTTGCCGGCGTGGGCGAACGGACCCGTGAGGGTAACGACTTCTATCATGAGATGACCGAGTCCAACGTCATCGACAAGGTGTCGCTGGTCTACGGTCAGATGAACGAGCCGCCCGGCAACCGCCTGCGCGTAGCGCTGACCGGCCTGACCATCGCCGAGAAGTTCCGCGATGAAGGCCGCGACGTGCTGCTGTTCGTCGACAACATCTACCGCTACACCCTGGCGGGTACCGAGGTCTCGGCACTGCTGGGCCGCATGCCCTCCGCGGTGGGCTACCAGCCGACTCTGGCCGAGGAGATGGGCGTCCTGCAGGAGCGCATCACCTCCACCAAGAGCGGCTCGATCACCTCCGTGCAGGCCGTCTACGTGCCCGCGGATGACCTGACCGACCCGTCGCCGGCGACCACCTTCTCGCACCTGGATGCGACCGTGGTACTGGCGCGTTCGATCGCCGAGCTGGGCATCTACCCGGCCATCGACCCGCTGGACTCCACCTCGCGCCAGCTGGATCCGCTGGTCGTGGGCGACGAGCACTACAACACCGCCCGCGGCGTGCAGGGCGTGCTGCAGCGCTACAAGGAGCTCAAGGACATCATCGCCATCCTGGGCATGGACGAGCTGTCCGACGAGGACAAGCTGGCCGTCTCCCGGGCGCGTAAGATCCAGCGCTTCCTGTCGCAGCCGTTCTTCGTGGCTGAGGTCTTCACCGGGGCGCCCGGCAAGTACGTGTCCCTGAAGGACACCATCCGCGGCTTCCAGGGTATCCTCGACGGCGAGTATGACGAGCTGCCCGAGCAGGCCTTCTACATGGTCGGCACCATCGACGAGGCCGTCGAGAAAGCCAACCAGATGAAGTAATCCCTCCACCTGGGAGACGTCATCATGACGAAAAGCTTCAAGTGCGAGATCGTCAGCGCCGAGGCGTCGATCTACTCCGGGTCCGCCGAGCAGGTCGTGGCGGCCGGTGCCATGGGGGATCTGGGGATCCTGGCCGGGCACACGCCGCTGCTCACCGAGCTGGCGCCGGGCCCGGTACGGATCGTCCATGGCGGGGGTGAGGAAGATCACTACTACGTCACGGGCGGCTTCCTCGAGGTGCAGCCCGACGTGGTCACGGTGCTGGCGGATACCGCCGTGCGCGCCGACGACCTCGACGAGGCGGCCGCCGAAGAGGCTCGCCAGCAGGCGCTGAAGGCCATGAGCGACAAGTCCGCGGAGCTCGACTACAGTCGCGCCACCGCGGAACTCGCCGAGGCCGTGGCGCAGCTGCGGACCATTCAGCAGGTGCGTCGCAAGGCCGGCCGCGGCTAACGCCCGGCTCGTGTCTCGACCTGACGCCCTCCGGATCCTGTCCGGGGGGCGTCGTCGTTTGGGGCCCTCGGGGAGCGACCACGAGGCGCCACCCTTTTCTTCCGGCCGGCTCCGGGCCGGCCTCGCCGTCGGGAGGCCTGGATGTCACTGAGCGAATCCCTGCAGACGCACAAGGCGACGCTGCTCGCCGCCCTGGAGGGGGAGGAGGCGCGCCTGCCGAGCCTGCTGCCGGAGCTGCGCTCCGCCGATCTCGCCGAGATCCTCGAGACCCTCGTCGAGGACGACCAGGACCTGCCCCGGGCCCTGGCGCTCTTCTCGCGGCTGCCGCTGGAGCGCCGCGCCAGCGTGATCGGGCACCTCTCCGGCGACGAGCAGCGGGCGATCACCGAGGCGCTGGACGACGAGGCCCTGCTGGCGATCCTCGAGCAAATGGGGGCCGACGAGCGGGCCGACCTCTACAAGACCCTGGGCGACGATCGTCGCGAGGCCCTGCTGCGGCGCATGGCGCACCAGGAACGCGAGGCGCTCAAGCGACTGGCGAGCTATGCGGAGGGCACCGCCGGCGCGCTGATGACCTCGGACTACGTGGCGATTCCCGCCGGCCTCACGGTCTCCCGGGCGATGATGCGGGTGCGACAGACCGCGCCGGATGCCGAGACCGTCTACCAGCTCTACGTCGTCGACCCCGACGGCCGCCTCGCCGGGACCCTGTCGCTGCGCCAGCTGATGGTGGCGCGGCCCGGGGCCCGGGTCGACGACCTGATGATCCATGAAGTTATCCACACCCGGGTGGACGTGCCCCAGGAGGAGGTGGCGCGCATCGTCGCCCGCTACGACCTGCTGGCGTTGCCGGTGGTCGACGCCGAGCGCCGGCTGATCGGCATCGTCACCCACGACGACGCCATGGACGTGGTCGAATCCGAGGCCACCGAAGATATCCACAAGGGGATGTCGATCGGCGCCCTGGAGGGCGGCGTGCGCCGGGTGCCGCTGTGGAGCCTGTACCGCAAGCGGGTGTTCTGGCTGGTGTTGCTGGTGTTCGGCAACCTCTTCTCCGGGGCGGGCATCGCCTACTTCGAGGAGACCATCGCCGCCCAGGTGGCGCTGGTGTTCTTCCTGCCGCTGCTGATCGGCAGCGGCGGCAACGCCGGCGCCCAGGCGGCCACGCTGACGGTACGCGGCATGGCCACCGGCGACGTGGGCATCAAGGACTGGGGCAGGCTGCTTGGCCGCGAGCTGCTGGTGGCGGGCGCCCTGGGGCTGACCATGGCCCTGGCGGTGGCGCCGATCGGGATGTTCCGCGCCGGGGAGGCGGTGGCCCTGGTGGTGGCGGTGAGCATGATTACCATCGTGCTGTTCGGGAGCCTGCTCGGCATGTGCCTGCCCTTCGTGCTCGATCGCCTGGGCTGGGATCCGGCCACCGCCTCGGCGCCGCTGGTCACGACCCTGATCGACGCCTCGGGGGTGGTGATCTACTTCGGTTTCGCCACCGCCATCCTGTCGACCGCCTGAGCCGTCGGCGGCGGACAGGCGGGGCCCAGGGGTGTATCCTCGGGACCGCCCGAGCCCCCTTACCCCACTACACGGACCGTTCCATGGACTGGCTACAGATCTTCGTCCTCTCCATCGTTCAGGGATTGACCGAGTTCCTGCCGATCTCCAGCTCCGCCCACCTGATCCTGGTCCCGGTCTTCACCGACTGGGACGACCAGGGCCTGGTCTTCGACGTCGCCCTGCACATCGGCAGCCTGAGCGCGGTGGTGCTCTACTTCCGCCACGAGCTGGTCGGCATGACCACCAGCTGGTGTCGCAGCCTGGCGGGGCGCGGCACCGACGACGAGGCGCGCCTGGCCTGGTGGGTGATCCTGGCCACCATCCCGGTGGGGCTCGCCGGGCTCGCCTTCGAGGACGTCATCCAGGAGGTCATGCGCTCGCCGCTGGTCATCGCCGGGGGGCTGATCGGCTTCGGGCTGCTGCTGGCCTGGGCCGACTGGCGGCGTCGCGGCGGCCGCAGCGAGTACCGCCTGACCTGGCGAGACGCCCTCTGGATCGGGGGCGCCCAGGCGCTGGCGCTGATTCCCGGCACCTCGCGCTCCGGCATCACCATGACCGCCGGTCTGCTGCTGGGCCTGAGCCGCGAGGGGTCGGCGCGCTTCTCCTTCCTGCTCTCGATCCCGGTCATCGTGCTCGCCGGCGGGCTGGAGATCCTCCACCTCGCCGGTGCCGCCGCGCCGGTGGACTGGGGCGCGCTGATCCTGGGGGCGTTGCTCTCGGGGATCAGCGCCTACCTGTGCATCCACTTCTTCCTGGTCTTCATCCAGCGGATCGGCATGCAGCCCTTCGTGGTCTATCGCCTCGTGCTGGGTGTCGCGCTGCTCTGGCTCTTCGGAGGGGCCTGACATGACCTACCTTCGTTCGCTGCTGCTGCCCCTGCTGCTCGGCCTGCTGCTGGCCGGTTGCTCCGAGCGCGACCGCCCCCTGGCGTCCCCGGTGACCCTCGAGGGCGATATCTTCGGCACCTTCTACCAGGTGAGCATCGCCGACCCCCTGACCCAGGGCGAGGCCCAGGCGCTCGAGGAGGGCCTGCTCGCCGAGCTCGAGGCGGTGGATGCCGCCATGTCGACCTGGCGAGACGACGCCGAGCTGATGGCCTTCAACCGTGCCCCCCTGGGCGAGTGGCAGCCGCTCTCCGACCACCTCATCGAGGTGCTGGCCATCGGCCAGTCGGTGGCCGAGGCGAGCGGCGGGGCCTTCGACATGACCATCGGCGACCTGGTCAACCTGTGGAGCTTCGGCCCCGAGGCGCGCCCCCGGGAGGTGCCGGACGACGCGGCGCTGGCCGAGCGGCTGGCCGAGGTCGGCCCCGACAGCCTTGAGGTCGAGGCCGAGGCCCGCCAGGCGCGCCGTCTGCGCGACGTCTTCGTCGACCTCTCCGGCGTCGCCAAGGGGCACGCCACCGACCGGGTCGCCGCCTATCTCGATCGCCAGGGGCTCGAACACTACCTGGTCAACCTGGGCGGCGAGATCAAGGTGAGCGGCTACCGCGATGCCGAGTCGACGCCCTGGCGGATCGGCATCGAGGTGCCCCGGGACGGCCAGCCCGAGGCCCGCCACGTGCTGGCCCTGGAGCGCATCGCGGTGGCCACCTCCGGCGACTACCGCAACTACTTCGAGGCGGACGGCCAGCGCTACTCCCACACCCTGGATCCGCGCACCGGCCGCCCCATCACGCATCGCCTGGCCTCGGCGACGGTGGTGCACCCCTCCGATGCCTGGGCCGATGCCTGGGCCACCGCGCTGCTGGTGCTGGGCGAGGACGATGGCATGGCGCTGGCTCGGGAGCGAGGACTCGCCGTGCTGATGCTGGTGCGCGAGGGCGAGGGGTGGACCAGCCTGGCGAGCCCGGCCTTCGCGGAACGCTTCGGCCGCGAGGCGATGGACGACCTGGGCGTGACGGTGGTCGACGGCCCCGCGAGTGACATGGCGGAGGCACCCGCCCGCCCCCTAGAATAGAACCCAACAGATGGACCCGGACAAGGAGTCATGATGACGCTCGACGTGGTGATACTGGCAGCCGGGCAGGGGACCCGGATGCGCTCCTCCCTGCCCAAGGTGCTGCACCGCCTGGCCGGCAAGCCGATGGTGCGGCACGTGATCGATACCGCCGAGGGCCTCGCGGCCGAGCGCACCCATGTGGTGGTCGGTCACGGCGCCGAGCACGTGCGCGAGGCCCTGGCCGAGGTCCCGACCGAGGGCCGCCTGCGCTTCGCCCTGCAGGCCGAGCAGAAGGGCACCGGCCATGCCGTGGCCCAGGCCCTGGAGGGCCTCGGCGAGGGCAAGGTGCTGGTGCTCTACGGCGACGTGCCGCTGATCCGCCGCGAGACCCTGGTGGAACTGCTGGCGCATGTCGACGAGCAGCACCTGGGCCTGCTCACCGTCACCCTGGAGGACCCGACCGGCTACGGGCGCATCCTGCGCAACGAGGCCGGCGAGGTGGTGGCCATCGTCGAGCACAAGGATGCCTCCGAGGCCGAGCGGGCCGTGCGCGAGTGCAACACCGGCATCATGGCCATGACGGCGAGCCAGCTGCGCCGCTGGCTGCCGAGCCTCTCCGCCGACAACGCCCAGGGCGAGTACTACCTCACCGACGTCATCGCCATGGCCGCCGCCGAGGGCGTGCGCATCGCCACCGCCCAGCCGGCGCGTCCCCAGGAGGTCGAGGGCGTCAACAACCGCGCCCAGATGGCCCGCCTCGAGCGCGCCCTCCAGCACGACATCGCCGAGCGGCTGATGGAGCAGGGCGTGGCGCTCGCCGACCCGGCGCGGCTCGACGTGCGCGGGCGCCTGACCTGCGGCCACGACGTCGAGATCGACGTGGGCTGCGTCTTCGAGGGGGACGTCGAGCTCGGCGAGGGGGTGCGCATCGGCCCCCACTGCGTGATCCGCGACAGCCACATCGGCGCCGAGTCGGTGATCGAGGCCCACAGCGTCCTCGAGGGCGCCGTGGTGGCCGGTCACAACCGCGTCGGGCCCTTCGCCCGGCTGCGGCCCGGCTCGCGCCTAGCGGTCGGCGCCCGGGTCGGCAACTTCGTCGAGACCAAGAACGCCGAGGTGGGCGAGGGCAGCAAGATCAACCACCTGAGCTACGTCGGCGACGCCCGGCTGGGGCGCGACGTCAACGTCGGCGCCGGCACCATCACCTGCAACTACGACGGCGCCAACAAGCACCATACCGACATCGACGACGGCGCCTTCATCGGCTCCAACACCGCCCTGGTGGCGCCGGTAAGCGTCGGTCGCGGCGCCACCGTGGGCGCCGGCTCGACCATCGCCAAGGACGTGCCCGAGCATGCCCTGGCGGTCACGCGGGGACGACAGATCAGCAAGCCGGACTGGCCGCGGCCGACCAAGCGTCAGGAATCCTGAGGAGAGAACCATGTGTGGAATCGTCAGCGCCGTTGCCGAACGCAACGTCCAGGGCATCCTGCTGGAGGGGCTGAAGCGCCTGGAGTACCGCGGCTATGACTCGGCCGGGATGACGGTGCGCTCGCCCGAGGGCCGCCTGCAGCGCCAGCGCGCGCTGGGCAAGGTGGCCGCCCTGGAGGAGCGCCTCGCCGCCCAGCCGCTGCCGGGACGCAGTGGCATCGCCCATACCCGCTGGGCCACCCACGGCCGCCCCAGCGAGGCCAACGCCCATCCCCACCAGTCCGGCGAGCGCCTGGCCGTGGTGCACAACGGCATCATCGAGAACCACGAGGCCCTGCGCCGGGAGCTCGAGGCGGAGGGCTACGTCTTCACCTCCGAGACCGATACCGAGGTCATCGCCCACCTGCTGGAGCGCGAGACCCGCCGTGAGGGCGACCTGCTCGGCGCGGTGCAGGGGGTGCTGGCCCTTCTCGACGGGGCCTACGCCCTGGGCGTAATCCATACCGACGAGCCCGATGTGGTCATCGGGGCGCGCAAGGGCAGCCCGCTGGTGGTGGGCGTGGGCATCGACGAGGCCTTCCTCGCCTCCGACCCGCTGGCGCTGCTGCAGGTCACCGACCGCTTTCTCTACCTCCAGGAGGGCGACGCGGTGCGCCTCTCCCGGGGCGGGGTGATCGAGGTGGTCGATGCCGACGGGTACGTGGTCGAGCGCGAGGTGCAGACCTTCGAGCACGGCGACGGCGCGGCCAGCAAGGGCGACTACCGCCACTTCATGCTCAAGGAGATCCATGAGCAGCCGGCGGTGATCGCCGCCGCCCTGGAGGGGCGCCTGGGCGAGCGCTCGGCGCTGGTCGAGAGCTTCGGCCCCGAGGCCGAGGCGCTCTTCGGCCGGGTCCGGCAGATCCACATCGTGGCCTGTGGCACCAGTTATCACGCCGGCATGGTGGCCCGCTACTGGCTGGAGCGCTATACCGGGGTGCCGGTGCAGGTGGAGGTCGCCTCGGAGTACCGCTATCGCCAGGTGGTGGTACCCGAGGGCACGCTGTTCGTGACGCTCTCCCAGTCCGGCGAGACCGCCGACACCCTGGCGGCGCTGCGCTTCGCCAAGGATCGCGGCTACCTGGCCAGCCTGGCGATCTGCAACGTGCCGGGCAGCTCCCTGGTGCGCGAGTCGGACCTGACCCTGATGACCCAGGCCGGGCCCGAGATCGGCGTGGCCTCCACCAAGGCCTTCACCACCCAGCTGACCGGCCTGATGCTGCTGACCCTGGCGCTGGGCCGGATCCGGGGCCTCGAGGCCTCCGAACAGGCGAGCCTGGTGGACGCGCTGCGCGCTCTGCCGAGCCTGGTGGCGCGGGTACTGGCACTGGACCCGGCCATCGAGGCCCTGGCCATGGCCTTCGCCGAGAAGCACCATGCGCTCTTCCTGGGGCGCGGCGCCCACTTCCCCGTGGCCCTGGAGGGGGCACTGAAGCTCAAGGAGATCTCCTACATCCACGCCGAGGCCTATCCGGCCGGCGAGCTCAAGCACGGCCCCCTGGCACTGGTCGACAGCGAGATGCCGGTCATCTCGGTGGCGCCCAACGACGAGCTGCTCGACAAGCTCAAGTCCAATCTCCAGGAGGTGCGGGCCCGGGGGGGCGAGCTGTTCGTCTTCGCCGATGAGGGGGTGGGGCTGGCCGAGGAGGAGGGCGTTCACCTGCTGCACGTTCCCCACGTCCATGAGGCCCTGGCGCCGATCCTCTACACCGTGCCGCTGCAGCTGCTGAGCTATCACGTGGCGGTGCTCAAGGGCACCGACGTCGATCAGCCGCGCAACCTCGCCAAGTCCGTCACCGTGGAGTGACGATGTCGCCGCCGCGCCTGCACCTGGGCCTGCCGATGTGGGCCAACCCCGACTGGCGCGGCGGCCTCTACCCGCCCCACGGCGGCAATGATGACCGGCTGGCCGACTACGCCCGGGTCTTCTCCGCCGTGGAGGGCAACACCACCTTCTACAGCGGGGCCCCGCGGCCCGCGACGGTGGCCGCCTGGGCGCGCCAGGCGCCGCCCGATTTCCGCTTCTGCTTCAAGCTGCCGGGGCGCCTGACCCACGAGAAGCGCCTGGTGGACATCGAGGCCGACCTCGAGGCCTTCTTCGCGGCGCTCGCGCCCCTGCACGACCGGCTCGGGCCGACCATGGTGCAGCTGCCCCGGGAGGTCGGCCCCGAGGCGCTGCCCCGGCTCGAGGCGCTGCTGGCGGGCTGGCCGGCGGGGCTACCCTGCGCCGTCGAGGTGCGCCACCCGGAATTCTTCCACAAGGGGGGCGCCGAGACGGCTCTCAACCGGTTGTTGATAACTCACGGGGCCGATCGGGTGATGCTCGATGCGCGCTCGCTCTTCGCCACGCCCCCCGAGGCCCATCCCGGCCTGGCGCGAGCTCAGGCCGAGAAGCCGCGACTCCCGTTACACGTGCTTTCCACGGGCGACTTCCCGCTGGTGCGCTTCATCGGTCACTTCGACGACGCCATCAACGAGCGGGCCTTCACCCCCTGGATCGAGCGCCTCTCCCTGTGGATAAAACAGGGGAAAACCCCTTTCCTCCTTGTGCACACGCCGGACAACCGCCGGGCCCCCGACCTCGCGCGTCGCCTGCATGGGCGGCTCGCCGAGCGCCTCGCCCTGCCGCCCCTGGCGACCTTCCCCGGCGCCTCTCAGGCGGCGCTGTTCTGATCCCCTCGGCGCAGCGGACGCTTTTCTCCGGATGACTGGTCAACAAGCGTATGATCGGATACTTTTACGGGTCGATCGTCACTTGCCATCGGATCATGTGGGGTTTTGCACCTATCCTGTGTGATTCCTCGACGTGATCCATCATGAGGTGTCCGCGTCGCGCCCCAGGCGCCGCGGAAGTTGTACCGGCAGCGATCCTGTCAGGCATCCGTAATGCCCTTGAAAGCGGTCTCCTGCGATCCGGGAGGCCGTGGACGTGGCGACTACAACCACAACGCCGTCATCGCATCCGATCGATCGATGACGACACGTACCATCAGGGTGATTTATGTCCACTAAGCAACACGCACACTGGTCCTCCCGACTGACCTTTATTCTCGCGGCCACCGGCTCGGCGGTCGGTCTGGGCAATATCTGGAAGTTTCCCTACATGGTGGGCGACAGCGGCGGCGCCGCCTTCGTGCTCATCTACCTGCTCTGCATCGGCCTGGTCGGCCTGCCGATCCTGGTCGCCGAATGGCTGGTCGGCCGTCGAGGCCAGAAGAACCCGGCCAACGCCATGGCCGACCTGGCCACGGCGGCCGGCGCCTCCCGCGGCTGGATGATCGTCGGCATCAGCGGCATCCTCGGGGCCTTTCTGATCCTCTCCTTCTACAGCGTGATCGGCGGCTGGTCGCTCTACTACACCCTGAGCTCGGTGACCGGGTCCTTCAGCGGCCAGGACGCCGACGGCATCGGCGGGCTGTTCAGCGGCATGCTGGCGAACCCCGGCCTGCTGCTGGCGGGGCACTCGGTGTTCATGCTGCTGGTGATCGGCATCGTCGCCCGCGGCGTGACCAAGGGGCTGGAGGGCGCCGTGCGCAGCCTGATGCCGGCGCTGGGCGTGCTGCTGGTGGTGCTGGTGGGCTACGGCATGACCACCGGCTACTTCGGCGAGGCGCTGGGCTTCATGTTCAACCCCGACTTCTCGAAGGTGGACGGCGGCGTGATCCTGGCGGCGATGGGCCAGGCCTTCTTCACCCTGTCGCTGGGCATGGGCATCATGATGGCCTATGGCTCCTACCTCAACGAGGAGATCAACCTGCTCAAGACCGCGCGGACCGTGATCATCCTCGACACCGTGGTGGCGCTGGTCTCCGGCCTGGCGATCTTCCCCATCGTCTTCGCCAATGGGCTGGATCTCAGCTCCGGCCCGGGCCTGATCTTCGTCACCCTGCCGCTGGCCTTCGGCAACATGGGCGGCGGCGTCATCCTCGGCCTGATGTTCTTCCTTCTGCTCACCTTCGCCGCCCTGACCTCCGCGATCTCGCTGCTCGAGCCGGTGGTGGAGTTCGTCGAGGAGCGCACGCCGCTGTCGCGTTTCGCCTCCACCCTGGTGGCCGGTGCGGCGACCTGGGCGCTGGGCATCGCCGCGCTGCTGGCGTTCAACGTCTGGAGCGACGTGCTGATCTTCGGCCTGAACGTCTTCGACCTGCTCGACACGGTGACCAGCAAGTTCCTGCTGCCGCTGACCGGCCTGATGGCGATCGTCTTCGTCGCCTGGGTGCTGGATCGTGAGGGCGTGCGCCAGGAGCTGGGCCTCGGCGAGACCGGCACGAAGGTCTGGACCGTGATCTCCCGCTTCATCGCGCCCATCGGCGTGATCGCGGTGTTCGTCTCCAGCCTCTGACCCTGGCTCGCCGGCTTGTGCCGGCGCGTCGCGTCTCCTGCGAGCCCCGCCCTGCGGGGCTCGTTGCGTCCGGGAACGAGGCGCCGCCCGGGGCGGTCAGTGCATCTCGTCTTCCGCCAGCGTCTCCTCCGGAAGCGGAGCGATCTCCTGGGAGAGGCGCTTGAATTCGTTGTGCAGCTCGATGCCGCGGCGGGCGCGCAGGTTGCGCTGGGCGGCGCTGCGCGACCGCTGTTCGTGCTCGACCACTTCCATGCTCATGAAGATGTCGAGGAGTTCACTCTTGAGGGAGGATAACCGTTCGACATTACGCATGATCGACTCTCCTTTCTGCAGTGAATGTGCCGGCATCCATGACGCTGCCCGACACTGCAACTCTTACTATATCCCACTTGACAGAATGATGACGGCCGAGGCGGAAAATGCACGACGCGCCGTCAACGCTGTCCGTCGCGCCCGTGACCGCGCCCTCCTGTGCGACGGGGTGCGCATCGCTCCTCGGCTTGGGGCATACTGTGGGCATGAACCCACCCATCGTGATGCCGCCCTCCCGTGAGGCGGCCCGCCAGCAAGGAGCCCCCGAGTGAGCCGTGCCCTGTTCGATGAGATGAGACGTCGCATGGAGCACTTCCGCCGCTCCGAGCAGAAGGTCGCGCGCTTCGTGCTGCGCAACCCCGAGGAAGTGATCCACATGCGCATCGTCGACCTGGCCACCGAGGCCAAGGTCAGCGAGCCCACCGTGGTGCGCTTCTGCCGTGCCCTGGGCTGCAACGGCTTCCAGGACTTCAAGCTCCAGCTCGCCCAGATGCTGGCCTCCGGCAGCCAGTTCGCCCAGTTCTCGATGAACGACAGCGACTCGGTGGTGGAGTTTTCCCACAGCATCTTCGACTCCACCGTGGGCACCCTGCTGTCGGTGCGCGACCGGCTCGACAACGAGGCGCTGAGCCAGGCCATCAACGCCCTGGCCATGGCCAATCGGGTGGAGTTCTACGGCTTCGGCGCCTCGGGGGCCGTGGCCGCCGATGCCCAGCACAAGTTCTTCCGCCTGCAGATCTCCACCGCCGCCTACACCGACCCGCACATGCAGAACATGTCGGCGGTGACCCTCAAGGAGGGCGACGTGGTGGTGGCGATCTCCCAGACCGGCCGCACCCGGGCCCTGGTGGCCAGCGTGCGGCTGGCGCGGGAGGCCGGCGCGACGGTGATCGGGCTCTGCCCCAGCGGCTCGCCGCTCGCCGATGAGGTCACCCTGCCGCTCTATATCGACGTCCACGAGGACACCGAGATCTACACCCCGATGAGCTCGCGCATCGCCCACCTGGTGCTGGTCGACGTGCTCGCCGTGGGCGTGGCCAAGACCCGCGGCCCCAAGCTCGCCGAGCAGCTCAAGGCGGTGAAGAAGAGCCTCAACCCGCTGCGCTTCCCGGAGCAGGAGGGGAAGCCCTAGGCCTTCGGCCAGCGCCGAGCGCGATATGCTAAGCTGGGCCTCCATTTTTTGACCCGGCTACCCCTGCGCTATGGACGACGTCACGGCGATTCTCGACCACATGAACCCGGCCCAGCGCGAGGCCGTCAGCGCCCCCCAGGGCAACATGCTGGTGCTGGCCGGGGCCGGCTCCGGCAAGACCCGGGTGCTGGTCCACCGCATCGCCTGGCTGATGCAGGCCGAGGGGCTCTCGCCCTATGCGCTGCTCGCCGTGACCTTCACCAACAAGGCGGCCCGCGAGATGCGCACCCGCCTGGAGGCGCTGCTCGGCATCTCGCTGCGCCACGTCTGGGTCGGGACCTTTCACTCCATCGCCCATCGCCTGCTGCGCACCCACTGGCAGGATGCCCGCCTGCCCCAGCACTTCCAGATCATCGACAGCGACGACCAGCTGCGCCTGATCAAGCGGCTGCTCAAGGACCACAGCATCGACGACGAGCGCTTCCCGCCGCGCCAGGTGCAGTCGTTCATCTCCGGCTGCAAGGAGGAGGGGCTGCGCCCCCACCAGGTCGACGCCCACGGCGACGCCTACATGGCGCAGATGGTCGAGCTCTACGATCGCTACCAGCTGACCTGCGAGCGTGGCGGGCTGGTCGACTTCGGCGAGCTGCTGCTCAGGAGCCTGGAGCTCTTGCGCGACAACCCGGCGCTGCTGGCCCATTACCGGGAGCGCTTCGGCCACGTGCTGGTCGACGAGTTCCAGGACACCAACACCTTGCAGTACGCCTGGCTCAAGCTGCTCACCGGCATGTCGACCCCGATGACCGTGGTCGGCGACGACGACCAGTCGATCTACGGCTGGCGCGGGGCGCGCATCGAGAACATCCGCCGCTTCGAGGAGGAGTTCCCCGCCACCAAGACGGTGCGCCTGGAGCAGAACTACCGCTCCACCAGCGCCATCCTCGACGCCGCCAACGCCCTGATCCGCCACAACAGCGAGCGCATGGGCAAGGAGCTGTGGACCGCCGGCCATCGCGGCGAGCCGATCTCGGTCTACGCGGGCTTCAACGACCTGGACGAGGCGCGCTTCATCGTCGACACCATCCGGGAGAAGGTCGAGGAAGGCGTCAACCGCCGCGAGATCGCCATCCTCTACCGTTCCAACGCCCAGTCCCGGGTGCTCGAGGAGACGCTGATCCGCCAGGGCGTGCCCTATCGCATCTACGGCGGCCAGCGCTTCTACGAGCGCCTGGAGATCAAGAACGCCCTGGCCTACCTGCGCCTGCTGCTCAACCGCGACGACGACGCCTCGCTCGAGCGGGTGATCAACGTGCCGGCCCGGGGCATCGGCACCCGCACCGTCGAGGTGCTGCGCACCCGCGCCCGCCAGGCCGAGGTCTCGCTGTGGCAGGCCCTGCACGATGCGCTGCTCGACGCCTCGCTGAAGGGGCGCGCCGCCACGGCCGTGCGCGCCTTCAGTGAGCTGATCGAGCGGCTCGACAACGATACCGCGGGCCTGGCGCTCCACGAGATCATCGATCACGTCGTCACCGTCTCCGGACTGATCGAGCACCACCGCAGCGAGAAGGGCGAGAAGGGCCAGGCGCGGGTCGAGAACCTCGAGGAGCTGGTCACCGCCGCCAGGGCCTTTACCCAGGGCGAGAGCTTCGAGCCGCCCGAGGCCGGCGAGGGCGGGGCGGCGCTGGAGGCCTTCCTCTCCGAGGCGGCGCTCAACGCCGGCGACCATGAGGCCGACGAGTTCGAGGACTGCGTGCAGCTGATGACCCTGCACTCGGCCAAGGGGCTGGAGTTCCCGGTGGTGTTCATCGCCGGGATCGAGGAGGGGCTCTTCCCCCACAAGATGTCCATGGAGGAGCCGGGGCGCCTGGAGGAGGAGCGCCGGCTCTGCTACGTGGGCCTGACCCGGGCGATGCAGAAGCTCTACCTGACCCACGCCGAGCTTCGCCGGCTGCACGGCAAGGAGACCTTCCAGCGGGCGTCGCGCTTCCTGCGCGAGCTGCCCGAGGAGTATCTGGAGGAGGTCCGCCTGCGCGGCCAGGTCTCGCGGCCGGTCACCGCCTCGCGCCCCGGTCCCCGCCAGGAGAGCGTCGACGGCGGCGGCGACCTGCCCTCGCTGGCGCTGGGCCAGCGGGTCAGTCATCCGGTCTTCGGCGAGGGGGTGATCCTCAACGCCGAGGGGGAAGGCGAGCGCGCCCGGGTGCAGGTCAGCTTCGAGGGCGAGGGCGACAAGTGGCTGGTGCTGGGTTTCGCCAAGTTGACGCCCCTCTGACCCCTCTGACCCCTCAGACCCCTCTCGCCCCGCCGGGTGCGGCGCTTGCCGGCCAATTCAGCCGTGACGCATACTCCGGGGCGGTCAACCCCATCCCCGCCTCCCCGCGGGAATCACCCCCTCACGGAGTCACGCTCGCCATGCAACGCCGTCAGTTTCTCAAGAACGTGGGCGTCGGTGCCGCCGCCGGCGCCACCGCCCCCTTCATCGCCACGGCCAGCGCTCAGGAGACCATCACCTGGAACATGGTGACCTCCTGGCCCAAGAACTTCCCGGCGCTGGGCACCGGCGCCAACGACTTCGCCGAGCGCATCGAGCGCATGTCCGGGGGCCGCATGAAGATCCGCGTGCACGGTGCCGGCGAGCTGGTCCCGGCCATGGAGGTGTTCGACGCGGTGGGCCAGGGCACCGCGCAGCTCGGCCACTCCGCCTCCTACTACTGGCGCGGCAAGACGCTGGCCGCCCAGTTCTTCACCGCCGTGCCCTTCGGCATGACCACCACCGAGACCAACGCCTGGCTCTACCACGGCGGCGGTCAGGCGCTCTGGGACGAGCTCTACGCCGAGCACAACCTCAAGCCCTTCGCGGTGGGCAACACCGGCACCCAGATGGGGGGCTGGTTCAAGAAGGAGATTCATTCTCTGGAGGACATGCAGGGTCTCAAGCTTCGCCTGCCGGGGCTCGCCGGCGAGGCGATGAACCGCATCGGCGTGACCACCGTGAGCACCCCCGGCGCCGAGATCTTCACCTCGATGCAGACCGGCGTGCTGGACGCCGCCGACTGGGTCGGGCCCTACAACGACCTGGCCTTCGGCCTGCACCAGGTGGCGCCCTACTACTACACCTCGGCCTGGAACGAGCCCAGCGCGGTGCTCGAGGGGACGGTCAACCTGGACGCCTGGAACGCCCTGCCGGACGACCTCAAGGCGGTGGTGAGCGAGGCGGCCATGGCCGCCAACATGGCGATGATCAGCGAGTTCGCGGTGCGCAACGCCGAGGCCCTCGAGACCCTGGTCGACGAGCACGGTGTGCAGCTGCGTACCTTCCCGGAGGAGGTGCTGGTGGCGCTCCACGATGCCGCCCGCGAGGTCCTCGCCGAGCAGGTCGAGAAGGACGAGACGTCGCGCCGGGTCTACGACTCCTACACGGCGTTCCAGCAGAGGGTGCGCCGCTTCACCGACGTGGGCGAGCTCGCCTACCTGAAGACCCGGGAGAAGGTCGGGGCCTGAGGCGCCCCTGCACGGCCGCCCTCGCCGCGCCCCGCGGCGGGGGCCCGGGTCAGTCGTGCTGGCGCACGCCGCGGATCCGCCCGTTGTCGTCCAGGGCGACCATCACGAAGCGCGCCTCGGTGACCTTGTGCAGCTCCTGGGGATCGCGCTCGTGAGGGGCCCGGATCCACACCTCCACATCGATCTTGATCGAGCTGTGGCCGATCTCGCTGACGCGGGTGAAGATGTTGACCATGGAGCCCACCCGCACCGGGCAGAGGAAATCCATGGCCTCGATGGCCACGTTGGCGGTGCGGCCCAGGGCCTCGCGGCCGGCCGCCACCTCGGCGGCCTCGTCCATGCGGGCGACCAGCCAGCCGCCGGGAATGTCGCCGTGCAGGTTGGTATCCTGGCGGCTGGCCAGCAGCTTGAGGGTCAATCGACCCTGGGGCGCGGGGGTATCGTCGATGTCTGTCATGGCGGGCGTGTCGACTCGCGTTGTTGTTGTGGGGCGTCGGGGGGGACGGGTGTATCGCCGCTCCATGGTATACGTCGTGGCCCTGCGTTCACCACCGCGGCGGTGTGACATCCTGTCGCCGGCCGCGATCTCCCGCTATCGTCCTCTTTACCGTCGCGCCTTGAGGAGCCGTCATGTCTGTCGCCCCCTTCCGTCGTCCGCTCCTCTGGCTGCTGATCGCCTGCTGTGTGCCCCTGGCCCAGGGGCAGGCCCGGGTCGATGATCGGGACAGCGGCGAGGCGATCGTCGGCACCCTGGGCACCATGGGCTCCGATACCATGGCGGGCCTGATGCTGCGCTGGGGCGAGGCGCTGGGGCGCCGCCACCCCGGCATCCGACTGCAGCTGCAGGCCAGCGGCTCGGCCAGCGCGCCGCCGGCGCTGGTGGCCGGGACCACCCGGCTGGGGCCGATGTCGCGCCCCATGAGCGACGCCGAGCGTCGCGCCTTCGTCGAGCGTCATGGCTATCCGCCCCGGGAGCTGACGGTGGCCCGGGACGCCCTGGTGGTGGTGGTGCATCGCCACAATCCGCTGGCGGGCCTGGGGCGCCGCGAACTGGACGCCGTCTTCTCGGATACCCGGCGCTGCGGGGCCCCGGCCGCGATCCGCGACTGGCAGGCGCTGGGCCTCGACTGGCCCGAGGGGCGCATCCGCCTCCACGGCCGCAATGCGGCCTCCGGCACCCAGGCGCTGTTCCGGCGGGTCGCGCTCTGCGGCGGCCTCTTCCGTCCGGCGATCCACGAGCATCCCGGCTCGGCGGCGGTGGTGGCGGCGGTGGCCGAGGATCCCCGGGCCATCGGCTACGCGGGCCTCAATCACCTGACGCCGGGCGTCCGGGCGCTGGCCCGCCGCGACGACGACGGGGCGCTTCTCGCCCCCGACCCCGAAGCGGTGCGCCGCGGCGACTACGCCCTCTCCCGCGACCTCTATCTCTACCTCAACCTGCCGCCGGGCGAGGCGCTGCCGGCCCCGGAGCGGGCCTTCCTCGACCTGGTGCTCTCGCCCGCGGGCCAGGCCATCGTCGAGGAGCTCGGCTTCGTCGCCCTGACCGAATCCCAGCGACGACGCCAGCGCCGCGCGCTGGCATTGGACGACGACGGCTGACGCTGTCATCCGTCTGTCATCACCCTGTCGTACTCTTTGGTTAGCCCTCGTCTCCCACAGGTCCGGTCATGCTCGACTCCCCTCCGCCGACAGCCGTGCGACGCCGCCTGCGTCAGGGGCGCGATCGCCTGGCCACCGCGCTGATCACCGCGGGCGGCATCGGCGTGATCGCCGCGCTGCTGGCCATCGGGCTCTTCCTGGCGGTGGAGGTGGTGCCGCTGTTCTGGCCCTCGGGGGAGGCGAGCGCGATCCCCGCCGAGGCGCTCTGGGGAGGGGGAGAGGGCGGCGGCGAGGCGGCCGAGGACGGCACCCGCCATCGCTGGGCGCCCACGGCCACCCTGGCGCCGGACGAGGCGCCGCGGATCAGCCTCGCGCCGCTGGCCTGGGGCACCCTGGAGGCGGCGGCCTGGGCGCTCGCGATCGCCGTGCCCCTGGCGCTGGGCGCGGCGGCCCACTCGTCGCTGTTCATGTCCCGGCGCCTGCGCAGCCGCCTGAAGCCGACGCTGGAGCTGATGGAGGCGCTGCCGGGGGTGGTCGTCGGCTTTGTCGCCGGCCTGGTGCTGGCGCCCTGGGTCGAGCGACACCTGGCCGAGGTCGCCGCCGCCCTGCTGCTGCTGGTGCCGGGGCTGCTGCTGGCCGGGGGGCTGCGCGCGTGGCTTCCCGCACCCTGGCGTGAGGCGCTGCCGCTGGGCTGGGCCGGGCTCTGGCTGGTGCCCTGGCTGGCGCTGGTGCTGGCCGTTGCCGTGTGGCTCGCGCCCTGGCTCGAGGCCGTGGCGTTCGACGGCGACCTGCGCCGCTTCCTGGAGGTGCGCCTGGGGCTCGACGTCGCCGTGCGCAACGCCCTGATCGTCGGCGCGGCGATGGGCTTCGCCGTGATGCCGAGCGTCTACGCGCTGGCCGAGGATGCCCTCTCGGGGGTGCCGTCGAGCCTCGCGGAGGGCGCCCAGGCGCTGGGGGCGACCCGCTGGCAGACCCTCTGGCGGGTGGTGCTGCCCGCCGCCTCGCCGGGGATCTTCTCGGCGGTGATGATCGGCGCCGGGCGGGCCGTGGGCGAGACCATGATCGTGCTGATGGCGAGCGGCAATGCCGCCCTGATGACCCTGAACCCGCTCGACGGCCTGCGCTCCCTGGCGGCGACCATCGCCATCGAGCTGCCGGAGGCCGGCCCCGGGGGCGTGCACTACCAGCTGCTGCTGCTGGCGGCCCTGGCGCTGTTCCTCTTTACCTTCCTGGTCAATACCCTGGCCGAGCTGGTGCGCACCCGCCTGCGTCGCCGCTATCGGCGCCTGGGGGGCGGAGCATGAGGAGCGCATCATGAAGGCTGTCGTCTCTCGCCGGCTGCGCCTGCCCCGCGGTGAAGGGGCCGGGGCCTGGCTCTGTGCCGGCAGCGTCGCGCTCTCGCTGCTGGCGCTGCTGGCGCTGCTGGCGCTGTTGACCGTGCGCGGCCTGGGTCACTTCTGGCCGTCGCCGCTGGCGCTCGTGACCCTCGAGGATGGCCGCCAGCTCGCCGGCGAACGGGTCCGCGAGGTGCCGCTCGCCGACGACGACGGCCTCGAGCGCCTCTATCGCACCGGCAATCGCGACCTGGACGGCGAGCGCTGGGCCTGGGTGCGGGTCTCGGCCATCGCGGCGGTCCGCCACCCGGCCGATCTGGTGGTGGTGGAGCGCCGCGATGGCCGCGCCATCGGCCGCCTGGTGGCGCTGCAGGGCGCGGGACGAGAGCGCCTCGAAGGGGAGGCCGCCTGGACGGCCCTGGAGGCGCGCCTGGCCGAGCTTGGTCGCCTGCGCGACGCCCGGGACCGCCTGCGCGAGGAGGTGATCCTGCCGCTGGCCGGGCGACGCGACGACGCGGCGGCGCGCGAGCTCCGGGAGGCCCACGCCCGGCTGCGCGAGCTCCAGCTGGCCATGACGGGCGGTCGCCTGGAACTCGCGACCGCCGACGGCACCCCTCTGAGGGTGCCGCTGGCGCAGGTGCTGGGCGCCTATCGTCCCAACGCCATGTCGCCCCTCGAGAAGCTCGCCGCCTGGGGGGAGGGCGTCTGGCACTTCCTCTCCGAGGGGCCGCGGGCGGCCAACACCGCCGGCGGCGTCTGGCCGGCGATCTTCGGCACCGTGCTGATGGTCATGCTGATGTCGCTGCTGGTGACGCCCTTCGGCGTACTGGCGGCGATCTACCTCAACGAGGTGGCCCACCAGGGCCGGCTGACGCGGCTGGTGCGCATCGCGGTGCGCAATCTCGCGGGGGTGCCTTCCATCGTCTACGGCGTCTTCGGCCTCGGGGTCTTCGTCTACGGCATCGGGGGGCGCCTGGACACCTGGTTCTTCGAGGCGGCGCTGCCCTCGCCGACCTTCGGCACCGGCGGGCTGCTCTGGGCCTCGCTGACCCTGGCGCTGCTGACCCTGCCGGTGGTGATCGTGGCCACCGAGGAGGGGCTGGCGCGGATTCCCGACCAGCAGCGCGAGGGCGCCCTGGCACTGGGCGCGACCCGGCTGGAGATGCTCTCCCGGGTGGTGCTGCCGATGGCCGCCCCGGCCATGCTCACCGGGGTGATCCTGGCCGTGGCCCGGGCCGCCGGCGAGGTGGCGCCGCTGATGCTGGTGGGGGTCGCCAAGCTGGCGCCGCAGGTGCCGGTGGACGGCGACTTTCCCTTCCTGCATCTTGAAAGGAAGTTCATGCACCTGGGCTACCACATCTTCGATGCCGCCTTCCACGGCGGCGATGTCCAGGCCGCGATGCCGCTGGTCTATGCCACGGCGCTGCTGCTGGTGCTGGTGATCCTGGTGCTTAACCTGACCGCAATATTTCTGCGGCATCATCTCAGTACGCGTCATGGGGCGCCCGTGCGTCGATGAGGCCCGACGCGCGGCGCCACCCGGGAGTCTCGATGCCACTCGTGAAGGAACAGCGGTCGTCGCCCGACCCGGCGGCGATCATCGACTTTCCCCCCGAGGCCAGCAGCCTGGCCATCCGGGGGCTGAGTCTCGCCTATGGCGACAAGCTGGCGCTCAAGGACCTCACGCTGAGGGTCCCGCGGCACCGTGTCACCGCCTTCATCGGCCCCTCGGGCTGCGGCAAGTCGACCCTGCTGCGGGTGCTCAATCGCCTCCACGACCTCAACGACGAGGTGGTGCGCGAAGGCGAGGTGACCCTCGAGGGCGAGGAGATCCATGCCTCCGGGGTGGCGGTGGCGGAGCTGAGGCGACGGGTGGGCATGGTGTTCCAGTCGCCCAATCCCTTCCCGATGTCGATCTACGACAACGTGGCCTTCGGGCTGCGCCTGCAGGGCGGGCTCAGCAAGCGCAAGCGCGACGACATCATCGAGTGGTCGCTGCGCTCGGCGGCGCTGTGGGACGAGGTGAAGGATCGGCTGCGCGCCTCGGCCTGGTCGCTCTCCGGCGGCCAGCAGCAGCGCCTGGTGATCGCCCGCACCCTGGCGGTGGGGCCCGAGGTGCTGCTGCTCGACGAGCCGGCCTCGGCGCTGGATCCGATCTCGACGCTCAAGATCGAGGAGCTGATCCGCAACCTGAAGTCGCACCTGACCCTGGTGCTGGTCACCCACAACATGCAGCAGGCGGCGCGGGTCTCCGACTACACCGCCTTCCTGCAGCAGGGGGAGCTGGTCGAGTACGCCCCCACCGACACCCTGTTCACCAATCCGCGCCTGGCGCGCACCGAGAACTACATCACCGGGCGCATGGCCTGACGGCCGGCCCCAAGGAGAGGTCCCATGGACATTACCAGCGATATCCACAGCCAGCATATCTCGCGGCAGTTCAACCAGGAGCTCGACGAGCTCAAGACCCACCTGATGGCCATGGGCGGCCTGGTCGAGAAGCAGGTCCAGGACGCCGTGGGCGCGCTGCTCGACCGCGACTCCGAGCTCGGCCAGCGGGTGGTCGACAACGACCGTGCCGTCAACGACATGCAGATCAAGATCGACGAGGAGTGCACCCAGGTGCTGGCGCGGCGCCAGCCCACCGCCTCGGACCTGCGCCTGGTGCTGGCGGTGATCCGCGCCGCCTCCGACCTGGAGCGCATCGGCGACGAGGCGAGCAAGATCGCCCGCAACGCCATCGACCTGATCGAGTCCGACAGCGGCAACCGCGGCTTCGTCGAGGTGCGCATGATCAGCGAGCACGTGCGCCGCATGGTGCGCGACGCCCTGACCTCCTTCGCCCGCCTCGACACCGACCTGGCCCTCAAGCTGGTCCACGAGGACGACGAGGTCGACAACGAGTACGGCAGCGCCATGCGCTCGCTGATGACCTTCATGATGGAGGACGCCCGCGCGATCTCGCCGGTGCTCAGCGTGATGTGGATCCTGCGCGCCCTGGAGCGCATCGGCGATCACGCCAACAACCTGGCCGAGTACGTCGTCTACCTGGTCAAGGGGCTCGACATCCGCCACACCGACCCCGAGGACCTCGACAAGGACATCTTCGAGCGCAAGTCTTGACCTCGCTCCCCGCTTGACCCTCAATGCGCAGGCCGCCGCCCCTCGGGCGGCGGCCTTCACGTGCTTGATGAGGACTGTCCGGATGCTCGATGCCCTGACCGCGCTGACCCGCGGCACCCGCCTGGTCTACTCCCGCGGCCTGCGCCGCTACGTCTTCCTGCCGATACTCGTCAACCTGCTGGTCTACGGCGCCATGCTCGGCTACGTGCTGGGGCACTTCGGCGGCTGGCTCGACGGCTGGATGGCCATGGTGCCCGAGTGGCTCTCCTGGCTCTCCTGGCTGATCTGGCCACTGTTCGTGGTGAGCCTTACGCTGATCGTCTTCTTCACCTTCACCCTGGTGACCCACCTGATCGCCGCGCCCTTCTACGGCTTCCTGGCGGCGCGGGTCGAGGTCGAGGCGACCGGGCGTCCACCCCTTGACGACCGCGGCCTGGCGAAGACCGCGGTGGACGCCATGGGCCGCGAGCTGGTCAAGCTGGCCTATATCCTGCCGCGCATGGCGCTGCTCTTCGTGCTGAGCTGGATCCCGGTGCTCAACCTGATCGCGCCGCTGCTTTGGGCGGCCTTCACGGCCTGGGTCATGGCCATCACCTACCTCGACTACCCGATGGACAACAACAGGGTCAGCTTTGGCGACATGCGCGCCCGGCTCGCCGCCCGCCGCTGGCCGACCCTCTCCTACGGCGGCTGGGTGACCCTGATCACCTGGCTACCGCTGGCCAACCTCTTCCTGCTGCCCGGCGCCGTGGCCGCCGGCGTGCTGATGTGGGACCGCCACTACCGCGGCCTGGACAGCGTCGCGACGCCTCAGGCGCGCTGAGCCGCCGCCTGCAGGCGGCCGGCGGGGAAGACGCAGCGGAAGGTGGCGCCGCGGCCGGGGCGGGAGTCGATCTCCAGGCGGGCGTCGTGGCGCAGCAGCACGTGCTTGACGATGGCGAGCCCCAGGCCGGTGCCGCCGGTGGCGGTGCTCCGGCCCTTGTCGACGCGGTAGAAGCGCTCGGTGAGGCGCGGCAGGTGCACCGGGTCGATGCCCTCGCCGTCGTCCTGCACCTCCAGGCAGGCGCCGTCGCCCAGGGGGCGCCAGCGCAGCACGATATGGCAGCCGTCGCCCGAGTAGCGCACGGCATTGAAGGCGAGGTTGGAGAGCGCGCTGCGGATCTCCTTCTCGTCGCCGATCAGCGCGCCGGCCGCCGTCTGCTCCACCGAGATGACGTGGTGCCCGCCGGAGAGCGCCTCGGCGTCGCGGCGCACCGCCTCGAGCAGTGCCGCCATGTCCAGCGGGCCGTCGTGGCGGCCGCCCCGGTCGATCTCCAGGCGCGACAGCAGCAGCAGGTCGTCGACCAGGTTCTGCATGCGTTCGGTCTGGGCCTGCATCGACGCCAGGCCGCGGCCCAGCCGAGGCGGCAGCGCCTCGGCCATGTCGGTGTAGGTCTCCAGGTAGCCGGCGAGCACCGTCAGGGGCGTTCTCAGCTCGTGGGAGACGTTGGCCACGAAGTCGCGGCGCATCTGCTCCAGGCGGTGCAGGCGGGTGATGTCGCGGGCCATCACCAGGCGCTCGTCGTCGCCGTAGAGGGTGATCTGGAACTGCAGGACCCGCGACTCGTCGATGGGCGAGGCCAGGGTCAGCGGCTCACGGTAGTCGCGGCCGTGGAAGTAGTCGACGAAGCGCGGATCGCGCAGCAGGTTGGTGATGTGCTGGCCGCGGTCCTGCTGGGGCTGGAAGCCGAGCATCTGCTCGGCGGCGCTGTTCCACCACTCCAGGTCGCCGTGGCGGTCGAGCATCACCACGCTGTCGCGCATCGCCTCGGAGGACTCCTGGATGCGCTGCAGGGTCGCGCGCAGGCGCTGCTGGGTGAGGCGCTGGCTCTTCTGGTAGCGGTAGAGGCGGTCGAAGAGCTCCCCCCACAGGCCGCTGGCGGCGGGGGGCTCCTCCTGGGGGCGGTGGGTCAACCACTGGTAGAGGGCGTGGAGCTGGCGCAGGTGGAAGGCCAGGCAGAGGGCGATGCCGGCGGCGATGCCGCTCGGCACGGCGGCGAAGGGCCAGCCGAGCAGGGCACCGAGGGTGACCAGAGCCGCCAGGCGCCAGCCCTCGCGTCTCCACAGGCGACCCACGTCAGCCCTTGGCGGAGAACCGGTAACCGGTGCCACGGACGGTCTGGATCAGCTGCTGGTGGGGCTCGCCCAGCGCCTTGCGCAGGCGGCGGATATGCACGTCCACGGTGCGCTCCTCGACGTAGACGTTGCCGCCCCATACCTGGTCGAGCAGCTGGCCGCGGGTGTAGGCGCGCTCCTGGTGGGTCATGAAGAACTGCAGCAGGCGGTACTCGGTGGGCCCCATCTCCAGCGAGCGGCCGTCGACGCTGACCCGATGGCTGACTGGGTCGAGCACCAGGCCGTCGATCTCCACCGCGTCCTCGACCCCCTGGGGAGTGGCGCGGCGCAGCACGGCCTTGAGCCGCGCCACCAGCTCCCGGGGCGAGAAGGGCTTGGTGATGTAGTCGTCGGCCCCGGCCTCGAGCCCCTGGATCTTGTTGTCCTCCTCGCCCTTGGCGGTGAGCATGATGATCGGCAGGTCGGCGGTGGCCTCGTCACGCTTGAGGCGACGGGCCAGCTCGATGCCGCTGGTGCCGGGCATCATCCAGTCGAGCAGCACCAGGTCGGGCTGGTGATCGACCACCATGGCGTGGGCCGCCTGGGCACTGTCCGCCTCGAGGACGCGATAGTCGGCCATCTCCAGCGCCACCGCGATCATCTCGCGGATCGGCGCCTCATCGTCGACGATCAGTACGGTCTTGGCGCTCATCCCGAAGCCTCATGGTCTATGGCAGGTCGATGACGATGACAACACCTGATGATGACAATAGCGTGACAGGCCGGGGCTGTCGCCCGCTCGGCTGCCCTGCTCATCCGCCAGGTCCCGCCGGCCACAGCGAGAGGGCGATGCCGGCGAAGGCCAGAAGGCCCGACCAGTGATTGTTGAGGAAGGCCTGGAAGCAGCGCTCGCGGTCGCGCTCGCGGATCAGCCGCTGCTGGTGCACGAAGGTCGCCGCCATGGCGGCGAGCCCCAGCCAGAAGAAGCCGCCCAGGCCAAGAAGCCCCCCGGCCCAGGCCAGCAGCGCCAGGGTCAGGCCCTGCAGCAGGCCGATCATCAGCCGGTCGGCGCGGCCGAACAGCACCGCGGTGGACTTGATGCCGATCTTCAGGTCGTCGTCGCGGTCGACCATGGCGTACTCGGTGTCGTAGGCCACCGTCCAGGCCAGGTTGGCGGCGAACAGCAGCCAGGCCACCGGGGGGACCGAGCCCAGCACCGCGCCGAACGCCATGGGGATTGCCCAGGAGAAGGCCGCGCCGAGAAAGACCTGAGGCAGGTGGGTGTAGCGCTTCATGAAGGGGTAGAGGGCGGCCAGCGCCACTCCCACCACCGAGAGCATCACCGTGAAGAGGTTGGTGAAGCAGACCAGCACGAAGGCGGCCATCACCAGGATCGCGAAGAGCCCCTGGGCCTCCCCCTCGGCGATGCGCCCGGTGGCCAGGGGGCGGTGTTTGGTGCGCTTGACGTGGCCGTCGAGGTGACGGTCGGCGTAGTCGTTGACCACGCAGCCGGCGGCGCGCATCAGGTAGACCCCGGCGATGAAGATCAGCAGCACCCGGCGGCCGGGTAGCCCCTCGGCGGCGACCCACAGGGCCCACAGGGTGGGCCACATCAGCAGCCAGGTGCCGATGGGGCGGTCCAGCCGGGTCAGGTGCAGGAAGTCGGGCAGCCGGGCCAGGCCTGTGGGGCGCATCAGCGAACGGTCCATCTCTACCTCATGAGAGTCATTGAGCTGTCTGGGGTGGGGCTGAACCGGTGACAAGCCCCGAAGTGTCGGACCAACCAGGAGGCGCTGTGAATACCTCCCTGTACGCTACCGACGCCATCCATGGCGTAGGACCTCCTGTTCGGCTTGCCCCCGGTGCCGCCTGATAGGGGCATCGGAAACTGGACCAGAGCCTAGCGTGAAGGGAGCCCGAGGTCATCCGCCATGGTGGCCAGGAAGGACTCCTGGACCAGCACCGCGAAGCGCCGGTGGCGAAACACCGAGCGGCGCGCCCAGGGACCGTCGACGGCCTCGAAGGGCAGCGGGTCGGCGGTGACCTCCAGGGGCCCGCGGATCAGGTCGGGCTGGCGAAACAGCCAGTGGCCCAGGGAGCGTTCGCCCAGGCGGTCGAGGCGCTGGCCGTGCAGCCCATCCAGGGGCACCACCGAGCGGGCCATGACCCAGGGGCGCGCGTCCAGGCAGAGCGCCACCTCGCGCAGCCAGGCCAGGCGCCCGAGGGGTAGCCCCAGGGCCAGGGCCTCGTCGCGGCGGGGGCGGCCGAGGCGCTGGTCCAGCAGGCGGACCCGGAAGGGCCGCCGGCCCCCGGCGGCGATCAGCCGGGCGGTGAGCGAGTCGCGGGACGCCACCCAGCGCCACCAGTCGGGACTCATGGCGGGGCGTGCCGCCGCCAGGGGGCGCCAGCGTGGATCGCGTGCCGAGCCGTTGCTCACCGTGTCTCTCCGCGTCGATTTCGAGGGCGGCTAGTGTACCATGGCGGGTCGACACGCTTTTCCGTGACGGGCCGCCCCGGCCCCCGACTCGAGGAGTGCCATGACCGCCCCCCTGACCATCATCGGCTCCGGCATGGCGGGGCTCGGCCTGCTGCGTCAGCTGCGCCAGCTCGACCCCGCGCGACCGATGACCCTGATCACCGCCGACAGCGGCGACGACTACTCCAAGCCGCTGCTCTCCACCGGCTTCGCCAAGCGTCTGCCCCCGGCACGCCTGGCGGCGCGCTCGGCCCTAGAGGTGGCCGACGAGCTCGAGGCCGTGGTGCGCCCCCACACCCGGGTCGAGGCGATCGACCCCGCGGCCCGGACCCTGACCATCGGCGCCGAGACCCTGTCCTGGAGCGAGCTGGTGCTGGCCACCGGGGCGGCCCCGGCCTGGCCCTTCCGGGTGCCCGAGGCCGTCGCCGGGCGGGTCTTCAGCGTCAACGACCTGGACGACTACCGCGCCTTCCACGAGGCCCTGGCGGCGCTCGGCCGTCCGGCGCGGGTGGCGGTGATCGGCGTCGGCCTGGTCGGCTGCGAGTTCGCCAACGACCTCGCGGCGGGGGGCCATGCGGTGGCGCTGGTGGCCCCGGAACCGGCGCCCCTGCCGCGGCTGCTGCCCGAGGCCCTGGGCCACGCCCTGGGCGAGGCCTTCCGCGAGGCCGGCATGGGGCTTTACACCGAGCGCACGGTCGACGGGCTCGCGGCCGAAGGCGAGGGCGTCGCGGTGGGGCTCGACGACGGCGCGTCGCTCTCCGCCGATCTGGTGCTGGTGGCCACCGGCCTCACGCCGCGCACCGCGCTCGCCGAGGCGGCCGGGCTCCGGGTCGGCGAGGCGGGGATCCATACAGACCGCCGGCTGGCCACCTCGGCGCCCGGCATCCATGCCCTGGGCGACGTGGCCTGCGTCGACGGGGTCAACGCCATGTACGTCCAGCCGCTGCTGGCCAGCGCCAAGGCCCTGGCGAAGACCCTGACGGGCACCCCCACCCCGGTGGCCTACGGGCCCTGGCCGGTACTGGTCAAGACGCCGCTGTTGCCGGTGGTGGCGCTCCCCCCGGCCGAGAGCCCGGCGCGCTGGCGCCTGGAGGGCGAGGGGCGCGACCTGACGGCGCTGGCCGAGGACGAGACGGGGCGGCTGCTCGGCTTTGCGTTGACAGGACGCGCGGTGCGTCGGAAAGTCGAACTGGCGCGAGCCGCGCCGCCGTTGCTAGGCTAGTTGCGTCAACCACCGGGCCTCTCGCGGTCATCGGGTCGCGGCACTGGAGGCACTGCCGAGTGCGCGATGCGTTTCGCATCCCGCGGACACGATCACTGCACCATCGTCGCCTGCACGATGGAAGATGGGCGCGTGATGCGCTGACGGCGCGTATGAAATCATCAATCAGTCGGCGACGAACGCCGGCATCTCGATGCCAATATCAGGAGGGCTGTATGCGCAAGCCAGAACTCGCCGCGGCGATTGCCGAGCGTGCGGATCTATCCAAGGACAAGGCCAGCCAGGTGCTCAACGTCATTCTCGACGAGATCACCGGGAGCGTATCGCAGGGACAGGACGTGTCGCTGATCGGCTTCGGTACCTTCACCGTGCGCGAGCGTGCCGCCCGCACCGGCAAGAACCCCCAGACCGGCCAGCCGCTGACCATCCCGGCCAGCAAGACCGTCGCCTTCAAGCCAGGCAAGGGCCTCAAGGACGCCGTCGGCAAGTAAGGCGCTGCGGCCCGCTTCGCCCGCGGGCCGCGTGATCCTCCCCCTTCTCCTCCGGACCCGGAGCCGATATGAAGCTGCGACTGATGCTGTGGCTGCTCGGGCTGTTGCTCAAGCGCGCCCTGCGCCGCCGGGCGCGGTTTCGCGAGCTGCTGGCCGAGCGGCGCGGGCTGGACTGGGGCATCGCCACCGAGGACCTCGCCATCGCCCGGCACTACCGCATGTCGCCGCAGGGCATCCGCTCCGGGCCGGGCCTGCCGGTGGATCTCGACCTGGAGCTGCGTTTCGCGGATGAGGCCACGGCACTCAAGGTGCTCAGGCGGCCCACCCAGCAGGCCTTCCTCGACGGCATGATGGCCGGTACCGTGCGCCTGGTCGGCGACTCCGGCGACCTGAAGCAGCTGCAGCGCCTGCTCAAGCACCTGTAAGCGCCGAGCTACAAGCGCCGAGCTAAAAGAAAACCCGAAGGCCTTGTCCTTCGGGTTTTCTTTTGCTTTGGCGGTTTCATGCTGCCGCTTGCCGCTGTCAGACCTGCCCGTAGCGCCCCGCCTGCTCGCCGAGCCAGCGGCGGATCAGCGGTTGGCTGGCGTCGGGGTGACTGGCCAGCAGGGCCTCGGCCAGGGGGGCGACCCGCTCCAGCAGGTCGGCGTCGCGCTCCAGGTCGGCGATCCTCATCTGCGCAAGCCCCGTCTGGCGGGTGCCCAGCACCTCGCCGGGACCGCGGATCTCCAGGTCCTTCTCGGCGATGCGAAAGCCGTCGGTGGTCTCGCGCATCACCGCCAGCCGCTCCCGGGAGTGCGCGGAGAGCGGCGGGTGGTAGAGCAGCACGCAGAAGCTCTCCACGGCGCCGCGCCCGACCCGGCCGCGCAGCTGATGCAGCTGCGAGAGCCCCAGCCGCTCGGGATTCTCGATGATCATCAGGCTGGCGTTGGGCACGTCGACCCCGACCTCGATCACCGTGGTGGCGACCAGCAGGTCCAGCTCGCCGGCCTTGAAGGCCGCCATCACCTCGGCCTTCTCGGCGGGCTTCATGCGCCCGTGGACCAGGCCGATGGCGAGCTCCGGCAGCGTCTCGACGAGCTCGTCGCGGGTCGCCTCGGCGGCCTGGCACTGCAGCGCCTCGGACTCCTCGATCAGGGTGCAGACCCAGTAGGCCTGGCGCCCCTCGGCGCAGGCGTGGCGGATGCGCGCCATCACCTCGGGGCGGCGCTCGTCGGGCATCACCACGGTCTTCACCGGGGTGCGCCCGGGGGGCAGCTCGTCGATCACCGAGACGTCGAGGTCGGCGTAGGCGCTCATCGCCAGGGTCCGGGGGATCGGCGTGGCGGTCATCACCAGCTGGTGGGGGGTGAGGCCGCCGGCCTCGCCCTTCTCGCGCAGCGCCAGGCGCTGGTGGACGCCGAAGCGGTGCTGCTCGTCGATGATGGCGAGCCCCAGGCGCTGGAAGTGCACGTCGCCCTGGAAGAGCGCGTGGGTGCCCACCACCATGCGCGCCCGGCCGTCGTGGATCGCGGCCTTGGTGTCCAGGCGCGCCTTGCCCTTGAGCTTGCCCGAGAGCCAGGCCACCTCGATGCCCAGCGGCTCGAACCAGGCACGGAAGGTGCGGTAGTGCTGCTCGGCGAGGATCTCGGTGGGTGCCATCATCGCCGCCTGGCAGTCGGCGGCGATGGCCGAGAGCGCCGCCATGGCGGCGACCACCGTCTTGCCCGAGCCGACATCGCCCTGCACCAGCCGCAGCATCGGCACCTGGCGTCCCAGGTCGGCGGCCAGTTCGTCGAGCACCCGGCGCTGGGCGCCGGTCAGCGAGAAGGGCAGCTGGGTCAGGAAGCGCGCCTGCAGGCCGCGGCCGCCGTGCAGCGCCGGGGCGCCGTCCTCCTGGATGCGCTGGCGCACCTCCTGCAGGCTGAGCCGGTGGGCGAGCAGCTCCTCCAGGGCCAGGCGGCGCCGGGCCGGGTGGTGGCCGCCGGCCAGCTGCTCGGGGTCGGCCTCCGGCGGCGGCCGGTGCAGGGTGTCCAGGCAGTGGTGCAGGTCGGGCAGCGCGAAGCGTTGGCGCAGCGACTCGGGAATGCCGTCCGGCAGGGCCTCGGGGTCGGCGTCCAGGCGCGCCAGGGCCTGGTCGATCAGCGCCCGCAGGCGGGTCTGGTGGAGCCCCTCGGTGGCCGGGTAGATGGGCGTCAGGTGATCCTCCACCGGGGCCTCGCCGCCGCCCAGCAGACGATACTCCGGGTGGTAGAGCTCGAGGCCGGTGGCGCCGGCCCGGGCCTCGCCGAAGGCGCGCACCCGGGCCCCGGCCTGGAACTGCTGCTGCTGGGCCGGGGAGAAGTGGAAGAAGCGCAGGCTGAGCAGGCCGGAGCCGTCGCGCAGGCGCACCAGCAGGCTGCGCCGGCGGCCATGCACCACCTCGCCGGCGACCACCTCGCCCTCCACCACCGCCTCGTGACCGGCGCTCAGGGTGGCGATGGGGGTGATGCGGGTGCGGTCCTGGTAGCGCAGCGGGAGATGGAACAGCAGGTCGGCGACGCGCTCGATGCCGAGCCGGGCGAGCTTGCCGGCCAGCGCCTCGCCGACCCCCTTGAGGTCCGTGACGGGGGCATCGAGGCCGTTCATGCCGGGGCGAGCTCGACCTGTCGGCAGTGGGCGATGGCGTCGGTGACGGCATCGATGGCCCGCGGCCGCGGGAAGCTGGCGCGCCAGGCGATCGCCACGGTGCGCGAGGGCGACGGGGCGGTGAAGGGGCGGCTGATCAGCATGCCGCTCTCGTAGTGCCCGGTGCCGATGGCCGAGCCTGGCAGCACGGTGATGCCGAGCTTCGAGGCCACCATGTGGCGGATGGTCTCCAGCGACCCGCCCTCGGCGGTGAGGGTGTTGGAGGGACTGTTGAGCTGGTGGCTGATCGCCGGGCAGGCCTCGAGGATCTGGTCGCGGAAGCAGTGTCCCTCGCCGAGCAGCAGCAGGCGCTCCTCCAGCAGGTCCTCCTTGTCGATGCTCTCGCGTTCCGCCCAGCGGTGGTCGGCCGGCAGTAGCACCTCGAAGGCCTCCTCGTAGAGCGGCTTGGTGAGCACGTCGGTCTCGGTGAAGGGCAGAGCGATGATGATGGCGTCGAGCTCGCCGCTTCTGAGCTTGCGGCGCAGGTTGCCGGTGAAGCCCTCCTCGATGTAGAGCGGCATCTGGGGCGCCTGGCGGGAGAGCTCCGGGATCAGGTAGGGGAAGAGGTAGGGGCCGATGGTGTAGATGGCGCCGATGCGCAGCGGGCTCGCCAGCTGGTCGCGGCCGGCGGTGGCCAGCTCCTTGATCACGCTGCTCTGCTCCAGCACGCGCTGGGCCTGCTCGACGATCTTCTCCCCCATCGGGGTGACCTGGACGGTGGATTTCGAGCGCTCGAACAGCGCCACGCCGAGCTCCTCCTCGAGCTTCTTGACGGCCACCGACAGGGTCGGCTGGGAGACGAAGCAGCGCTCCGCGGCGCGTCCAAAGTGGCGCTCCTGGGCCAGTGTCACGATATAGCGGAGTTCTGTTAGAGTCATGTGGTGCCGGCAGGCATCCTCTTCTAAAGCGGGTGACGGTCTCAGGCGATCATGCCCGACAGGACGAGACACAATAATGCCAATAGGGACTTTTTATCAGGGGGTGAGGGAAAGGTGAAGACGACGACACTGATTCTCGGTTGCGGCGACATCGGCACGGCGCTGGGACGCGAACTGCTCGCGGCGGGGCACCGCGTGATCGGGGCCCGTCGCCACCCTCGGGCGCTCGAGGGCAGCGGCCTCGAGGCCGTGGCGGTCGATCTCGCCGACCCGGCCACGCTCGAAGGCCTGCCCGACGCCGATACCCTGGTCTACGTGGTCAGCGCCGATCGCTTCGAGGAGGAGGCCTATCGCGCCGCCTATCCCGACGGCCTGAAGGCCATGCTCCAGGCGTTCGCCGACCGTGACCGCCCCCCGCAGCGGGTGTTCTTCGTCTCCTCGACCAGCGTCTATGCCCAGCGCGACGGCGAGGTGGTCGACGAGACGAGCCCCGCCGAACCCTCCGGGTTCTCCGGCACCCTGATGTGCGAGGCCGAGCAGGCGCTGATCGACCACGACCTGCCCGGCACGGTGGTGCGCTTCTCGGGCATCTACGGCCCCGGTCGCGACCGCCTGATCCGTCAGGTCGGCGAGGGACGCATCGCGCCGGCGAGCCCGGTGATGTACTCCAACCGCATCCACCGCGACGACTGTGCCGGGGTGCTGGCGCACCTGATCGGCCTGTCCCTCGCCTGTACCCCGCTCGCGCCGCTCTATCTCGCCAGCGACTGCGAGCCCGCGCCGCTCAACGAGGTGATGGCCTGGCTCGCGACGCAGCTCAAGGTCGAGGCCACCGAGACCATCCAGTCGCCGCTGCGCCGGCGGGCCAGCAAGCGCTGCGACAACGCGCGACTGCTCGAGAGCGGCTATCGCTTCCGCTACCCGAGCTTTCGCGAGGGCTATGCCCAGGTGCTGAAGGCGGGGGGCTTCCTGCCCGTGAAGGCGTGAGGCGCCGGTGACGGATCAGGGACGCCGGGTTCAGGCCAGCGGCGACCGGGCGAGGATCTGATAGCGGGCGCGGTCCCGGTCGGTGAAGGAGCGCAGCAGCGCCACTCGCCGGTAGGGCCAGACGAGGTCCGGCGGCGACGGCTTGGCGCGCTCCAGGCGAGGGACCCGGCGCAGCAGCGTCACGTGGGGGATGAAGCGTGACGGCCGGCCCGCGATGCCCTGCTGCTCGAGCTCGTTCCAGAGCGCGGCCTGGAGTTCTGCCAGCGCCCGGTCGGGCGCCCGGCTTCCCACCCAGACGATGCCCGGGCGGCGGAAGGCCCCCCAGGCGTCCAGGCGCCACTCCCCCGCCGGGATCTCCCGTGTTTCCAGCCAGCGCGCGAGCGCTTCGCCCTGCGCCTGCGGCACCTCGCCGAGGAAGGCGAGGGTCAGGTGCAGGCTGTCGTCGGGGACGCGGCGTCCGCCCAGGCGGGCGTGGGCCCGGTCGGCGAGCTCACCGAGCCGCCGGCGCAGGACCGGCGGCGGCATCAGGGCCAGGAAGAGGCGCATGCCGGGGGGGAGGCGGCGATCAGTCGCCGATGACCATCACGGCTTCCGCCTCGACCAGGGCGCCCTTGGGCAGCGCCTTCACGCCCACCGCGGCCCGCGCCGGGAAGGGCGCCTGGAAGAACTCCTCCATCACCTGGTTGACCACCGCGAACTGGCCCAGGTCGACCAGGTAGAGGTTGACCTTGACCACGTCCTGCAGGGTGCCGGCGGCCTCCTCGCAGACGGCCTTAAGGTTGGTGAAGACCTGGCGCGCCTGGGCCTCGAAGTCGTCGGAGACGATCTCCATGCTGGCCGGGTCGAGGGGGATCTGGCCGGAGATGTAGACGGTGTTGCCGGCCTTGATGGCCTGGGAGTAGGGGCCGATGGCGGCGGGCGCCTGGTCGGTGTTGATGACGGCCTTGTTGCTCATGGTGATGCTCCTCATGACGTTGTTGGTGTTCTGCGTATCGTGAAACGCCACGCCCCACCCGCCGCCGTCGGCGACGGGTGGGGCGTGGCGGGATCAGTTGCCGAGTCGGGTGATGCGGCCCACGTGGGACAGGTTGCGCAGGCGCTTGATGATGCGCGCCAGGTGCACGCGGTTGCGCACCGACAGGATCAGGTTGACGATCGACAGCCGCGCGTCGCGCTCCTCGATGTCGATGCGCTCGATGTTGGCGCCCGCATCGGTGATCAGGGCGGCGAGCTCTGCCACCAGCCCGCGACGGCTCGCCATCTCCAGGCGCAGGGCGGCGGGGAAGTCCTCGTCGATGTCGGCGGACCACTCTAGGGCGAACAGCTTGTCGGGGTCGTCCTTCAGGTCGCCCAGGTTACGGCACTCGGCGCGGTGCACGACGAGGCCCTTGCCCACCGAGAGGTGGCCGATCACCGGGTCGCCGGGCAGCGGCCGGCAGCAGCGGGCGAACTTGATCACCATGCCCTCGGCCCCGCTGATCAGGATCGGCTGGTGGGGCGCCTCCGGCGCCGCGGCCGCGGCGCCGGAGGCGTCGGGCTCGCCCTGCATCAGGGCGACCAGCCGGCGAGCGACCGCGTGGGCGACCCGGGAGCCGAGCCCGATCGACTCCAGCAGCGGTGCCTCGCTACTCAGCGAGTGCTCCTCGAGCAGGCGCGCGAGCACGCCCTCGGGCAGCTCCTCGAGGCTGGTCTCGAAGGGGGCCAGGGCCTTGTTGAGCAGGCGGCGACCCAGCTGGACCGCCTCGGCCTGCTGCTGGTGCTTGAGGGCGTGGCGAATCGCCGAGCGCGCCTTGGCGGTGATCACGAAGTTGAGCCAGGCCAGGTTGGGGCGCGCGCCGGGGGCGGTGATGATCTCCAGGGTCTGGCCGCTCTCGAGCCGGGTGGAGAGCGGGGCCAGGTGGCGATCGATGCGGCAGGCGATGCAGCTGTTGCCGATGTCGGTGTGCACGCTGTAGGCGAAGTCTATCACCGTGGCGCCCTGGGGTAGCTCCATGATGTCGCCCTTGGGCGTGAACACGTAGATATCGTCGGGGAAGAGGTCGTTCTTGACGTGTTCGATGAACTCCAGCGAGTCCCCGGCATGGCGCTGCATCTCGAGCAGCCCCCTGACCCAGGCCCGGGCCCGGGCGTGGCTGCCCTGGGCGATGGGGTGGTCGGTCTGGCCGGCCTTGTAGAGCCAGTGCGCGGCGACGCCGTTGTTGGCCAGGGCCTCCATCTCGCGGGTACGGATCTGCACCTCGATGGGCATGCCGCCGCGGCCGAACAGGGTGGTGTGCAGGCTCTGGTAGCCGTTGGCCTTGGGGATGGCGATGTAGTCCTTGAAGCGCCCCGGCACCGGCTTGTAGAGGTTGTGCACCACGCCGAGGATGCGATAGCAGCTGTCGACGTCCTCGGTGATGATGCGAAAGCCGAACACGTCCATGATCTCGGCGAAGGACTTCCGCTGGTCGCGCATCTTGCGATAGATCGACAGCAGGTGCTTCTGGCGGCCGATCACCGTGCCGGTCAGCCCCTCGTCATCGAGGCTCTGCTGCAGGCTGGTCTGCAGCTGGCGGATCGTCGAGCGGCGATGGCCCCGGGCGCTGGAGACGGCGCGCTTGATGCGCTCGGCGCGCATCGGGTAGAGGGCCTGGAAGGAGAGGTCCTCGAGCTCGACGCGGATGGTGTTGATGCCCAGCCGGCTGGCGATGCGGGCGTAGATCTCCAGGGTCTCGCGGGCGATGCGGCGCTTCTTCTCGGGGCGTAGGGCGCCGAGGGTACGCATGTTGTGGAGCCGGTCGGCGAGCTTGACGATGATCACCCGGATGTCCCGGGACATCGCCAGCACCATCTTCTGGAAGTTCTCCGCCTGGGCGACCGCCTTGTCCTCGAAGGTGATCTGGGTCAGCTTGGAGACGCCGTCGACCAGCTCGGCCACCGGCTCGCCGAACTGCTGGGCCAGGGCCGGCTTGGCGACGCCGGTGTCCTCGATCACGTCGTGCAGCATGGCGGCCATCAGGCTCTGGTGGTCCATGTGCATGTTGGCGAGGATGTTGGCGACCGCCAGGGGGTGGGTCACATAGGGCTCGCCGGAGCGGCGCCGCTGGCCGTCGTGGGCCTGTTCGGCATAGTAGAAGGCACGCCTGACCTGCTGGATCTCGTCCTGGGGAAGGTAGCCGCCGAGTCGGTCGGCCAGGTCATCGATGGTGAACATGCGGCGCGCCCTGAAGGTTGCGTGATGGCCCCGGAGGAGGCGTCGACGGGAGCGGGATCACTCCTCGGGGTGGCTGCCCGGCTCGAACTCGGGGCGCACGCGTACCGGCGCGGCCTCGACCGGCTCGTCGAGCACGCTGGCGTCGACCTTGCCGGCGGCGATCTCGCGCAGCGCCATCACGGTGGGCTTGTCGTTCTCCCAGGGCAGCAGGGCGTCGCGGGAGCCGCGGGCCAGCTGGCGGGCACGGTGAGTGGAGATCATCACCAGCTTGAAGCGGTTTTCGACGTTTTCGAGACAGTCTTCGACGGTGACACGTGCCATGGATGCCTTCCTGAAATGTAAGAATGGGGAACCGACGGGCAATTCCCGGGCAGCGCTGACGCGCCCCGGGACATCCACCGACAGGTAGACCGGATAGATTACTCGACGCCCGCTTGCCCTGACAAGCGCCTCGGGCGGGGCCCGGAGGCGCCTCGGTGGGGCGGGGGCTCAGTCCAGCAGGGCCGCCAGCAGCGGGGCGTGGTGCTCGCTGACCCGCTCGAGGGTCAGGCGACGCGCGATCACCAGCGACTGCAGCTCGCGCAGGGCCGTGGTGAAGTCGTCGTTGATCACCAGGTAGTCGTACTCGTCATGGTGGGACATCTCATCCACCGCGTCGCGCATGCGTCGGGCGATCACCGCGTGTTCGTCGGTGCCGCGGCCGGCGAGGCGGCGCTCCAGCTCCTCCCGGGAGGGGGGCAGGATGAACACCGAGACGGCGTCGGGGAGCTGCGCTCGCACCTGGCGGGCGCCCTGCCAGTCGATCTCCAGGATCACGTCCTGGCCGGCGGCGAGCATCGCCTGCACGGCGCTGCGCGAGGTGCCATAGTAGTTGTCGAAGACCCGGGCGTACTCGAAGAAATCGCCCTGCTCGACCATCGCCTCGAAGGTCGGCACGTCCACGAAGTGGTAGTTGACGCCGTCGACCTCTCCCTCGCGCCGCTCGCGGGTGGTGTGCGAGACCGAGACCTGGATGCCGTCGAGGCTTTCGATCAGTTCGCGCACCAGGCTGGTCTTGCCGGCGCCGGAGGGAGCGGAAACGATGAAGAGCGTACCTTGAGCCATGAGCGAGGGTCTCTGACGATGGGGTGAGGCCTGGGCGGCGATGGAAAAGGCGCAGTATCGCATACAATGGCGTCGCGTCTGTAGCCGCCGGGGGAGCCGATCGCGAGCGCGCGCTGGCCGCTCTGATGCCCCGTGTCGCGGTCGGGGACGCAGGCCGCGCCATCTTCTGGAATAATGTTGCCCCCTTGCGCGCCGCTCGACGTCGGCGCCGTCACTGTTTCTGGGAGCGCGGCATGCCAACGGACCCTTATCGTCCCCGATCGAATCCCCGCCTGGCCGAGACGGCCCTGGCGCTGGGGGGCTTCGCCATCGGCACCACCGAATTCGTGATCATGGGGCTGATGCAGCGAATTGCCGCCGACTACGGCATCGCGATCCAGGACGTGGGGCTGGCCATCAGCGCCTATGCGCTGGGGGTGGTGGTCGGCGCCCCGCTGATCTCGGCGATCGGCGCGCGCATCCCCCGTCGTCGACTGCTGATCGGCCTGATGGTGCTGTTCGCCGCCAGCAACCTGCTGACCCTGCTGGCGCCCTCCTTCCACGGCTTCGTCGCCCTGCGCTTCCTGGCCGGCCTGCCCCACGGGGTCTACCTCGGCGTGGCCGCACTGGTGGCCGCCAACGTCGCCGAGCCCCACGAGCGCGGGCGGGCGGTCGGCCGGGTGCTGGTCGGCCTGACCCTGGCGATCCTCGCCGGGGCGCCGCTGGCCACCTGGATCGGCGGGCTTGCGGGCTGGAAGGCCGCCTTCGTGCTGGTGGGCGCCCTGGGGCTCGCCACCGCGCTGCTGGTGCGGCTGTGGGTGCCGGTGCAGCCGCCCAACGATGGCGCCTCGCTGCGCTCGGAGCTCTCGGCGATCACCAAGCCGCGGGTGCTCTATACCCTGGCCGTGGCCTGCATCGGCTTCGCCGGCATGTTCAGCGTCTTCAGCTATGCGATGCCGACCCTGACCCACCAGGCCGGCATGCCCGAGGCCCTGGGGCCGCTGGTGCTGGCGACCTTCGGCGTCGGGTCGGTGATCGGCAATCTCGCCGGGGGCCGGCTGGCCGACGCCAACCAGCGCCTGGCCATCGGCGGCGCCCTGGTGTGGGCGGTGCTGGTGCAGCTGGGCTTCTTCCTGGCCGCCGACCAGATCTGGAGCGGGCTGCTGTTCGTGGGCCTGGTGGGTACCTGTGGCGCCCTGGTGCCGCCGCTGCAGACCCGGCTGATGGACGTGGCCGGTGATGCCCAGACCATGGCCGCGACCCTCAACCACGCCGCCTTCAACATCGCCAATGGCCTCGGGGCCTGGCTGGGCGGCATGGCGGTGACCGTCGGCCTCGGCTGGTCGGCCACCGGCCTGGTGGGCATGGCCATGGCGCTCGTGGGCCTTCTGATCTTCCTGGTCGCCCTGGCCCGGGAGCGCGCCACCCTGGCCTTCGGCTGAGGCCATGACGGCCCGATGGGGCCCTGGGAGGACCCGATGACGACGCCCGACGAGCGTGCCGTGCCGGCATCGCCACTGCCCTTCCTGGGAGTGGCGCTGGCGTTCCTGATCACCATGCTGGGCACCACCCTGCCCACGCCGCTCTACCCGGTCTACCAGGCGCGCTTCGACTTCTCGCCGCTGACCATCACGGTGATCTTCGCCGTCTATGCGCTGGGCGTGATGGGCGCCCTGGTGGTGACCGGGCGCTGGTCGGATCAGCTCGGGCGTCGCCCGATGCTCCTGGCCGGGCTGGCGGCGGCGGTGATCAGCGATGTGATTTTCCTGTTGAGTGACGGCCTGGCGAGCCTGCTGGTCGCGCGCTTCGTCTCCGGGGTCTCCGCCGGCATCTTCACGGCGACCGCCACGGTGGCGGTGATGGAACTGGCGCCAAAGGCCTGGTCGCGGCGGGCGGCCTTTCTCGCCACCGCGGTCAACATGGGTGGGTTGGGACTGGGGCCCGTCGTGGGCGGCCTGCTGGCCGACGTCCTGCCCTGGCCGCTGCGCCTGGCCTATGGGCTGCATCTGGCGCTGGCCGCGCTGGCGGCGGGGGTGATCCTCTCGGTGCCGGAGACCGTGACCCGGCCGGCGCGGCCGAGACTCAGCCTGCAGCGGCTGCAGGTGCCGAACGAGGTTCGCGCGCGCTTCTTCCCCGCGGCCATCGCCGGCTTTGCCGGCTTCGCCCTGCTGGGCTTCTTCACCGCCACGGCGCCGGCCTTCATGATCGGCGTGCTCGGCCATGACAGCCTGGCGCTCAGCGGCCTGGTGGCCGGCTCGGTCTTCTTCGCCTCGACCCTCGGCCAGCGCCTGCAGGAGCGCTTCGCTCCGCCCTGGCGGCTGCCGCTCGGCTGCCTCGGGGTGATTCTCGGCGCCTCGCTGGTGGGCGTCGGCATCGGGATCGGGGCGTTGGCCGTCTTCCTGCTCGGGGCGCTCGTGGCGGGTACCGGCCAGGGCATGGCCTTTCGCGCCGGCCTGGGCGCCGTCGTCCAGGCCAGTCCCGCCGACCAGCGCGGCGGCGTCGCCGCGACCTTCTTCATCGTCGCCTATATCGCCCTGTCGATCCCGGTGGTGGGCATCGGGCTGGCGATCCGCGCCTTCGGCCTGGCGCCGGCCGGCATGGGATTCGCCGCCGGGGTGGCGCTACTGGCGGCCACCTCGCTTGCGAGCCTGCTGTGGTTGACGCGGCGGAGGCGAGCGCTCGAACGCAAGCGCCCGGCCTGAAGCCCCACGAGGGAGCTTCGGCCCGGTCTGTCACGGCGCCCGGCGCGTCGCTACTCGATGTTCTGGATCTGCTCGCGCATCTGCTCGATCAGCACCTTGAGCTCGACCGCACAGCGGGTGGTCTCGGCGACCACCGACTTCGACGACAGGGTGTTGGCCTCGCGATTGAGCTCCTGCATCAGGAAGTCCAGGCGGCGCCCCACCGGGCCGGGCTGACCGAGCTGGCGTGCCACCTCGGCGACGTGGGTGGCGAGGCGGTCGAGCTCCTCGTCGACGTCGGCCTTCTGGGCGAGCAGCGCGAGCTCCGCCTCGAGGCGCTGGGGGTCGAGCTCGGCGCGCACGCTGGCGAGCCGCTCCAGCAGCTGGGCCCGCTGGCGCTCGAGGATCCGGGGCATCAGCCTGCGCACCTCGGCCACCTGGGCGTCGACCGCCGCGAGGCGCTCGCGGATCAGCGCGGCGAGCTTCTCGCCTTCCCGGGCGCGGCCGGCGATCAGGTCGTCCAGGCCGTCCTGGAAGAGCGCCAGGGCCTCGCGCTTGACGGCCGCCAGGTCGGGATCACGCCGTTCGAGCACGCCCGGATGGTCGAGCAGGCGCAGGGCGTCGGGCATGGCGGCATCGGGGACGCGCTGGCGCACCTCCTCCAGGGTGGCGGCCAGGGTCGCCAGGCGCGCCTGGTCGACGCTCGGCGCGACCTCGTCGCCGCCCGGCTCGAAGCGCAGGGTGCACTCGACCTTGCCGCGGGCCAGGCGCGTGCGCAGCGCCTCGCGGAAGGCCGGCTCCAGGTCGCGCAGCGCCTCGGGCAGGCGGAAGTGGGGCTCCAGGTAGCGCTGGTTGACCGAACGCAGCTCGAGCTGCAGGTGGCCGGCCTCGCCGTCGTGCTCCTGGCGTGAAAAGGCGGTCATGCTCTGGACCATGGGGCCTCCCGGTGACGCGTGGTGGAGTAGGGTCCGCAGTGTACCCGATTCCCCGGCCACACCGTGCAGGGCAGAGCGTGTAGAATGGCCGCCATTCCACGGGTGCTTCCCGTCCTCTTCCCCGATTCAAGAGAGCTGCCATGACCTCGGAGATCCGGCGTCCCAGCGGACGCGCCGCCGACCAGTCCCGCGACATCCGCCTGACCCGCGACTACACCCGCCACGCCGAGGGCTCGGTGCTGGTGGAGTTCGGCGACACCAAGGTGCTGTGCAACGCCAGCGTCGAGGCCGGGGTGCCGCGCTGGTTGCGCGGCAAGAAGCAGGGCTGGGTGACCGCCGAATACGGCATGCTGCCCCGCGCCACCCACACCCGGGGCGGCCGCGAGGCGACCCGCGGCAAGCAGGGGGGGCGCACGCTCGAGATCCAGCGGCTGATCGGCCGCTCGCTGCGGGCGGCGGTGAACCTCAAGAAGCTGGGCGAGTACACCATCACCGTCGACTGCGACGTCATCCAGGCCGACGGCGGCACCCGCACCGCCTCCATCACCGGCGGCTGCGTGGCGCTGATCGACGCCATCCGCTACCTGCAGCGCGAGAAGCTGATCAAGGGCGACCCCTTCCACCAGCTGGTCGGTTCGATCTCGGTGGGGCTCTACAAGGGCCTGCCGGTGGTCGACCTGGACTATCCCGAGGACTCGAGCGCCGACACCGACATGAACGTGGTGCTGGCCGAGGGCGGCGAGCTGATCGAGGTGCAGGGCACCGCCGAGGCCGGCACCTTCAGCCGCGCCGAGCTCAATGCCATGCTCGACCTGGCCGAGAAGGCCGGCGCTGAGCTGTTCGCCCACCAGCGCGAGGCGCTGGGCATCCGCGGCTGAACGGCTTCCTCGGTTCGAGGGGAGCCGACGACAGGCCTCTCCCACAACGCAACGCGCCGGCCCTCGGGCCGGCGCGTTGCGTTCCGGACGGGCCGGAACGGCGACGAAGGGAGGAGGCTCAGAGCGTCAGGTCGTACTCGACGATCAGCGGCGCGAACTCCGAGAAGGTCGCGTCGTAGTCGATCCAGGCGTCCACCACGTGGCGGCGGAAGTTCGGCCCGACGATCTGGTAGTCGATGCGCCAGCCCTCCTGGCGGGAGCGCGGCTCGTCCTGGTCGAGCTTCGGCCACCAGGTGTACTCGCCGGCGTCGCGGTTGATCTCGCGGAAGGTGTCGATGAAGCCGGTCGGGCCGAAGACCTGGTCCATCCAGGCACGCTCCTCGGGCTTGAAGCCGGGGGTGGTCTGGTTGTCGGCCCAGTTCTCGAGGTCGATGGTCTTGTGGGCGATGTGCCAGGTGCCGCAGATGATGTACTCGCGGCGCTTGCGGGCCATCTTCGACAGGTACTCCTGATACTGGGCCATGAAGGCCTCCTTGGCGGCGTAGTCGCTGCCGTCGGGCATCAGGAAGCTGGCGATGCTGAAGCGGTCGTAGTCCGCCTGCAGGAAACGCGCCTCGTGGTCGCACTGGGGGAAGCCCAGGCCGTACATGATGGCCTTGGGGATCTGGCGGCAGTAGAGGCCGACCCCGGAGAAGCCGTCCTCCTCCGCATCCAGGAAGTAGCCCTCGTAGCCCTCCGGATAGAGGATGCTGTCGTCCAGCTCGAAGCTCTTGGCCTTGAGGTTCTGCACGCAGACGACGTCGGCATCCTGGTTGGCCAGCCAGTCGAGGAAGCCCCGCCCGACCGCTTCGCGGATGCCGTTGACATTGATGGTGGCGATTTTCATACGTGGTCCCTTTTGCGTCGCGCGTGTATGATACCCGACGTTTCGACGTTTGGGTAAATGGCGTCAGTCGATAAACGTGATAGGAGGCTCCGTGGCGGACCCGCGCACTGCATCGTCCCTGCAACCCTACCAGCAGGCATTCATCGAGTTCGCCATCGAACAGGGTGTACTGCGCTTCGGCGAGTTCACCCTGAAGTCCGGCCGCGTCAGCCCCTATTTCTTCAACGCCGGCCTGTTCCGCACCGGCCGCGCCCTGGCCGAGCTGGGCCGCTTCTACGCCCAGGCCATCGCCGACAGCGAGCTCGAGATCGACGTGCTCTTCGGGCCCGCCTACAAGGGCATCCCGCTGGCCGCGACCACCGCCGTCGCGCTGGCCGATCACCACGACCGCGACCTGCCCTACGCCTTCAACCGCAAGGAGGCCAAGGCCCACGGCGAGGGCGGTAACATCGTCGGCGCTTCGCTTTCCGGGCGCATCCTGATCATCGACGACGTGATCACCGCCGGCACCGCGATCCGTGAGGTGATGGGCCTGATCGACGACGCGGGCGCCCGGGCGGCGGGCGTGGTGATCGCCCTGGATCGCCAGGAGCGCGGCCGCGACGAGCACGACCCGCGCAGTGCCATCCAGGAGGTCGAGGCCACCTACGGCATGCCGGTGGTCAGCATCGTCACCCTGGACCTGGTGCTCGAGTACCTCGAGCGCCATGCCGGCGAGGAACTCCGCGGCCACGCCGAGGCGATCCGCGCCTACCGCGACCGCTACGGCGTGTCGGGCGACTGAGGCCCGGCGGCGCGGCGCTCCAGGTCATCCTGTCTCGGGCCCCGCACGGGGCCCGAGCGCGTTGTACGCCCTTCCCATCAGGAGTCGCTGATGCTTGACGTGGTGCTCTACCAGCCCGAGATTCCGCCCAATACCGGCAACCTGATCCGGCTCTGCGCCAACACCGGCTTCCGGCTCCACCTGATCGAGCCGCTGGGCTTCGCGCTGGACGACAAGCGCCTGCGCCGCGCCGGGCTCGACTACCACGAGTGGGCCCGGGTGAGGGTGCACGCGGACTGGGCCGCCTTCCTCGCCGCCGTGGCGCCTGAGCGGGTCTTCGCCGTCTCGACCCGCGGGCGCACCGGCTATCACGAGCCCGGCTATCGCGAGGGCGACGCCCTGGTGTTCGGCCCCGAGACCCGTGGCCTGCCCCAGGCCATGCTCGACGCCCTGCCCGAGGGGCAGCGCCTGCGCATCCCCATGCTGCCCGAGAGCCGCAGCCTCAATCTCTCCAACGCCTGCGCGGTGGTGGTCTTCGAGGCCTGGCGCCAGCTCGCGTTCGTCGGCGCCGGGCTTCCGGGAGCCGGCCATCCGGAGGCCGGCTCTCCTGAGGCCACCGATCCCCATGCCACCGGGAGGAGCCCACGATGACCCCCTCCATCCAGAGCCGGGTCGCCGGCCTCAACCCCCGCCAGCAGGAGGCCGTGCGCTACATCGACGGCCCCTGCCTGGTGCTCGCCGGGGCGGGGTCGGGCAAGACCAGCGTGATCACCACCAAGATCGCCTACCTGGTGCAGGAGTGCGGCATGAGCGCCCGGCGCATCGCCGCGGTGACCTTCACCAACAAGGCCGCCCGGGAGATGAAGGAGCGGGTGGGCAGCATGCTCAAGGGCAAGGAGGGGCACGGCCTCACCGTCTCCACCTTCCACACCCTGGGGCTCAACATCATCCGCAGCGAGCTCAAGGCGCTCGGCTACCGGCCGGGCTTCTCGCTCTTCGACCCCGAGGACGCCAAGGCGCTGCTGCGCGACCTGATGAACAAGGACGCCCAGGTCGACGCCGACCAGATCAACGCCGTGCAGCAGCAGATCTCCCAGTGGAAGAACGACCTGCTGCTGCCCGGCCAGGCGCTCTCCCATGCCGAGGACGACGACGCCCAGTACGCCGCCCGGGTCTACGAGGCCTACGTGCGCCACCTCAAGGCCTACAACGCCGTGGACTTCGACGACCTGATCCTGCTGCCGGTGGTGCTGCTGCGCGACGACCCCGAGGCGCTGGCCCGTTGGCGGCGCAAGATCCACTACATGCTGGTGGACGAGTACCAGGACACCAACATCAGCCAGTACCTGCTGGTGCGGCTGCTGATGGGCGAGCGGGCGACCTTCACGGTAGTCGGCGACGACGACCAGTCGATCTACGCCTGGCGCGGCGCGCGCCCCGAGAACCTGGTGACCCTGGGCGAGGACTTCCCGCGCCTCAAGGTGATCAAGCTCGAGCAGAACTACCGCTCCACCGGCACTATCCTGCGCGCCGCCAACACCCTGATCGCCAACAACCCCCATGTCTACGACAAGACCCTGTGGTCGGAGATGGGCGAGGGGGCGGCGATCCGCGTGGTGGTCAACCGCCACGAGGAGGCCGAGGCCGAGCGGGTGGCCAGCGAGATCCTCACCCGGCGCATCAAGGAGTCCGCCGACTGGCGCGACTTCGCGGTGCTCTACCGCGGCAACTTCCAGGCCCGACTGCTGGAGCTCAAGCTGCAGCACTACCAGATCCCCTACAAGCTCTCCGGTGGCACCTCCTTCTTCTCGCGCAACGAGATCAAGGACGCCATGGCCTACCTGCGCCTGCTGATCAACCCGGCCGACGACAACGCCTTCCTGCGCATCGTCAACGTGCCGCGCCGCGAGATCGGCCCGAGCACCCTGGAGAAGCTCGCCAACTACGCCAACGACCAGGCCTCCGGGCGCTCGATCTCGCTGTTCGCCGCCTGCCACGAGCTGGGCCTCGCCCAGCAGCTGCCGGAGCGCGCGATGGAACGCCTCGCGCGCTTCACCCACTTCATCGACGGGGTGCGCCGGCGCATGGACCAGGGCGACGCCCTCGAGGCGATCCGTGGCATGCTGCACGAGATGGACTACGAGGCCTGGCTCTACCAGAACGCCAGCGCGCCGACCATCGCCGAGCGGCGCATGGCCAACGTCTGGACCCTGATCGATCAGCTCGAGAAGTCCATGAACCGCGACCCCGAGGACGCGGCCAGCACCGAGACCGAGACCGACGACGTGGAGTCGGCGATCTCCCGGCTGGTGCTGCGCGATATCCTCGAGCAGCAGGCCGAGGAGGACGACTCCGACCGGGTGCAGCTTCTGACCATGCACGCCTCCAAGGGGCTGGAGTTCCCCCACGTCTACCTGATGGGCCTGGAGGAGGAGCTGCTGCCCCACCGCAACGCCGTGGAGGCGGGCACGGTGGAGGAGGAGCGGCGCCTGGCCTACGTGGGCATCACCCGGGCGCGGCGTACCCTGACCCTGACCCTGGCGCGCCAGCGCAAGGCCTACGGCGAACTCATGGACTGCACGCCGAGCCGTTTCCTCGACGAGCTGCCGGAGGGCGATCTCGAGTGGGAGGGGCGCGCCGACCGCGAGGACCCGGAGAAGAAGCAGGCCCGGGGCCAGGACGCCCTGGCGGGGATTCGCTCGCTGCTGAGCTGAGGCCGGATGGCGTCGCCAAACGCAAGCGGGGCGCCCAAGGGCGCCCCGCTCGTCGTGACGTGACCGCAGGCTTACTGCACGGAGCCGATCAGGTGATCGACCGCCGCCTGGACCTCGGCATCGGAGAGGCTCGGGTTGCCGCCTTTGGCGGGCATGGCGTTGAAGCCGTTGATGGCGTGGTCGTAGAGGGTCTCGGTGCCCTTCTCCAGGCGCGCCGCCCAGGCCTCGGCGTCGCCCTTCATCGGCGCGCCGGCGGCACCGGTGTCGTGGCAGGCCATGCACACGGAGTTGTAGATCGCCTCGCCGTCGATGCCGGCCGTGGCGGCCTCGGCACCGGCGCTCGCCTCGCCCTCGGCGCTGGCCGAGGCCGTGTCGCCGCCGCTCTCCTGGGCGGGCACGTCCATCACCGGCTCGACCAGGTGGGCGACCGCGGCCTCGACTTCCGCGTCGGAGAGGCTCGGGTTACCGCCCTTGGCGGGCATGGCGTTGAAGCCGTTGATGGCGTGGCTCACCAGGGTCTCGAAGCCCTTGCCGGTGCGCTCGCTCCAGGCGGCCTCGTCGCCGCGCACCGGTGCGCCGGCGGCGCCGGTCTCGTGGCAGGCCATGCAGACGTTGTTGTAGATGCCGGCCCCGTCGATGGCGCCACCGGAGGAAGCGCCGCTATCGCCGCTGGCGGCGGCCATGGCGGTACCGCAGTCCTCGCCCTGCAGGCAGAGCTCACCCACCGGCTTCAGGCGTTCCGCGATGGCGTCGTGCGCCGCGTCGTCCTGTGCCACGGCCATGCCTGCGCTCAGGCCCAGGGTGGCCAGGCACCCCATGATCAGCTTGCTGGATTTCACTCTCACCACCTCTCGACGGTCCTGTCATCGGAATCACGCTCGGCATCACGTCAGCCGGTGGACGCCACGGCGCGCATATTTAGTGGGCGCCAGTATACCGGCATCGCCAACGCCTGGAAAATCCCCCCGGTACACGGCGGGAGCGGGCCCGCTCGGGATGGCGGCTGGACAGCGCCCCGGCGGGCGGGTAGGATAGCGCCCGCCTGGCACCTATCGCCAGGGCGAGCGCCCGTAGCTCAGTTGGATAGAGTATCGGCCTCCGAAGCCGAGGGTCGCAGGTTCGAATCCTGCCGGGCGCGCCACGAATTCAAGGGCCCGCGACACTGTCGCGGGCCCTTTTCGTTGTCTGTGAACCACCTGCCGGGGTTACACGCCTAGACGGCGTCCTTGCCGGTCTCGCCGGTGCGGATGCGGATCACCTGCTCCAGGGCGGTGACGAAGATCTTGCCGTCGCCGATCTTGCCGGTGTTGGCCACCTGGGTGATGGCGTCGATCACCTTCTCGGCCATGTCGTCGTCCACGGCGACCTCGAGCTTCACCTTGGGCAGAAAGTCGACCACGTATTCGGCGCCGCGATAGAGCTCGGTGTGGCCCTTCTGGCGCCCGAAGCCCTTGACCTCGGTCACGGTGATGCCCTGGACGCCGATCTCGGAGAGCGACTCCCGTACGTCGTCGAGCTTGAACGGCTTGATGATGGCGGTCACCAGTTTCATGGTCTTGATCCTCGTCGTGTCCGTGGGTCGGTGGCGAGTGCCGCCACCCGTGCCGTGTGCATTGTGCCAGAGCATACACCCGGCGGGAGAGGAATGAAAAAGCCCCCCGAAGGGGGCCAGGACGTGCGCATGGGCTCACGCGGGAGGCGTCTCACGACTTGGAGGCGCCGAACTCGGGGTAGGCCTCCATGCCGCACTCGGTCAGGTCGACCCCTTCGTACTCCTCCTCCTCGGTAACGCGGATCCCCATCACGGCCTTGAGGATGAGCCAGACGACGAGGCTGGCCACGAACACCCAGGCGAAGATGCCGAGGATGCCGATCAGCTGCGCGCCGAAGCCGGCGTCGGCGTTGGTCAGCGGCACCGCCAGCACGCCCCAGATGCCCACCACGCCGTGCACGGAGATGGCACCCACCGGGTCGTCCAGCTTCAGCTTGTCCAGGGTCACGATGGCGGTGACTACCAGCAGGCCACCCACGGCGCCGATGAAGGCGGCCCCCAGGGCGCTGGGCGAGAGCGGATCGGCGGTGATGGCCACCAGGCCCGCCAGGGCGCCGTTCAGGGACATGGTCAGGTCGGCCTTGCGGAACCACAGCTTGGCCAGGATCAGCGCGGCGATCACGCCGCCGGCGGCGGCCGCGTTGGTGTTCACGAACACCTGGGCCACGTTGTTGGCGGAGGCCGCGTCGGACATCTTCAGCTCGGAGCCGCCGTTGAAGCCGAACCAGCCCATCCACAGGATGAAGGTACCGATGGTGGCCAGCGGCAGGTTGGCGCCAGGGATGGCGTAGATGGAGCCGTCCTTGCCGTACTTGCCCTTGCGCGGACCGAGCACGATCACGCCGGCCAGCGCCGCGGCCGCACCGGCCATGTGCACGATGCCGGAACCGGCGTAGTCGGAGTAGCCGACCTCGGAGAGCCAGCCGCCGCCCCAGGTCCAGTAGCCGGAGACCGGATAGATGAAGCCGGTCATGACCACGGCGAAGGCCAGGAAGGCCCACAGCTTCATGCGCTCGGCCACGGCGCCGGAGACGATGGACATGGCGGTCGCCACGAACACCACCTGGAAGAAGAAGTCGGAGCGCATGGAGTAGTAGGGCGCGTCGTCACCCCCGCCGGTGATGGCGTCCAGGGTGTTCTCGCTGCCGATCAGGAAGCCCAGGTTCGGCAGGATGCCGCCGCCGCTGCTCGAATACATGATGTAGTAGCCGACCAGCAGGTACATGGTGCAGGCGACCGCGAACAGGGCGATGTTCTTGGTCAGGATCTCGGCGGTGTTCTTGGAGCGCACCAGGCCGGCCTCGAGCATCGCGAAGCCGGCGGCCATCCACATCACCAGCACGCCGCAGATCAGGAAGTAGAAGGTGTCGAGCGCGTAGCTCAGTTCGGGAAGTTCACTCATGGGTGTCTCTCCACGTCGGGAAGGGAAGGGAGGGGCGGTCAGACCGCGTCGGCACCGCGCTCGCCGGTGCGGATGCGGATCACGTCCTCCAGCGGCGTGACGAAGACCTTGCCGTCGCCGATCTTGCCGCTGTTGGCCGCGCTGCAGATGGCGTCCAGCACGGTCTCGAGGCGCCCGTCGTCGACGGCGACCTCGACCTTGACCTTGGGCAGGAAGTCGACGACGTACTCGGCGCCCCGATAGAGCTCGGTGTGGCCCTTCTGGCGGCCGAAGCCCTTGACCTCGGTGACGGTGATGCCCTGTACGCCGTTGTCGGCGAGCGCCTCGCGCACGTCGTCGAGTTTGAAGGGCTTGATGATGGCGGTGATCAGCTTCATGACGGATCTCCCCTGCGTTAAAGGTGGGCGGCGTCATGCCTCCCGAGAAGTGGCTGTCTTGCTGCTGCGCAAAACGTGCCACTCCTCGCAATTGCTTTGTTAAATCAGTGCATTGAGGAGTGACGCCGGTGCCGCTTCGAGCGCGGGGCGCGGGGCGCGCGGTGAGTGCGCACTCTTCTGGTGCCATGTCCTGGGGCATGTGCACCATGAGTGGGCGGTGACGGATGATGCGCCCCGCCAGTGGCTTGCGTATCCTTTGGCCAGGCATTGATCCACGATTCAGGAGAGACACCATGGTGAGCCACGATCGCATCAGCCGCCTGGCCCAGCAGATCGGCGACCGGCTGCAGGGGGCATCCCAGGCCCCGGAAGAGGTGCAGAAGGGCATCCAGCAGGTGGTCAAGGGCGCCTTCGATCGCCTGGAGCTGGTGTCCCGGGAGGACTTCGACATCCTGATGGACGTGATGCAGCGAACCCGGTCGCGGGTCGAGGCGCTGGAGCAGCAGGTGGCGGCGCTGGAGGAGGCGCTGGACGGCGATGCCGCAAAGGCGGCCGACGCGTCCTCGGAGGCGCAGGGCGCCGCCGCCCCGTCCGAGTCCGGTCCCGAGACGGGCGCCCCCGCGGCGGGCAACGACGAGCCGCGCCCCGAGGAAGACGCCGGCGACTCTCCCCGCTGATCCTCGCCTGGCGTCGAGCGCCCCTCGTCGGCCTGGTCTAGCCTGAGGGCAGGCAGGCAGCGAGGGATCGCGCATGACGCTGGCAATCATCCACACCCGGGCGGGCCTCGGCCTCGAGGCCCCCGAGGTGCTGGTCGAGGTGCACCTGGCCAACGGGCTGCCCGGCATCACCCTGGTGGGGCTGCCGGAGGCCGCGGTGAAGGAGAGCCGCGAGCGGGTGCGCAGCGCCCTGATCAACGCCGGCTTCGACTTTCCCCTGCGGCGCATCACCCTCAACCTCGCCCCTGCCGACCTGCCCAAGGAGGGCGGTCGCTTCGACCTGCCCATCGCCCTGGGGCTGCTGGTGGCCTCGGGCCAGGTGCCTCCGGAGGCCCTCGACGGGGTCGAGTGCGCGGGCGAGCTGGCCCTGGACGGCCGTCTGCGCCCCGTCGCCGGCATGCTGCCGATGGCCATGGCCACGCGCCAGGCGCGACGCCGCCTGATCGTGCCTCGGGCCAACGCCGACGAGGCGGCCCTGGCCGGCGACCTGGAGGTGCTGCCCGCCGACCACCTGCTCGAGGTGGTGGCCCACCTGCTCGGCCAGGCGCCGCTGCTCCCGCATCGTGCGTCCGGTCCCGCCCCGGCCGCGACGCCGCCTCCCGACCTCGCCGACGTGCGCGGCCAGCACCAGGCGCGCCGCGCCTTGGAGGTGGCCGCGGCCGGCGGCCACAACCTCCTGTTTGCCGGGCCGCCCGGCACCGGCAAGACCATGCTGGCCAGCCGGCTGCCGGGCATCCTGCCGCCGCTCACCGAGCAGGAGGCCCTGGAGGTGGCGGCGATCCGCTCGGTCAGCGGCCTGCCCCACGCCGCCGAGTGGGGCGTACGCCCCTTCCGCGCCCCGCACCATACCGCCAGCGCCGTGGCCCTGGTCGGCGGTGGCTCGAGGCCGCGGCCCGGCGAGATCTCCCTGGCCCACCGAGGCGTGCTGTTCCTCGATGAGCTGCCGGAGTTCTCCCGCCACGTGCTGGAGGTGATGCGCGAGCCCATGGAGTCCGGGCAGATCCATATCGCCCGGGCCAGCCACGAGCGCCGTTTTCCCGCCGGTTTCCAGCTGGTCGCGGCGATGAACCCCTGTCCCTGCGGACACCTGGGCGATCCGCGACGCGCCTGCCACTGCACGGCGGCGCAGATCCAGCGCTACCAGTCGCGGCTCTCCGGCCCGCTGCTCGATCGCATCGACCTCCAGGTGGAGGTGCCGGCGCTGGCGCCGGAGCAGCTGACCTCCCGGGAACCGGGCGAGGCCTCGGCGACGGTGCGCGAGCGGGTGCTGGCGGCGCGGGCGCGGCAGGCGGCCCGCGGGGGACTCAACGCCCGGCTGGCCGGGCGCGACCTGGAGGCGGCCTGTGGCCTCGTGGCCACCGATCGGGCCTGGCTCGCCGGCGTGCTGGAGCGCCTCAGGCTCTCGGCGCGGGCCTACCACCGGGTGCTGCGCGTGGCCCTGACCCTGGCCGACCTGGCCGGGGAGGCGCGCCCGGGGCGCGACCAGCTGATCGAGGCGATCGGCTATCGGCAGCTCGATCGGCTGCTCAAGGGTTGATGCGAGGGGGCGCGATCAGAGCGCCGTGGCGTCCAGCGCGCCCTCGATCTCGGTCTGCCAGGGGGGCGCGGTGCCTCCGAGGTGGTGAAGCGTCAGGCTCAGGCGGTAGGGCAGCAGGTCACGGTCCGAGAGGCGCAGTCGGGGGCCGGCGGGGCGCAGGCGGGCCTCCAGGCGCCACTGGTTGTCGTGGCCGCCCTCGGCCATGGCCGGCCGCCAGGCCAGCACCTGGGGGCCGTCGTCGACCGCCAGCAGGGCGCGGGTCAGGCTCTCGAGCAGGCGTCCCTCGTCGAGCCCCAGGCGCGGGTCGACCTCGGGCCGAGCCAGCAGCAGCACCTCATCGACCGCCGGCTTCGGCAGGGGCGGGGTCGCCGTGACCGCGTCGGCGGCGCGCTCGCTCAGGCCGAACAGGGCCTGACGCACGCTGGTCGGCCGCTCGGGGGCGCCGGCGCAGCCGGCCAGCAGCCAGGCCATCATCACCAGGAGCGACAGCCGCCTCATGGCGCGGCGTCCCGGTCGAACGGGTCGTCGGTCGCGGTCAGCGTCGTGACGAAGCGGTCGAGCACCGTGAAGAGCTCGCGGCGGATCGGCTCGGCCTCGTTGACCAGGTGGTGGCGGGCCTCCGGATGGCGGTGAATCTCGGCCCGGGGGAACTTGCGCGCCAGCACCGAGAGGTTCCACTCCCAGTCCACGGTCAGGTCCTGCTCGCCCTGCAGGATCAGCGTCGGTACCGGGCTCGGCGGCAGCGCCAGCAGCCGCGGCATCCAGCGGCGCATGGCGCCGACCCAGTCCATCGCCAGGCGGTCGGCCTGCAGGGGGTCGCCCTCGCGCAGGAAGTCGGCGAACGCGGCGTCCGTCGAGTTGGCGCGGAACTTGCGCGGGATCGACTCCACGAAGGGGCCCACCAGGCGGTGCAGCCAGCTCGACTGGTTCCAGCCCCAGGGGCGCACCAGCGGGGCCAGCAGCGCCAGGCCCGACCAGTGGCCGTCGTCGCCGCGGGTCAGGGCGTCGGTGGCGAGAATCGCCGCCCCGGTGCTCTGCCCGACGCCGAGCCAGGGGCGGGGCGCGAGCCCCTCATCCGCCAGGTGCTGCTGCAGGTGGTGCAGGCAGCGGCCGTAGTCCTCGAAGTCGTCGATGGAGGCGCGGCGGCCGCTGGAGAGGCCGTGGCCCGGCAGGTCCCAGAGCACCACTCGCCAGCCCCGGTCGAGCAGGCACTCCAGCAGGTGGCGGTAGAGGCCGAGGTGGTCGAAGTAGCCGTGCACGACGAAGGCGGTGCCGATGGGCGCCTCGGGGCTCCAGACCTGGGTCCAGAGGCGGAAGTCGCCGGCCTGCAGGTAGCCCACGTAGAGGCCCACCCGCTCGGCGAGCAGGGGCGCCAGGCCGTAGTGGCCCAGGTAGCGCTCGAGCGCCGGACCGGAGAGGTCGGCGGGGGCGAGGGGGCCCAGGGCCTGCAGGGGGGTGAAGTCGCTCATCGGTTTCTCCGCAATGCCCGTTCATGCTAGCGCCAAGCCGCAGGCGCGACCAGCGACCGTGGCGGCCGGCGTCGTCGATCGGGCGCACCGGATCTCATCATTTGGTCTAGCTTCCGGCCCATCGGGGCGGCAACGGCTTTACATGTGGAAGTAATTTCCACAAAATCGATGCCACGCAGTCATCTTTCCCTGTCCGGCCGGTCGGTGCCAGGGGGCACCGAGCAGCCAAGCACGAGGAGTACGACCCATGACCCAACGCATTGCTCGCCACCGTCTCCAGGTGGCCGCCGAGCTGGACCGCTTCATCAACGAACGGGCCCTGCCGGGCACCGGCGTCGACCCCGACGCCTTCTGGAGCGGGGTCGACGCCCTCTTCCACGATCTGGTCCCCCAGAACCGCGAGCTGCTCGCCGAGCGCGACCGCCTGCAGGAGAAGCTCGACGCCTGGCACCGCGAGAACCCCGGCCCGGTCCGCGACATGGCCGCCTACCGCGCCTTCCTCCAGGAGATCGGCTACCTCGTCGAGGCCCCGGCCGAGGTCAGCGTGACCACCGCCAACGTCGACGACGAGATCACCACCCAGGCCGGCCCGCAGCTGGTGGTGCCGGTCAATAACGCCCGCTACGCCCTGAACGCCGCCAACGCGCGCTGGGGCAGCCTCTACGACGCCCTCTACGGCACCGATGCCATCGCCGAGGACGACGGGGCCGAGAAGGGCACGAGCTTCAACCCGAAGCGCGCCGAGAAGGTCATCGCCTATGCCCGCGACGTGCTCGACCGCGCCGCACCGCTGGCCAGCGGCTCCCACGCCGATGCCGAGGGCTATGCCCTGCGCGACGGCCAGCTGGTCGTCGCCCTGAAGGGCGGCGCCGAGACCGGCCTGGCGGATGCCGGCCAGCTGGTGGGCTTCGACGGCGAGGCCGCCGCGCCCTCCGCGCTGCTGCTGGTCCATCACGGCCTGCACCTGGAGATCCAGATCGATCCGAACGACGCCATCGGCAAGACCGATCCGGCCGGCGTCAAGGACGTGGTCGTCGAGGCCGCCCTCAGCACCATCATGGACTGCGAGGACTCCGTGGCCGCGGTGGACGCCGAGGACAAAGTCGGCGTCTACTCAAGCTGGCTGGGGCTGATGAAGGGCGACCTGGAGGAGCAGGTCGAGAAGGGCGGCAAGACCATCACCCGCCGCCTCAAGGGCGACCGTACCTGGCAGGGCGTCGACGGCGGCAGCGTGACCCTGCCCGGCCGCTCGCTGATGTTTGTGCGCAACGTCGGCCACCTGATGACCACCCCGGCGGTGCTCGATGCCGAGGGCAATGAGCTGCCCGAGGGCATCCTCGACGGCATCGTCACCGCGCTGATCGCCCTGCACGACCTCAAGAAGGGCGAGGGCGAGCCGCGCAACTCGCGCACCGGCTCCATGTACATCGTCAAGCCGAAGATGCACGGGCCGAAGGAGGTCGCCTTCGCCAACGCCCTGTTCGGGCGCATCGAGGATCTGCTCGGCATGGCCCGCGACACCCTGAAGATGGGCATCATGGACGAGGAGCGCCGCACCTCGGCCAACCTCAAGGCGTGCATCAACGAGGCGCCGTCGCGGGTGGTGTTCATCAACACCGGCTTCCTCGACCGCACCGGCGACGAGATGCACACCGCCATGGAAGCCGGCCCGATGATCCGCAAGGGCGACATGAAGGGCTCCGCCTGGATCCAGGCCTACGAGAAGAACAACGTCCAGGTTGGCCTGGCCTGCGGCCTGCGCGGCCGCGCCCAGATCGGCAAGGGCATGTGGGCCATGCCGGACCTGATGGCGGCGATGCTCGAGCAGAAGATCGGCCACCCAAAGGCCGGGGCCAACACCGCCTGGGTGCCGTCCCCGACCGCCGCGACCCTGCACGCCCTGCACTACCACCAGGTGGACGTGGCGGCCCTGCAGCGCGAGATGGAAGGCCAGGGCGAGCCTGCCCTTCATGAAAAGCTGCTGGATGACCTGCTCACCATCCCGGTCGCCGAGACGCCCGAATGGCGCGACGAGGAGATCCAGCAGGAGCTCGACAACAACTGCCAGGGCATCCTCGGCTACGTGGTGCGCTGGGTCGAGCACGGCGTGGGCTGCTCCAAGGTGCCGGACATCCACGACGTGGGCCTGATGGAGGATCGCGCCACCCTGCGGATCTCCAGCCAGCACATCGCCAACTGGCTGCGCCACGGCGTGGTCGATGCGGCTCGCGTCCAGGAGACCCTGGAGCGCATGGCCAAGGTGGTCGACCAGCAGAACGCCGGCGATCCGACCTACACGGCGATGAGCGACGACTTCGCCGCCTCCACCGCCTTCCAGGCCGCCAGCGACCTGATCTTCAAGGGCTGCGAGCAGCCCGCCGGCTACACCGAGCCGCTCCTGCACCACTGGCGCGCGGTGCACAAGGCCAAGTAAGGCCGACTGCCCCCGCCGCGGGCCCCATGGGGCCCGATCCGACGACGCCCCCGCGGTCCTGCCGCGGGGGCGTCGTCGCGTGCGCCGGGCGTTGAGTCGCCGGACCTTCGGCGACTGTCGATCGCGGGCGGGCTTCGCTATCGTGAAGGGCTCCCTTACACCCCTATCGTCGGGAGACGCACCATGACCGTGATGACCGCCGCCGCCATCGAGGACTTCCTCGACGAGGTCTTTCCCCAGCGTACCGGGACGATCGAGGGGGTCGGGGAGATGCGCGCCACCATGAGCCTGGCCATTGAGGACGAGCACCTGCGCCCCGGCGCCAGCGTCTCCGGGCCCACCCTGATGGGGCTCGCCGACGTCTGCCTCTACGTGGCGATCCTCGCCCAGGTCGGACCCGAACCCATGGCCGTGACCAGCGACCTGCACTGTCGCTTCCTGCGCCGCCCCCGGGGCGACCGCGACCTCATCGCCAACGCCCGCATCCTCAAGCTGGGCAGGCGCCTGGCGGTGGGCGAGGTGCAGCTCTTCTCGGCGGGCGACGAGCGGCCGGTGGCGCTGGTCACCGCCACCTACGCGCTGCCCGACGGCGACTGATCAGCCGGGGCGGGCCCGCGCCACCGCCGCCGCCAGGGCCAGCCAGCCGGCGATCAGCAGCACGCCGCCGAGCGGGGTGACCATGCCCAGGCGGCCGATACCGGTCAGCGCCAGGGCGTAGAGCGAGCCTGAGAAGAGCGCCATGCCGGCCGCCCACAGGCCCAGCGCCAGGCGCTGGCCGGCCAGCGGCGTCGCGGCCCGCCAGGCCAGTACGGCGAGCAGCGCCAGGGTATGCCAGGCCTGGTAGCGCACGCCGGTCTCGAAGGCGGCCGCCAGGCGCGGCGCAAGCGCCCCTTCCAGGGCGTGGGCGCCGAAGGCGCCGGCCGCGACCACCAGGGCGCCGGAGAGGGCCGCCCCGACCCACCAGCCTCTGTCCTGCATGCGCGCATCTCCTTGCCGTGGATGACCGCCTACCGTACCCGGCGGCGCCCTTAGCGGCTACAATGTCGGCCCCGAATCACCGTTGCCAACGAGTTCTTCCCAGCCCATGAGCGACCCGCGACACGACGACAAGACGACCGGCCCCGAGGGGCCCGAGGCCCCGCTGCATCGCCGCGGCATCAAGAGCTACGTGCTGCGTGCCGGGCGCATGACCCAGGCCCAGACCCGCGGGCTCGAGGAGGTCTGGCCGCGCCTGGGGCTGACCCTGGACGATGGCCGCCAGGACCTCGCGACGCTGTTCGGGCGTCGCGCCCCGGTGGTGCTGGAGATCGGCTTCGGCATGGGTGCCTCGCTGGTCGAGCAGGCCGAGCGCCACCCGGAGACCGACTTCATCGGCATCGAGGTCCATGCGCCCGGCGTCGGCAAGCTGCTCGACGAGGCCGACAAGCGTGGCCTGACGAACCTGCGGGTCTATCGCGAGGATGCCCTGGCCGTCCTCGAGCAGTGCCTGCCCGAGGCGAGCCTCGACACCCTGCAGCTGTTCTTCCCCGACCCCTGGCCGAAGAAGAAGCACCACAAGCGGCGCATCGTGCAGCCGACCTTCGTCGAGCTGGTGCGCGGCCGCCTCAAGCCCGGCGGCACCCTGCACATGGCCACCGACTGGGAGGCCTACGCCGAGTGGATGGCCGAGGTGATGCAGGCGGCCCCGGGCTTCGCCAACACCGCCGAGCCCGAGACGGCCCCCTACGTGCCGCGCCCCGAGTTCCGCCCGCTGACCAAGTTCGAGGCGCGCGGCGAGAAGCTCGGTCACGGCGTCTGGGACCTGATCTTCCGACGCGTCGACTGAGCGGCCATGCGCCCGCAGACGCCCCCGGCGATCGCCCGATCCCGGGGGCGTCCTGCGTTGGGGCATATGACGAGCGCACAAAAAAACGCCGCCCGAGGGGGCGGCGACAAGAACCGTGACAAACAATGAGAGGGAGAAATCCCGACAGGACACTGGCAGGGGTCCTGTCCGGTCGTGGCGCCTCATCCACGCCACCCCTGCAGAATAATCATTCTCGTTTGCGCCGTCAATGCAAACAAGAAGTGTTTTCGTTAAGTGTCGGCCCAGGGCGCCCGCCGTGATGTCGCGTCTCCCGCGCCCGACCCGCGTCAACCGACCAGCTTCAACCACAGGGGCAGGGTCAGCATGGCCAGCAGCGTCTGGCCGGTGATCAGCGCCGCCATCAGCTCGGCGTCGCCGCCCAGCTGCCGCGCCAGGATATAGGCCGAGGTGGCGGTGGGCAGGGCGGCGAAGAGCAGCGCCACGTCCCGGGTCACCGGGTCCAGGCCGAGCAGCAGGGCCAGCGCCAGCACCGCCGCGGGCATCAGCACCAGCTTGATCAGGTTGGCGACCCAGACGCCGCGATCCCGGCGCAGCAGTGCGGCGGGGCGCAGCGCCACGCCCACGGCCACCAGGCCCAGCGGCAGGGCGGCACGGCCCAGCAGCTCCACGGTGGCCGCGCTCCAGCCGGGCAGGCCGATGCCGCTTGCGTTCAGGCCGATGCCGGCCAGGCAGGCGAGGATCAGCGGGTTGCGCGCCAGGGCGCCCAGGCTGCGCCCCAGGCTCGCCCGGCCCAGGGTGCCCGCGGCGATGAAGCTGGCCACGCAGAGCACGTTGACCATCGGCACCAGCAGCGCCACGGCGACCGCCGCCACCGTGGTGCCGGCCGTGCCATGCAGCGCCGCGGCGCCGGCCACGCCGACGTAGGTGTTGAAGCGCAGCGCCCCCTGCAGGGTCGAGGTGAAGGCGGCCGGGGCGAGGCCGAGGCGCCGCCGCAGCCCCCACAGCAGCAGGCCGAACAGCCCCAGGGCGCCGAGCAGCGCCAGGGCGAGGCGCGCCACCGGCACCTGGCCGACGTCCGCCTCGGCGAGGGTCGAGACCAGCATGGCGGGAAACAGCAGGAAGTAGATCAGCCGCTCCAGCTGCGGCCAGAAATCGCCGCCGGGCTGGCGCCAGCGGCCGAGCCCGGCCCCCAGCAGGATCATCAGGAACAGGGGGCCCAGTGCACCGCCAACGCCTTCCATAACACCTCCTCGTGGTCCTTCCCTGCGACATCCTTGCGCACTGCGATGCCGGCAAATGCTGGTAAGCTTACCCGCATCTTGCCATCGATGGAGGCTCCGCGCTTCGCCATGCCCCCGCGTATCCCGTCGTCGAGCGGCGCGTCGCGCCTGCCGCTGCTGCCGCTGCTGATCACCGTCACCCTGCTGACCCTGGCCGTGGCCCTCTGGTACCTCACCCGCTACAGCCTGCGCGACGAGGCCGAGGTGCGCTGGATGCCGCCGGCCACGGCCGCCTGCGATCCGTCCGCGGCCCCCTGTACCGCGCGGCTGGGGGGCGGCGCCGAGCTGAGCCTGACGGTGGTCACCGAGGGGCCGATCCGGCCCCTCGAGCGCCTGCCGCTGGAGGTGCGGGTGTCCGGCACGACGGCCGAGGCCGTGCGGGTCGACTTCGTCGGCCGCGAGATGGACATGGGGCTGCATCGCTTTCCCCTCACGGCCGAGGGCGACGGGGCCTTTCGCGGCGAGGGGCAGGTCTCGATCTGCACCGAGGCGGTCATGCCCTGGCGGGCGAAGGTGGTCGTGGACACGCCCCGGGGGCGTCTGGGAAGCTGGTTCGACTTCGAGGTGGAGAGACGATGATGATGACGCGGCGGGGCATGCGGTGGGGACTGGCGTCGGCGCTGGCGCTGCTGGTGGCGGTGGGCGTGGCCCTCTATCTGCAGGCGACGTCGCCGGTCGAGGGGGAGCCCGAGGGCGGCCCGATCGCGCTGCCGTCGACCGAGGGCGAGTTCTCGTTGCGCCAGCTCGACGATGACCAGCTGGCGGTGGTCTTCTTCGGCTACACCTGGTGCCCGGATGTCTGCCCGATGAGCCTCGCCGTGGTTCGCCAGGCCATGGAGCGGCTCTCCCCCGAGCAGCGCCGCCGGGTGGTCCCGCTGATGGTGTCGGTGGACCCCGAGCGTGACACCCTGGCACGGCTGGAGGAGTATCTGGCGTTCTTCGGCGAGGGGTTCATCGGCGCCACCGGTAGCCAGGGGGCCCTCGAGGAGCTGGCCGAGCGCTATGGGGTGATCTGGCGCAAGGTGGAGACCCCGGACTCCGCCATGGGCTATACCATCGACCATAGCGCCTCGCTGTTCCTGGTCGACCGCGACGGCGAGATCCAGCGTCGCGTCCTGCACTCCCCCACCTCGGGCCCGCTCCAGGCGGCCCTGGAGCAGGTCCTGGCGGAGGGCTGACGCCTCCGGCCCGTCGGCTCAGGGGGCGTCGGGCGCGGCCTGCAGGCGCTCGATCATGGCCATCAGCGCGCTGGTCTGGGTCCCCTCACGGGTATCGTGCAGCGGATCGAGCTGCCAGGTGCTCTCGGCGAAGCCCCACCAGTCCCAGCATCCCTGAGGATTGGGCAGGCTGCTCTCCGCCTGGGGGTAGAGCACCACCCGCTGGTTGGCCGCGGCCCAGTCGTTCAGGCCGCTGTGGCGCACGAAGGTCTCGCCGATCTGCTCCGCGCCCATGGCGCAGCCGTGCAGTGCCACGGTCAGCGCGCAGCCGCCCGCCTCGCACGACTCCGGCACGAAGAGATAGCCGCGGTCGGCGAGGCCCCGGGCATCGAAGTCCGCCTGGTCGAAGGCGATCAGCTGGCCGGCGCGCGCCGCGGCTTCGGGCGGGGTGAGCTCGCCGTGCAGCCAGCCGAGCGCCTCGCCGGCGATGTCGAGGTCGCAGGCCAGCAGGTGCGTGGCCCCTCCCTCGCGGCAGTCCGCCAGTGCCTCCACGGGGGCCGGGCTGTCCGCCGCCACCGGCCAGCCGTGGCCGGCTCCCTCGCTCTCCACGACGTGCAGCTGGTCGTCGGGCGCGGCCAGCCAGGCGCGGAACTGTTCGGCCAGCGCGCGGCCCAGTGCCGGGGCCACGGTGTCGTCCTCGCCGCCGTGCCAGAGGAACACCCGCAGGTCGGCGAGCGCCTCGGCGTCGCCGACCAGGTCGCGTTCGCGGTAGTCACGATGGCGCTCGGCCAGGGGCTCGAGGTCGGGCGGGCCCTTGTGGGTCCCCATGCACTGGCCCAGGGCCAGGCTCAGCGAGCCCTGGGCACAGGCCCAGGGACCGGCGGCGAGCACGCCGAGGCCCTGGAAGCGCGCCGGCCAGGCCACCGCCAGCTGGGTGGCCATGTAGCCCCCCGAGGAGACCCCGATCACGCTGGTGTCGTCCGCGGCGAGGGCGAGGCGGGGCAGGGGGGGCGGCGTCTCCTGGGCGATGGCCGGAAGAGCGGTGCCGAGCCCCAGGCTCAGGCAGAGCGCGGTGGCCGGCAGTCCGGTGATCGGCAGACCGGCGGCGATGGCCAGGCCGCGGCGCCTCGCGGCCGGATCACTCACCGCTGACGTCGAGCAGCTCGACCTTGAAGACCAGGGTCTCGTGGGGGCCGATGGGGCCCTGGCCCTGGGCGCCGTAGGCGAGCTCGGAGGGGATCACGACTTCCCAGGTATCGCCCACGCTCATCAGCTGCAGGGCCTCCTGCCAGCCCTCGATGACCTGACCGACCTGGAAGCTGACCGGCTCGCCGCGCTGGTAGGAGCTGTCGAAGACGGTGCCGTCGATCAGCGTCCCCTCGTAGTGGACCTCGACGGTATCGCCGGCCGCGGGGGTGGCGCCGTCGCCGCTCTCCAGCTCGCGGTACTGCAGACCGGAGTCGGTGACCGTCACCCCCTCCTGCTCGGCGTTCTCGGCCAGGTAGGCCTCGCCCTCAGCGCGGTTGGCGGCGGCCTTCTGCTCTTCCTCGGCCTGACGGGCGGCCATGGCCTGCTGCTGGAAGGCGGTCAGGGCCTCGGCCATCTCCTGGTCGCTCATCTCCAGCTCGTCGCCGCCGAAGACATCGCGAATGGCCTGGGTGAAGGCGTCGATGTCGAGGTCCTCGACGTCCTGCTGGATGCTCTGGCCCAGGGTCACGCCGAGGCTGTAGCTCAGCTTCTCGTCCTCGGTTTCCGGAGCGGCCAGGGCCAGCGGAGCGGCGGTGAGCAGGGCCGTGAGGGAGGCGGTGGTCAGCAGTGTCTTCATGAAACAACCTTGTGGTCCGGCGCCGCGGCGCCGTGGATGAATGGGTCTAGTCGGATCAGCTTTCTGGGACTCTAACAGTGCCGAACCGGTTCCGCATCCGTGGAGGATGCCGGCAAACCGGTCCGCTGGCGCCCCGCGACGGGCTCAGGTGATCAGGGTGGGGCAGTGGGCCGAGCCGGCCACCCGCTGGGCGACGCTGCCCAGCAGCAGGCTCTTGTCGCCGTTGGTGCCCTGGGAGCCGATCACGATCAGATCGCACTCGCGCTTGCGGGCGAAGCGCACGATGGTGCGCGAGGGGCGGCCGCCCTTGACGAAGGCGCGCACCCGATCCGAGGGCACGCCGAGCTCCACGGCCTGGGCCTTGGCATGCACGGCGATCTCGGTGGCGTACTCCTTGAGCACGTCGTCGGGCAGGTCCAGCTTGTCGGGGCGCACCATGGAGAGCGAGGCCTCGAGCAGGCTGTGGTGCTTGAAGACGCACAGGATGTAGAGCTCGGCGCCGGTGAGCATCTGCAGGCCCGCGCCCTTCTCGAGGGCCTTCATGGCCCCCTTGGAGCCGTCCACCGGGACCAGTATGCGATTGAACATGATCGTCGTTCTCCTCAGGCCAGGACGCGCGCCTTACCGGAAGGCCAGGTCGCGAAGGAAGAGGGCAATCTGCGGAAACAGGATCAGCAGAGCCGCCGCCAGCACCAGGATCATGATGAAGGGCGGCGTGCCCTTGATCACGTCGAGGTAGGGCCGCTTGAAGATGTCGCAGCCGAAGGGCGGGGTCGCCGAGCCGATGGCCACCTGCAGGGTGATCAGGATGCCCACCAGCACCGGGTCGAGGCCCGTGGCCTCGATGGCCGGGGCGAAGATCGGCGTCAGCACCAGGATCACCACGATGGGGTCGACGAACATGCAGGCCACGAAGAAGGCGATGCAGATGGCGATCAGCACGCCGGTGGGGCCCGCCTCGTTGATGCCGGCGGCCGCCAGCAGTTCCTGGGGGATCTGGGCGAAGGAGATGATCCAGGAGAAGCCGTTGCCCACCGCCACCAGGATGAAGACCACGGCGGTGATCAGGCCGGTGGACTTGGCGATCTGGTAGATGTCCGGGAGCTTCAGGGAGCGGAAGATCAGGAACTCCAGGAAGACGGCGTAGAGCACGCAGGCCGCCGCCGCCTCGGTAGGGCTGAAGATGCCGCCGTAGATGCCGCCGACGATGATCACCGGGAAGCCCAGCGGCCACAGCGCCTGGCGCACCGCGGTGAAGCGCTCGCCCCAGCTCGACTTCGGCTCGGTGGGGACCTTGCGCACCGTGGCATAGATCACGCAGTAGAGGGAGAACATCAGCAGGATCAGCAGGCCGGGGCCGATGCCGGCGATGAACAGCTCGCCGATGGAGGTGCCCGAGATGACCCCGTAGATGATCATGCCGATGCTTGGCGGGATCAGGAAGGCGATGTCGCTGGCGTTGATGATCAGCGCCAGGGTGAAGGAGTCGGAGTAGCCCGCCTTGAGCATCTTGGGGCGCAGCGGCGACCCGACGGCCACCACGGTGGCCTGGGTGGACCCCGATACGGCGCCGAACAGGGTGCAGGAGGCGGCGGTGCTGACCGCGAGCCCGCCCTTCACATGGCCGATGAAGGACATCACCATGGCGATCAGGCGGTCGGCCGACTGCCCGCGGGTCATGATGTCCGCGGCGAGGATGAACATCGGCACCGCGATCAGCGAGGCCGGGCGGATACCCGCCATCATCTGCTGGATCAGCGTATCCATCTGGCCCAGGCCGTTGAACATCATGAAGAAACCGATGACCGCCGCGGTGATCAGCGGGATCATCATGGGAAAGCCCAGCAGCAGCAGGGCGATCATGGTGGTAACCATTATTGTCGTCATCGTGCGTTCCCCCGGGCGTACTGCCCTCCGTCAGACTTCCGTTTCCGTATCCTTGTAGCCGTCGAGCACGCCGGTCGACAGGTAGACGTCCCGCGACGTCAGGTTCTTGATCGCGGTGAGCAGGTACTGGATGCCGGTGATCAGAAAGCCGAGCGGTGCCCAGACATAGATGATCCAGATCGGGAAGCTCAGTGCCGGCAGGATCCTGCCCTTGTCGTAGAGGTCCAGGATGTAGATGACCGAGTAATAGAGCAGGAAGAACATCACCAGCGACGTGATCAGGGCGATGAAGATCATCAGCACCTTGCGCCCGCCGACGGGCAGCGCATCGTAGATGGCCGACATGCGAATATGCCGGCCGTGCCGGGCGGCGTAGCCGATGCCGGCGAAGGTGATCATGATGATCAGGATGCGGTTGATCTCGCCCGAGAAGTAGATGCTGTCGCCGAAGACGAAGCGGGCAATGACGTTGGCGATCGTATTGAAGGCCATCAGCAGCACGCCGAGCGCCAGGATGATCGCCTCGAGCTTGCTGATGAAGGTGTCGATGGTGCCCAGAAAGCCCGGTAACCCCGAGCGATAATGCTTTTCGGACTCTTCTTCGGTCATGTCCGCGCTCCCTTTCAGCATGCGATGCGGGGAAAATGGTTGCCCGTAGGGCCAGCATACGTGTCGCACTCAGACGCCGAGACCCGGGACCTCAACGCTCTGTGCACGCTCGTGCATGCCCGGAAATTTCCTGTCCAGAAACAGCAGGGGGGTGGCCCGGGCAGGCCACCCCCCTGTCAGGGCGACGTGGGTCGCGCTTACTCCGCGTCGTCCTTCACGGCCTCGAGGTCGGCCTTGAACTGCTCGAGCAGCTCCTTGCCGCGCTCGCCGGTCATGTCGACGAACTCTTCCTCGACCTGGGGAGCACGCTCCTTGAAGGCGGCGATCTGCTCATCGTCCAGGCGCGTCACGGTGACCTCGTCGGAGGCGGCCTGGATCTTCTCCAGCGACTCCTCGGCGAGCCCCTGGATGTGCTCGATGGTGTGATCGTAGGCCGCGTCGGAGGCGGCGCGCACCAGCGCCTTGTCCTCGTCGGAGAGGTCCTCGAAGAAGTCCTGGTTGGCCATCATCGCGGTGGTGAACCAGCCGTGGCTGGTGAAGGTCAGGTGCGGCGACACCTCGTAGAGGCCGCCGGACTCGATCCAGAAGATCGGGTTTTCCTGGCCGTCGATGATGCCGGTCTGCAGGCCGCCGTAGACCTCGCCCCAGGGCAGCGGGGTCGGTGTGGCGCCGAAGGCGCTGTAGGTCTCGGCCAGCAGCGGGTTGGTCATGGTGCGGATCTTCTTGTTCTCGAAGTCCGCCGGCGAGGTGATCGGCTCGTTGGCGGTGACCACCATCTCGCCTTCCGGATACATCTGCAGCAGCTCGAGTCCCTGCTCGGCGTAGAGCTCCGGGAACATCTCGTTGATGGCCTGGCTCTCGTCGAAGAACTTGAGCACCTGGTCCATGTCGGTGGGCATCAGATAGGGGATGAAGAAGATCTGTGCCTCGGGAATCAGCGCACCGGTGAAGCCAGGAGACTGGTTGACGAACTGCAGGATGCCGTTCTGGGTCTGCTCCATGATGTCGTCGGACTCACCGAGCTCGCCGAAGCGATAGATCTGCAGGGTGTGATCGGAGTTGGCCTCGATGTAGTCCTTGAAGGCGACCGCGAAGACGTCCTGCACGTCGCCCTCGTACTCTTCGTGGGCATAGCGCCAGTTGTCGGCCATCGCGGCGGAGGTCATGCCAACCATCAGGGCGCCGATACCGGCGCTCGTCAACAGCTTCTGTGACTTCATTCTTGTGATCCCTCTACAGGTTTTCCCGAGATGATATGCCCCATCGCCGGGTATCTGGTGAACATGGCATTCACGCAACTGAATTTCAGGCTAGCGTGGCCGCTATGAGGGGTCAAGCTGGCTTATTAGCATCTTAAGTTCAATAAGATATGACGCTTCTCTGAGGTGAAAGCGCGCGGCGAGAAGCTCGAGCGGGTCGGGCGGCGGGTCAGGAAGTGGACGGATGCCGGTCCCGCTCAGGGCCAGGCGCTGCAGGCGCGTGAGGGCCTCGCGCTCGGCCTGGAGCTCGGCCCGCTGGAGGGTGGCGCGCAGCTCGGCGACGCCCTCGTCGGTCCGGGCCTCGGCCTTGAGGGCCCGGCGCAGGCGGCGCAGCGGTGCCGTGACGTCGCGCTGCCAGTGGCGCACGCCGTCGGGCGGGGCCTCGCAGGCCAGGCCGTGGCGATAGAGCCAGCAGTGCCAGAGCAGCTCGCAGACATCGACGCCGGCCTCGTCCTGCAGCGTCAGGCAGGCCGCCTCGACCCCGTCGCGCCCGTAGAGGGCCAGCGCGAACTCCCAGAGCGGGGCGCTCAGCAGACGGGCCCGCAGAGCGTCGGGCAATTGGGTAGAATCATGGCTCATGACACGCTGTCGCCCCTGGGCGGCGGCCTCACCGACCGTCGAGTGGAGCCTGCATGATCGCACTGCGCCAAGTTTCCCTGCAACGCGGCACCCAGACCCTGCTGGAGGGGGCCGACCTGACCCTGCATGCCGGCCACAAGGCGGGGATCGTCGGGCCCAACGGCGCGGGCAAGTCCAGCCTGTTCAAGCTGCTGCTCGGCGAGCTCGCCCCGGACAAGGGCGAGGTCGAGATGAGCGGCGGGCAGCGCATCGCCCACATGGATCAGGAGGTGGAGGCCCTGGAGCGCTCCATCGTCGACTATGTGCTCGACGGCGACCGCGAGCTGCGGCGCACCGAGGCGGCCCTGGAGCGGGCCCGCGAGGCGGGCGAGGCCCACCGCGAGGCCGAGCTGCACGGCGCCATCGAGGCGCTGGACGGCTACAGCGCCCCGGCCCGGGCCGCCCAGCTGCTGGTGGGGCTGGGCTTCGTCCAGGCCGACCTGACGCGGCCGCTGTCGGCCTTCTCCGGCGGCTGGCGCATGCGCGTCAACCTGGCGCGCACGCTCTTCAAGCCCTCCGACCTGCTGCTGCTCGACGAGCCGACCAACCACCTGGACCTAGATGCCCTGCTGTGGCTCGAGCAGTGGCTCGCCCGCTATCCCGGCACCCTGCTGCTGATCTCCCACGACCGCGATTTCCTCGACGCCGTGTGCGACCACATCGTGCACTTCGATCGCCAGTCACTGGTACTCTATCGCGGCAACTACACCACCTTCGAGCGCACCCGCGCCGAGAAGCTGGCCCTGCAGCAGGCCGAGGCCGCCAAGCAGCAGGCCCGCCGCGAGGAGATCGAGCGCTTCGTGGCGCGCTTTCGCGCCAAGGCGACCAAGGCGCGGGCCGCCCAGAGCCGCCTGAAGATGCTCGAGCGCATGGGCGACATCGCCGTGGCCCATGCCGACTCGCCCTTCCACTTCACCATCCCCTCGGCCGACAAGAGCTCCCACCCGCTGCTGGTACTCGACGAGGCGCGCCTCGGCTACCGTCACGCCGACGGCCACGAGACGACGCAGCTCGACGACGTCAAGGTGACCCTGCTGCCGGGCAGCCGCATCGGCCTGCTGGGCCCCAACGGGGCCGGCAAGTCGACCCTGATCAAGTCGCTCACCGGCGACCTGCCGCTGCTGGCCGGGCGGCGGGTGCCCGGCGAGCACCTGGCGATCGGCTACTTCGCCCAGCACCAGCTGGAGGGGTTGGACCTCGCCGCCACGCCGTTCCAGCACGTGCAGCGCCTCTCGCCCACCGCGGCCGACCTGGACATCCGCAAGTTCCTGGGCGGCTTCGGCTTCCAGGGCGACGACGTCTTCGCCGAGGTGGGCCGCTTGTCCGGCGGCGAGAAGGCGCGGCTGGCCCTCGCTCTGGTGGCCTGGCAGAAGCCCAACCTGCTGCTGCTCGACGAGCCCACCAACCACCTGGACCTGGAGATGCGCGAGGCGCTCACCGAGGCGCTGGCGAGCTTCGAGGGCACGGTGATCATCGTCTCCCACGACCGCCACCTGCTGCGCGCCACCGTGGACGAGTTCTGGCGGGTGGCCGACCACGGCGTCACGCCCTTCGACGGCGACCTGGAGGACTACCGGGCCTGGCTCAAGAACCGCCTGGAGGACGAGCGTCGCGAGGCCCGGGCCGACAAGGCCGAGCGCCAGGAGGCGGGGAGCGCGCCCCGGGAGGATCGCAAGGCGACGCGCCGGGCGGCGGCGGAGCTGCGCGAGAAGCTGCGCCCGCTCAAGCGCGACCGCGACAGGGCGGAGCAGGCCATGGAGAGGGTCCAGGCCGAACTCGCCGGGGTCGAGGAGGGCCTCGGCGAGGCCGAACTCTATACCGACCCGGCGCGCAAGGAGGAGCTCACCGAGCGCCTGGGCCGCCAGGGCGAGCTCAAGTCGCGGCTCGAGGCCCTGGAGCAGGCCTGGCTCGAGGCCGAGGAGGCGCTGGAGGCCGCCGAGGCGGAGCTCAACGGCGCCTGAACAGGGCTATCGCAATGACTGGAAACAAGGAGCGCTGGGGACAAGCCGAAGAGGAGGTCCTACGCCAGGGGTGAGGAGGATGCCTCCGAACGGGCTGGCCATGGACGGCCAGCATCGGTCCTGCAAGCGGAGCAGGATGCGAGAGCGCTGCAGGGCGTCGGTAGCGCCCAGGGAGGGGTTCACAGCGCCTCCGGAAGGCCGGCTCCGCTCGCAGGCTTGTCGCCAGATCAGCCCCGCGCTACCCGTCTATAACGCTATCTGCGTTGGTCTTGTGCGCCTGATCGCGGGCGTTGCGTGCAAGGCTCAGCCCTCCAGCAGGAAGGTGACCGGCCCGTCGTTGACCAGCGCGACCTGCATGTCGGCGGCGAACTCGCCGCTTGCCACCTGCGGCCAGGCCGCCCGGGCCCGGTCGAGCAGGTAGTGGAAGAGGCGCTCGCCCTCGGCGGGCGGGGCGGCGCTGGAGAAGCTCGGCCGCAGCCCCTTGCGGGTGTCGGCGGCCAGGGTGAACTGGGAGACCAGCAGCAGCCCGCCCTCGGCCTGCTGCAGGTTGCGGTTCATCTTGCCGTCGGCGTCGGCGAAGACCCGGTAGTGCAGCAGCTTGTGCAGCAGCCGGTCGGCCGCGGCCTCGTCGTCGCCCTTCTCGACCCCCACCAGGGCCAGCAGCCCCGGGCCGATGGCGCCCACTTCACGCTCGTCCACTTCCACGCTGGCGCGTCGCACGCGCTGGATCAGGGCCTTCATCGGGCGGACTCTCCTTGCTGATGTCTCGGGCGGGAAAGCCTAGCACGACCGCCGCCTCGAGGGGCGCTCAGCGCCCCAGCAGGGCGTCCCGGAAGTCGTCGCCCAGCGGGTCATCGCCCAGCCAGATGCCGAACAGCGCATTGGCGAGCGCCGGGTCGCCCCCCGAGTAGAGGGTCTCGCCGTTCAGTGTGAGGGTCAGGGCCTCGCCGTCCCAGCCCAGGGCGTAGCGGTCGCCGGGGCGGACGTCGCGGTAGCGGCCGTTGAAGGCGGCAAGGCGCGGTTCGAGGCGGGTGAACTCGTCGCCGGGCAGGGCCTTGCGCACCCGCTCGCGGGTCGCCTCGGCGAAGTCGCCGGCCTCGATGGCGTGGAAGTACTCGAGCTCCAGACGGCGAGGCACGTCGGACTGCGGCGCCGGGCGGGGGTAGCCCGCCGCCTGGTAGTAGGCGCCGGCGTAGGCGTCCCAGATCATGTAGCGGAAGAGGCCGTGGCCGATGCGCTCGTAGCGGCGCTCGCCGACCTCCAGGGTGGCGGGGAAGCGGGCGCCCTCGATCACGACGGGGCCCGGTGTGGACGAGGCCGTGGCGACAATGGGCAGCGCGGCGCCCAGGGCCGCGAGCAGCAGGAGGACGCGGGCCAGGAACAGGGGCATGGGGAAACCTCGCAGGACGGGCGTGTCCTTTTACGGACATCGAAACGGCGTTGAGGTTCTGTACAGCTTGGTCGGTCCTACCAGGCGCGACAGAGCATGATGTCGCAGTGGGGCTCGGCGAGCAGGCGCTCGGTGATCTGGCTCTGGCGGCCCGGCTGACCGCGGCTGCCCAGGGCGAGCAGGTCCGGCGGCTGGCGACGCAGGCGCGTCATCAGCACCTCCAGGGGATCGCCCTGCTCGAGCACCAGCTCGAGCTCCGGGACGTCGTCGAGCTCACTCATCAGCTGCTCGGTCTCGCGCTCGAGCTGGGTGCGCAGCCGCTCCACCTCGCGGTCGCGCCAGCGGGCGAAGTCGCCGTTCGAGCCCAGCTCGCGCTCGCCGGGGATGTCCCAGGCGTGCAGCAGGGTCAGGCGCGCCTCCGGGAAGCGCTTGAGGGTCTCGCGCAGGGTGTGCCGCGAGGTCAGCGAGAAGTCCACCGGTACCAGGATGTCCTGCCACGCCTGGGTCGCCAGGTGGCTGACCGAGAGCACCGGGCAGGGGGCGCTGCGCAGCACCCGGGCCAGGGTGGTGCCGGCCACCAGGTCGGGCTGCCCGCGCTTGCGGTGGGCGCCGAGGATGATCATGTCGGCCTGGCGCTCGTGGGCCTCGCGGATGATCTCGGCGTAGGGGGCGCCGGCCATGGTCTGGATCAGGCTCTGGGGCTCGGGCAGCGCGTAGTCCTCCCGCAGGTCGGTGAGGGTGGCGTGGAGGTCCGCCACCACGGCCGCCTCCAGGTCGTGAAGGACGCGGTGCGGCAGGTAGGGGTCGAGCACATGGATGATGTCGAGGCGGGCACCGCTCTCCACCGCGAGGCGCACGGCGCGGGCGAAGGCGGCGCGGTTCTCGGCGGAGAGGTCGCTGGCGAACAGCAGGGTCTGGCTCATGATGACTCCCTCCCGGGCAGGAAGATCTCGAGGGCACCGCTCTCAGCATGGGTGGCCCGGGGGGAGGGCGCAAGGCCGCCTGCCTACCACCAGGCGTGGAAGTGGTGCACCGGGCCGTGTCCCTCACCCACCGCGAGGCGGTGGCTCTGCGCCAGTGCCTGGGACAGCCAGGCCTTGGCGGCGGCCACCGCCTCGGGCAGGGCGTCGCCCAGGGCCAGGCGTGCGGTGATCGCCGAGGAGAGCGTGCAGCCGGTGCCGTGCAGGTTGGCGGTGGCGATGCGCGGCGCCTCCAGCCACGCCAGGCGGTCGGCCGTGATCAGCAGGTCCGGGCAGGCCTCCCCGCGCAGGTGGCCGCCCTTGAGCAGCACCGCCCCGGCGCTCAGCTCGCGCAGCGCGGGGGCCAGCGCCTGCATGCCGGCGCGGTCGGTGGGCACCGGGCGGTCGAGCAGCACCGCCGCCTCGGGCAGGTTCGGGGTGATCAGGTCGGCCAGCGGCACCAGGCAGTCGCGCACCGCGGCGATGCCGGCGTCGTCCACCAGGGTGTCGCCGCTCTTGGCCACCATCACCGGGTCGAGCACCACCCAGGGCGGCCGGCGGGCGGCGAGGCCCTCGCGGATCGTCTCGGCCACCTCGCGGCTGGCCACCATGCCGATCTTCACCGCGTCGATGGCGATGTCGTCGAGCAGGGTGTCGAGCTGGGCGGCGATGAAGTCGGCCGGTACCGGGTGCACTCCGGTGACGCCGCGGGTGTTCTGCGCGGTCAGCGCGGTGATCACGCTGGTACCATAGCTGCCCAGGGCCGAGAAGGTCTTGAGGTCGGCCTGGATGCCGGCGCCGCCGGACGGGTCGGAGCCGGCGATGGTCAGGGTATTGGGGATCGAGCGGGGGGTGGCCATCAGCGTCTTGTCATTGCTTTCGAAGGGGACCGTTAGCCTACTGCAGGGAGGGGGCCCGGTGCCATGCTGATGCTGTTCCTGGTGGCGCTGGCCAGCGCCACCCTGCTGCCCGGCGGCTCCGAGGTGTGGCTGGCGCGGCTCTGGTGCCAGGGCGAGCCGGGATGGTGGCTGTGGGGCGTGGCGAGCGTCGGCAACACCCTGGGCAGCCTCGTCAACGTGGGCCTGGGGCGCTATGCCCGCCACTTCCAGGGGCGCCGCTGGTTTCCGGTCTCGGCGGGCGGGCTTGCGCGCGCCGAGCGCTGGTACCGGCGCTTCGGCGAGTGGAGCCTGCTGGCGGCCTGGGCGCCGGTCATCGGCGACCCGCTCACCGTGCTGGCCGGGGTCCTGCGCCTGCCCTGGTGGCGGGCGGTCCTGCTGATCGCCGTGGCCAAGGGCGCGCGCTACGCCCTGGTGCTGTGGCTCGCCGAGGCCTGGCTGGCCCCGCTCTGCACGTAAGCGCGCCGGTGAGGCGCCCGGTAACGACGAGGGGCCGCCCGTGGGCGGCCCCTCTTGGGCGTGGCGGCGGCGTGCCTACTCGCCGGTGGTGTCGCCCTCCGGGTTGCGGGCGTTGTAGTAGGCCTGCTCGGAGATGGCGTGATAGTTCACGACCTTGTCCTGGAAGGCCCGGTAGGAGTCGTGGATCTTCCGGGCCATCTCGCTCGACTCGGCGAGCTCGGCGACCACGTCGGCGGAGTGCTCCTTGGCCTGGGCCAGCACGTCGGCCGGCAGGCGGCGCAGCTCCACGTCGTGTTCGTTGACCAGGGTCTCGAGGGCGTCGTTGTTGCGCGCGGTGTACTCGTCAAGCACGTCGGCGTTCACGTCGCGCACGGCGGTACGCAGGATCGCCTGCAGGTCGGCGGGCAGTGACGCCATGGCCTCCTCGTTGACGATCGCCTCGAACATCACCGTCGGCTCGTGCCAGCCCGGATAGTAATAGTACTCGGCGGCCTGGTGCAGGCCGAAGGCGAGGTCGTTGTAGGGACCGATCCACTCGGTGGCGTCGATGGCGCCGGACTGCAGGGAGGTGAAGATCTCGCCGCCCGGCATGTTGACGATGGCCACGCCCATGCGGTTCATCACCTCGCCGCCGAGGCCCGGCATGCGCATCTTCAGGCCGTCCAGGTCGTCGACGGAGCTGATCTCCTTGTTGTACCAGCCGCCCATCTGCACGCCCGAGGCGCCGGCGGCCATGACGTCGACGCCGAAGTCGTCATACAGCTCGTTCCACAGCGTCAGGCCGTCGCCATGGTGCAGCCAGGCGTTCATCTCCTGGGCGTTCATGCCGAAGGGCACGGCGGCGAAGAACTGGGCGGCCGGCGCCTTGCCCTTCCAGTAGTAGGAGGCGGAGTGGCCCAGCTCGGCGGTGCCGCCGGCGACGGCATCGAACACCTCGAAGCCCGGCACCAGCTGCCCGGCGCCGAACACCTCGATGGTCAGGCGACCGTCGGACATCTCCTCGACCAGGGTGGCCAGCCGCTCGGGCCCCTGACCGACGCCCGGGAAGTTCTTCGGCCAGGAGGTGACCATCTTCCACTCGAAGGTCTCCTGGGCCTGGGCGGTACCCGCGGCCAGCATCAGGCCGGCGGCGCCGACGGCGATGGCGAGTGCTTTCGGTTGCATGTGATTCCCTCTCGTTGTGTACGTTGTGGGAGAGTGGCCCGCATCGGACCGGTCGTTGGGGGAGGGCTGCCGCCCTCCCGCTGGAGTTCTTGTCACTATACCCGGCCGCCGGGGCGGCCGATTCCACGCTCCGGCTAGAACTGGTCGGGCAGCCAGGTGGCGAGCCCGGGGAGGAAGGCCAGGGCCAGCAGCATGGCCAGCTGCAGCGCGATGAACGGCATCACGCCCTTGTAGATCGCCGAGGTGGGCACCGACTCCGGCGCCACGCCGCGCAGGTAGAAGAGCGCGAAGCCGAAGGGCGGTGTGAGGAAGGAGGTCTGCAGGTTGATGGCGATCATGATGCCGAGCCAGATGGGGTCGAGGCCCATGGCCAGCAGGATCGGCCCGACGATCGGCACCACCACGAAGGTGATCTCGATGAAGTCGAGGATGAAGCCGAGCAGGAAGATCACCAGCATCACGATGATCGTGGCCCCGACCACGCCGCCCGGCATGTTGTCGAACAGGTGGGTGACCAGCTCCTCGCCGCCGTAGGCGCGGAACACCAGCGAGAACAGCGCCGCACCGATCAGGATCAGGAACACCATGGTGGTGACGTGGGTGGTGGAGCGCAGCACCTCCTTGAGGGTGGCGAGGTCCAGGCGGCGATAGGCCAGGGCCAGCATCAGCGCGCCGAAGGCGCCCACCGCCGAGGCCTCGGTGGGGGTGGCGAAGCCGCCGAGGATCGAACCCAGCACCACCACGATCAGCACGATGGGCGGCACTAGCCCCTTGAGCAGCAGCAGGCCGAGGCCGCCCTCGTGGCCGAGCTCCTCCATCAGCTCGCGGCGGTCGACGGCCGGCGCGGCGTCGGGCTTCCACCAGGCGACCAGGGCGACGTAGACGATGTAGAACACCACCAGCACCAGGCCGGGTACCAGCGCGCCCATGAACAGGTCGCCCACCGAGACCGTCTTGGGGCTGAAGATGCCCATGGAGAGCTGCGCCTGCTGGTAGGCGGAGGAGAGCACGTCGCCCAGCAGCACCAGGGCGATGGAGGGCGGGATGATCTGGCCCAGGGTGCCGGTGGCGCAGATGGTGCCGGTGGCCAGCGGCATGCTGTAGCCGCGCTTGAGCATGGTCGGCAGCGACATCAGGCCCATGGTGACCACGGTGGCGCCGACGATGCCGGTGGAGGCGGCCAGCAGCATGCCGACCAGGGTCACCGAGATGCCCAGGCCCCCGCGCAGCGAGCCGAACAGCAGGGCCATGGCCTCGAGCAGGGTCTCGGCGACCCGGGACTTCTCCAGCAGCACGCCCATCAGCACGAACAGCGGCACCGCCAGCAGGGTCTGGTTGGTCATGATGCCGTAGAGGCGGTTGGGGAAGGCGCCCAGGTAGCCGGCATCGAAGTGGGCATCGATGCCCAGCGACTCGAGCCCGAGACCGAGCCCGGCGAAGGCCAGCGCGGTGCCGGCCAGCGACAGCGCGACGGGGTAGCCGGCCATCAGCACCAGGCAGATGACGACGAAGAGAATCAGCGGCATGAACTCCAGCATCAGAGGTGCTCCTCGTGGGTCTCGTCGTCATGGGTGGCGGCCAGGCGCCCGGTCAGCACGTAGACGTTCTTCACCGCCTCGACCAGGCCCTGGAGGATCATCAGGCCGGCGAACAGCGGGATCAGCGTCTTGAGCAGGAAGACCCCGGGAATGCCGCCGGAGTCGGGTGAGCCCTCGAGGATCGCCCAGGCCTTGCCGACGTAACCGAGGCTCGCGAGGATTACGAAGCCCATCACCGGCAGCAGCAGCAGGAGGGTGCCGGCGAGGTCGACCAGCGCCTTGCGCTTCGGCGTCATCGCCCGATAGAAGATATCGACCCGCACATGGCCGTCATGCTTGAGGGTGTAGCCGGCGGCCAGCAGGAACACCGTGGCGTGCAGGTACATCACCGACTCCTGCATGGGGATGCTGTTGACGCTGAAGGCGTAGCGCAGCACCACGATCAGGAACTGGATGAGCATCATCGCAAGGATCAGCCAGGAGAGGCTCGTGCCGAGCCGCTCCGAGGCGCGGTCGAGCCAGGCGATGATGCCCGGTAACTCTCGGGATTGGGCCATGGGGGGTCTCGCTGTGTCGAACGGGCGTGTAAAGGGGCGGATGGTCGCACACCCGGAAGGTGCAGACCGTCGCGGTCTCCAACGCTGACTATACGTTATCGGCCCGCGGGCGTCAGTGGTGCCGGCGCTCGCCGTTCGGCCGGCCGATGGCCCGGCAGCTGGCCAGGCAGGCGTCGGGCAGGCGCACGTCCACGGCGATCGGCAGGTGATCCGAGAAGAGGTGTTCCAGCACCCGCACCTCGTCCGCCTGGAGGGAGTCGGAGAGCAGGATGTGGTCCAGGGCGCGGCGCGGCTGCCAGGAGGGGTAGCTGAGCGGCGGGCGCACCGGATGCAGCGGCAGCGAGGCGCGGAAGCGCTCGTGGCCGTGCAGCTGGTCCGGGGTGCAGTTGAGATCGCCCATCACCACCACGTGGCGCAGCGGGCGGATGATCTCGCTCAGGTAGTCGAGCTGGCGCACCCGGCCACGATGGCTGAGCGCCAGGTGGGCGACGAACAGGTGCAACGCGTCGGGGCCGTCGCCGTAGCGCACATGGATGGCTCCGCGCCCGGGTAGGGTGCCGGGCAGGCGATGCTCCTCGATGCGTGACGGGGTCAGGCGCGAGAGCAGCCCGTTGCTGTGCTGGGCGATGCGGCCCAGGTTGCGGTTGAGCTGCTGGAAATGGTGGGGAAAGCCGGCATGGGTGGCGAGGTACTCCACCTGGTTGATGTGGCTCGAGCGGAAGCTCCCGCCGTCGGCCTCCTGGAGGCCGACGATGTCGAAGCGGCCGAGGACCTCGCCGATCATGTCGAGTCGCTGCAGCCGCTTCGGGTGGGGCAGGAGGTGCTGCCAGCTGCGCGTCAGGTAGTGGTGATAGGCCGAGGTCTGAATGCCCACCTGCAGGTTGAAGGTGAGCAGCTTCAGGTGGCCGCCGTCGAGCAGCGGAGTCCTTGCCTCGGCCAGCTGGGACATCTCAGTCGGCGCGCTCCTCGCGGACCTTCTCGACCAGGGCGCCGGCGATCTGCGGCATGTTGCCGAGGCTGCCCGCGGTGCTCGGCGAGACCAGGTAGCGGCCGTCGACGATCAGTGCCGGCACGCCCATCAGCTGCATCTGGCGCATGCGGGCATGGGCCTGGTTGACCTGGCTCTTCACGCCGAAGGAGGAGAGCGCCTCGCGAGCGGCGTCCTCGGTGACGCCGTAGTCGCTGAAGAAGGCGGCGATATCGTCCTCCGAGGTCAGGCGGCGGCCCTCCTCATGGATGGCGTGGAAGAAGTCGCCGTGGAGCTCCTCGAGGATGCCCAGCTGCTCGGCGGCGTAGAAGGCGAAGGCGTGGGTGTTCCAGTCACCGCCCATGGTGGCCGGCATGCGCTGGAAGACCACGTCCTCGGGCTGCTCGGCGACCCAGGCGTTGAGCGGCTCTTCCAGGTTGTAGCAGTGCGGGCAGCCGTACCAGAAGGCCTCGGTCACCGCGACCTGGCCGTCCTCGACCCGCGTCTCCACCGGGTTTTCGAGCACGGTGTAGTGCTCGCCCTCGACGAGGGGGGCGGCGGATACCAGGGATGACAGGCCCAGGCCGGCCAGGGCGACCATCAGGGTCTTCAGCATGAAAGCTCTCCTTGTGTGCAACACCTTGAATGAAACTGCGTCCGGGTGCCGGCGCGCGGCACGCCGCTGGCTTTGATGCCCCGGGACCGTCCGGGTTCCCCACAGACGACGAGGGCGGCCATCGGCCGCCCTTAGAGTGCCGCTGCCCGGCGGGCCGGGCGGGGCTCAGTGCAGGCCGCGCACGTAGTTGGCCACGGCGGCCATGTCGTCGTCGCTCATCTTGGCGGCGATGCTGCGCATGATGGCGGCCGGGTCGTTGGCCCGCTCGCCGGCGGCGAAGTCCTGCAGGGTGGAGACCACGTAGTCGTGCTTCTGGCCGGAGAGCGCCGGGTAGACCGCGGAACCGATGCCCTCGCCCTGCGGGCTGTGGCAGGCGGCGCAGGCCGGGATGCCCTTGGCCATGTCGCCGGCGCGGTAGAGCTGGCGGCCGCGCTCGATGAGCGCCTCGTCGTCCTCGGCCTGGCCGAGGGCCGGGTCCATCTCGGCGAAGTACTTGGCCACGTCCCAGGCGTCCTGGTCGGAGAAGTTGTCCACCTGGCCGGCCATCTGCGCCACCATGCGGTTGCCGTCGCGGATGTCCATGATCTGCTTGGCCAGGTAGGAGGCCTGCTGGCCGGCCAGGTTGGGGAAGGCACCGGAGGGGCTGATGCCCTGCTGCCCGTGACAGGCGGCGCAGGCCTGTGCCTTGTCCCGACCGGCTGCCGCGTCGGCATCCGCTTGAAGGTCCGCATGGGCCACGCCGACCGCACCCATGGTGATTGCCAGGCTTGCCAGTAGCTTTCTCATCGCAGTTCCACTATCCCGTTACGTTGTTGGCCGGTACGTACCCCGGGTGCCGCCCGGGTTGGATCCGGGTGCCCTGTGGCCGGTCGTCGCCGACGCGGTGGTCGGTCGCTGGCGGCCGAAGCACGGTGGTATACTGACGCGCCCCGGGTCGCAGACAAAGACACTGCATTATAACGGAACACCCGAGCCGCGGGAATGCAAGCCGTGGCGCCCTTGATCAACGTCAGGACTCTCCCGCATGTCGCGATGCAACGCTCGCTTCAATTACCAGGCCGCTCGTTTCCTCACCAGCGCCCCGACCCTGGCCAAGTGCCCGCCGGACGCCGGTGCCGAGGTGGCCTTCGCCGGCCGCTCCAACGCCGGCAAGTCCAGTGCCATCAATGCCCTGACCCGGCAGAAGGCGCTGGCCCGTACCTCCAAGACGCCGGGGCGCACCCAGCTGATCAACTTCTTCGGGCTCGGCGAGGACAGCGACCACCGGCTGGTCGACCTGCCGGGCTATGGCTATGCCAAGGTGCCGGAGCAGGTCAAGCTGGAGTGGCAGCGCCACCTCTCCGACTACCTGCGCCGGCGCGGCTCGCTGCGCGGCCTGGTGCTGGTGATGGACGTGCGCCATCCGCTCTCGGAGTTCGACCAGACCCTGCTGGGCTGGGCCGACGAGGCCGACATGCCGGTGCATATCCTGCTGACCAAGGCCGACAAGCTGAAGAGCGGCGCGGCGAAGAACGCCCTGCAGCAGGTGCGCTCCCGGCTGCGCGAGTGGGAGGACCTGGTCAGCATCCAGCTCTTCTCCGCCCTCAAGAAGCAGGGCATCGAGGAGGTGCACGCGCGCCTCGACGAGTGGCTGCTCGAGGCGCCGGCGCCCGCCGACGACTGACGTTCTACCCCCGCCTTCCCGTCGTCGCGTCGTCCGACGCGACGGCTAGGTCAGGTCGGCCAGCAGGGCCGGCAGCTCGCGCACGTGCGCCAGCCGATGCACGCCCTCGGGCAGCGTCCCCGCCGGGGCGTCCGGGGCGATCCACGCCGCCCGCATCCCCAGCCGTAGCGCCGGCAGCACGTCCTCCTGCCAGGAATCCCCCACGTGCAGTGCCCGGGCGGGCGTCGCCTCGAGGCGCGCCAGGGCGGCGAGGAAGGGGCGGGCGTCCGGCTTGGGCGCCTGGATCTCGCCGGCGGCAATGGCCACCCGGAAGTGGTGATGCAGGGCCAGGCGGTGCAGCGCCAGGTTGCCGTTGGTGATGGCCCCCAGCCGGAAGCGGCCGCCGAGGTCCTCGAGCAGCGGCTCCACCTCCGGGTGGGGCGTGACCTCCAGGCGCAGCGCGTGGAAGCGCGCCATGGCGGCGGCCGCCCACAGCCAGGCGGCGCTGCGCGACAGCCCATAGGCCTCCAGCAGTTCCACCAGGGCGCGCTCGCGCAGCCAGGTGAAGTCGCCGCGCCGGGTGGGGAAGCGCTCGGCCAGCCGGGCCCGCGCCGCCTGATAGGCCGTCGGCGGGTAGCGCTCGGCGAAGCGCCCGCGAGACTCGCCGCGGCGCGCGAGCCAGTCGCTCAGGGCCTCGTCGAGCCAGGCGTAGTGGCCGGTCTCGGTGCGCGTCATCACCCCGCGGTTGTCCCAGAGGGTATCGTCCAGGTCGAAGGTGATCGCCCGCAGGCTCATGAGGAGGCTCCGTGGTCGTCGCCGCCGCGGCGTCGCGCTCGCGGGTGGGCGGCGTCGTAGCTCGCCGCCAGGTGTTGCCAGTCGAGCCGGGTATAGACCTGGGTGGTGGCGAGGTCGGCGTGGCCGAGCAGCTCCTGCACCGCGCGCAGGTCCTGGCTCGATTCCAGCAGGTGGCTGGCGAAGGAGTGGCGCAGCCGGTGCGGGTGGAGGTGTTCGGCGAGTCCGCGCGCCTTGGCCAGCTCGGCGAGGCGCCGCTGGATGCCGCGATGCCCGAGCCGCCCCCCGCGCACCCCGACGAACAGCGCCGGTTCGTCGCGCCCGGCCAGCTGGCCGCGCAACGCGAGCCAGGCCTCCAGCGCCTGGCGGGCCCGGCGGCCCACCGGCACCTGGCGGGGCTTGCCGCCCTTGCCGAGCACCCGGACCCGCTGCGGCTGCAGGTCGGGAAGGTCCAGTGCCGCCAGCTCGGCGAGGCGCAGGCCGCTGGAGTAGAAGAGCTCCAGCATCGCCTGGTCGCGCCGCGCCAGCGGCGAGTCGTCGTGGGGGGTGTCGAGGAAGCGGGAGAGCTGGTCGACGTCCAGCGGCCGGGGCAGGTGGCGCGGCTGGCGCGGGGCCTTCACCAGGGTGGCCGGGTTGTGGCGCAGTCGCCCCGTCTCCACCAGGTGGGCGGCGAAGCGCGAGATCGCCGCGCGGCGCCGGGCCAGGCTGCGCGGAGCGAGGCCGCGCAGCCGCTCGCCGCCGAGGAAGCGGCGCAGCAGGGCGGCGTCGAGGCGCGACCAGTCGTCGATCCCCTCGGCGGCGAGGAAGGCCGTCAGGGCCCCGAGGTCGCGCCGGTAGGCGTCCGCCGTGGCGGGGCTCGCCGTGCGCGCCAGCGCCGCCACGAAGGCCTCGACCTCGGGCTCGAGGGCGGCGGCACTCACGGCGCGGCCGGCGCCATGCGCACCAGCAGGCGGGCCACCACCTCGCCCACGTAGTCGGTGAACAGGGTGTCCATGCTGGCGCGGAAGTGGTCCGGGTCGGGGCTCGCCAGCACCAGGTAGCCCAGCGGCTCGCCCAGGGTCAGCCGGGCCACCGCGCAGGAGCCAGCCTGGGTGGGGGCCGTCGCGTGGGGCAGCAGGCGCTTCCAGTCGGTGGGCGTCAGCCGCGTGCAGCGGCTGGCGCGGCCGTCGAGCAGCGCCGCGAGGCGCTGGCCGGCGTGGTCGTCGAGCACCTGACGCGGCGCCTGGGGCGGGCGGGGCTCGGCGTCGGTGAGGCTGGCCGGGCACCAGAGTGCCACCGCCGGGGTGTGGAAGTGCTCGGCGAGCTGGGTCGCCAGCGCCTGGCCCAGGGCGTCGTTGTCCTCGGCCTCGAGCAGCGCGAGGATCAGCTCCCGGGTGCGCCGGTACTGCCCCTCGTTGAAGCGGGCCGACTCCAGCAGCTGCTCGAGCCGCCACTCGGCCTGCTCGGCGCGGGCGCGCAGGTCGTGCACCAGCCGCTCGAGCAGCGAGGTGGCGCCGCGGCTTTCCGGGTGGGGCACCTTGAGCTGCTGCAGCAGCCCCTCGCGCCCGACGAAGAAGTCCGGGTGACGGGCCAGCCACTCGGCGACCCGATCGGGATCGAGGGTCTTGCGCGGATCGGGGGCGGCTCGGGTCATGGTCACGTCTCCTGGGTGGCGAGGGTCCTTGGGGTGGCGGGGCGACTCAGTTCAGCAGGACGCGGCCGTCGAAGACGCGCTCGGCCGGTCCGGTCATGATCAGCGGGGCGCCGTCGCCGGCCCACTCGATGCGTAGCTCGCCGCCGGGCAGGTGCACGGTGACGGGGCTCTCGAGCAGCCCCTGGCGGATGCCGCTGGCCACCGCCGCGCAGGCGCCGGTGCCGCAGGCCAGGGTCTCGCCGCTGCCGCGCTCATAGACGCGCAGGCGGATCTCGTGGGGCGAGACGACCTGCATGAAGCCGGCGTTGACCCGCTTGGGGAAGCGCGGGTGGGCCTCGATGGCCGGCCCCAGCCGCTCGACGGGGGCGCGCTCGACGTCGTCGACCCGCAGCACGGCATGGGGGTTGCCCATGGAGACCACGCCCACCTCGAGGCGCTCGCCGTCCACCTCGAGGGCGTGCAGGACACGGTCCTCGGCGGCGTCGCAGGATGCCGTCGTGAAGGGCTCGGTCGTGAAGGGCAGTGCCTCGGGCGCGAAGCGCGGGGCGCCCATGTCGACGCGCACCCGGCCGTCCTCCTCGACCACCAGGGTCAGCGGGCCGCCGGCGGTCTCGACGTGGATCTCGTGCTTGTGGGTCAGGCGCTGGTCGCGCACGAAGCGCGCGAAGCAGCGCGCCCCGTTGCCGCAGTTCTCGACCTCGCTGCCGTCGGCGTTGTAGATGCGGTAGCGGAAGTCCATCTCCGGGTCGCGGGGCGGCTCGACCACCAGCAGCTGGTCGAAGCCGATGCCGAAGCGCCGGTCGGCCAGTCGGCGAATCTCCGCCTCGCTGAAGCGCGCCCGCTGGGTGACCAGGTCGACCACCATGAAGTCGTTGCCCAGCCCGTGCATCTTGGTGAAGTGCAGGAGCATCAGCGCGTCTCTCCCGCGTCGTCGGGCAGCAGCGCCTCGCCGGCCCACAGGTCCTCCAGGCGCTCGCGGCGGCGCACCAGGTGGACCCGGTCGCCGTCGACCATCACCTCGGCGGGGCGCGGGCGGCTGTTGTAGTTCGAGGCCATCACGAAGCCGTAGGCGCCGGCGGAGCGCACCGCCAGCAGGTCATCGGCGGCGATGGCGAGCTCGCGGTCCTTGCCCAGGAAGTCGCCGGTCTCGCAGACCGGGCCGACCACGTCGTAGGTGGCGGTGTCGCGGGGCTGACGGGTATCCACCGGCAGGATCGCCTGCCAGGCCTGGTAGAGCGCCGGGCGGATCAGGTCGTTCATGGCCGCGTCGACGATGGCGAAGTTCTTGGTCTCGCCGGGCTTCAGGAACTCGACTCGGGTCAGCAGCACGCCGGCGTTGGCGGCGATGGAGCGGCCCGGCTCGAAGAGCAGGGTCAGCCGCTCGCTGCCCGGCCACGCCGAGAGCCGCTCGAGCAGGGCGGTGGCGTAGTCGAAGGGCGCCGGCGGGCGCTCGTCGTGGTAGGGCACGCCCAGCCCGCCGCCGAGGTCGAGGTGCGCGATCTCGATGCCGCACTCGCGCAGCCGCTCGAGCAGCACCAGCAGGCGGTCGAGGGCGTCGAGGAAGGGGGCGAGCTCGGTGAGCTGGGAGCCGATGTGGCAGTCCAGGCCGACCACCTCGAGGTGGGACAGCGACGCGGCCAGCTCGTAGACGGCCAGCGCCTCGTCCACCGGGATGCCGAACTTGTTGTCCTTGAGCCCGGTGGAGATGTAGGGGTGGGTGCCGGCGTCGACGTCCGGGTTGACCCGCAGCGAGACCGGCGCCCGCGTGCCGAGCCGCTCGGCCACGGCGTTGAGGCGCTCGAGCTCGGGGCGCGACTCGACGTTGAAGCACTTGATGCCCGCCTCCAGGGCGCGGGCCATCTCGGCCTCCTGCTTGGCCACGCCGGAGAAGACCACCCGGGCCGGGTCGCCGCCGGCGGCGAGCACGCGCTCGAGCTCGCCCACGGAGACGATGTCGAAGCCGGCGCCCATCTTCGCCAGCAGCCCCAGCACGGCGAGGTTGGAGTTGGCCTTCACCGCGTAGCAGATCAGGTGCGGGTGGCCGCCCAGGGCCTCGGCGTAGGCGCGGTAGTGGCGCGCCAGGGTCGCCCGGGAGTAGACGTAGCAGGGCGTGCCGAATTCGTCGGCGATGCGGGTGAGCGGCACGTCCTCGCCGTAGAGGACGCCGTCGCGGTAGTCGAAATGGTCCATGCTAGCTCTCGTCGTCGCGGGCGGTGTCATCGTCCTGCCGGGCGGCGTCGTTGGACGTCGCCTGCTCGCCGGCAGGGTCGTAGCGTTCGGCGGCCGCCTCGTCGCCGGGCAGGTAGAGCGGGCCCTTCTGGCCGCAGCCGGCCAGGGCCAGGGCCAGCATCAGGGCGGCGGGCAGCAGGCGTCCCATCAGGCCAGCCCCGCCAGGGCGTCGCGGGCGCGCTGGGCCGCGGCACGCACCTGGTCCGGGGCGGTGCCGCCGATGTGGTTGCGGGCCGCTACCGAGCCCTCGAGGGTCAGCACCTCGAAGACGTCCGCCTCGATGGTGTCGGAGAACTGGCGGAGCTCCTCGAGGCTCATCTCGGAGAGGTCCTTGCCCTCGTTGAGGCCGAAGGCCACGGACTGGCCGACGATCTCGTGGGCGTCGCGGAAGGCCACGCCCTTGCGCACCAGGTAGTCGGCCAGGTCGGTGGCGGTGGAGAAGCCGCGGCGGGCGGCCTCGGCCATGCTCGGCTTCTTCGACTCGATGGCCGGGGCCATGTCGGCGAAGGCGCGCAGGCAGCCCTTGACGGTGTCCAGGGTGTCGAACAGCGGCTCCTTGTCCTCCTGGTTGTCCTTGTTGTAGGCCAGCGGCTGGGACTTCATCAGGGTCAGCAGGCCCATCAGGTGGCCGTAGACACGCCCGGTCTTGCCGCGCACCAGCTCCGGCACGTCGGGGTTCTTCTTCTGCGGCATGATCGAGGAGCCGGTGCAGAAGCGGTCGGGCAGGTCGATGAAGGCGAACTGGGCGCTGGTCCACAGCACCAGCTCCTCGCTCATCCGCGACATGTGCATCAGCAGGATGCTGGCGAAGGAGGTGAACTCGATGGCGAAGTCCCGATCGCTCACCGCGTCGAGGCTGTTCTCGGCGGGACGCTCGAAGCCCAGCAGCTCGGCGGTGACGTGGCGGTCGATGGGGTAGGTGGTGCCGGCCAGCGCCGCGGCGCCCAGCGGCAGCACGTTGACCCGCTTGCGGCAGTCGAGCAGGCGCTCGTGGTCGCGGGCCAGCATCTCCTGCCAGGCCAGCAGGTGGTGGCCGAAGGTCACCGGCTGGGCGGTCTGCAGGTGGGTGAAGCCGGGCATGATGGTGTCGGCCTCGCGGTCGGCCAGGTCGATCAGCCCCGCGCGCAGGCGCGTGAGCTCCGCGGCCACGGCGTCGATCTCGTCGCGCAGGAAGAGGCGGATGTCGGTGGCCACCTGGTCGTTGCGCGAGCGGCCGGTGTGTAGCTTCTTGCCGGTGATGCCGATCTTGTCGGTGAGCCGCGCCTCGATGTTCATGTGCACGTCCTCGAGGGCCACCGACCATTCGAAGGTGCCGGCCTCGATCTCGCCGCGGATCTCGTCGAGGCCCTGGACGATGGCGTCGCGCTCCGCGTCGGTCAGCACGCCGACCCGGGCGAGCATGGTGGCGTGGGCGACCGAGCCCTGGATGTCGTGGAGGGCGAGGCGCTGGTCGAAGTCGACGGAGGCGGTGAAGCGTTCGACGAAGGCGTCGGTGGGCTCGCTGAAGCGGCCACCCCAGGACTGGTTAGTGCCGGGGTTGGAGGGGCTCGGGCTCATCGGGCTGGGCATCCTGCTTGATGAAAGGGGTGATGGGCGCCGCCCTGGCGGCGCTGCCTTGACATGGCGGAAAGTGTACCAGAGTCCGTGGGGCTGGCGAGGGGCGGGGGACGCTCGCCGTGGCGTGATTTTTCCTGTTTCGCGCGGTGCTTTATGATGAAGCGTATCCACATCATCACCGGGCGCCAGCGCATCGTGCGCCATCGGCAGGCCAACCGGTACGGGAGAACCACGTGCAAGCCATCAACACCCTGCGTATCGCCACCCGCAAGAGTCAACTGGCCATGTGGCAGGCCGAGCATGTCCGCGACCGCCTGATGGCCGCCCATCCCGGTCTCACGGTCGAGCTGGTGCCCATGTCCACCCGCGGCGACAAGATCCTCGACACGCCGCTGGCCAAGGTCGGGGGCAAGGGGCTGTTCGTGAAGGAGCTCGAGGAGGCGATGCTCGACGGCCGCGCCGACATCGCCGTGCACTCCATGAAGGACGTGCCGATGCACTTCCCCGAGAGCCTGGGCCTCTCGGTGATCCTCGAGGGGGCCGAGCCCACCGACGCCTTCGTCTCCAACCACTACGCCTCGCTGGACGAGCTGCCCGAGGGCGCACGCATCGGCACCTCCAGCCTGCGCCGCGGCCTGCAGATGCGCGAGGCGCGCCCGGACCTCGAGGTCCTCAACCTGCGCGGCAACGTCCAGACCCGCCTGGGCAAGCTCGACGCCAACGAGTACGACGCCATCCTGCTGGCCACCTCCGGCCTCAAGCGACTGGGCCTCGAGGCGCGCATCGCCATGGAGCTGCCCCCCGAGGTGTGCCTGCCGGCCTGCGGCCAGGGCGCGCTGGGCATCGAGTGCCGCCTGCACGACCCGGAGCTGCTGGCGCTGCTGACCCCGCTGGACGACGCGGCCACCGCCACCCGGGTGCGGGCGGAGCGCGCCATGAACACCCGCCTGGAAGGGGGCTGCCAGGTGCCCATCGGCGGCCACGCCGTGTTCGAGAACGACGGCCAGACCCTCTGGCTGCGCGCCCTGGTGGGCAATCCGGAGGGCACCCGGGTGCTGCGCGCCGAGGGGCGCGGCTCCATCCACGAGCCGGAGGCGCTGGGCATCCGCGTCGCCGAGGAGCTGCTCGAGCAGGGCGCCGGCGACATCCTCGCCGAGGTCTACGGCGCCGTTTGATGGCGAGCCGGCCGGTGCTGATCACCCGCCCGGGCGAGCGCGCGGGTCCGCTGGCCGCGGCCATCGCGGCGCGCGGCCTGCCCGTGGCGAGACTCGAGGTCATGCGCCTCGAGCCGCTGGCGGAGACGCCGGCGGCGCGCCGCCACTGGCTGGACGTCGACCAGTTCGACAAGGTGGTGGTGGTGAGCCCCTTCGCCGCCGAGTGCCTGTCCGAGGCGCTGGACCGCTACTGGCCGCAGCTGCCGGTCGGCATCGACTATTATGCGGTGGGTGCCGCCACCGCCGCCGCCCTGCACCATCACCTCGGGGTACGCGTGCACGTGCCGCCGCCGGACAGCGGCGAGGACACCAGCGAGGCGCTGCTGCGCCTCGCCTCGCTGCGCGACCTCGATGGTAAGCGGGTGCTGCTGGTGGCCGGCGAGGGTGGGCGTCCCCTGCTCGCCGACACCCTGGCCGCTCGCGGCGCGAGGGTGACGCGCCTGGCGGTCTACCGGCGCCGCCTGATGGACCCGGCGCCCTCCCAGAAGGCGCGGCTCGCCGAGGGCAATTACCGCGCGCTGGTGGTCAGCAGCGGAGAAATCCTCGAACATCTGGCAGGATGGTGTACGGATGCCGCCTTGAACCAACCGCTAATCGTTTCCAGCGCGCGGTTGGCTACACTGGCCGGCAGGCTGGGATTTCGTGTCCCCGTGGTGGCGTCGGGTGCCACCCCTGCCGCCCTGGCGGCCGCGGTCGCCGGGTGCAGCGCCCCTGAGGAGGCCGATGTCGATCATGATGATCTCGAAAAGGGCTAGCGACAGATGAGCAAGCAACCAAACGATCAGGACGAACAGCAGACGCCTTCCGATGCGGCCCAGGGCGCATCGACGCCGCCGGGCGGTCAGGGGGGCGGCGAGGCCGACAAGGCCGGCGGTTCGTCCTCCCGCCGTTCGCGCCGCCGCGGCAAGGGCGGCGCATCGGCGCCGGCCGGGGCCGCGGCCGGGCCGGAGAAGCAGGGCGCGGCCGCCTCGAGCGCGCAGGAGGCGAGCGGCTCGTCCGGCACGCCGAGCGCCTCCGCCGACAAGCCGGCCTCGGGCGCTTCCGGCCCCGACAAGGCCAAGACCCAGAGTGCCGCGGCCGACAAGCCGGCCGCTGGCAAGGCCAAGGCGCCGGGCGCCTCCGCCGACAAGGCGAAGGCCGCCGAGAGCGGCAAGCCCCCGGCGGGCGGTGCCGCCACCGCCACCAGCGGCGACGGCCGGGGCGGCGGCAAGGCCGGCGGCGTGGCGCTGGCGCTGGTGATCCTGCTCGCCATCGGCGTGGGGGGCTTCGGCTGGCTGGCCTGGCAGAAGCTCGAGTCGCAGCAGCAGCGCCTCGCCGCGCTGCCCGGCGAGGTCGCCAGCGCGTCCGCCCTGGGCGACCTGGAAGCCCAGCTCCAGAGCGCCGAGAGCGAGCGTGATGCGGCCCTCGAGTCGACCCTCTCCAGCCTGCGCGGCGATTTCGCCGACTATCGCGGCAGCGTCGACGAGACCCTCGACCGGGTGCTCGACGAGCTCTCCCGCGAGCAGGAGACCGACGAGCGCGACTGGCTGCACGCCGAGGCGGCCTACCTGCTGCGCCTGGCCAACCAGCGCCTGCAGCTGGAGCGCGACGTCGAGGGCGCGTCGGCCCTGCTGCGCACCGCCGACGCGCGCCTGCGCGAGGCCGACAACCCCGCCCTGGTGCCGGTGCGTCGCGAGATCGCCTCCGAGCTCGCCGCCCTGGAGGCCGTGCCGACGGTCGATCGCACCGGCCTCTACCTGGCCCTCAACGCCCAGCAGGAGCTGATCGCCGGCCAGCCCCTGGCCCAGGACATCGAGGAGATGACCGCCGATGCCGTCATCGAGGACGCGCCCACCGGCGGCTGGCAGCAGCAGCTGTCGCGCTTCGGCAGCGAGCTCAAGGACCTGGTCACCGTGCGTCAGCACGACGAGGCCCTGGAGGCGCTGATCGCTCCGGAGCAGGAGTCCTACCTGCGCCAGAGCGTGCGCCTGGTGCTCGAGCAGTCCCAGCTGGCGCTGCTCAAGGAGGAGCAGGCGCTCTTCGACGCCAGCCTCGACAAGGCCCTGACGCTGATCCGCGGCTACTACGACATGGACGCGTCCGGCGTGCAGTCGGTGGTCGCCCGCCTCGAGGAGCTCCAGCAGCGCAGCATCCGCCCCGAGCTGCCGGACATCAGCGGCTCCCAGCAGGCGCTGGCGGGCTTCATCGAGCATCGCTTCGAGAGCCGCGTCGCCGATCAGGCCGAGGGCGGCCAGGGAGATGACGCATGAGAAAGCTGATCCTGATCGTGGTCCTGGGCCTCGCGCTCGGGGCGCTGTTCGGCCAGCTGATGATGTCGGTGCCGGGCTACTGGCTGGTGCGGGTGGGCGACACCTCCTACCAGACCTCCTTCTGGTTCGGCCTGGTCATCCTGCTGGCCGTGTTCATCGCGCTGCACTTCGGCCTGCGCCTGCTGATGCGTCTGACCCGCCCGGTCAGCCGCTTCAAGGTGTGGAACAGCCGCGCCCGTAATCGCACCGCCATGAAGCGCACCGTGCGTGGCCTGGTGGCGCTCGCCGAGGGGCGCTGGAAGCGCGCCGAGAAGGCCCTGGTCAAGGCCGCCGACGACTCCAGCACGCCGCTGGTCAACTACCTCTCCGCGGCCCTGGCCGCCCACTACCAGGGGCGCTACGAGCAGGCCGACACCCTGCTCAAGCGGGCGCACCTGAGCACCGAGGGGGCCGACACCGCGGTGGGCATGATGCAGGCCCAGCTGATGCTGGACCGCCAGCAGTACGAGGAGGCGCTGGCGATCCTGACCCGCCTGGACCGCCACCTGCCGAACCATCCCCAGGTGCTCAAGCAGCTCAAGCAGGCCTACCTCAGCGTCAGCGACTGGGACGGCCTGCGCCGCCTGATGCCGCGGCTGGGTGCCCAGCAGCTGATCTCCCGCGAGGAGCGCGAGCAGCTCGAGCTGCGCGCCTACCGCGAACTGATCGGCCAGGAGGCTCGCAACCCCGGCGACATCGAGCGGGTGCGCAACCTCTGGGCCGACATGCCCGACGACCTGCGCACCAACAACGACCTGATCGTGCTCTACGCCGAGGCGCTGGTGCGCGGCGGCGAGGAGGGCATCGCCGAGCGCCTGCTGCGCCACTCCCTCAAGGAGCACTGGGACAGCCGCCTGGTGCTGCGCTACGGCCTGCTCGACGTGGATGCCCGTCGCCAGCTGGTGGTGGCCGAGAAGTGGCTGCAGGAGCGGCCCAACGACCCGGACCTGCTGCTCACCCTGGGGCGCCTGGCGCTGCGCAACGCCTACTGGGGCAAGGCCCAGGAGTACTTCGAGGCGAGCCAGCGCCAGCGGCCCAGCGGCGTGGCCTGCGCGGAGCTGGCCCGGCTCTATGCCAACCTGGGCGAGCACCAGAAGAGCCAGCTCTTCTACCGCCAGAGCGTCGAGCTGCTCGACAAGTCGCTGCCCTCGCTGCCGCAACCCACCGAGGCGCCCGAGTCGGGCGCGAAGGCGGCCAAGGCGGCGTCCTGAGCGGGCGCTGGCCACCCCCGCGCCTGACCCGGCGCGCGGTGCGTCACGAAGAGAGGGGCTGCCGCATGGCAGCCCCTCTCTTTGTTTGTGAAGATGTCGTTGGTGAGGATGTCGTTGGTGGGGAGATCGTGGTGGGGAGATCGGCCGGCAGGGGCATCGTCGGCGGGAGGGTGACGCGCCCCAGGCCGGCGTGGTTCGTCGGCAGCGCCGCCGGGCCGGGCCCGGCGGCGGGATCGCTCAGGGCTCGTCGACGTCGTCGCTGCTGGGCTTGCGGTACTCCTCGCCCGCCAGTGTCTCCCCCTCGCGGGACTCGCCGCGCGCGGGCCTGACCTCGCGACGCGGATCGAAGCGGTCGTCGGCGTAGTCGCCCTGCTTGGGCTGGCCGGCGGGGCTGCCGTCGATGCTGAACCGCTGCTGCATGACGCGCAGGTTGGCCGGCGGCGCGCCGCCCTCCTTGTCCGCCCCGAAGTAGAGGGTGGTGTGGGGGAAGGGAATCTCGATGCCGGCGGCGTCGAAGTACTGCTTGACCAGTCGGTTGTAGGCGCGCCCCACGGCCCACTGGTCGCCGGGGGTGGTCTTGATGATGACGCGGATGTTGACCGAGCTGTCGGCCAGGGCCACCACGCCGGCCACGTCCAGTTCGGCCAGCAGCTTGTGGCCGTGCTCGTCGCTGGCCTTGAGTGCATCGAAGGCCAGCTTGAGCTGCTCGATGGCCTCGTCGATGTTCTCGCGGTAGGCGATGCCGTACTCGCCGACGTGGTTGCCGAACTCGCGCATGTAGTTGGAGACGGTATCCACGCTGGAGAAGGGCACGATGTGGTAGGTGCCGGAGAGGTCGCGGATGCCCACCGAGCGGATGCTCAGCTTCTCGGCGGTGCCGGTGATGCCGCCCAGGGTGACCACGTCGCCGGTGTTCATGGCGTTCTCCACCTGGATGAATATGCCGGTGATGATGTCCTGCACCAGCTTCTGGGCACCGAAGCCGATGGCCAGGCCCAGCACCCCGGCACCGGCGATCAGCGGGCCGATGTTGATGCCGATCTCGGAGAGCACGATCATCGCCGTCATGGTGACCAGGGCGATGGCCAGGGCGTTGCGGAACAGCGCGAGCAGGGTCTGGGCCCGCGCCGAGGGCACGCCGCCGCCGGTCTCCGGGTTGAGCTTGTGCTCGATCAGGCTGGCGAGGCCCAGCCAGGCCGCCGCGGCCACCACCAGGATCACGATCACACTGGCGATCTTGCCGACCAGCCCGCGGCCGGCTTCGGAGGCGTACCAGGCGGCCAGATCGAAGGCGCCCCAGGCACTCAGCACGACCATGATCACGGTGATCAGGATCAGCGCGCGGATGACGCGCAGCGCGTTGGGCACGTAGCTGTTGAGGCGCGGCTCGAGCAGCGGCAGCTTGCGCCGCAGGTCGTCGGAGAGCCGGATCTGGCGGCCGATGGTCTGGGTCAGGAAGCTGGAGGCCAGCATGCCCACCACCACGGTCGCCAGGGTCTTGAGGGTGGCGAAGAGCACGAAGGGCAGGGCGTCCGCGGGGCGGGTCAGGGTCAGCACCAGCACCATGAGGAAATAGGCCAGGGCGAACAGGTGCCAGGTGCGGGCGAACAGCTGCAGGGAGACGCGGCTGGCGGCCATGGTGGTCTGCCGGGCCTTGTGATTGAGGGCGTCACGCAGCCGCGCGCGGTTGCTCAGTACCACCGTCACCGCATAGATGAAGGCGCCGATCATGATCAGGGTGCCGAGGCTCTGTCCCAGGGTGGGGGCCAGGTAGGCGCTGATCAGCGGCACCACCACCATCAGGCCGTAGCCGACGAGGCCGATCAGTCGGGCGATCCAGCGGTTCCAGTAGGAGGCCTCACCGGTGGTGATCGGCAGCAGGCGCAGGCCCTCGTAGCGCGAGGCGAAGAGCATCCGTACCCCCGCCTTGAGCAGCTCGATCACCAGGAAGGCGTTGAGGAACAGCGAGGCACGGGTCGAGAGCGCGCCGGTCTCGCCCACCGCAAAGGTGGCGACCAGGTTGCCGCCCACGTAGGAGAGCGCCACCACCAGCACGTCGATCAGCGCGGCCAGGGCCACGCAGAGCACCAGGCGCACCACCGGGTTGAGCCCCTGGCCGTTGAGCGACCACTGGCTGATGCGCGTGAAGACCGGCTTGGCCAGCCAGCGGATGACCAGGAAGAGCGCTATCGTGGCGAGGATCACCAGGCCCAGGTTGATGGCCGCCTCGCCGACGGCGGCCAGGTCGATCTCGGCGCTGGCATCGTCGCTGCCCGTGAACAGCTGGCCGATGGCTTCACCCGCCTCGGCCAGCTGGGTGCCGACCTCGCCGGCGATGCGGCTGGTGGCCTGGGCCAGCTGGCGGGGCAGGGAGGGGGAGGCAGCGCCGGCCTCGGCGGCCGCCGAGGCGGCGGCGTCGGCGCCCGGGGTCTCGGCGGCCAGGCCGCGCAGCTGGTCGATCAGCTGCTGGCGGCTCTCGGCGTTCTCGAGCAGGTCGGCGAGGGTGGAGTAGGCCGGCGGCTCGCCGCCGCTCTCGGCTTGCTGGGCCTGGGCCGGACCGCCGAGGGCCACCAGGGCCAGCAGCAGCCAGATGCCCAGGGCGATCAGGGCTCGCATAGGGTTCACGCGGTGACCTCCGTCTCTTGGCGTGTTGGCGATGGGCTATCAGGGGAGCGGTACCGAGGTACCTGTCGGGATGGTACGGGTTTGGCGCCACGATCACGACCCGAGGGTCGTGGACTTTTTATGTACAAATATTGTACATCATGAGAATTGTCTGCCAATATTGCCGTTAACGCGGCGGCCGTCGGCCGCTGCCCCCCTGCAAGGCAAGCATGCGATACTCTTGGCCACCCTCCCGGGTGGCTTTTTTTGTGCCCGGGTGGCTGTTGTGTGGAGCGAGCGGGGTGCCGAAGGGATGAATCTCGAGCCGTTGACACTGCTGGCCGTGACCGCCGGTGGAAGCCTGGGCGGCATGGCGCGCCTGGCGCTGGGCGACGCCGTGGCGCGTCGCCTGGGCACCGGCCTGCCCTGGGGGACCCTCGCGGTCAACCTCAGCGGCGCCCTGCTGATGGGCGGGCTCGCCGGCGCGCTGGGCCCCATGGCCTCGGGCCCGGTGTGGTCGCTCATGGCCATCGGCCTGCTGGGCGGCTATACCACCGTCTCCTCGTTCAGCCTGCAGACCCTGACCCTCGCCCAGCAGGGTCGGCCGGGCGCCGCCGCGGCCAACGTCCTCGTGACCCTGCTGGGGGGCTTCTCGGCCCTGCTGGCGGGCGCCTGGCTCGCCGGGGGGCTCGCATGATCGCCTGGCGCGCCTATGGTGCCGTCGGGCTCGGCAGCGGCCTGGGGGCGGTGCTGCGTTATCTCGTCGGCGCGGCGCTGGCCGGGCCGCCCTTCCCCTGGGCCACGCTGGCGATCAACGGCCTCGGCTCCTGGTTGATCGCTGCCTTCGCCGCCTTCGCCGCCCACCGGACCCATGGCCGGGTGGCGCGCTGGCAGCCCTTCCTGGTCGCCGGCTTCTGCGGCGGCTTCACCACCTTTTCGCTGTTCGGCCTCGAGACGCTGCAGCTGCTGCAGGCCGGCCACCCCTGGCGGTCGCTCGGCTACGTGCTGGCGAGCGTGCCGCTGTGGCTGGTGGCGGCCTGGCTGGGCCAGCGAGCCGGCCGGCGGGCGGCGGCGCGGGCCTGACGGCCTCGCGGCGCGCTCTGGCGGCTCAGGCGGTACGCGACGACACCCAGGCCCCGGCATCGGGGACGGTCATCTCGTAGTCCCGGTCGAGCCAGGGGGAGCTGATCATGAAGTCGGCGCTCGCCGCGTTGCAGGCCACCGGAACGTTCCACAGCGCCGCCAGGCGCAGCAGCGCCTTGACGTCGGGGTCGTGGGGCTGCGGCGCGAAGGGGTCCCAGAAGAAGATCAGCAGGTCGAGGCGCTGCTCGGCGATACGCGCGCCGATCTGCTGGTCGCCGCCCAGCGGGCCGCTCATCAGGCCCTCCACCTCGAGACCCAGCTGGCGCGAGATGCGCTCGGCCGTGGTCCCGGTGCCGATCAGGGCGTGCTCCGCGAGGGTCGCCTCCCAGCGGGCCGCCCACTCGAGCAGTTCCTCCTTCTTGCCGTCGTGGGCCACCAGGGCGATGCGCTTGCGGGCCGGCAGGGTGCGCGTCACGTTGCGTGGCGGTCGGTGTGACATCTCGGTGCTCCTCGGGCGGGGATCCTTCGACGACGATAGCGCTTTACAGGTATGTTTACTACTTCCTCGGTTGTCGGCGGCGAGTCCGTCGATGCGCCGCCGGGCCCGTATCGACGATGCATTGGTCGCTCGACGGGCGGCAGGCGCCCTCGGGCGGGCCGGGCGAAGGCTGCGCGGAATACCGTAAGATTACTTAAAAACTTCGGGCCTCGCCGGTGCTGGCGTTCAGCGATGGCCAGGCACGGCCGCGCGTGGGGCGTCGCCGAGCGCATGCAGGCCACCGCCCCGGCCATGCGCGAGGCCGCGGCCTGAGCCTCTCAGTCGGGCAGGTGCCAGGTCGCCGGGCACTGGGCGCTGGGGAAGAGCCGCTGGGCGGTATCGGCGTTGCGCCGCTCGGCCAGGCAGTCGCGCCCCGCGCCGAGGGCGCGCAGCAGGGCGTCGTCGCCATGGCGAACGGTGACCAGGGTCAGGTCGTCGCGGCGCGTCACCCCATAGTCGGTGGCCAGGGAGGCGACCAGCGGCTCGAGGCGCTCGGGGTGGCCGTCGAGGACCAGCGAGAGGCGCATCGCCCCGGCATCGATCAGGCCGGCGTGCAGCCCGGCCGCCACCAGGCGGCCGAGGACGTCGTGCTGGCGCGCCTCGTCCATGAAGGCGAGGTCTCGCGGGCGCACCTCCAGCAGCGTCTGTGCCTCGCAGAGCATCAGGGCGGGCACCTCGCCATCGCGGCGGGCGTCGTCGCCGATGGTGCTGCCCGGTGCCGCGAGGTCCTGGAAGGAGCGCACGGTCAGCGGGATCGCCCGCTGGCGTAGGGGGGCGAGGGTCTTGGGATGGATCACCTTGGCGCCGTGCCAGGCCAGCTCGATCGCCTCGTCGTAGGAGATCCGCTCGAGCCGCACCGCGTTGTCGACGCGGCGCGGATCGGCGTTGAAGAGCCCCGGCACGTCCTTCCAGATGGTGACCCCCTCCGCGCCCAGGCAGTGGGCGAGGATCGCCGCGGAGTAGTCCGACCCCTCGCGGCCCAGGGTCGTCGAGGCACCCTCGGCGGTGGCGCCGGTGAACCCCTGGGTGACGCGAATCCGGCCGTCGTCGCTATCCAGGTCGCGCACCCGCTCGGCGGTGGCCGTCCAGTCGACGTTGGCCGCCTGGTAGCGGTCGTCGGTGACGATCAGGTCCCGGGCATCGCGCCATTCGCTGGCCAGCCCGATCTCGTCCAGCCAGGCGGCCACGAGGGTGGTGGAGAGCAGTTCGCCGATGCCGACCGTCTGGTCGTAGTGGAAGGGGCGTTCGCGGTGCGCGTGGGCGCGGTGGCGGCGGTCGAGCTCATCGATCAGCGCCTCGATCCTCCCGGCCACGGGATCGGCGCGTTCCCCGAACAGCGCCTTGACGGTGGCGAGGTGGTCACGACGCAGGGCCGCGAGGCGCTCGCGGTAGTCGGCATCATCGCTGCCCCGGGCCGCCGCGAGCAGCGCCTCCAGGGCATTGGTGGTCTTGCCCATGGCCGAGACCACCACGATCAGCGGGCGCTCGGGGAAGCGGGCGAGCAGCTCGCCCAGGCGGCGAATGGCCGCGGCGTCACGGATCGAGGCGCCGCCGAACTTGAAGACCTGGGTCATGATGGCTCCTTTCGCGCTGGCATGACGTCGCTTACGCCACCATGCGGGAAAGTCGCGGGGGAGAAAAGGGCCTATGCGCCCGGGGAGGAAACGACGACGGGCCCCCGAGGGGGCCCGTCGCGTCGGCGTCGAGGTCTTCGTCGGCGTCAGCTCAGCCGCTGCCGGTAGTCCTCGTAGCCGAAGGTCTTCACCGTGCGCACCTCGCGGCTCGCCGCGTCGATGCGGCAGATCGACGGCAGGCGCATGCCGTTGAAGGTGGTGGTCTTCACCATGGTGTAGTGGGCCATGTCGGTGAACACCAGCCGGTCGCCGATCGAAAGCGGCGCGTCGAAGCTGTACTCGCCCACCACGTCGCCGGCCAGGCAGGTCAGCCCGCCCAGGCGATAGGTATGGGCCTTCTCGCCGGGCTCGCCGGCGCCGAGGATCTCCGGCCGGTAGGGCATCTCCAGCACGTCGGGCATGTGCGCGGTGGCCGAGGTGTCGAGGATGGCGATGGCGCCGTCGTTCTCGACGATATCGAGCACCGTGCAGACCAGGTAGCCGGTGTTGAGGGCGATGGCCTCGCCGGGCTCCAGGTAGACCTCGAGGTGGGGGTGGCGCGCCTTGAAGTCGCGGATCACCCGCACCAGCCGTTCGACGTCGTAGTCGGGACGGGTGATGTGATGGCCGCCGCCGAAGTTGACCCATTTGCGATCGGCGAGGTAGCGGCCGAAGGCCTCCTCGAAGGCCGCCAGGGTGCGCTCCAGGGCGTCGCTGTCCTGCTCGCAGAGGGTGTGGAAGTGCAGGCCGTCGAGGCCGGCGAGATCCACGCCCTCGAGGTCCGCGGCCCGGGTGCCGAGCCGCGAGCCGGGCGCGCAGGGGTCGTAGAGCGCGACCTTGCCCTCGGAGTACTCCGGGTTCACCCGCAGCCCGCAGGAGACCTCCCGCGGCGCCCCGGCCACGGCCGCGCGATGGCGCTGCCACTGGGCCGGGGAGTTGAAGCTGAGGTGGTCCGCGTACTCGAGGACCACCGCCATCTCCGCCTCGCTGAAGGCCGGCGAGTAGGCGTGCACCTCGCCGCCGAAGGTCTCGGCGCCGAGCCGCGCCTCGTCCTGGCCGCTGGCCGTGGTGCCGACCAGGTAGCGGCTGACCAGCGGAAAGGCGTCCCACAGGGCGAAGCCCTTGAGCGCCAGCAGGATGCGCGCACCGCTCTCCTGCTGGACCCGCTCGAGCAGCGCCAGGTTGCGGCGCAGCAGGGCGTCATCCACCACGTAGGCCGGCGAGGGGCAGGCCGTGACGTCGAAGTCGGGCGTATCCACCATCGTCGATCAGGCCAGCGGGTCGTGGTCGGGGTCGAGCTCGACGACCTGCCACGGCAGGCCCATGTCGCCGATGCGGTCCATGAAGGGGTCCGGATCGAGCTGCTCGACGTTGAACACGCCCGCGCCCTTCCAGATGCCTTCCAGCATCAGCATGGCGCCGGTCACCGCCGGCACGCCGGTGGTGTAGGAGACCGCCTGGGACTGCACCTCGCGGTAGCAGGCCTCGTGGTCGCAGATGTTGTAGATGTGCACCTTGCGCCGCTTACCGTCCTTGATGCCGTCGGCGATGATGCCGATGTTGGTCTTGCCCTTGGTGCGCGGGCCCAGCGAGGCCGGGTCGGGCAGCACGGCCTTCAGGAATTCCAGCGGGGCGACCTCGGCATCGCCCACCTTGATCGGCTCGATGCTGGTCATGCCGACGTTCTCGAGCACCTTGAGGTGGGTGAGGTACTTGTCGGAGAAGGTCATCCAGAAGCGGATGCGCTTCAGGCCCTTGATGTTCTGGCAGAGGGATTCCATCTCCTCGTGATAGAGCAGGTAGAGGTCCTTCTCGCCGATGCCGTCGAAGTCGAAGGTGCGCTTCACCGCCAGCGGATCGGTCTCCTTCCACTCGCCCTCTTCCCAGTAGCGCCCCTTCGCGGTGATCTCGCGAATGTTGATCTCGGGATTGAAGTTGGTGGCGAACGGGTAGCCGTGGTCGCCGCCGTTCGCGTCCAGGATGTCGATGTGATGGATCTCGTCGAACAGGTTCTTCTGCGCGTAGGCACAGTAGATGTTGGTCATGCCCGGGTCGAAGCCGCAGCCCAGGGTGGCCATGTTGCCGGCCTCGGCGTAGCGATCCTGGAAGGCCCACTGCTCCTTGTACTCGAACTTCGCCTCGTCGGGATGCTCGTAGTTGGCGGTGTCCAGGTAGGGCACGCCGGTACGCAGGCAGGCCTCCATGATGGTGAGGTCCTGGTAGGGCAGGGCCACATGGATCAGTACGTCGGGCTTGAACGACTCGATCAGCGCGACCAGCGCCTCGACGTCGTCGGCATCCACCTGGGCGGTCTGGATCGGGCGGTCCAGCTGTGCCGCTATGGCGCGGCACTTGTCTTGGTTGCGGCTGGCCAGGCAGATCTCGGAGAAGACTTCGGGATGCTGGGCGCACTTGTGGGTAACGACGCCACCGACGCCGCCGGCGCCGACAATCAGGACTTTGCTCATGGGGTTTGGAATCCAGATCGAGAAAGGTTCAACGATGATAGGGTCGTATCGGTCGATGGACCGCGGCTGCGAGCCCGGACCCGATGCCACCCCGGTCGTACTGGCGCACCCGCCCCGAGGGGGCGGCGCGTGTGCGCGATGATGGCGTCCCAGCGAGTCGGGAGCAAGTGCTTTTCGCCCGCGGGATGCGACGAAAGGCGCAGAGGCGAGCGCGGGCCGGCCCGGCCCGAGAGGGGGTCGGGCGGGGAGCGAGACACTCAGGCGGCGCAGCGGCCTGGCGGTGGCCGTGCCGAGGGAAGGGGCCGGCGAGGGCCGCCCAGAAACGAAAAAAGCGCCCGTAGGCGCTTGATTCGTCGACTGTTTGGTGGAGGCGGCGGGAATTGAACCCGCGTCCGCCGGCACTCACCCATTGGCTCTACATGCTTAGCTTCGTCTTTTGTTTTAACGCTGCCGGCTCCGACGATCAGGATACGACAGCGCGATTCCTCTAAGTTTTAACGGCCGACGCGAGGACGAAGCCGGCCGCGATCCCATCAGTCTTGGCTCGTATCCCGTCGGCAATGAATGGGCACATTGCCTTCGGGCCGGGCTAGAAGCTAGCGGCGTTTAAGCTGCCAGCGCGCCCTGAGCGTAGTTGTCGTCGTTTGCGACTATTTAATCGTGATGTTGGATTTACGAGATACATCACGCTCTCGGCATGCACCTCAGGGATTGTCACCGGCGTCGAAACCGTGTCGCCCCCGTAACGCGCATCCTAACAGGATGCGTGGCCTTGTGACACCTCAGGCCTTGGTTTGTTCGCGCATGATGCGCCCTTTCTGGCGCTGCCAGTCGCGGTCCTTCTCGGTGGCGCGCTTGTCGTGCAGCTTCTTGCCGGTCACCAGGGCCAGCTCGCACTTGACCCGGTTGTTCTTCCAGTAGAGCTTGAGCGGCACGCAGGTGTGGCCCTTCTCCTGGGTCCGCGAGAAGATCTTGGCGATCTCCTTGCGATGCAGCAGCAGCTTGCGGGTGCGCGTCGGGTCCGCGATCTCGTGGGTGCTGGCGGTGTTGAGCGGGGTGATGTGGCTGCCCAGCAGCCAGGCCTCGCCGTTCTTGACCAGGATGTAGGTGTCGGTGAGCTGCGCCTTGCCGGCGCGCAGGCTCTTCACCTCCCAGCCGGCCAGCACCAGGCCCGCCTCGAAGCTCTCGTCGATGTGGTATTCGAAGCGTGCCTTCTTGTTCTGGGCGATGACGTTGCCGCCGGGACCCTTGCTCTTGCCTTTCTTGTTGGCCATGAAACCTCGTGTCCTGTATCTGCCGGTGGCGCTTGCCCTTCGATGTGGGGGGAAGCGTGGTACCATTCAAGGCCTGAAATAACCGCTCATGATACGCCCTGGGCACTGTGAAGTCAGCGGAGAGCTCAATGCCAACGGTCAATCGGTCCGCCATGGTGCGGCACACCCCCCAGGACATGTTCGACCTGGTCAACGACTTCGAGCGCTACCCGGAATTCCTGCCGGGGTGTCGGAATGCCCGCCTGCTCGAGCGCGACGAGTCGCACCTGATCGGCGAGATGACCCTGGGTCGTGCCGGGGTCGAGCAGAGCTTCACCACCCGCAACGACCTGATCGAGCCCGAGCGCATCGAGATGTCGCTGGTCAGCGGCCCCTTCAAGCGCCTGCGCGGCCGCTGGCTGTTCATCCCGATGGGCGAGGGGGCCTGCAAGATCAGCCTGGAGCTGGAGTTCGAGTTCGCCAACCGCCTGCTCGGCATGGCCTTCGGCAAGCTCTTCCAGCAGGTCGCCGGGCAGCTGGTCGACGCCTTCACCCGCCGGGCGGACCGCCTCTATGGCCGCTAGCGCGCCGGACGCCATCGAGGTCGAGGTGGCCTTCGCCCTGCCCGAGCGGCAGTGCGTGGTGGCGCTTCGCGTCCCCAGGGGCACCACGGCCCGCGAGGCGGTGGCGATGGCGGGGCTGGAGGCGAGGTTTCCGGAGCTTCCCGCGGCGACCTTTCGCGAGGCCGACCTGGGGCTCTTCGGCAAGCGGCTGCGCGACCCCGAGGCGCAGCCCCTGAAGGCGGGGGATCGCGTCGAGGTCTACCGGCCGCTCAAGATCGACCCCAAGGCGGTGCGTGCCGAACGCGCCGCCAGGACACGCTGACGCCCCGTCCGGCGGGGCCGGCACGGGGCGTCATGGAGACGTCTGATCGCGACGCGGCTTAGGGGCGATCCGGGGTGAGGTTGTCGATCGGCGCGTCCCGGTCGTCCGTCGCGGGGCGGCTGTCGGGGCCAATGCCGCGTTCGTCGCCGAGCGGCGGCGCGGTCGTGAAGTCGCCCTCCCGCTCGATCGCCACGACGCGCCCGCCGTCGAAGGTCAGGGTGATACGCCGCTGCTCCACGTCGCCGTAGGCCTCGTCGAGGCGATAGACATAGTCCCACTGGCGGGCATCGAAGGGCGCCTCGAGCAGCGGGCTGCCCATTAGGTCGACCACCTGCTGGCGGCTCATGCCCGGCCGCAGCTGTTCGGCCATGCCCTCGGTCACCAGGTTGCCCTGGGGCAGGTCGCGCTTGTAGACCCCGAAGTAGCTGCAACCGCTGATCATCAGCAGGGCGACGGAAAGGGTGACGATTCTGGTCAGCTTTTGCATTTGCGCCTGTTCTTCACTATCGTGGATTCGGTCGATCATAACCGACCCTACCCGATACTGCGAAGAGCGACCATGGCCGACCAGAACCATGAATTGCGCAAGGCCGGTCTCAAAGTGACCCTGCCGCGCGTCAAGATCCTGCAGATCCTCGAGAGCGCCTCCGAAAAGCATCACCTGAGCGCCGAGGACGTGTACAAGACCCTGCTGGACGCGGGCGAGGACGTGGGCCTGGCCACCGTCTATCGCGTGCTGACCCAGTTCGAGACCGCCGGCCTGGTGATCCGTCACAACTTCGATGGCGGCCACGCCGTCTTCGAGCTCTCCCAGGAGGAGCACCACGACCACATGGTGTGCCTGGAGAGCGGTGAGATCGTCGAGTTCTTCGACGAGACCATCGAGCGGCGCCAGCAGGAGATCGCCGAGGAGCATGGCTTCGAGCTCGTCGATCACGCCCTGGTGCTCTACGTGCGGCCCCGGGGTTCCCGGGCGACGCGCCAGGAAGGCATCCAGAAGAAGTAGCGCCACCGGGTCCACCCGGGTGGCGAACGGCGCGGCCCCGATCCTTGGATCGGGGCCGCGCTGCGTTGGGGCTGTCGTGCTGGCCAGCGCCGCGTTCGGCGACGTCAGTGATGGGCGCGCTGGCTGGCGTCGAGCATCTCCCGGGCGTGGGCCAGGGTGCGGTCGGAGAGGTTAACGCCGCCGAGCATACGCGCCAGCTCGCCGACCCGGCCGGCCTCGTCGAGCAGGGCCATGCGGGTCAGGGTCGAGGCCTTCTCGGCCTGCTTCTCGATATGCAGGTGATGGTGTGCCTGGGCGGCCACCTGGGGCAGGTGAGTCACGGTCATCACCTGGCCGTTCTCGCCCAGGCGGCGCAGCAGCTGGCCGACGATCTCGGCGGTGGCCCCGGAGACCCCCACGTCCACCTCGTCGAAGACCAGGCTGGCGATGGTCGAGTGCTGGGCCGCCACCACCTGGATCGCCAGGCTGATGCGCGACAGCTCGCCGCCCGAGGCCACCTTGGCCAGCGGCCGCGCCGGCTGGCCGGGGTTGGCGCTGATCAGCATGCGCGCGCCCTCCAGCCCCTCGAGGGCCGGGGCCTCCCGGGGGGCGAGCTCGACCTCGAAGGTGGCCTTGTCCATGGCCAGGAAGGCGAGCTGTTCCTGCACGGCACGACCGAAGCGGCGGGCGGCCTGGCGGCGCGCCCGGGAGACCGCCGAGGCCTGCTCGTGCCAGCGCGCCTTGTGCGCCTCGACCTCGGCGGCCAGGGTCTCGAGGTCGCCGTCGCCGCCCTCCAGGCCCTCGAGCTCGGTGGTCAGGCGCCGGTGCAGGTCGACCAGCTCCTCGGGCAGCACGTGATGCTTGCGGGCGATGCGGTGCACCTCGCCCAGGCGCTCCTCTACCCAGGCCAGGCGCTCCGGGTCCAGCTCCACGCCGGCGGCGAAATGGCCGAGCTCGCGGCCCGCCTCCTCGATCTGGATGCGCGCCTCGCCGAGCATGGTGAGGGTATCGGCCAGGCTGCCGCGGTCACTGCCCGGCAGCTCCGCGAGGTGCTGGATCGCCTGGTTGAGCAGCGACAGGGCGCCGGCTTCCTCGCCGTCGCAGCACTCGGCGGCGAACTGCGCCTCGCGCAGCCGCTCCTCGGCGTGGGCCAGCTCCTCCTGCTCCTCCTCGAGCCCCTTGAGTTCGCCCTCGGCCAGCGCCAGGGCATCGAGCTCCTCCACCTGGTAGCGCAGTAGCTGGCGGCGGGCGCGGATCTCGTCGCCGTCCTCGGCCAGGCGCTCGAGGCGCCGGCGGCTCGCCTGCCAGTCGCGGAAGGCCTGGCGCATCGCGGCTACTCGCTCGCGATGGCCGGCGAAGTCGTCGAGCAGGCGCAGGTGGGTCTCCTCGTTCAGCAGCGCCTGGTGGGCGTGCTGGCCGTGGATCTCGATGAGGTGCTCGCCCAGGGCGCGCAGGTCGGCCACCGTGGCCGGCTGGCCGTTGATCCAGGCCTTCGAGCGACCGCTGCGGGTCACCACGCGGCGCAGCAGGCAGTCGTCGGCGGGCAGCTCCCGGGACTCGAGCCAGGCGCGCGCCTCGGGCAGGGCCCCGAGGTCGAAGCGCGCGCTGAGGTCGGCGCGTTCGCGGCCGTGGCGCACGCTGGCGCTGTCGGCGCGCTCGCCGAGGCACAGGCCCAGGGCGCCGAGCAGGATGGACTTGCCGGCCCCCGTCTCGCCGGTGATGGCGGTCATGCCGCCGGACAGCTCCAGTTCGAGGTGGTCGACGATGGCGAAGTCGCGAATGGCAAGCTCTGTCAGCATGGTGCCTCCCGGGGGCGGTCTGGGAATACCGTTCTGCAAGGACCGCACGGTCGTGGCGCAGGGCGCGGGCCGTGGGGTGTGCTTGGTACTGTCTATCCATACACGTATTGTGTGTTTATACAGTAGTCCAGCGGCCCCCACAATGCACCCGCCCATTCGTCTCGCCCCGACGCCTTGAGTTCACCGCGGCCAGCCCCATATACGCGGCAGATCATCATTCACGTCACCATTCATGCCTTGCCAGCGGCCCCTGGCCGCTGATTGCCATTCAGGAGACCCCACATGGCCAAAGATTCTCAGACCCCGCTGGACGACGAACTCGCTCGCGAGGAGCGGGAAGCCGCGCCGCAGGCCGAGACCGTGGAGGGTGAGCTGGAGGACGCCATCGAGGGCGCCGATCAGGCCGCCGCCGAGGCCGAAGCCGCCGACAATCCCGAGGCCGAGGTGCTGGCGGCCCGCGTCGAGGAGCTCGAGCAGAGCGTCGCCGAGGCCAAGGACCAGGCCATGCGGGCGGCCGCCGAGGCGCAGAACGTGCGCCGGCGCGCCGAGCAGGAGGCCGAGAAGGCCCGCAAGTTCGCCCTGGAGAAGTTCGTCAAGGAGCTGCTGCCGGTGATCGACAGCCTCGAGAAGGCGCTGGAGTCCATGGGCGACGAGGCCAGCGAGGCCCACATCGAGGGCGTCTCCATGACGCTCAAGATGCAGCACGACGTGATGGCCAAGTTCGGCGTCGAGGTGGTGGAGCCCCACGGCGAGCCCTTCGACCCGCAGTACCACGAGGCCATGGCCATGGTGCCCAACCCCGAGATGGAGCCCAACACCGTGATGGACGTCATGCAGAAGGGCTACCTGCTCAACGGGCGCCTGGTCCGCCCGGCCATGGTGGTCGTCAGCCAGGCCGCCGGCTGACACCGAGCCATAGAAAAGCGGTCCTCGGGTCTTGAAAAGGTCTCGAGGGCCCCCAGATAGACGGCAACCCCGTGGCGAAAGCCACAGATCACGAATTCATCTGCCAGTTTGAGGATTTCCTATGGGACGCATCATCGGTATTGACCTGGGGACCACCAACTCTTGCGTCGCCGTGCTCGACGGTGACCAGGCCAAGGTGATCGAGAACGCCGAGGGCGCGCGCACCACGCCGTCCATCATCGCCTACACCGACGATGGCGAGACGCTGGTGGGCCAGGCGGCCAAGCGCCAGGCGGTCACCAACCCCCAGAACACCCTGTACGCCATCAAGCGCCTCATCGGTCGTCGCTTCAAGGACGATGTCGTCCAGAAGGACGTCAAGATGGTCCCCTACACCATCACCGAAGCTGACAACGGCGACGCCTGGGTGCAGGTCAAGGACAAGAAGCTGGCGCCCCCGCAGGTCAGCGCCGAAGTCCTGAAGAAGATGAAGAAGACCGCCGAGGACTACCTGGGCGAGGAAGTGACCGAGGCGGTGATCACCGTGCCGGCCTACTTCAACGACTCCCAGCGTCAGGCCACCAAGGACGCGGGTCGCATCGCCGGCCTCGAGGTCAAGCGCATCATCAACGAGCCGACCGCGGCCGCGCTGGCCTATGGCATGGACAAGTCCCGCGGCGACAAGACCATCGCGGTCTATGACCTGGGCGGTGGCACCTTCGATATCTCCATCATCGAAGTGGCCGACGTCGACGGCGAGACCCAGTTCGAGGTGCTGGCCACCAACGGCGACACCTTCCTGGGCGGCGAAGACTTCGACATGAAGCTGATCAACTACCTGGTCGATCAGTTCAAGGCCGACAGCGGCATCGACCTCTCCGGCGACAACCTGGCCATGCAGCGCCTCAAGGAAGCCGCCGAGAAGGCCAAGATCGAGCTCTCCAGCGCCCAGCAGACCGACGTCAACCTGCCGTACATCACGGCCGACAACACCGGTCCCAAGCACCTCAACGTGAAGGTGACCCGGGCCAAGCTGGAGTCGCTGGTCGAGGAGCTGGTCAAGCGCTCCCTCGAGCCGTGCAAGACCGCGCTCAAGGACGCCGGCCTCTCCAACGGCGAGATCGACGACGTCATCCTGGTCGGCGGCCAGACCCGCATGCCGATGGTGCAGGCCTCCGTGGCCGAGTTCTTCGGCAAGGACGCCCGCAAGGACGTCAACCCGGACGAGGCCGTGGCCGTGGGTGCGGCGATCCAAGGCGGCGTGCTGGGCGGCGACGTCAAGGACGTGCTGCTGCTCGACGTGACCCCGCTGACCCTGGGCATCGAGACCCTGGGTGGCGTGATGACGCCGCTGATCGAGAAGAACACCACCATCCCGACCAAGAAGACCCAGACCTTCTCGACCGCGGATGACAACCAGACGGCCGTGACCATTCACGTGCTGCAGGGTGAGCGCAAGCAGTCCAGCGGCAACAAGTCGCTCGGTCGCTTCGACCTGGCCGACATTCCGCCGGCACCCCGCGGCGTGCCGCAGATCGAGGTCGCCTTCGACCTGGACGCCAACGGCATCCTCAACGTGTCCGCCAAGGACAAGGCCACCGGCAAGGAACAGTCCATCGTGATCAAGGCCTCCAGCGGCCTGTCCGAGGAAGAGGTCGAGCAGATGGTCCAGGACGCCGAGGCCCACGCCGACGAGGACAAGAAGTTCGAGGAGCTGGTGCAGCTGCGCAACCAGGCTGACGGCATGGTCCACGCCGCCCGCAAGACCCTCGAGGAAGCCGGCGACAAGGCGACCGACGAGGAGAAGCAGGCCATCGAGAGCGCCGCGTCCGAGCTGGAAGAGGCGATCAAGGGCGACGACCAGGAGGACATCCAGGCCAAGCTCGACAAGCTGACCGAGGCCTCCGGCACCCTGGCGCAGAAGATGTACGCCGAGCAGGGCGACGCCGCGCAGCAGGCCGGTGAGGCCGGCGAGGGCGCCGCCAAGCAGGACGATGACGTGGTCGACGCCGAGTACGAAGAAGTCAACGACGACCAGAAAAAGCAGTAAACCACGACATCGTTTGACGGATGACGCCAGCGCGGGGGCCTGACTCCCGCGTTGGTGTTTCCGCAGAGTCCCTACGGAGGCGGACAGACTCATGTCCAAGCGTGACTATTACGAAGTACTGGGCGTCGAGCGCGGTGCCGACCAGAAGGACATCAAGAAGGCCTACCGACGCCTCGCCCAGAAGTTTCATCCGGACCGCAACCCGGATGATGACTCCGCGGCCGAGAAGTTTCGCGAGGTCTCCGAGGCCTACGAGGTCCTGAGCGACGGCGAGAAGCGCGCGGCCTACGACCAGTTCGGCCATGCCGGCGTCGACGGCCAGGCCGGCGGCGGCTTCGGCGGCGCCGGGGCGGGGGCCGGCGGCTTCAGCGACATCTTCGGTGACGTCTTCGGCGACATCTTCGGCGGGGGCGGCGGTCGTCGCCACCCCAACGCCCCGCAGCGCGGCAGCGACCTGCGCTACAACCTCGAGCTCGACCTCGAGGACGCCGTGGCCGGCACCAGCGTGGATATCCGCGTACCGCGCCATGTCGAGTGCGAGCGCTGCGACGGCAGCGGCGCCGAGCCCGGCTCCACCAAGGAGACCTGCCCGACCTGTAACGGCATGGGCCAGGTGCGCATGCAGCAGGGCTTCTTCGCCGTGCAGCAGACCTGCCCAACCTGCCACGGCAGCGGCGAGCACATCAAGGTGCCGTGCCACAAGTGCCACGGCGAGGGCCGGGTGCGCGAGACCCGTACCCTGTCGGTGAAGATCCCGGCCGGCGTGGATACCGGCGATCGCATCCGCCTCAACGCCGAGGGCGAGGCCGGCGTCAACGGCGGGCCGCCCGGCGACCTCTACGTCCAGGTGGCGATCAAGCCGCACCACATCTTCCAGCGTGACGGTCGCCACCTGCAGTGCGAGGTGCCGATCAACTTCGTCGACGCCGCTCTCGGCGGCGAGCTCGAGGTGCCGACCCTGGATGGCCGCGTCAAGCTGAAGATCCCGCCCGAGACCCAGACCGGCAAGCTGTTCCGCCTGCGCGGCAAGGGCGTCAAGCCGGTGCGCGGTGGCCCCCCGGGCGACCTGCTGTGCAAGGTCGTGGTCGAGACCCCGGTCAAGCTCAGCGAGGAGCAGAAGGACCTGCTGCGCGCCTTCCAGGACAGCCTGGAGGGCAGCAAGAGCCATCACTCGCCGAAGAAGTCGAGCTTCTTCGACGGCGTGAAGAAGTTCTTCGAGGACATGAAGCCCTAAGGGGCGCCCCGCCGCCAACGACGAGGCCCCGCGCTCCGAGGAGGAGGCGGGGCCTCGTCGTGTCCAGGGCGGCGATATCGGCGACGAGCATGGGAATGGTTCCCATTGGCGGTGTACCATGGCCGCCGCTCCCGGGCCCGGCCAACGCCGGGGCCCGATTCGACTCGACTCATTCACAAGGACACTCATGGACAACGCCATGGACCGCCCACTGGCCGGCATACTGCTCAGGCTGCTGTCGGGCCTTCTCTTCACGGGCATGATGGTGTGCGTCAAGGCGGTCAGCGTCGAGGTGCCGCTGGGGCAGACGGTCTTCTTCCGCTCGGCCTTCGCGCTGCTGCCGATCGTGCTCTTCATGACCTGGCGGCGGGAGTTTCCCGGGGCGCTGGTGACGCGCCGCCCGCTGGGCCACCTGGTGCGCTCGGGACTGGGCGCGGCGGCGATGTTCGCCTCCTTCGCCGCGGTGGCGCGGCTGCCGGTGGCCGAGGCGACACTGCTGGCGCAGCTGTCGCCGGTGGCCATGGCGGTGGCCGGGGTGCTGCTGCTGGGAGAGCGCTTCTCCCTGCACCGGGCGGCGGCGCTGGCGCTGGTGCTCTGCGGGGTGGCGGTGCTGGTGGTGCCCGACCTGCAGGGGGCGCGGCCGGACGGGCGCCTGCTGGGCTATGCGTTGGGCATCCTGGCGGCGCTGCTGACGGCGGGGGCGCTGGTCACGGTGCGGCGGATCTCGCGCACCGAGACGGCCGCCTCCATCGCCTTCTACTTCGTGCTGGTCACCGCCCTGGCGGGGCTCGCCACCCTGCCGCTGGGCTGGGTGCCCGTGTCCGGCTCGACCCTCTGGCTGCTGGTGCTCTCCGGGCTGTTCGGCGGAGCGGCCCATATCTGCATGACCCTGGCGCTGCGCTATGCCGAGGTCTCGCGGCTGGCGCCCTTCGAGTACGTGGCCCTGATCTGGCCGGTGCTGGCGGACTTGTGGATCTTCGGGCTGCCGCTGTCCGCCAGCTTCCTGCTGGCCCTGCCGCTGGTGCTGGGCGGGGCGGTCCTCGCGGCCTTCGAGGGCCGGCTCAGACGGCGGCTTCGACGATGAGCTGGGGGCGCCCCTGGGAGCAGGGCTCGATGCGGGCGTCGACCCGGAACACCTCGCGCAGCAGGGCGGGTGTGACCACCCGCTCGGTGGGGCCGCTGGCGACCAGCCGCCCCGCCTCCAGCACCAGGGCCTGGTCGGTGAAGCGCAGCGCCTGGCCGAGATCATGCAGCGCCGCGATGATGAGCATCTGGCGCTCCCGGGCCAGCCGGCGAAGGATGCCGAGCAGGCTGAGCTGGCGGTGCAGGTCCAGCGCCGAGGTGGGCTCGTCCAGGAGCAGGATCTCGGGGTCCTGGACCAGCGCCTGGGCGGCGCTCACCAGCTGACGCTGCCCGCCGCTGAGGTTGCCGATGTCGCGCTCGCCGAGCTCGGCGATGCCCAGGTCGTCCAGGGCCCGCTCGACCTCGCGAAGGTCGTCGGCCTGCACCTTGAGGCGCCGGCCCTGCATCCGCGCCAGCAGCACCGATTCATAGACCGTCAGCACCGCATTGGCGCCGGTATCCTGGGGCATGTAGGCCACCGGGCGCTCGCGCCGGGCGCCCTCGATGCGGGCCTCGCCTGCCCCGTCGAGCAGGCCGAGGATGCGCCGGAAGAGGGTCGACTTGCCGGCGGCGTTGGGGCCGAGCAGGGCCACCACCTGGCCGCCCGAGAGGCGCGGGCTGGTGACGGCATCGAGGATCGGGCGGCGGCCGTAGCGGGCCGACAGGCGGTCGAGGGTGAGGGTTACCATGAGGCCTTCTTGTGGCTGAGCACCAGGAACAGGAAGAACGGGATGCCCACCAGCGAGGTGATGATGCCGATGGGGATGACGGTGCCGGGCAGGATGACCTTCGACAGCACCGAGCCCACGGAGAGGATCAGGGCCCCACAGAGCGCCGCGCCCGGCAGGAAGAAGCGCTGATCCTCGCCCAGCAGCAGCCGGGCGATGTGCGGCCCGACCAGCCCGATGAAGCCGATGGTGCCGACGAAGGCCACCGCGATGGCGGCCAGCAGCGAGACCAGCACCAGCACCTCGAGGCGCAGGGCCCGCGGCTTGACCCCGAGGCTCTCGGCCTTGGCGTCGCCCAGGCGCATGGCGGTGAGCGCCCAGCCGTGACGCGCCAGCAGCGGCACCACCACGGCCAGCACCCCCAGCGCGATCCACAGCTTGGGCCAGGTCGCCTTGGTCAGGCTGCCCATGGTCCAGAACACCACCGCGGAGACCGCCTGCTGGCTGGCGAAGAACTGGATCAGGGCCATCAGGGCGTTGAAGATGAACACCATGGCGATGCCCAGCAGCACGATGGTCTCGATCGTCACGCCGCGCCGCAGGCTCAGCAGGTGAATGGCGAAGGCGGTCAGCATCGCCATCACGAAGGCGTTGATCGGGATCACGTAGTCGACCGCGACGGGCATCAGGGTGACGCCGAAGGCCAGCGCCAGGGCGGCGCCGAAGCTGGCGCCGGCCGAGATGCCGAGGGTGAAGGGGCTGGCCAGCGGGTTGCTGAGGATGGTCTGCATCTGGGCGCCGGCGATCGACAGGCTGGCGCCCACCACCAGGGCCATCAGCGCCACCGGCATGCGGATCTCCCAGAGGATCACCCGCACCGAGGCCGGTACGGCGTCGGGCGTGAGCAGCGCGGCGACCACCTCGCCGAGGCCGTAGCGCGCCGGGCCGAGCGCCAGGTCGATGCACAGGCTCAGGACCAGGGCCAGGGTGAGCCCGGCGAGGATCAGCTGGCGGCGAACCACCAGGGCGCGATAGAAGCCGCCCCGGGGAGCGGCGGGGCCGGCGACGGCGTTACTGCTCATTCAGGGACACCCAGTAGCCCGGTTCGTAGTCCACCGGCAGGAAGCGCTCGTGCAGCTCGCGCATCGTGGCCTCGGGGTCGAGGTCGGCGAACAGCTCGGGGTGCAGCCACTTGGCCAGGCGCTGCACGGCGACGAAGTAGTAGGGGCTGTTGTAGAACTGGTGCCAGATGGCATGGAAGTCGCCGCTCTCGACCGCGCCGATGCCGGTCATGGCGGTGCGCTCGGTCAGGCCCTGCAGCTTGTCGCGAGCCGCGTCCAGATCGGCGCCGGGGCCCACCCCGACCCAGTCGCCGCCGGGCACGTAGGCGTCCCAGTTGCCACCGGTGACGACCACGTGATCCGGGTCGGCGGCGATGATCTGTTCGGGGTTCAGCGAGCCGAAGGTGTTGGGGATGATGTCGGCGGCGATGTTGGTGCCGCCGGCCAGCTCGACGTACTCGCCGAAGTTGCCCGGCCCGAAGCTCATGCAGCAGTCTTCCGAGTAGCCGCCCGCCCGGTCGATGAAGACCCTGGGACGCGCGGGGTCGGCGGCGGCGAGGGGCTCGGCGACACGGGCCATCTGGGCCTCGGAGAAGTCGATGAAGGCCTCGGCGGCGGCCTCCTCGCCCAGCAGCTCGCCCATCAGCCGCATTGAGGGAACGGTGTGCGCCAGCGGGTCCTCGCGGAAGTCGACGTAGACGATGGGGATGCCGAGCTCGGCGAGCTTGTCGTCATAGGCGGCATCCTCGGTGGCGGCCCGGGCCTCGAGGTTCATCAGCACCACGTCGGGCGTGAGCGCCGCGGCCTGCTCGACGTCGAAGGTGCCGTCCTTGAAGCCGCCGAAGGTCGGGATGTCCTCCAGCGCCGGGAACTTCGCCGCATAGCGGGCGTAGTTGTCCGGGTCGGCCTGGGAGAAGTCCTCGCGCCAGCCCACCACATGCTCGAAGGGGGCGTCGGGCTGCAGCGCGCCCAGCAGGTAGATCTGGCGCCCCTCGCCGAGGATCACGCGCTCCACGGGGGCATCGAGGGTGACCTCGCGGCCGGCGATGTCGGTCACGGTGATCTCCTCGGCGAGGGCGGCCGTGGAACCGAGGGCGAGGGCCGTGCAACCGACGGCGCTGAGCAGTGCGTTTGGCATGTGCGGATTTCGTACTCGTGGATGGGTCGATTCGACGCCCGGTGCCCGCGCCGTTCGGCGGTTGCCGCGAGCGTATCTCGTTGGCTACTTGCGTATCGTTCGTATTCTCAAGCGGCGGCCAGTATGGCGGAATCCCCGAGTGGCGTCGAGGCGGCCACCGCGAAGACGATGCCCTGTGCCGCGGCATGGCGACCCGGGCGAGGTGCGCTGGCCCGGCGGGCGGGGTGGCGTTGTCGGGGGTGGGCGTCATAGTCTGGAGACTCATGTCCCAGGAACACGGAGTCCCCCATGCCGATTTCACGTGCCGATATACCCGCCGAGGATGCCCAGGGGCTGATCGAGCGCCTGTGCCGGGAGTGGGACGACGCCCAGCCGATCGACCGCGAGGAGGCCCAGGCGCGGGTGCGCTTCGACGAGGGCAGCTGCCTGCTCGAGGCCCGTCCGGGGCACCTCAGCGTGGCCGTCGAGACCCTGGATGACGAGAGCCTGGATCGCCTGGAGGGCCAGGTGAACGCCGCCCTCGAGGGGCTGTCGGGGGTGAGCCTGGAGATCGTCTGGGAAAATTGAGCGCGCCGCGTTCGGCCCGCGCCGCCCACCTCGGCATGCTGCTCTGGGCGGTGCTGGTGGGGCTCTCGTTTCCCGCGGTGGGGATGATGAGTGCGCTGCCGCCGCTCTCGCTCACCGCGCTGCGCTTCCTGATCGCCTGCGCGGGCCTGGGATGGCTGGCCCGGCGCTCGCCGGGCTTCCTGCCCGACGCCCGGGCCCTGCCGCTCTACGCCCTGATGGGGCTCTGCCTGGCCGGCTTCTTCGGCGCCATGTTCTGGGCGGCGCACCACGCCACGGCGCTCTCCATGGCCACCCTGTTCGTGACCGTGCCGCTGCTGGCCTTCCTGGGCGGCGCGCTCGTCGGGGTCGAACGACTGAGCTGGCGGCTGCCCGCGATCCTGGCGCTCGGCGCGGCGGGCGCCCTGGGGCTGGCCGTCGCCGAGTCCGTGGGGCAGGCCGGGACGCTGCGCTTCGGCCTCGGCGAGGCGGTGTTCTTCCTCGGGTGTCTCGCCACGGCGCTCTATCCGGTGCTCAGCAAGTGGGGGATGGCGACGGGGCGCCTGTCGGCCTCGGCGGCGGTGCGCACCTTCTGGAGCCTGGGGCTCGGCGCCGTGCTGGTCGGGCTGGCGGGCCTCGCCGTCGAGCCGGTGGCGCGCCTGGCCACCATGACCGGCCGCGACCTGGCGCTGCTCGTCTATCTGGGGCTCTTCTCCAGCGCCCTGACCTTCTGGCTCCTGCAGCGCGCCACCGCGGTGCTGACGCCGGGGGCGGTCACCGCCTACAGCTACCTGGTGCCCTTCGTCTCGATGCTGCTGCTCTTCCTGCGCGAGCCGGGGCGCATCGACTGGATCTGGCTGCCGGGCAGCCTGCTGGTGGTGGCGGCGATCGCGCTGCTGCTCCGCGCCGATGCGGGCGCCGGGCGCGGCGGCTGAGCGGGCCGCCCGGCCCGGGCGCCCCTCTGGTATACTGCCGCCATTTCCGCAGCCAACGCATTCGCAGGAGTCCGCATGACCCGTATCGCCATCGTCGGTGTCGCCGGCCGCATGGGCCGCACCCTGGTCAACGCCGTGCAGCAGGATGCCGAAGCCACCCTGGCCGGCGGCATCGTCGAGCCGGGCAGCTCGCTCGTCGGCGCCGATCTCGGCGAGCTGTCCGGCCAGGGCAGGCTGGGGGTCGCCGCGGTCGATTCGCTGGCGCGTATCGTCGACGACTTCGACGTGCTGATCGACTTCACCGCGCCGCAGGTGACGCTGTCGAACCTGGCGTTCTGCGCCGAGCACGGCAAGCGCATCGTGATCGGCACCACCGGCCTGTCCGACGACGAACTGGCCGAACTGGACGGCTACCGCGATCGGGTGCCGATGGTCTTCGCCCCCAACATGAGCGTCGGCGTGAACCTGACCCTCAAGCTGCTCGAGACCGCCGCCAGGGCGCTGGGCGACGAGGGCTACGACATCGAGGTGATCGAGTCCCACCACCGCCACAAGGTCGACGCCCCCTCCGGCACCGCGCTCAAGATGGGCGAGGTGATGGCCGACGCCCTGGCGCGTCCGCTCAAGGAATACGGCGTGTTCGAGCGCGTCGGCCAGTGCGGGCCGCGCACCGACAAGGAGATCGGCTTCGCCACCGTGCGCGCCGGCGACATCGTCGGCGAGCACACCGTGATGTTCGCCACCGAGGGCGAGCGCATCGAGATCACCCACAAGGCCAGTAGCCGCATGACCTTCGCCAAGGGCGCGGTGCGCGCGGCGCGCTGGGTGGCCGACCGGGACAACGGCCGCTATGCGATGCAGGACGTGCTGGGCCTGGAGTGACGGGAGGGAGGCACCGCGAAGAGCGGAGGCGCCACATTACCCTTGTGGGAGCGACGCTTGCGTCGCGATCCGCCGCGTAGCGGCGGCGGGGTTGGCCTGGCCCCTCGCAGGACGGAGGCATCCCATCGCGGTGCAAGCACCGCTCCCACTAAACCTACTGCCCGTTGCCGGGTCGTTGATTCTCATCGTCCCGGCACCTGGGCACTGACCGGGGTGCGGCGGGGGTAGTCGCGGGGCGTCGTTTCCTGTAATATCCCCAAAATTTTGGCCGGGCGCACGGGCGAAAGCCCCCTCCAACAGCGCTTGTTGCTTCGGCCCAGGCATTCCGAGCGAATGACAACAAGCGGGATGAAACCGGTCTAGCCATCGGGTTCGTCCCGCTTTTTTGCGGCCCGGCGAACGGCATTCCTTGACGAGCGGTTAACACTTGGGAGGACCTTACATTGAACAGACCCGCGATACTGGCCCTGGAAGACGGCAGTGTGTTCCACGGCACGGCCATCGGTGCCGATGGACAAACCAGCGGTGAGGTGGTGTTCAATACGGCCATGACCGGCTACCAGGAAATCCTGACCGACCCCTCCTATTCCCGACAGATCGTCACCCTCACCTACCCCCATATCGGCAACACCGGCGTCAACGCCGAGGACGTCGAGTCCGGCAGCATCGCCGCGGCGGGCCTGGTGATCCGCGACCTGCCGCTGCTGGCCAGCAGCTTCCGCTCCGAGCAGTCGCTCTCCGACTACCTCAAGGGCGAGAACGTGCTCGGCATCGCCGACATCGATACCCGCCGCCTGACCCGCATCCTGCGCGACAAGGGCGCCCAGAACGGCGCCATCCTGGCGGGCTCCGAGGCCGAGGGCGACGACGCCGTCGAGCGAGCGCTCGCGGCGGCCCGGGCCTTCCCCGGCCTCAAGGGCATGGATCTCGCCAAGGTGGTCTCCTGTCAGACCGCCCACGACTGGAACGAGGGCGAGTGGGCCCTGGGCCAGGGCTACGCCGATGCGACGGCCGCGGAGCGCCCCTACCACGTGGTCGCCTACGACTTCGGCGCCAAGCGCAACATCCTGCGCATGCTCGCCTCCCGCGGCTGCCGGCTGACCGTGGTGCCGGCCCAGACCCCGGCCGACGAGGTGCTGGCCATGGCCCCGGACGGCATCTTCCTCTCCAACGGCCCCGGCGACCCCGAGCCCTGCGACTACGCGATCGCCGCCATCGAGACCTTCCTCGAGACCGAGATCCCGATCTTCGGCATCTGCCTGGGCCACCAGCTGCTGGCGCTGGCCAGCGGGGCCAAGACCGTGAAGATGGGGCATGGCCACCACGGCGCCAACCACCCGGTGCAGGACCTCGAGTCCGGCAAGGTGATGATCACCAGCCAGAACCACGGCTTCGCCGCCGACGAGGCGAGCCTGCCGGCTACCCTGCGCGCGACCCACCGTTCGCTGTTCGACGGCACCCTGCAGGGCATCGAGCGCACCGACCGCCCGGCCTTCAGCTTCCAGGGCCACCCCGAGGCGAGCCCGGGGCCGCGTGACGTGTCGCCGCTGTTCGACCGTTTCGTCTCCATGATGAAGGAACGCCGCTAGGCGCGAATCGCCCTACATCAGACCGTCATTCATCGATTAGCCGCGGAAACCGTCATGCCCAAGCGTACCGACATCAAGAGCATCCTGATCATTGGTGCTGGCCCCATCGTCATCGGCCAGGCCTGCGAATTCGACTATTCCGGCGCCCAGGCCTGCAAGGCGCTGCGCGAGGAGGGCTACCGGGTCATCCTGGTCAACTCCAACCCCGCGACCATCATGACCGACCCGGTGATGGCCGACGCCACCTACATCGAGCCGATCACCTGGCAGGCGGTGGAGAAGATCATCGAGGCCGAGAAGCCCGATGCCGTGCTGCCCACCATGGGCGGCCAGACCGCGCTCAACTGCGCCCTGGACCTCGACAAGCACGGCGTGCTCGAGAAGCACGGCGTGGAGATGATCGGCGCCAACGCCGACGCCATCAACAAGGCCGAGGACCGCGACCTCTTCGACAAGGCGATGAAGAACATCGGCCTGGAGTGCCCCAAGGCCAAGGTCGCCCACACCATGGAAGAGGCCTGGGAGATCCAGGCCGAGCTGGGCTTCCCGACCATCATCCGCCCCTCCTACACCATGGGCGGCTCCGGCGGCGGCGTGGCCTACAACAAGGAGGAGTTCGACGAGATCTGCCAGCGCGGCTTCGAGCTCTCCAACAACCATGAGCTCTTGATCGACGAGTCGCTGCTCGGCTGGAAGGAGTACGAGATGGAGGTCGTGCGCGACAAGCACGACAACTGCATCATCGTCTGCGCCATCGAGAACTTCGACCCGATGGGCGTGCACACCGGCGACTCCATCACCGTCGCCCCGGCCCAGACGCTGACCGACAAGGAATACCAGATCATGCGCGACGCCTCCCTGGCGGTGCTGCGCGAGATCGGCGTCGAGACCGGCGGCTCCAACGTCCAGTTCGGCATGGATCCGACGACCGGGCGCATGGTGGTGATCGAGATGAACCCGCGGGTCTCGCGCTCCTCGGCGCTGGCCTCCAAGGCCACCGGCTTCCCGATCGCCAAGATCGCCGCCAAGCTGGCGGTGGGCTACACCCTGGACGAGCTCTCGAACGACATCACCGGCGGGCGCACTCCGGCCTCCTTCGAGCCGTCCATCGACTACGTGGTCACCAAGATCCCGCGCTTCACCTTCGAGAAGTTCCCCCAGGCCAACGATCGCCTGACCACCCAGATGAAGTCGGTGGGCGAGGTGATGGCCATCGGCCGGACCTTCCAGGAGTCGCTGCAGAAGGCGCTGCGCGGCATGGAGACCGGCAACGACGGCCTCGACCCCAAGGTCACCCGCTTCACCGACGAGGCGATGGCGCACATCAAGGGCGAGCTGCAGGCCGCCGGTGCCGAGCGCATCTTCTTCGTCGCCGACGCCATGCGCGCCGGGATGAGCGTCGAGGAGGTCTTCGCGCTGACCAACATCGACCGCTGGTTCCTGGTGCAGATCGAGGAGCTGATCCGCCTCGAGGGAGAGGTGGCCAGCCGCTCGCTCTCCGAGTTCACCCCGCGCGAGCTCTTCATGCTCAAGCGCAAGGGCTTCAGCGATGCCCGCCTGGCGCGCCTGCTGGGCGTGGCCGAGAAGGAGTTCCGGCGCACCCGCCAGGCCGCCGGCATCCGCCCGGTCTATAAGCGCGTCGACACCTGCGCCGCGGAGTTCGCCTCCGACACCGCCTACATGTACTCCACCTACGAGGAGGAGTGCGAGGCCGAGGTCAGCGACAAGAAGAAGATCATGGTGCTGGGCGGCGGGCCCAACCGCATCGGCCAGGGCATCGAGTTCGACTACTGCTGCGTCCACGCCGCGCTGGCCATGCGCGACGACGGCTACGAGACCATCATGGTCAACTGCAACCCGGAGACCGTCTCCACCGACTACGACACCTCGGACCGCCTCTACTTCGAGCCGGTGACCCTGGAGGACGTGCTGGAGATCGCCGACAAGGAGCAGCCGGTCGGGGTGATCGTGCAGTTCGGTGGCCAGACCCCGCTGAAGCTCGCGCGCGAGCTCGAGGCCGCCGGCGTACCGATCATCGGCACCACCCCGGACGCCATCGACCGCGCCGAGGATCGCGAGCGCTTCCAGCAGATGATCGACAAGCTGGGCCTCAAGCAGCCGCCCAACGCCACCGCGCGCAGCTTCGACGAGGCCTTCGCCAAGGCCGAGGCGATCGGCTACCCGCTGGTGGTGCGCCCGAGCTACGTGCTCGGCGGCCGCGCCATGGAGATCGTCTACGACGCCTCCGAGCTCGAGAACTACATGACCCACGCGGTGAAGGTCTCCAACGACTCGCCGGTGCTGCTCGACCACTTCCTCAATGCCGCCATCGAGATCGACATCGACGCGGTGAGCGACGGCCAGCAGGTGGTGATCGGCGGCATCATGCAGCACATCGAGCAGGCCGGCGTGCACTCCGGTGACTCGGCCTGTGCGCTGCCGCCCTACTCGCTGCCCGCCGAGGTGCAGGACGCGATGCGCGAGCAGGTCAAGCAGATGGCCGTGGAGCTCGGCGTCAAGGGCCTGATGAACGTCCAGCTGGCCTGGCAGGATGGCGAGATCTACGTCATCGAGGTCAACCCGCGCGCCTCGCGCACCGTGCCCTTCGTCTCCAAGTGCATCGGCACCTCCCTGGCCCAGATCGCCGCGCGCTGCATGGCCGGCCAGACCCTGGCCGAGCAGGGCTTCGAGACCGAGATCGTGCCGCCCTTCTACAGCGTCAAGGAGGCGGTCTTCCCGTTCAACAAGTTCCCGGGGGTCGATCCGATCCTGTCGCCGGAGATGAAGTCCACCGGCGAGGTGATGGGGTCGGGCGATACCTTCGCCGAGGCCTTCTACAAGGCGCAGCTGGGCGCCGGCGAGGCGATCCCGCGGCTCGAGGGCGAGCGCAAGGCGTTCCTCTCGGTGCGCGATCCGGACAAGGCGGGTGTTATCGAGGTGGCCCGTTCTCTGGTAACCTTGGGCTTCACACTCTGCGCGACCCGCGGCACCGCGAAGGCCCTCGAGGGCACCGAGCTGCCGGTGGAGATCGTCAACAAGGTCTATGAGGGCCGTCCCCATATCGTCGATCTGCTCAAGAACGACGAGGTCGCCTATATCGTCAACACCACCGAGGGCCGCCAGGCCATCAACGACTCCTCGGTGATCCGCCGCACCGCACTCGCCCGCAAGGTTCCCTACGCCACCACCCTGGCAGGAGCCCAGGCGGTGTGCATGGCGCTCGAGTACGGCAACGCCATCACCGTGCGGCGGCTACAGGAACTGCATGCAGGAGCTACGCAATGAACAAGGTCCCGATGACCGTCGCCGGTGAGCAACGGCTTCGCAAGGAGCTCGAGGAGCTGAAGGGCGAGGCGCGCCCCCGGGTGATCGCCGCCATCGCCGAGGCCCGCGAGCACGGCGACCTGAAGGAGAACGCCGAGTACCATGCGGCTCGTGAGCAGCAGGGCTTCATCGAGGGGCGCATCCAGGAGATCGAGGGCAAGCTCTCCAACGCCCAGGTGATCGACGTCACCAAGCTGCCCCAGACCGGCAAGGTGATCTTCGGCGTCACCGTGGGGCTGATCAACCTCGACAACGACGAGGAGGTCACCTACCGGATCGTCGGCGAGGACGAGGCCGACATCAAGGAGCGTCGCATCTCGGTCACCTCGCCCATCGCCCGCGCCCTGATCGGCAAGGAGGAGGGCGAAGTGGTGGTGGTCAAGACGCCCGGCGGCGAGGTCGAGTACGAGATCGCCAGCGTCGAGCACCTGTGACCTTCGGTCGGCTGTGAGCCAAAAGCTTTAAGCTGCAAGTAAACACCCCCGAGGCAGAACCTCGGGGGTGTTTCGGTTTGACTTGCAGCTTACGGCTTAGCGCTTCCAGCACGCGCGACGCGCGTCAGCGCCGCCCGTGGTGCTCCTCGAAGCGGGTGATGTTGGAGAGCTTCGGGTTGACCCTGGGGTTGTGGCGATAGAGCAGGGCCATCTTGCCGATCTTCTGCACCAGCTCGGCGCCGCTCGACTCGACCAGCGCCTCGAGCATGGCCGCGCGGTCGTCGCGGTCGGGCAGGGCGAGCTTGACCTTGACCAGCTCGTGGTCGCGCAGGGCTCGATCGAGTTCGGCGATCACCCCCTCGGAGGCACCGTTCTCGGCGACGGTGACCACGGGGTCGAGATGGTGGCCGATGCTGCGAAATGCTTTCTTTTGTGCCTGTGACAAGCTCATGGTATCTTGCTTCTTCCCGGTTGGCGCGCAGCGCACATGGTACGGCGAATCGCCCCGCGGCGAAAGCGCATAGCCGACACGCCTGCTTCTCCACCGGCCGGGTCCGCAGGTCAGCACCCCGTCGCACCTCCCTCGGGTCTTCCCGGATTTCGCTCGACTGCCTGTCATTCATGGCCATTCACAGGTGATGCCGTGGCACGTCCCCATGCTTCCCGCGCCAAGGGCGCTGCCGGCAAGAAGCCGGCCAGCAAGGCCTCCACCAGCAAGACCAGCAAGGGCTGGATGAAGGAGCACTTCGATGATCGCTTCGTGCAGCAGAGCTGGCAGGACGGCTATCGCAGCCGCGCCAGCTACAAGCTGCTGGCGCTGGACGAAAAGGACCGCCTGCTGCGGTCCGGCATGACCGTGATCGACCTGGGCGCCGCCCCGGGCGGCTGGAGCCAGGTGGCCGCCGAGAAGGTCGGCTCGAACGGCGTGGTGATCGCCTCGGACATCCTCGAGATGGATGCCCTGGCCGACGTCGACTTCATCCAGGGCGACTTCACCGAGGAGCACGTGCTCGAGGCGATCCTCGCGACCCTCGGCGATCGCCCGGTCGACCTTGTGATGTCGGACATGGCCCCCAATATGAGTGGGATGGCCGCCATCGACCAGCCCCAGGCGATGTACCTGGTGGAGCTGGCGCTGGACCTGGCGCGCCAGACGCTCTCCCCCGGCGGTACCTTCCTGGCCAAGGTCTTCCAGGGCGAAGGGTTCGACGAGTTCCTGAAGGAGCTGCGCGGCAGCTTCACGCGGGTAGTGACGCGCAAGCCGGAGGCCTCCCGGGCCCGCTCGCGGGAGGTCTACCTGCTGGCGGAAGGATTTCGCGGCTGAGGCTCGGCCTCGGCGGCAATACGGGGCGCCGCCACGATAGGCGGCGCCTAATGGGCCGATGGCCGGACAGGACGCCGCGACTGTGTCACAGTGACGGCATTCCCGCTCCGGCCCCAGGCTGGCTGAACATGTGCCGCTCATGTAGTGTCGAAGGACCAGGCATTTTCGGCCGACAGATTCTTGCAATGAGGGTAGTCCCTTGAACGACATGGCGAAGAACCTGATTCTGTGGTTGGTCATCGCGGCGGTGCTGCTGACGGTGTTCAACAACTTCAGCGTCGACAGTTCCCCCCAGGCGATGAACTATTCCCAGTTCGTCCAGCAGGTGCAGAACCAGCAGGTCAAGAGCGTCACCATCGATGGCTATACCATCAGTGGTGAGCGCAGCGACGGTTCCCAGTTCCGGACCATCCGCCCGGCGGCGGAGGATCCCAAGCTGATGGATGACCTGCTGGCCAACGACGTCACCGTGGTGGGCAAGGAGCCCGAGCAGCAGAGCCTGTGGATGCGCCTGCTGATCGCGAGCTTCCCGATCCTGCTGATCCTGGCCATCTTCATGTTCTTCATGCGCCAGATGCAGGGCGGCGGGGCCGGCAAGGGCGGGCCCATGAGCTTCGGCAAGTCCAAGGCCAAGCTGCTCTCCCAGGACCAGATCAAGACCACCTTCGCCGACGTCGCCGGCTGCGACGAGGCCAAGGAGGAGGTCGAGGAGCTGGTCGACTTCCTGCGCGACCCGACCAAGTTCCAGCGCCTGGGCGGCACCATCCCGCGCGGCGTGCTGATGGTCGGCCCGCCCGGCACCGGCAAGACGCTGCTCGCCAAGTCGATCGCCGGCGAGGCCAAGGTGCCCTTCTTCTCGATCTCCGGCTCCGACTTCGTCGAGATGTTCGTCGGCGTGGGTGCCTCCCGCGTGCGTGACATGTTCGAGCAGGCCAAGAAGCAGTCGCCCTGCATCATCTTCATCGACGAGATCGACGCCGTGGGCCGTTCGCGGGGCGCCGGCATGGGCGGCGGCAACGACGAGCGCGAGCAGACCCTGAACCAGCTGCTGGTCGAGATGGACGGCTTCGAGGCCAACGAGGGCATCATCGTCATCGCCGCCACCAACCGGCCCGACGTGCTCGACCCGGCGCTGCTGCGCCCGGGCCGCTTCGACCGCCAGGTGGTGGTGGGGCTGCCCGACATCCGCGGCCGCGAGCACATCCTCAACGTGCACCTGCGCAAGGTGCCGCTGGCCGACGACGTCAAGCCGTCGCTGATCGCCCGGGGCACGCCCGGCTTCTCCGGCGCCGACCTGGCCAACCTGGTCAACGAGGCCGCCCTGTTCGCCGCGCGCCGCAACAAGCGCCTGGTGGGCATGGAGGAGCTCGAGCTCGCCAAGGACAAGATCATGATGGGCGCCGAGCGCAAGTCCATGGTCATGACCGACAAGGAGAAGCTCAACACCGCCTATCACGAGTCCGGTCACGCCATCATCGGCCTGGTGATGCCGGAGCACGACCCGGTCTACAAGGTGACCATCATCCCCCGCGGCCGAGCGCTGGGCGTGACCATGTTCCTCCCCGAGGAGGATCGCTACAGCCTGTCGCGCCAGCAGATCATCAGCCAGATCTGCTCGCTGTTCGGCGGCCGCATCGCCGAGGAGATGACCCTGGGGCCGAACGGCGTCACCACCGGGGCCTCCAACGACATCAAGCGCGCCACCGAGCTTGCCCACAACATGGTGGCCAAGTGGGGCCTCTCCGAGGAGATGGGGCCGATCATGTACGACGAGGACGAGTCCCACCAGTTCCTCGGCGGCCCCGGCCAGGGCGGCAAGCTCAAGTCCGGCGAGACCACCTCCAAGCTCGACAAGGAGGTGCGCAAGATCATCGACGGCTGCTACGAGCAGGCCCAGCGGATCCTCGAGGAGAACCGCGACAAGCTGGACGCCATGGCCGACGCGCTGATGAAGTACGAGACCATCGACTCCAATCAGCTCAAGGACATCATGGAAGGCCGCGATCCGCGTCCCCCCGAGGGCTGGGACGACCCGAGCGGCGGCGCGCCCACCGGCGGCGAGCCCCGGGCCGAGGCCGGTCCGGCGGCGAGCGACGATGCCGAGGATGACGATACCCCCTCGCGTCGCCCCTCCGACCCGCTGGGCGGCCCGGCCGGCAGCTGAGCCGCCCCGGCAGTACTCTCAGGCGCCCTGCGGGGCGCCTTTGCCGTTCGATCAACAGGAAGACGATGGATACCAGCACAGCGACCTACCTGCAGTGCGGCCGGCACCGCCTCGACCTCGCCTTTCCCCGCGTCATGGGGATCCTCAACGTCACGCCCGACTCCTTCTCCGACGGCGGCCGCCACGCGGTGCCGGACGATGCCCTGCGCCATGCCGAGCGGATGCTCGCCGAGGGGGCCGCGATCATCGACGTGGGCGGCGAGTCCACGCGCCCGGGCGCCGAGCCGGTGCCGCCCCAGCAGGAGCTGGATCGGGTGGTGCCGGTGGTCGAGGCGCTGGTGCGCGAGTTCGACGCCCTGGTCTCGGTGGACACCAGCACGCCCGAGGTGATGAGCGCGTCGGCCCAGGCCGGGGCCGGCATGATCAATGATGTGCGCAACCTGCGCCGCGAGGGGGCGATGTCGGCGGCGATCGCCAGCGGCCTGCCGGTGTGCCTGATGCACATGCTGGGCGAGCCCGGCGACATGCAGCAGGACCCGCACTATGACGCGCCGGTCGAGGAGGCCGTGGCCGACTTCCTGGCCGAGCGGGTGGCGGCCTGCGAGGCCGCCGGGCTGCGCCGCGAGCGCCTGCTGCTCGATCCCGGCTTCGGCTTCGCCAAGACGGTGGAGCACAACCTGCGCCTGCTCAAGCAGATGGATCGCCTGGGCGAGTTCGGCCTGCCGCTGCTCGTCGGCATGTCGCGCAAGAGCATGATCGGCAAGGTGCTGGGCCGACCGGTGGAGGAGCGTCTCGCCGGCGGCCTGGCGCTCTCCGCCATGGCGGTGGAGCGCGGCGCGCGTATCCTGCGCGTTCACGACGTGGGGCCCCACGTGGACGCGGTGAACATGACCTGGGCCGTACTCGAGGAAGGCGCTTCGCATGACTAGACGCTACTTTGGCACCGACGGCATCCGCGGGACCGTGGGGGAGCCCCCCATCACCGCCGACTTCATGCTCAAGCTGGGCTGGGCCACCGGCCGCGTGCTAACCCGCGAGACCGGGCGGGCGCGGGTGATGATCGGCAAGGACACGCGGATCTCCGGCTACATGTTCGAGTCGGCCCTGGAGTCCGGGCTTTCCGCCGCCGGCGTCGACGTGATGCTGCTGGGGCCGATGCCGACGCCGGCCATCGCCTACCTGACCCGCACCTTCCGCGCCGACGCCGGCATCGTCATCTCGGCCTCGCACAACCCCTTCCAGGACAACGGCATCAAGTTCTTCTCCGCCGCCGGTACCAAGCTGGGCGACGAGGTCGAGGCCGAGATCGAGGCGATGCTCGAGGAGCCGCTGACCACCGTGGGGCCATCCCGGCTGGGCAAGGCGATGCGGGTCGACGACGCCCCGGGCCGCTACATCGAGTTCTGCAAGTCGACCATCCCCGACCGGGTCAGCCTGCACGGGCTGAAGATGGTGATCGACTGCGCCCACGGGGCCACCTACCACATCGCCCCCAGCGTGTTTCGCGAGATGGGCGCCGAGGTCAGCCTGATCGGCGCCGCGCCCGACGGCCTCAACATCAACCAGGCGGTGGGCTCAACCCATCCCCAGGCCCTGAGCCAGGCGGTCGTCGAGCAGGGCGCCGACCTCGGCGTGGCCTTCGACGGCGACGGCGACCGGGTGCTGCTGGTGGATGCCGATGGCCGCGAGATCGACGGCGACGACATCCTCTACCTGATCGCCCGCGACCGCCAGGCCCGGGGCGACCTGAACGGCGGCGTGGTGGGCACCCTGATGTCCAACTTCGGCCTCGCCACCGCCATGGAGTCCCTCGAGATCCCCTTCGAGCGCGCCAAGGTCGGCGACCGCTACGTCATGGAGCGCCTGGCGGCCAACGGCTGGCAGCTGGGCGGCGAGTCCTCGGGTCACATCGTCTGCGGCCACGTGCAGACCACCGGCGACGGCATCGTCTCGGCGCTGCAGGTGCTGGCGATCATGGTGCGCGAGGGCGAGTCGCTGGGCCGCCTGCTCGCTGGGCTGGAGAAGGCCCCCCAGGCACTGGTCAACGTGCGCCTGACGCCGGGCAGCGACGCCAAGGCGCTGCTGGAGCAGGCGTCGCTCAAGCAGGCGGTCAGTGCCCTGGAGGCGGAGCTCGGCGACCAGGGCCGCGTGCTGCTGCGTGCCTCGGGCACCGAGCCGCTGATCCGCGTGATGGTCGAGGGCCGGGCGCACCTGGACGTCGACGGGCTGGCGCGGCGCCTGGCCGATGACGTCCAGGCGCTGCTCGGCTGAGTGGCCGGGCGCGGGGCCTGGCTGCTCCGGGCCGGTCGAGGGGGCTCTGGTTGTCTTGATGGGGCCCCTCCTATACCATTTCGCACCACCTTGAAAGAGGAAGCTCCATGCGCATGCCGCTGATCGCCGGGAACTGGAAGATGAACGGTTCCCTGTCCCTGGTCGAGGAGTTCGGCCGGGCCTTCGCCGGTGTCTCCCTGCCCGTGAACGTCGAGGTGGCCCTGATGGTGCCCTTCCCCTATCTGGGGGCCGCGGGCCAGGCGCTGGGCAAGACCGCCGTGACGGTGGGCGCCCAGACCCTCAGCGATCGCCCCGCCGGCGCCTTCACCGGCGAAGTCAGCGGTGCCATGCTGCGCGAGTGCGGCGCCCGCCTGGTGCTGGTCGGCCACTCCGAGCGCCGCGCCCTCTTCGGTGAGGATGACGCGGCGGTGCTGGCACGGGTCAGGGCCGCCCTTCACGAGGGGCTCACTCCGGTGCTGTGCGTCGGCGAGACCCTCGAGGAGCGCGAGGCCGGACGCACCGAGGCGGTGGTGCTGGGCCAGCTCGAGGCGGTCGTCGAGGCCCTCGCGGCGGACGAGCGGCCGCGCCTGATCGTCGCCTACGAGCCGGTCTGGGCGATCGGCACCGGCCGCACCGCGACTCCCGAGCAGGCGCAGGCGGTCCACGCCGCCCTTCGCGCGCGGCTGGCGCGCTACGACGCGACGCTCGCCGACGGCATGCGTCTGCTGTACGGCGGCAGCATGAAGGCGGATAATGCCGCCGAGCTGCTCGCCCAGCCCGACATCGACGGCGGCCTGGTGGGGGGAGCCTCCCTCAAGGTCGACGATTTCCTAGCCATTTGTCAGTCAGCAGGTTGAACCCATGCAAGTTGCCATTCTCATGACCCACGTGGCGATCGCCATCGCCCTGGTCGTCCTGATCCTGCTGCAGCAGGGCAAGGGCGCCGAAGCCGGTGCCGCCTTCGGCGGCGGTGCCTCCCAGACCGTGTTCGGCTCGCGGGGCAGCGGTAATTTCCTGGCGAAGTTCACCGGCGTTCTGGCCGCGGCCTTCTTCGCCACCTCGCTGACCCTGGCGTACTTCGCGTCCCAGGCCGGCGATGCGCCTGAGGCCGGCATTCCCGATGCCGAGCTGATCGAGCAGCAGAATGCCGTTCCGACCCTTGACGACGGCAGCAGTGGTATGGATAATACTGCGCCAGTGCTGGAGGAAAGCGGCGACTGAGTCGTCTCATCCAGCCTCCCCGATGCCGAAGTGGTGGAATTGGTAGACACGCTATCTTGAGGGGGTAGTGACCTTATGGTCGTGCGGGTTCAAGTCCCGCCTTCGGCACCAACTCGAAGCAAGCGAACCTTTCGCGCCTTCGAAGCAGGATTGGCAGAATGCGGTGTTGCCGCTTGACCAGCAGGTCATGTGGGCTTACAATCACCGACCTAGATTGATGCGGGGTGGAGCAGTCTGGTAGCTCGTCGGGCTCATAACCCGAAGGTCATCGGTTCAAATCCGGTCCCCGCTACCATCTTCTTGGCAGGCATGCGCAGCATCAGGGGCGTGTCATAGTGCCGAAGTGGTATACAGGTTTCTTGTAAAAGCCCCTTCCTGTGAAGGGGCTTTTTGTTAGCAGCTTGCCCACCGGAGATGCCGGTGGCGCTGCTCGGGCAACGCCAATCAGCCACCTGACTCTTCTCTCAACTCCCGGCCAGGTGCCTGATGCAACGGCTGTAGGAGCTTTCTTCCGTGGCAATCAAGGACGCTGCGCTGCATGCGCTGATCGAACCGGTGGTCTCGGCCATGGGGTTCGACCTCTGGGGCATCGACCATCTGTCCCAGGGCAAACACTCCCGCCTGGTGATCTACATCGACCACGAGAACGGGATAAGCGTGGACGACTGCGCCGACGTCAGTCGTCAGATCAGCGCGGTGTTCGATGTCGAGGACCCGGTGCCGGGCGAGTATCGACTGGAAGTCTCCTCGCCGGGCATGGATCGACCGCTCTTCACCCTCGAGCAGTTCGCTCGGTATGCCGGCCATGTGGTCACCATCAAGCTGCGCGCGCCCTTCGACGGTCGGCGCAAGTTCAAGGGGCTGCTGGCGGGTATCGAGAACGACGAGGTGCTGCTGCAGGTCGACGGCGAGGAGTATTGCTTTCCCATCGAGGGCATCGATCAGGCGCGGGTCGTCCCGCAGTTCACGTGACGAGCTCGGTGTATAAGGACAGGTTCACTGGCGAGGCTAAGGCATGAGTAAAGAAATTCTGGCGGTCGTCGACACGATCTCCAACGAGAAGGGGGTCTCCCGCGAGGTGATCTTCGAGGCCGTCGAGGCGGCCCTGGCCAGTGCATCGCGCAAGCGCTTCGAAGACGAGGAAGCCAGCGTGCGCGTGCACATCGATCGCCAAACGGGCGACTACGAGACCTTCCGCCGCTGGGAGGTGGTCGAGGACGACGACTTCGACGGGCCCGACGCCCAGATCAAGCTCTCCTACGCCGAGCGCCGCGACCCGCCCCTGGGGCTCGGGGACGTGGTCGAGGAGCGCATCGAGAACGCCGCCTTCGGTCGCATCGCCGCCCAGACCGCCAAGCAGGTCATCGTGCAGAAGGTGCGCGAGGCCGAGCGTGCCGAGGTGGTGCGCCTCTACGCCGAGCGCGAGGGCGAGCTGGTCGCCGGCATCGTCAAGAAGACCACCCGCGACGGCCTGATCATTGACCTGGGCGAGAACGCCGAGGCGTTCCTGCCGCGCAGCGAGATGATCCCCGGCGAGCGCTACCGCATGAACGAGCGGGTCCGCGCGCTGCTGGTCAAGGTCGATGCCGAGGCCCGCGGCGCCCAGCTGATCCTCTCGCGCACCTGCCCGGAGCTGATCATCGAACTGTTCAGCATCGAGGTGCCGGAGATCGCCGAGCAGCTCATCGAGATCAAGGGCGCGGCACGCGACCCGGGTTCCCGGGCCAAGATCGCGGTCAAGACCAACGACCGCCGCATCGATCCGGTCGGCGCCTGCGTCGGCATGCGCGGCTCGCGCGTGCAGGCGGTCTCCTCGGAGCTGCAGAACGAGCGGGTCGACATCGTGCTGTGGGACGACAATCCCGCCCAGCTGGTGATCAACGCCATGGCACCGGCCGATGTCGCCTCGATCCTCGTCGACGAGGAGTCCCACGCCATGGACGTGGCCGTCGCCGAGGACAACCTGGCCCAGGCCATCGGCCGCAGCGGCCAGAACGTGCGCCTGGCCTCCGAGCTGACCGGCTGGCGTCTCAACGTCATGACCGAGGAGGAGGCCGAGGCCAAGCGCGACCAGGAAGTGGATAGCCTCGTCGAGCACTTCATCCAGCACCTGGACATCGACGAGGACGTGGCGCGCCTGCTGGTGGACGAGGGCTTCACCTCCCTGGAGGAGGTCGCCTATGTGCCGGTCGAGGAGATGCTCGAGATCGAGGAGTTCGACGAGGATCTCATTGAAGAGCTGCGCGCTCGCGCCAAGGACGAGTTGTTGAACCTCGCCATCGCCTCCGAGGAGGAACTCGACGGCGCCCAGCCGGCCGACGACCTGCTGGAGATGGACGGCATGGAGCGTCACCTGGCCTTCATTCTGGCCAGTCGGGGCATTGTCACCATGGAGGACCTGGCCGAGCAGTCCGTCGATGATCTGACCGACATCGAGGGGATCGACGAGGAGCGCGCCGCGGCACTGATCATGACTGCCCGTGCGCCATGGTTCGAGAACGAACAGTAAACGGGTCACGGGCTGAGGAGGGTCGTAATGTCAGAAATGACCGTTAAGGATTTTGCAGCGAAGGTGGGGCGCGACGTGCCTCGCCTGCTGGAGCAGATGAAGGAAGCAGGGCTTGGCCAGAAGGCCGAGAACGACGCCGTGTCCGAGGAGGACAAGCGCCAGCTGCTCGACTATCTCACCAAGAGTCACGGCGGCAGCGGCGCCGGGGCGGCGAAGAACCGCATCACCCTGACGCGCAAGACGCGCAGCCGCATCAAGACCGGCGAGCGCGGCAAGAGCATCGAGGTGCAGGTGCGCAAGAAGCGCACCTACGTCAAGCGCGAGGAAGAGAAGCCGGCCGAGCAGCCCGAGGTCGACGCCGGGCCGCGCCAGCTGGTCGGCGACATGGCCGATTCCCAGCAGGCCCAGGCCGCCAAGGACGCCCGCGAGGCCGAGGAGGCCAAGGCGCGTGCCGCCGAGGAGTCCGCGCGCGAGGCCGCCGCCAAGCTGGAGGCCGAGAAGGCCGCCAGCGAGCCGGCGATCCCGGTGCCGGAGCTCGAGACCCAGCCGTCCACCGACGAGCCGCCGGCGCCCCCCAAGGAGGGGCGTGGCGAGCCGCGTCGCGCCGCGGTCAAGAAGGCCAGCGGCAAGGCCGGCAAGAAGGGCCGTGACGATCGCGACGACGATCGTGGCGATCGCGAGGAGCGTCGCCGGGGCGGCAAGAAGGCCAAGCGCGCCGAGCGTCGCGGCGGTCGTCGCGGGGGCGGCAGCCAGGGCGGCGGCAAGCACGGCTTCCAGAAGCCGACCCAGCCGATCGTCCGCGAGGTCTCCATCCCCGAATCGATCAGCGTCGCCGACCTGGCCGACAAGATGTCGATCAAGGCGAACGAGGTCATCAAGGCCATGTTCACCATGGGCGCGGCGGTGACCATCAACCAGACCATCGATCAGGACACCGCGGCCATCGTGGTCGAGGAGATGGGCCACACGCCCAAGCTGGTCAAGGACGATGCGCTGGAGACCGAGGTCCTCGAGGGCATCTCCTACGAGGGCGAGGAGATCACCCGTTCGCCGGTCGTGACCGTCATGGGTCACGTCGACCACGGCAAGACCTCGCTGCTCGACTACATCCGCAAGGCCAAGGTGGCCACCGGCGAAGCCGGCGGCATCACCCAGCACATCGGCGCCTACCACGTGGAAGACGACCACGGCGGCGTGACCTTCCTGGATACCCCGGGCCACGCGGCGTTCACCGCCATGCGTGCCCGCGGTGCCAAGGCCACCGACGTGGTGGTGCTGGTGGTGGCCGCCGACGACGGCGTCATGCCCCAGACCATCGAGGCCATCGAGCACTCGAAGGCCGCCGAGGTCCCGATGGTGGTCGCGGTCAACAAGATCGACAAGTCGGGCGCCGATCCGGACCGGGTCAAGAACGAGCTCTCCCAGCACGGCGTCATCTCCGAGGAGTGGGGCGGCGACACCCAGTTCGTGCACGTCTCCGCGCACACCGGTGAAGGCATCGAGGCGCTGCTGGAGTCGATCCAGCTGGTCTCCGAGGTGCTCGAGCTCAAGGCCGTCCCCGAGGCGCCCGGCAAGGGCGTGGTGGTCGAGTCGCGCCTGGACAAGGGCCGCGGCCCGGTGGCCACCGTGCTGGTCCAGAACGGCACCCTGAAGAAGGGCGACATCGTGCTCGCCGGCCTGCACTACGGCCGCGTGCGCGCGCTGACCAACGAGCTGGGCAAGCAGGTCGACGAGGCCGGCCCCTCCACCCCGGTGGAGATCCAGGGCCTGGACGGCACCCCCGAGGCGGGTGACGACTTCATGGTGCTGGCCGACGAGAAGAAGGCCCGCGAGGTCGCCAACTTCCGTCAGGGCAAGTACCGCGAGGTGCGCCTGGCGCGTCAGCAGAAGGCCAAGCTGGAGAACATGTTCAGCCAGATGGGCCAGGACGTCGCCGCCAAGCTCAACATCGTGCTCAAGGCCGACGTGCAGGGCTCGCTGGAGGCGATCAAGAGCGCCCTCGAGGAGCTCTCCACGGACGAGGTCGAGGTGGCCGTGGTCTCCTCCGGCGTGGGCGGCATCACCGGTACCGACGCCAACCTGGCGCTGGCCAGTGATGCCATCGTGGTCGGCTTCAACGTGCGTGCCGACGCCGCGGCCCGCGAGATCATCGAGCGTGAAGGCCTGGATCTGCGCTACTACAGCGTGATCTACCAGCTGATTGACGAGGTCAAGCAGGCCATGAGCGGCATGCTGGCCCCGGAGTGGAAGGAAGAGATCGTCGGCGTGGCCGAGGTCCGCGACGTCTTCCGCGCGCCGAAGATCGGCGCCGTGGCCGGCTGCATGGTCGTCGAGGGCACCGTGCATCGCAACAAGAAGATCCGCGTGCTGCGCGACAACGTGGTGATCTACGAGGGCGAGCTCGAGTCCCTGCGCCGCTTCAAGGACGACGTCCAGGAAGTGCGCAACGGCATGGAGTGCGGCATCGGCGTGAAGAACTACAACGACGTCCAGGTCGGCGACAAGATCGAGGTCTTCGACCAGGTCAAGGTCGAGCGGACGCTCTAACCGCTCGAGGAGCCGATCATGCGCGAGTTCAAGCGTACCGACCGGGTGGCCGACCAGCTCCAGAAGGAGCTGGCGGTGCTCATCCAGCGCGAGGTCAAGGACCCGCGCCTGGGCATGGTCACCGTCAGCGGCGTCGAGGTCAGTCGCGACCTCGGCTATGCCGATGTCCACGTGACCCTGCTGGGTGAGCAGGAACCCGAGCGCATCAAGGAGAACCTGGCGGTGCTCAAGCGCGCCGCCGGTTTCCTGCGCAGCCAGATCGCCCGGCGCATCAAGCTGCGCCATGTCCCGGAGCTGCGCTTCCACTACGATGAGAGCGTGGTGCGCGGCCAGCGGCTGTCGTCGCTGATCGACGAGGCGGTGGCCAGCGACCAGGCCCAGCACGGCGAGGCGCCGGACGAAGACGCCGCCGAGCAGAGCGGGAGCGAGCGGGACTGATGGCACGGCGACGTCGCGGACTGCCGGTGAACGGCGTGCTGCTGCTGGACAAGCCCGCCGGCGCGTCCAGCAACCACGCCCTGCAGCGGGCGCGGCGCCTGTTCCAGGCGCAGAAGGCCGGCCATACCGGGACCCTGGATCCCATGGCCACCGGCCTGCTGCCGGTCTGCTTCGGCGAGGCGACCAAGTTCTCCGCCCACCTGCTCGAGGCTGACAAGGTCTACCGCACCCGGGTGGAGCTCGGCGTGGTCACCGACAGCGGCGACGCCGAGGGCGCGGTGATCGAGCGTCACGCGGTGCCGCGGCTCACCGAGGCCGATATCGAGGGCGTGCTGGACCGCTTCCGCGGCGAGATCGAGCAGGTGCCGCCGATGTATTCGGCGCTCAAGCACCAGGGCCGCAAGCTCTACGAACTGGCCCGCGAGGGCAAGACGATCGAGCGTGCAGCCCGCCGCGTGACGGTGTATGATGCCCGGCTTCTCGCCTGCGAGGCCGAGGCCTTCGAGCTGGAGGTCCGCGTCAGCAAGGGCACCTATATCCGCACGCTGGCCGAGGACATCGGCCGCGCCCTGGGGTGCGGGGCCCACATCAGCGCGCTACGGCGGCTGGCGACCGGGCCCTTCACGAGCGACGGCATGCAGGATGTCGCCGCGCTCGAGGCCCTGGCCGACCAGACCGCGCGCGAGGCGGTGCTGCTGCCCGTGGACGTGCTGGTCGATCACCTGCCGCGCCTCGACGTCGACGCCGAGGCGGCGGGACGCCTGACCCACGGCCAGTCGGCCCGGGTCGAGGCCTGCGGGCTCGCCGAGGGCGAGACCGCCAGACTCTATCGCGGTGAGGCCTTCCTCGGCCTCGCCACGGTGACGGGGCCACAGGAGGTGGCGCCGAAGCGGCTGCTGAGCACCGCAGCCGAGTGAAGGAAGAGACGCCCGAGACTGCAAATATGCGTGGTCTCATACATTCAACTTCAAGCATATTGCTTACTGGAGAGACAGATGGCACTGACAGCCGAGCAGAAGTCCGCAATCGTCAGCGAGTACGGTCGTGGCGACAACGACACCGGTTCCCCCGAGGTGCAGGTGGCCCTGCTGAGCGCCAACATCGATGGCCTGCAGGATCACTTCAAGACCAACAAGCAGGATCACCACTCCCGTCGTGGCCTGATCCGCATGGTCAACCAGCGCCGCAAGCTGCTGGACTACCTGAAGCGCAAGGACTTCGAGCGCTATCAGTCGCTTATCCAGCGTCTGGGCCTGCGTCGCTAAAGAAAAGGGTAATTCGCTACTGCGCTCGATAGCCTGGCCGCCGGCGGTGCTCGGAATCCTCATGTAGCAGGCTACATTCCGGTTCCTGCGCTCCGGCGGCGACCAGCCTCCCGTCGCTCGTGACGCGAATTCCTCCTTTTCTGACGCAGACGTCAAAACGGGCAGCCTTCGGGCTGCCCGTTTTGCGTTGGTGGCGGCGATATCGCTGGGTCAGCCCCGCCAAAGCCGGCGCGGAAATGTCGCCGCCTGGTGGTCCCGGCGGGCGTCACGCCCTAAAATGGTCGGCGAGTCAAAACGACCCAAACACAGAAAAGTAACGTTGAAGGAAGTCGCCGTGAATCCGGTCAAGAAGACATTTCAGTACGGTCGCAGCACCGTCACCCTGGAAACCGGGCGCATCGCCCGCCAGGCCACCGGTGCCGTGATGGTCACCATGGACGACACCGTGGTGCTGTGCACCGTGGTGGCCAAGAAGGAGGCCAACCCGGCCCAGCCCTTCTTCCCGCTCTCCGTCCACTACCAGGAGAAGACCTACGCCGTCGGCAAGATTCCCGGTGGCTTCTTCAAGCGCGAGGGGCGTCCCACCGAGAAGGAGACCCTCACCTCGCGCCTGATCGACCGCCCGATCCGTCCGCTCTTCCCCAAGGGCTTCATGAACGAGGTGCAGGTGGTCTGCTCGGTGCTCTCCACCGACCGCAACCACGACCCGGACATCGCGGCGATGATCGGTACCTCCGCGGCCCTGGCGATCTCCGGCGTGCCCTTCAACGGCCCGATCGGCGCCGCGCGGGTGGGCTTCACCGAGGAGAACGGCTACTTCCTCAACCCCACCGTCGAGGAGCTGGTCGACTCCGAGCTCAACATGGTCGTCGCCGGCACCGAGAAGGCGGTGCTGATGGTCGAGTCCGAGGCCAAGGAGCTGCTCGAGGACGAGATGCTGGGCGCCGTGCTCTACGCCCACCAGGAGATGCAGGTCGCCATCACCGCCATCAACGAGCTGGCCGCCGAGGCCGGCAAGGCGAAGTGGGACTGGCAGGCGCCCGCCGAGAACGTCGCCCTCAAGCAGGCGATGGCCGAGGCCTTCGAGGCCAAGGTCGGCGAGGCCTACCGCGTCACCGACAAGATGGCGCGCCAGGACGCGCTCTCCGCCCTCAAGGACCAGGCGGTCGAGCAGCTCGCCGGCGAGGACGAGGGCCAGTTCGGCGCCGACGAGGTGAAGGGCGCCTTCGCCAGCCTCGAGAAGCGCGTGGTGCGCTCGCGGGTGGTCAAGGGCGAGCCGCGCATCGACGGCCGCGACCACAAGACCGTGCGTCCGCTCTCCATCGAGGTCGGCAGCCTGCCCAAGACCCACGGCTCGGCGATCTTCACCCGCGGCGAGACCCAGGCCATCGTGGTGGCGACGCTGGGCACCCTGCGCGACTCCCAGCTGATCGAGTCGCTGGAAGGCGAGCGCAAGGATCGCTTCCTGCTGCACTACAACTTCCCTCCGTACAGCGTGGGCGAGGCCGGCTTCATGGGCGGGCCCAAGCGCCGCGAGATCGGTCACGGCCGCCTGGCGCGCCGCGGCGTGCAGGCGATGCTGCCCGACGAGGCGGACTTCCCCTACACCATCCGCGTGGTCTCCGAGATCACCGAGTCCAACGGCTCCAGCTCCATGGCCTCCGTGTGCGGCTCGTCGCTCGCGCTGATGGACGCCGGCGTGCCGATGAAGGCGCCGGTGGCCGGCATCGCCATGGGCCTGGTCAAGGATGACGACGGCTTCGCCGTGCTCACCGACATCCTCGGCGACGAGGACCACCTCGGCGACATGGACTTCAAGGTGGCCGGCAGCGCCGAGGGCGTCACCGCCCTGCAGATGGACATCAAGATCGAGGGCATCAACGAGGAGATCATGGAGCAGGCGCTGCAGCAGGCCTACGACGCCCGCCAGCAGATCCTCGAGCAGATGAACACCGTGATCGCCCAGAGCCGCGCCGAGGTCTCCGAGAACGCGCCCTCCATGGCGACCCTCAAGATCGACCCGGAGAAGATCCGCGACGTCATCGGCAAGGGCGGCGCCACCATCCGCAAGATCTGCGAGGACACCGGCGCCTCCATCGACCTGGACGACGACGGCACCGTGCGCATCTACGCCGAGGACAAGTCGGCGGCCAAGGCGGCCATCGACACCGTGCTCGCGATCACCGCCGAGCCCGAGATCGGCAAGCTCTACCGCGGCAAGGTGGTGCGCATCGCCGACTTCGGCGCCTTCGTCAACATCATGCCGGGCACCGACGGCCTGGTGCACATCTCCCAGATCGTGCCGGAGCGGGTCAACGACGTGCGCGACTTCCTCAACGAGGGCGACGAGCCCATCGTCAAGGTGCTCGACATCGACAACCGCAACCGGGTGAAGCTCACCATCAAGGAGATCACCCCGGAAGAGAAGGCCGCCTTCGAGGCCGAAGCGGCCGCCGATCCCGAGCTGTAAGCGCCGAGCCATAAGCTGCAAGGCGCAAGGAAAACCGCCGCCGGGGTTACCCCCGGCGGCGGTTTCTTGTTGTGGTGTGTCGCGAGGCGATAAAAAACGTGCCCCGAGCATCCAGCTCGGGGCACGCTCTGTGCAGCTTGCAGCTTGCAGCTCGCGCGCAGCGCGGCTTAGCGCTCGATGGCGAGGGCCACGCCCTGCCCGCCGCCGATGCACAGTGTCGCCAGGCCCTTCTTGGCGTCCCGGGCGATCATCTCGTGCACCAGGGTCACCAGGATGCGGCAGCCGGAGGCGCCGATGGGGTGGCCGATGGCGATGGCGCCGCCATTGACGTTGACCTTGTCGGCGTCCCAGCCGAGCTCCTTGTTGACCGAGAGCGCCTGGGCGGCGAAGGCCTCGTTGGCCTCGACCAGGTCCAGGTCGTCCAGGCTCCAGCCGGCCTTCTCCAGGCAGCGACGGGTCGCCGGGGCCGGGCCGATGCCCATGATCTTGGGGTCGACGCCGGCGTTGGCGTAGGCCTTGATGCGCGCCAGCGGCTCGAGGCCCAGCGCCTTGGCCTTCTCGGCGGAGCAGAGCATGACCACGGCGGCGCCATCGTTGATCGAGGAGGCGTTGCCGGCGGTGATGGTACCGTCCTTCTTGAAGGCGGGGCGCATGCCGGCGAGCTTCTCGGCGGTCACGTCGCGCGGGCCCTCGTCGGTGTCGAAGACCACCGGGTCGCCCTTGCGCTGGGGAATCTCGACCGGGACGATCTGCCCCTTGAACTTGCCCTCGCGGATGGCGGCGGCGGCCTTCTGCTGGGAGCCGGCGGCGAACTCGTCCATCTGCTCACGGGTGATGCCGTACTTCTCGGCCAGGTTCTCGGCGGTGATGCCCATGTGGTAGTCGTTGAAGGCGTCCCACAGGCCGTCGTGGACCATGCTGTCGATGGCCTTCCAGTCGCCCATGCGCTGGCCGCTGCGCGAGTTGGGCAGCACGTGGGGCGAGGCGGACATGTTCTCCTGGCCGCCGGCGATGATCAGCTCGGCGTCGCCGCAGCGGATCGCCTGGGTCGCCAGGTGCAGGGCCTTGAGGCCGGAGCCGCAGACCTTGTTGATGGTCATGGCGGGCACCGCGTCCGGCAGCCCGGCCTTGATGCTCGCCTGGCGGGCGGGGTTCTGGCCGACCCCGGCGGTCAGCACCTGGCCGAGCAGCACCTCGTCGACCTGGTCGCCGGGGACGCCGGTGGTGGACAGGATGTCCTTGATGACATGCGCGCCCAGGTCGCTGGCGGGGATGCCGGCCAGGGAACCGCCGAAGGTGCCGACGGCGGTACGGCGTGCAGCAACGATCACCACGTCTTGCATGCGGGATACTCCTGAAGAATAGGTAGCGGACGGGCGGCCGTGTCCGGAGGGCACCCTGCGGTCGATGGCGTCTCGGACAGGGCCGAGCCCTCAGCATAGGGGAGTATTGTGCGTCGCGGCAATGCTCCCATGGCCGTATGAGCCTCGGGGGGCAGCAGGGCGCGGGGGGTGGGGCAGGCAGCGAGGGGGCAGCGAGGGGGAAGCGAGAGGGCACGGCGATGGCCGGCGAGGCGAGCGCGCAGCGTGTGCGGCGGGAGGGGGGCACCCCGGCGGGGTGCCCGGCAGGCGTCAGGCCAGCTGCACCGGGATGGCGTTGCTGGTGTGGCTGACGACGTTGCCTTCCTGGAGGTAGACCAGGGCCGGCTGGTGGGCGTCGAGCTCCGCCTCGCTGTAGTGGGCGTAGCTGCAGATGATCACGCGCTGCCCCTCGGTGGCGAGGTGGGCGGCCGCGCCGTTCACCGAGATGATCCGCGAGCCCTCCTCGGCGCGGATGGCATAGGTGGTGAAGCGCTGGCCGTTCTCGACGTTGTAGATCTGGATCTGTTCGTTCTCGCGGATGCCGGCCATGTCCAGCAGCTCTCCGTCGATGGCGCAGGAGCCTTCGTAGTTGAGCACGGCATGGGTGACGCGGGCCATGTGCAGCTTGGCCTTGAGCATGATGGTCTGCATGGGAGAGGGGTTCCTCTGGTCGCGTGCCGCACCGTCAGCGCGGCAGGGTCAGGCTCAGGTTATCGATCAGTCGGGTCGGGCCCAGGCGAGCCGCGGCGAGCAGCACGGCCTCGCGGGTCGTCGCCTCGACCGGGCCCAGGTCGGCGGCGCGCAGCTCCAGGTAGTCCGGCGCGAAGCCGGCCACCTCCAGCCGGGCGAGGCCGTCGGCCAGGACGTCGTGGGGGGTGGCGCCCGCCTCCAGCGCCGTGCGCAGCGCGCACAGGGTGGCGTAGAGGGTCGGCGCGACGGCGCGCTGCGCCGCGTCCAGGTAGCCGTTGCGCGAGGATAGCGCCAGGCCGTCCTCGGCGCGCACGATCGGCACGCCGACGATCTCCACCCGCAGGTGCAGATCGGCCACCAGGCGGCGAATGACCGCCAGCTGCTGGTAGTCCTTTTCGCCGAAGCAGGCCACGTCGGGCTGCACCAGCTGGAAGAGCATGGTCACCACGGTGGCCACGCCGTCGAAGTGGCCGGGCCGGTCGCCGCCGCACAGCCCCTCGCTGACCCCGGGCACGCTGACCCGGGTCTGGGCCTCGAGGCCGCGGGGGTAGAGCGTGGTGGTCTCGGGCGCGAACAGCAGATCGCAGCCGGCCGCCTCGAGCTTCGTCTGGTCCTCGGCGAGGGTGCGCGGGTAGGCGTCCAGGTCCTCGCCGGGGCCGAACTGCAGCGGGTTGACGAAGATGGTCGCCACCACCACGTCGCCCCGGCGGCGCGCCTCCGCCACCAGCGCCAGGTGGCCCTCGTGGAGGTTGCCCATGGTCGGCACCAAGGCGATGCGCTGGCCGCGACGCCGGGCGTCATCCAGGGTCTCGCGCAGGGGGGCTATCTCGTGCAGGGTGCGCATCAGAAACAGTGCTCCTCGGCGGGGAAGCGGCGGGCCTTGACGTCCTCGTGGTAGCGGCGGAAGGCGCCCTGGATGTCGTCGGCCTCCGCCATGAAGTTCTTGACGAAGCGCGGCGCGCGGCCGTGGGTGACCCCCAGCACGTCGTGCATCACGAGGATCTGGCCGTCGGTATCGGGGCCGGCGCCGATGCCGATCACCGGCACCTCCAGCGCCTCGCTTACCGCCCGCCCGAGGCTCGCCGGCACGCACTCCAGCAGGATCACCGAGGCGCCGGCCTCGACCAGCGTGCGGGCGTCCTCGAGGATGCGGGTCGCCTGCTCCGCCTCGCGGCCCTGCACCTTGTAGCCGCCCAGCTGGTAGACCGACTGGGGCGTCAGGCCGAGGTGGGCGCAGACCGGCACGCCGCGGCGCGTCAGCTCGCGGATGCCCTCGGCCATCCACGCCTCGCCCTCGACCTTGACCAGCTCGGCGCCGGCCCGCATCAGCTCGCCGGCATCCTGCAGCAGGCGCTCGGTGCTGGTGTTGCTCATGAAGGGCAGGTCGACCATCAGCAGGCTCTTGCCCTTGCCGCGGGCCACGCAGCGGGTGTGATAGCAGACGTCGTCGAGGGTCACCGGCAGGGTGCTGGCGTGCCCCTGCAGGACCATGCCCAGCGAGTCGCCCACCAGCAGCACCTCGATGCCGGCCTCGCCGGCCGCCCGCGCGAAGGAGGCGTCGTAGGCGGTCAGGCAGCTGAAGGGTTCACCGGCGCGCTTGAGAGTCGAGAGCGTGCTCAGGGTGACGGTTTTCATGGCGTGTTCTCATCGTCTGGTCGGGGGAGGCCTCTGGCGGGCCGTCCTCGGTGTAACCCGCGATTGTTACCCGAATCCCGTAGGGGTGTCGATAGGTAACAGTGTGGGGGCGATCATCCGTCGGCCGGTAACACCGGCGCCAGCCCGTCGCGATCGACTTCCGCCGCGAGGCCCGCCAGCGAGCGGCCGTCGAGGGTGAGGCGCGGGGCCAGCTCGGCCAGCGGCACCAGCACGAAGGCGCGCCGGACCATCTCCGGATGCGGCAGGGTGAGGCGCGGCAGCGCCAGCCGGCGGTCGTCGTAGAGCAGCAGGTCCAGGTCCAGGGTACGCGGGCCCCAGCGGCGGCCGCGCACCCGGCCGTGGCGCTGTTCGAGGGCCTGCAGCTGATCGAGCAGGGCGAGCGGCGAGAGCCGCGTCGTCAGCTCGGCCACGGCGTTGACGTAGTCGGGCTGGTCGGCGGGCCCCACCGGACGGCTGGCATAGAGCCTCGAGGCGGCGACGCGACGCGTCAGCGGCAGGCCGTCGAGCTCCTCGAGGGCGCGCGCGACGTGCTCGCGGGGGCCGTCGAGGTTGCTGCCAAGCCCGATCCAGGCGTGATGCGGGAGGTTCATGAGTCGTTGTTGGACGGCTTGCGGCGACGCCGGCGACGCCGGCGCTTGTTGCGAGGCGCGGGGGTGCCGGCCGGATCGGCGTCGACCTTGCCCAGCAGGCGGCGCTGCTCGTGCTCGTCGGCGTCCTGGAAGGCCGTCCACCAGTCGCCGAGGCCCGGCTCGAGTTCGCCCGCCGCCTCGCGCACCAGCAGGAAGTCGTAGGCGGCGCGGAAGCGCGGGTGCTCGCGGGTCTGGAAGACGCGCTTGCCCCGGCGCAGCGGCAGCCGCTGCTGGAGGTCCCAGATGTCGCGCATCGGCAGGCTGAAGCGCTTGGGAATGGTGATGTGCTGGAGCTGGCGCGACACCACCTGCTGGGAGGCCGCCTGCAGCGCCGGGATCGCCGGCATGCCGTCGTCCTCGAGCCGGACCTGGCGCTGCTGGACGGGCGCCCAGAGCAGGGCGGCGAACAGGAAGGCCGGCGTCACCGGGCGATCCTCGCGGATGCGGCGGTCGGTGCTCTCCAGGGCGTGCTCGACCAGGCGCTCGGCCCAGGGCAACGCGTCCATGGCCTCGTCGGCCTCGGGGAACAGCATCGCGAACAGGCCGTACTGGCGCAGCAGCCGGAAGGTGACGACCCCGTGGCCGGCCATGAACAGCTTGAGCACCTCGTCGAACAGCCGGGCCGGCGGAATCTGCAGCAGCAGTGGCGCCGCCTCGTCGATCGGCGCCTCGGTGGCCGGATCGAGGTGGAAGTCGAGCTTGGCGGCGAAGCGCACCGCGCGCAGCATCCGCACCGGATCCTCGCGATAGCGGGTCGCCGGGTCGCCGATCAGTCGCAGGGTGCGGGACTCGATGTCCTTCACGCCGTCGGCGAAGTCGTGGATCGAGAAGTCGGCGATGTTGTAGTAGAGCGCGTTGACCGTGAAGTCCCGGCGCAGGGCATCCTCCTCGAGGTTGCCCCAGACGTTGTCGCGCAGCAGCAGGCCGTCGTCGGACTGCTGGGAGATATGGTCGGCGTGGTCGTCGTTGGGCTTGCCGCGGAAGGTGGTGACCTCGATCACCTCGCGGCCGAAGCGCACGTGCACGATGCGAAAGCGCCGGCCGATGATCCGCGAGTTGCGAAACAGCTCGCGGACCTGCTCCGGCGTGGCGTCGGTGGCGACGTCGAAATCCTTGGGCATGTGGCCGAGCAGCGAGTCGCGGATGCACCCCCCGACCAGGAAGGCCTGGAAGCCGGCATTGTGCAGGCGATAGAGCACCTTGAGGGAGGCGTCACTGAAGTGCTGACGCGAGACCGGGTGTTCCTGGCGGGGGATGATGCGAGGACCGGTGCTGCCGGCCGGCGCATCCTGAGGGCCGAACAGCGACTTGAGGTGCTGGCCCGGGCTCTGCAGAAAGCGGGTAAAACCTTTGATCATGCGGCGATATCGACTCGCGGGACGCGGAAAAGCGTTGAGTGTAGCCGACCACTGACACCTTGCAAAGCGCGGTGAGGCAATGCCCGGGGGATGGGAGGAGCGGCGTGGCCCTCGACAGGGACCAGAGAGAGAAAGGGGAGGCCGGTGGCCTCCCCTTCAATGCAGGATGCTGCATCCGTGCAGCTGATTCTTCTTCGTGATGGCGCATCGCCCTGAATACGCACCACAGTCACCAAGGAGGTTCAGGCAAGCAGTGTTGTTATGGTTGTCGATGTTCCTGACGGCGACCGTCTCGTATTCAAAACAATAGTCCAACCACGACGGCATGAAAGTATGCCTCCTCCCGGATTGTTGGCATTGTTGCCGGGAGTGCACCTCGTTGGCCCTTGTCATTGTTGTTGGCCGTCTCTGGGTGCGTCGCGTCCTGATGGCTCCGGTGCTTCGAGCAGTCTGTTGTTGTTGTTACGCCTCGAAGGCCTCGCGCCGTGCCGCTGCTGTTCTTGTTGTCGGCAGGCGCCGAAGTCATAGGGGCCCGTGTCGCTTGTTGTTGTTGTCGGGTCGGGCCCTGTCACGCCTGGCAGCCTTGTTGTTGTTGTCGGCCCGGTGTGACGTCCGGATTTGTTTTTCTTGGCCTGGTAGTAGCAGGTGGTGTGCCACTACTAAAAAAATCTATATAAAACATGAATTTGAAAACGCGGCGAGGAGGTGGTGTCGTGCCGCGCCGGCGGAGTGTTACCCATCTGGCCCCGTCATGGGGCAATGGCTGTGTGGGAAGGTAACAAATGGTGCAGGGCACGGGTCAGACGGAGGAAAAACGGCGCCCGCGGTGTCGGCCGCGGGCGCTTGCACTATGGTCGTATGGCTAAAGGTCGTATGGCCCGGCGGCGTCATCCCGCGCTGCGTCGCGGGCTCTTCTTGCGCGGGATGCCTAGGCGCTGGCGCCGCTCCCACAGGCACTTGCGGCTGATGCCGAGCTTCTGGGCGAGCTCGGTCTCGCTCATCTGGTCCTGGTGCTCGAGCACGAAGTGCTGGAAGTAGTCCTCCAGGGAGAGGTCGTCCTCCTCGCTCGGCTCCGGCGCCGCCGGAGGCGGCGGGCTCGGGGCCGCGACGGGCGGCTCGACGGGGGGCCGGGGCGCGGTGGCGAGCCCCAGGTCGTCGGGGTGGATCAGGTGGCCCTCGGCGAGGATGACGCCGCGTTCCAGGGCGTTCTCCAGCTCGCGCACGTTGCCGGGCCAGGGGTAGTCGCGGATGGTGCGGCGGGCGGCTCGGGAGAGCCGCAGGCCCTCGCGCTCGTGACGCCGGCAGGCCTTTTCCAGCAGCACGTCGGCGATCTGCAGGATGTCGTCGTCGCGTTCGCGCAGCGAGGGCAGGTCGATCTGCATCACGTTGAGGCGATAGTAGAGATCGAGGCGAAACTCGCCGGTCTTCGACAGGCTCTGCAGGTCGCGGTGGGTGGCGGCGATCAGGCGCACGTCCACGTGGCGGGTCTCCACCGAGCCGATCTTGCGGATCTCGCCCTCCTGCAGCACGCGCAGAAGCCGAGCCTGGGCGTCCAGCGGCAGCTCGCCGATCTCGTCGAGGAACAGGGTGCCGCCGTCGGCGGCCTCGACCAGGCCGGTGCGCGCGGCGCTGGCGCCGGTGAAGGCGCCCTTCTCGTGGCCGAACAGCTCGGACTCGATCAGCGTCTCGGGGATGGCCGCGCAGTTGACGCAGACCAGCGGCGCGGCGGCGCGTCGGCTCTGCTGGTGCAGGGCCCGGGCCACCAGCTCCTTGCCGGTGCCCGACTCGCCCTGCACCAGCACCGTGACATCGGCGGGGGCCGCCTTGCGAATGCGGGTGTAGACCACCTGCATGGCGGGGCAGTTGCCGATCATGGTCTGGCGCTGGCCGTCGGGCTCGGTGACGTCGGGCGGCTCGCCCTGCTGGGTGGCCTGCTGGTGCAGCACCCGGGCCACGGTCTCGAGCAGCTCGTCGTGATCGAAGGGCTTGGCGACGTAGTCCACGGCGCCCTGCTTCAGGGCCTCCACCGCCGAGCGCATGCTCGCGTAGCTGGTCATGATCAGCACCGGCACGGGGGCGGCGCGGGCGATCAGCTCGGTGCCCGGCTCGCCGGGCAGGCGCAGGTCGCTGATCACCAGGTCGAACCCCTGGGGCTCGAGGGCCAGCGCCTCGGCCACCGACCCCGCCTCGCTGACCCGGTGGTCGTGCCGTTCCAGCAGCCGCCTCAGGGCGCTGCGGATGATGGCTTCGTCTTCAACGATCAGGATCCGGCTCATCGGAGGGGTCACCATGCTCTGTGTGGAGGGGCAGCCACAGGTGGATGCGGGTGCCCTGGGCCTGCCCGGGGGGCGGGGAGTCGATGTCGATCTGGCCACCGTGCTCGGCGATGATGCTGTAGACCAGTGGCAGGCCGAGGCCGGTGCCCTCGCCGGGCGGCTTGGTGGTGGTGAAGGGCTCGAACAGGTGGTCGCGCACGTGCTCGGCGATGCCGTGGCCCTGGTCGGTGACGGTGACGTGCAGCCACTCGCCCTGGCGGCCGGCGTCGACGACCACCTCGCCGCCGGGGACGCTGGCGTCCCGGGCGTTGCCGATCAGGTTGACCATCACCTGCAGCAGCCGCTGGGCGTCGCCCTCGATCTCGAGGCCCGCCGGGCAGCGATTACGGTAATGGATATCCTCCCCCGAGCGGGCGAGGTGGATCAAGTGCAGGGCCTCGTCGGTGACCTCGGCCAGCGAGACCGGGGCGAAGGTGCGTCCCGCCACGTGGCGGCCGCCGTGGGCGAAGCCGACCAGCGACTCGACGATCCGCGAGATGCGGTCGGTGAGCTGCTGGATCTGGGTGGCGGTCTCCAGCACCTCCGGGTCGTCGGTGTCATAGCGCAGGTTCTGGGCCAGCGAGGAGATGCCGGTGACCGGATTGCCGATCTCGTGGGCCACCCCGGCGGCCAGCTGGCCGATGGAGGCGAGCCGCGCGGCGTGCACCAGCTCGTCCTCCAGCCATTTCATCTCGCTGTGATCCTCGACCAGCACCACGGTGCCGCCGCGGATGTCCTCGTCGGTGGTGAGCTCGGCCTTGTGCAGGCTCAGGTAGCGCGTCGTGCCGTCGAGGAGCACCGGCTGCTTGTAGAGGTGGTCCTGATGCTCGAGGAACATGCGCCCCAGCAGGTCATCCCAGGGCGGGGGCAGGCTGTCGCGGCGGGAGCCGACCACGCCGTCGCCATCGATGCCGGTGAGCTCGGCGAGGGCGTCGTTCCACATCAGCAGCTCGTCGTCGACGCCGAAGGCACACAGGCCCACCGGCAGGCGGGTGAGGATGCGGCGGTGGTAGCGGCGCAGGCCGTCGAGCTCCCGGGCCAGGCCGGTCAGCCGGGTGCGGTAGGCCTCGAGGCGGCTCTCGACGAAGTGGATGTCATCGGTGGGCTCCAGGCCGCCGCGGCGATAGGGCAGGTGGCGGTCGACGATGTCCTGGGCCACCGAGGGCCCCATCAGCCCCGAGAGGTTGGCCTGGATGCGATCGCGCAGGCGGCGCAGCGCGTAGGGGCGCCCGTCCAGCGGCGACAGGCCCAGGTCGGTCAGCGCCCGGTCGACCTCGCGGCCGGCGACATCGTCGCCGAGGGCGCGGGCCAGGTGGTACTTGAACTCCTCGCCGTTGGCGGCCACCAGCGGCAGGCGCTTGGGCCGGATCACCGCGTCCACCGAGCAGGCCTCCGCCGCGGCGCGCTCGCCGTCGGAGGTGGGGGTGAGCAGCGAGACCAGGATGAAGGTGAGGATGTTGGCCGCCAGCGAGACGATCGTCACCACGTACCAGTCCGGCTGGCCGGCCAGGGACTCGAGGCCGGGCGGCAGCAGCACCTGGGCGGGGAGGTCGGTGAGCAGCGGCACCCAGCTGCCGGCGAGCCACACCAGCACGCCGGCGATCAGCCCGCTGACCATGCCCTTGCGGTTGGCGCCGGGCCAGTAGAGCAGCGCCAGCATGCCCGGCAGGCACTGGGCCATGCCGATGAAGGCGGCCAGGCCCAGGGTCGTGAGGTCGTGGTTCACCCCCACCAGGCGGTAGAAGAGCCAGCCGGCGAAGATCACCGCGCCGATCAGGGCGCGCCGCAGCCAGCGCAGCCAGTGGTAGAGGTCCGGCTGATCCACCGGGGGGTGGGCGACCAGCACCAGGTGGTTGAGGATCATCCCCGAGAGCGCCAGCGAGATGATGATCATGGTGCCGCTGGTGGCGGCGAGGCCGGCGACGAACATCCCCCCCTGCAGCCACAGCGACTCCGAGAGCCCATAGGCCAGGTAGGCGCTGCCGAGCCCCGCGGCATCGGTTCCCAGGCGCTGGGCGGCCCACAGGATCAGCGGCACCGGCAGCGCCATCAGCAGCAGGAACAGCGGCAGCGCCCAGGCGGCCTGCAGCAGGGTGCGCCGCGAGAGCGTCTCGGCGAAGGTGATGTGGAACATGTGCGGCATCAGGAAGGCCGCGGCGAAGAACAGCAGCAGCAGGGTGCGCCACTGGGCCGGGTCGAGGTGCTCCACCCCCGCCTGGGCCAGGCGCCCCGGGCCGTCGAGCCAGGCCTGCAGGTCGCTGGGGCCGTTGAAGACCACGAACAGCGCGAAGCCGCCCAGCGACAGCATGGCGACCAGTTTGATCAGCGACTCCAGGGCGATGGCCGCCAGCAGGGTGTCATGGCGGGCGTGCAGCCGGGTGTGGCGCGCACCGAAGAGGATCGCGAAGAGCGCGATCAGCGCGCAGAACGCGAGCGCCAGCAGCGACGGCGAGGCGCTGTCGGTCAGCAGGTGGATGGTGTCGCCCAGGGTCTGCACCTGGAGGGCGAGCAGCGGCAGCACGGCGAGCAGGCTGACCAGGGTGATCAGGGTGCCGACCCAGCGTGAGCGGAAGCGGAAGGCGAAGAGGTCGGCCAGCGAGGCGAGCTGGTAGGTGCGGGTCATGCGCTGGATCGGCACCAGCAGCACCGGGGCGAGCAGGAAGGCGCCGGCCACCCCCAGGTAGTAGGCCAGGTAGCCGTAGCCGGCGCGGCCGGCCAGCTCCACGCTGCCGTAGATCGCCCAGGCGCTGGCGTAGGTGCCGAGCGCCAGGGTGTAGACCACCGGGTGGCGCGCGATGCGCGTGGGGATCCAGCCGCGCTCCACCGCCAGGGCGCAGAGGAAGAGCAGCAGCAGGTAGCCGCTGCCCAGGGCCAGGACGGCGCCGAGGCTAGCGTTCATCGAGCTTTCTCTTTTGTTCCAGCCACAGGGTCAGGGCGATCAGCACGCCCCAGACCACGAAGGGGCGATACCAGGCGATGTCCGGGCTCGCCCAGCCGCTCATCAGCAGCGGCGAGAGCAGGTACCCGCCGAAGACCAGGAAGAGCATGATGCGGTAGACGTACACGTCGGGCACCTCTCAGGGGGTGGGGGCGTGGCCCTGGCGATGGGGCGTGGCGCGCAGCCGGTCGATCTCCCAGTGGGCGATGCCCCAGGCGAGCTGCTCGTCCACCGGCGCCGTGGCAAGCGCGTCCGGCGGCGCCTGGTCGAGCGCCGTCAGGGCCGCGTGGAGCAGCGGGCGCACCGCGTCATCGGTCTCCGGCAGGGCCGGCGCCAGGTTCTGCTTGGAGAGCTTCTGGCCGTCGTCGCCGAGGATCAGCGGCAGGTGCAGGTAGCGCGGCTCGGGATAGCCCAGCGCCTGCTGGAGCTGGCGCTGCCAGGGGGTGTTGTCGAGCAGGTCGACCCCGCGCACCACGTCGCTGATGCCCTGGTCGGCATCGTCCACCACCACCGCGAGCTGGTAGGCCCAGAGGCCGTCCTTGCGCTTGAGCACCACGTCGCCCAGCTCGGCCGGGTCGAAGCGCTGCTCGCCGAACAGCCGATCCGGCCAGGCCACCGGGCGTGCGCCCAGGTCGCTGCGCAGCCGCCAGGCCACCGGCTTGGCGGGGTCGCTCACGCCCCGGCGACACCAGCCGGGGTAGACGGGATGGTCGCGCCACTGCTTGCGCGAGCAGCTGCAGGGATAGGCGAGGCCGGCGGCCTCGAGGCGCGCGAGCGCGGCGGCGTAGGCGTCGTCGCGGTCGTGCTGCCAGCGCACCGGGCCGTCCCAGTGCAGGCCGAAGGCTTCGAGCTGGCGCAGGATGGTGTCGGCGGCACCGGCCGGGCAGCGCGGCGGGTCGATGTCCTCGATGCGCAGCCACCACTCGCCGCCCGCGCGGCGGGCGTCGAGGAAGCTCGCCAGCGCCGCCACCAGGGAGCCGAAGTGCAGCGGGCCCGAGGGGGTCGGGGCGAAGCGGCCGCGGTAGCGGATCATGGGCGCCTCCCGTGGCAGGGGTCAGACACGCGAACGGGCACCCTGGGGTGCCCGTCGCGGATGGCCGGTGCGCGCATCGGCATCGCCGACTCAGCCGCCCAGCTGCTTTTCCTTGAGCTCGGCCAGGGTCTTGCAGTCCACGCACAGGGTGGCGGTGGGACGCGCCTCGAGGCGGCGGATGCCGATCTCGACGCCGCAGGCCTCGCAGAAGCCGTAATCGTCCTCGTCGATCTTGTCGAGGGTCTCGTTGATCTTCTTGAGCAGCTTGCGCTCGCGGTCGCGGGTGCGCAGCTCCAGGTTGAAGCCCTCTTCCTGGGTGGCCCGGTCGGCCGGGTCGGCGTAGTTGTTCGCCTCTTCCTGCAGATGGCGAACGGTGCGGTCGACCTCTTCCATGAGCTCCCGTTTCCAGCCCAGCAGGATCTGGCGGAAATGCTCCAGCTGCTTGTCGTTCATGTACTCTTCACCCGCCGCCGGCTCGTAGGGGGTGAATTTCTTGGGAGCATCCATCTTCTTTTCTGCTACTGGCATGGGTCCGCCTCGTGTCTTGAGTGACTGCTGATCAATACCTGCTGCGGGCAGGCTATTTCACGCCAAAGGGATGCTTGTTTATCGGAAAAAAGCGTGCGGTGCAACCTCCGTTCGCGTCGGGACTGCGACGTCGCGCCAAAAGTCGTAACATGCCCGATTTGACCATCGGCCGCCGGAAAGATGCCCCTCGAATCCCGGCGCGACCCAAGGAGCCCCGGATGACCTGGAATGCCCGGGTGGCGCGTGTCGCCCCCTTCCGCGTGATGAGTCTGCTGGAGATCGCCCAGGCCCGGGAGGCCGCCGGCCACGACGTCATCCACCTGGAGGTCGGCGAGCCCGACTTCGCCACCCCCGAGCCGGTGGTGGCGGCCGGCCGGGCCGCGCTGGACGCCGGCCAGACGCGCTACACCCCGGCAGCCGGCCTGCCGGCGCTGCGCGAGGCGATCGCCGGGCACTACGCCGAGCACTTCGGCGCCGCGGTCGATCCGGCGCGCATCCTGATCACGCCCGGCGCCTCCGGGGCGCTGCTGCTGGCCAGCCAGCTGCTGGCGGGGCCCGGCGATCGGGTGCTGATGGCCGACCCCAACTATCCCTGCAACCGTCACTTCATGGCCCTGGCCGGCGCCGAGGTGGACGCCGTGCCGGTGGGGCCCGAGAGCGGCTGGCAGCTGGATGCCGGCCTGGTCGCGGCGCACTGGCGCGACGACACCCGGCTCGCCATGCTGGCCACCCCTTCCAACCCCACCGGGCACATGCTCGACGCCGGGCGGCTGGCGGCGGTGGCCGACACCGTCAGGGCGCACGGCGGCGCGCTGCTGGTCGACGAGATCTACCAGGGGCTCTGCTATGACCTGCCGCCGCTCTCGGCGGCCGCGAGCGTGCCGGACGCCTTCGTGGTCAACAGCTTCTCGAAGTACTTCGGCATGACCGGCTGGCGCCTGGGCTGGCTGGTGGCGCCCGAGGCGGCGGTGGAGCCGCTCACCCGGCTGGCCCAGAACGTCTTCCTGGCCGCCTCCACCCCGGCCCAGCATGCCGCCCTGGCCGCCTTCTCCCCCGAGTGCCGCGCGATCCTCGAGGCGCGGCGCCGCGAGCTCGGCCGGCGTCGTGACGCCCTGCTGGCCGCGCTCGCGCCGCTGGGGCTGGCGCCCTCGCTGCCGCCCCAGGGGGCCTTCTACCTGTGGCTCGATATCTCGCGGTTCAGCCACGACAGCGAGGCCTTCTGCCGGGCGCTGCTTGAGGAGGAGAACGTCGCCATCACCCCGGGCACCGACTTCGCCCTGGCGGGCGGCGAGCACCACGTGCGCATCGCCTTCACCACCGGCGAGGCGCGCCTCGAGGAGGCGGTGGCCCGCCTCGAGCGCTTCCTGGCGCGTCGCTGATGGAGTACCCGACCCTGGTGCCCGGCACCCTGCTGCGCCGCTACAAGCGCTTCCTGGCCGACGTGCGCCTCGACGACGGCCGCGAGGTGATCGCCCACTGCCCCAATACCGGCTCGATGCGCGCGGTCAACGTGCCGGGATGCCGGGTGTGGCTCGCCGCCAGCGACAACCCGGCGCGCAAGCTGGCCTGGACCTGGGAGTTGATCGAGCTGCCCCGCCCCGAGGGGGGCGCGGCGACGGCCTCGGTGCACACCGGGCGCGCCAACCGCATCGTCGAGGAGGCGCTGCGTGCGGGCCGCGTGGCGGAGCTTTCGGGCTATGCGACGATTCGCCGCGAGGTGCGCCTGGCGGGCCCGGGCGAGGCAGGCGGCGAGGGCAAGGGGCGCGAGCGCACCCGGCTGGACTTCTGCCTCGAGGGCCCGCACCGCGCCAAGGCCTTCGTCGAGGTCAAGCAGGTGACGCTCAGGGAGGCCGACGGGCACGGCTACTTCCCCGACGCGGTCAGCGCCCGGGGCCGGCGCCACCTCGAGGCGCTGGCGGCGCTGGCCGAATGGGGGGAGCGTGCCGTGCTGCTCTTCTGCGTGGCCCACGAGGGCATCGAGGACGTGTCGCCGGCCGCGCACCTGGACCCGGCCTATGCCGCGACCCTGCGCGAGGCGGCCGCACGCGGCGTCGAGGTGCTGGCGCGGCGCTGCGAGTTCCTCCGCGAGGGGGGCGTGCCGGTGGCGGTGCGCCTGGGCGACGCCCTGCCGGTCTCACTCGGCCGCGAGGTAGATCCGTCCGGCCTCGTCGACTGAGACCGGGACCTCGCGCAGCCGCGCGCCCTGGCAGGGGCCGAACACGCACTCGCCGTCCTCGGGCAGGAAGAGCGCGCCGTGCATGGCGCACTGGATCAGCTCGCCGCCCGCCTCCAGGAAGCGATCCGGCTCGGCCTCGAGGGGCACGCCCAGGTGGGGGCAGCGATTCTCGAAGGCGCTGACCCGGCCGTGCACCCGCACTAGCAGGGCGTCGCGGCCATCGGGCAGGCGCACCCCGCGGGCGGCGGTGGCCTCGAGGTCGTCGAGGTGGGCGATGGCGGCACTCATCGGTCGATGTAGAAGCGCTGGATGAAGCTCACCTTGGCGGGCTCGGCATTGCGGTCGTAGCGCACGCGCAGGTCGAAGCGCATCGGCTCGTCCTCGCGGATGCGAAACACCGCGACCTGGGAGGGGGTGTCGTTGATGCGCAGGCTGCGGAAGGCCAGCGGGCTCTCGTCGCTGCCGTCGAGGGCGGCGCTGCGGCCGTCGACCGAGGCGATCACGGGACGGGTCGAGCCGTCCTCGAGGCTCTCCATGACGCTGACGTTGAGCAGCGCCATGGCCTGGCTGCGCTGGATGCCGTGCTCTCGGGCCACCGCCGCCGGCAGGAAGCTGGTGTTCACCGCACTGTAGTGGATCTGGTAGTCCCCCACCTGTTCGAACTGCTGGGCCTGGGCGGGCAGGCCCGCCAGTAGGCCAAGGCCCAGCACCAGGGCCGTCAAGCTGTGTCGCAACATCGTCGATTCTCCCTCTGGGCTCTCTCTGGGCTCTCTCTGGGCTCTCGGCGCCTTGCGGGGTCCGGGCGGCGCGCGCTCACGGCCGGCGCGTGACCCGGAAGATGGCGGTCTCGCCGAACAGGTTGGGCCACCAGCGCGAGGTCCAGTGGCCCTCGTGGTCGCCGATGCCCACCGCCCGGTCGACAATGCTCAGACCCTTGTCGCGGCACAGGCGTTCAAAGTCGTTGAAGGTCGAGAGGTGGATGTTGGGCGTGTCGTACCAGGCGTGGGGCAACGAGCGGGAGACCGGCATGTAGCCCTTGAAGCCGAGGTAGGCGCGGTGGCGCCAGTAGGCGAAGTTGGGGAAGGTGATGATGCACTCCCCGGCCACGCGCAGCATCTCGTCGAGCATCAGGTCGGGGCGGCGCAGCGCCTGCAGCGCCTGGGTCATCACCACCAGGTCGCAGGCGTTGTCGTCGAAGTTGGCGAGCCCCTCGTCGAGGTTCTGTTCGATGACGTTGACGCCCTTGGCCAGGCAGGTGGCGAGGTTGTCGGGGTCGATCTCCAGGCCGTAGCCGGTCACCTGCTTGTCGCGGGCCAGCGCCGCCAGCAGGGTGCCGTCGCCGCAGCCGAGGTCGAGCACCCGGGCGCCCTCGGGGATCCAGGCGTGAATCAGCTTGAGGTCGGCGCGCATCATGAGTGGCCCTCCAGGCCCAGCTCCCGGGCCGCGCGCTCCATGAAGGCGGCGAACACCGCCTGGTAGCGGGGCTCGGGCATCAGGAAGGCGTCGTGGCCGTGGGGCGAGTCGATGTTGACGTAGCTGACCGACTTGTCGGCGCGGATCAGGGCGTTGACTAGCTCCTTGGAGCGCGACGGCGGGAAGCGCCAGTCGGTGGTGAAGCTGGCCACCAGGAAGGGGCAGGCCGCCGGGGCCAGCGCCCGGCAGAGCTCGCCGTCGTGGTCCCCCGCCGGGTCGAAGTAGTCCAGCGCCTTGGTCATCAGCAGGTAGGTGTTGGCGTCGAAGGCGGTGGAGAAGGTGTCGCCCTGATAGCGCAGGTAGGACTCCACCTGGAACTCCACGTCGAAGCCGAAGTTGAGGTCGGTGCTGCGCAGGTCGCGGCCGAACTTGCTGCCCATCGCATCTTCGGAGAGGTAGGTGATGTGGCCCACCATGCGGGCGAGCTTGAGGCCGCGGCGCGGGACCGTGTCGTGATCCGCGTACCAGCCGTCATGGAAGTCGGGATCGGAGCGGATCGCCTGGCGCGCCACCTCGTTGAAGGCGATGTTCTGGGCCGAGAGCTTGGGCGTCGCCGCGATGACCACGGCGTTGGCGATGCGCTCGGGATAGGAGAGCGTCCACTGCAGCGCCTGCATGCCGCCGAGGCTGCCGCCGATGACCGCGGCGAAGCGCTCGATGCCCAGCCGGTCGGCCAGCCGCGCCTGGCTGTGCACCCAGTCGACCACCGTCATGATCGGGAAGTCCGGGCCCCACTGGCGGCCCGTCTCCGGGTTCTCGCTGGTGGGGCCGGTGCTGCCGTGGCAGCCGCCGAGGTTGTTGACCGAGATCACGAAGAAGCGGTCGGTGTCGATCGACTTGCCGGGGCCGATATGGGCGTCCCACCAGCCCGGCTTGCGCTCCTCGGTCGAGTGGAAGCCGGCGGCGTGGTGGTGCCCGGAGAGGGCATGGCAGATCAGGATGGCGTTGGAGCGCTCGGCGTTGAGCGTGCCGTAGGTCTCGTAGACCAGGTCATAGGCCGGCAGCGTCCTGCCGCAGGCCAGGGCCAGGGGATCGGCGAAGTGCGCCGTCTCGGGCGTCACCAGGCCGACCGAATCGCGGGGAAACTCGGGCATCGGTGTGTGGTGTCCAGTCGTTCGTTGTCATGAGCCAGCGTCAGAGGCCGACCAGGGCCCCGACGACACCCGCGGCGCGGGTCAGCGAGCCCACCACGATACCATCGATCAGGCTGATGGCGATGAACACCACGATGGGCGACAGGTCGATCATGCCCAGCGGCGGGATCACCCGGCGCACCGGCGCCATGATCGGCTCCACCAGCTGCATCACCAGCAGTGCCCCGGGGTGGCTGGCCTGGGGCGCCACCCAGCTGAGGATGATCATCACGATCAGGGCGAAGAAGTAGATCTTGAGGATGGCGTTGGCCACTGCGGCCACCGCCCCGATCGCGACGCTGGCGATCGGCGCCATGCCGAAGCCGGCGAGCTGCAGGATCACGATGATGGCGACCGCCTTGATGACGAAGGCCGTGGCCAGGGTCGCCAGGTCGAAGCGGCCCATCACCGGCCCCAGGACGCTCTGGAAGGGGCGCACCGCCGGCTGGGTGACCCGCACCACCGACTGGCTGATGGGGTTGTAGTAGTCCGCGCGGGATGCCTGCAGCAGGAAGCGCAGCATCAGCAGGAAGATGTAGATATTGATCAGGGTGTTGACCAGCAGCAGGCCGGCGCTTCCCAGTTGACTGCCCATCGGGGCTCCTCCATGTCCGTGAAACGTGATCGGGGGCGGGTGGCGTCCCGGGGCTCAGGGCTGGCCGAGCTCGTCGGCCATCTCGGCGGCGCGGTCGGCGCAGGCGGTCATCGCCTCGGCCATGATGCGGCGCAGTTCGGCCTGTTCGAGGTGCGCGATGGCGCGTTCGGTGGTGCCGCCCGGCGACATCACGTTGCGCTTGAGCTCGGCCGGCGGCTTGTCGCTCGACAGCGCCATCTTGGCCGCGCCCAGCGCGGTCTGCATGGCCAGGCGGCGGGCGGTGTCGGCGGGCAGGCCGAGCTTGACGCCGGCCTCCTCCATGGCCTCGAACATCAGGAAGAAGTAGGCCGGGGCGCTGCCGGAGACGGCGGTGACCGCGTCGAGCTGGGCCTCCTCCTCGACCCACGCCACCAGGCCCACCGCCTCCATCAGCTCGGTGGCGAGCCGACGCTGGGTCTCGTCGACCCGGGCGTTGGCGTAGAGGCCGGCGGCCCCGGCGCCGACCAGGGCGGGGGTGTTGGGCATGCAGCGCACCAGCGGCAGGTCGCCGCCGAGCCACGCCTCGAGGGTCTCGGCCGGCAGCCCTGCGGCCACCGAGACGATCAGCGGACGGCGCGCCTGGACGGCGTCGCGCATCTGCTCGCACACCTCGCGCATGATCTGCGGCTTGACCGCCAGCACCACCACGTCGGACTGGGCGACGGCGGCGGCGTTGTCGGTCTCGGTGCGGATGCCCAGCCGTTCGCGCAGCGGGGCAAGCACGTCCTCGCTGGGCGAGGTGGCGATGACGTCGTCCGGCGCGAAGCCGCTCTCGATCATCCCGCCGATGATGGCGCCGGCCATGTTGCCGGCCCCGATGAAGGTGATTGTGCTGGCCATGGGATCTGTCCTTGTGATGGTGGAACGCCGCGGCCGGCAGCCGGCGCGGGCGGGATTATCGGGTATGGCGTTCGCCGAAGATGGCGGTGCCCAGGCGCACCAGGGTGGCGCCCTCGGCCACCGCGGCCTCCAGGTCGGCACTCATGCCCATGGAGAGGGTGTCCAGCGGCGCCTCGGGGAAGCGTTCGCGAAGCGCCTCGAGGGCCTCGCGCAGCCGGGCGAAGGGGAGGCGCTGTTCGGTCGCGGTGGCGCTCGGCGCGGGGATCGCCATCAGGCCGCGCAGGCGCAGGCGCGGCATCGACGCCACGGCCTCGGCCAGGGCCGGCAGGGCCGAGAGGGAGACGCCGGACTTGCTCGCCTCGTCGCTGATGTTCACCTGCAGGCAGATGTCCAGCGGGCCGAGGTCCTCGGGGCGTTGATCGTTCAGGCGTCGGGCGATCTTTTCCCGGTCTACGCTATGCACCCAGGAGAAGTGTTCGGCCACGTCCCGGGTCTTGTTGGATTGCAGCGGCCCGATGAAATGCCAGACGATGCCCGTGAGGTCGGCGAGTTCCGCCTGCTTGTCCAGGGCCTCCTGGACGTAGTTCTCGCCGAACTCCCGCTGGCCCTCGTGCCAGGCCTCGCGGATCAGCGCGGCGGGCTTGGTCTTGCTCACGGCGAGCAGGCGGGCGGCGTCGGCGGGCCGGCTGGCGGCGTGGAGCGCCTCTCGCAGGCGGGCCTGGGCGGCAGCCAGCGACTCCGAAAGTACCAGGTCCGTCATGTCGTAGGGTCTGTCATACTGGTCATACCGTAGGGAACCTCATCCCGGAAGCAGGGCAACCGCATGGATATTACCGAACTGCTGGCATTCTCGGCAAAACAGAACGCCTCGGATCTTCACCTCTCGGCGGGCCTGCCGCCGATGATCCGCGTCGATGGCGACATCCGACGACTCAACGTGCCGTCCATGGAGGACCGAGAGGTCCGCAAGCTGATCTACGACATCATGGCCGACCGCCAGCGTCGCGACTACGAGGAGTTCTACGAGACCGACTTCTCGTTCGAGGTGCCGGGGGTCTCCCGCTTCCGCGTCAACGTCTTCAACCAGGCGCGCGGTGCCGGGGCGGTGTTCCGCACCATCCCCACCGAGGTACTGTCCATGGAGGACCTCGGCATGGGGACGGTCTTCCGCCAGCTCTCGATGCTGCCCCGCGGCCTGGTGCTGGTCACCGGCCCCACCGGCTCGGGCAAGAGCACCACCCTGGCGGCGATGATCGACTACATCAACGACAACCGCTTCGAGCACATCCTCACCATCGAGGACCCGGTGGAATTCGTCCACCGCAGCAAGCGCTGCCTGGTCAACCAGCGCGAGGTGCACCGCGATACCCACGGCTTCGCCCCGGCCCTGCGCAGCGCCCTGCGCGAGGACCCGGACATCATCCTGGTCGGCGAGCTGCGCGACCTCGAGACCATCCGGCTGGCGCTGACCGCGGCCGAGACGGGCCACCTGGTGTTCGGCACCCTGCACACCACCTCGGCGGCCAAGACCATCGACCGGATCATCGACGTCTTCCCGGGCGAGGAGAAGTCCATGGTGCGCTCGATGCTCTCCGAATCGCTGCAGGCGGTGATCTCCCAGACCCTGCTCAAGCGCCAGGGCGGCGGCCGGGTGGCGGCCCACGAGATCCTGGTGGCCACGGCGGCGGTGCGCAACCTGATCCGCGAGGACAAGGTGGCGCAGATCTACTCGGCGATCCAGACCGGCGGCAACCTCGGCATGCAGACCATGGATGCCGCCCTGGCGCGGCTGGTCAGCGACAACATCGTGGCGCGGGAGGAGGCCCAGGCCAAGGCCAAGGGCGTGCTGGCCTGAGCACGAACCACAAGGAGGCAGGGACATGACGGCAAAAGAGTGGCTCCACCAGCTGCTGGGCATCATGGTGCAGAGGGAGGCGTCGGATCTGCTGATCTCGGTGAACGCGCCGCCCACCCTGAAGATGGCCGGCCGGCTCACGCCCCTGGGCGATCAGGGGCTCAGCGTGGCGCAGGTCAACGAGCTGGTCGGCGCCTCGCTGCCCGAGGCGCAGCGGGAGCGCTTCACGACCGAGCACGAGGCCAACTTCGCGCTGAGCCTCAAGGACATGGGGCGCTTTCGCATCAGCGCCTTCCAGCAGCGCAACCAGATGGCCATGGTCGTGCGGCGTATCGGCTTCGATATCCCCCACCTGGAGGAGCTCTCGCTGCCCCCCGCCCTTGGCGAGCTGGTCAACAACAAGCGGGGGCTGGTGTTCGTGGTCGGCGGCACCGGCACCGGCAAGTCGACCACCCTGGCGTCGATGATCCAGCAGCGCAACGAGACGATCGGCGGCCATATCATAAGCGTCGAGGACCCCATCGAGTACGTGCACCCGCATCGCAAGGCGATCATCAATCAGCGTGAGGTGGGCATCGACACCGAGTCCTTCGAGGTGGCGCTGAAGAACACCCTGCGCCAGGCGCCGGACGTGATCCTGATCGGCGAGGTGCGCACCCGGGAGACCATGGAGTACGCCCTGACCTTCGCCGAGACCGGCCACCTCTGCCTGGCGACGCTGCACGCCAACAACGCCAACCAGGCGCTGGATCGCATCCTCAACTTCTTCCCCATGGAGCGCCACGCCCAGGTGTGGCTCGATCTCTCGCTCAACCTGCACGCCATCGTCGCCCAGCAGCTGCTGCCCACGATCGACGGCGGGCGCTGCCCGGCGATCGAGATCATGCTCAAGTCGCCGCTGATCGGCGACCTGGTGCGCAAGGGCGAGGTGGGCGAGATCAAGAAGATCATGGCGCGCTCGCGGGACCTCGGCATGCAGACCTTCGACCAGGCGCTCTTCGACCTCTACAAGGCGGGCAAGATCAGCGAGGAGGTGGCGCTGGTGCACGCCGATTCGGCCAACGACCTGCGCATGATGATCAAGTTCGGCGACGAGAAAAGCGACGGGGTGAAGGGGGCCAAGGAGTCGGCCAGTCACTTCTCCCTGCGGGGCGAGGACGACTTCTAGCGGCGCGCCTTCCGCGCGGGCTCAGGGGGCGTAGAGCCCGCCGAGCACCCGAGGGCCGGCGGCGCCGGTCACCGAGGGCAGGTTGCCCGGCTCGCCGTCCAGGCGCCGGGCGGCCAGCCAGGCGAAGGCCCCGGCCTCGAGCCAGTCGGCGGGCCATCCCCAGTCGTCGCCGGTGGTGAGCGGCGTCTCCGGCAGCCGGCGCGCCAGGCGCGCCAGCAGGTCCGGGTTGTGGGCGCCGCCGCCGCAGGGGATCAGCCGTGCGGCCGGTGGGGCTGCGAACGCCTCCCGGGCCATCTCCACGCCCAGCGCCACGCTGGCGGCGGTCAGCTCGGCCAGCGTGGCCTGGACGTCCTCCGGCCTCTCCCCCCCCGTCAGGTGCGCCTCCAGCCATGCTAGGTGGAATACCTCGCGGCCGGTGCTGCGGGGGGGCGGGCGGTGGAAGAAGGGCGTCGCCAGCAGGCGGTCGAGCAGCGCCTCGTCGACGCGCCCCGAGGCCGCCCAGGCGCCGTCTGCGTCGAAGCGCCCGCCGCGATGGCGGGCGTGCCAGGCGTCTAGCAGGGCGTTGGCCGGCCCGGTATCGAAACCCAGCGGCGGCCGCGGGTCGTCGCTCGGCGGCAGCAGCGTGAGGTTGGCGAAGCCGCCCAGGTTGAGCACCAGGCGCCACTCGTCCCGCGTCCGAAAGAGGGCCTCGTGGAAGGCCGGGGCCAGCGGGGCGGCCTGGCCGCCGGCGGCTAGGTCCCGGCGACGCAGGTCGCCGACCACCGGGCAGCGGGTGAGCTCGGCGAGCAGGCTGGGGTTGTCGAGCTGCAGGGTGTAGGCCGGGCCGCCGGCGTGGCCCCAGGGGGCGTGCTCGATGGTCTGGCCGTGGCTGCCGATGGCGGCGATGGTCTCGCGCGCCACGCCGCTCGACGCGAGCAGCGCGGCGACGGCGCCGGCCTGCAGGCGGCAGAAGGCGTCCTCGGCTTCCGCCAGCTCGGCGAAGGCCACCCGGTCGGCATGGCAGAGGCGCCACAGCGTCTCGCGCAGCGCCTCGGGCATCGGTTCCGCGTGGGTCGCGACCAGGGCCGGCGGCTGCCCCGGGGCGATATCGACGAGGGCGGCATCGATGCCGTCGAGACTGGTGCCTGACATCAGGCCGATGAAGCGGCTCATGGGGACTCCCGGGCGGGCTCAACCGTGGGTGGTCGGACATGGTACCATCCTCGACCATTCGAACACCGAGTGCCCGCCGGGTCGCGGGCCGCCTGCTGAGTGGAGAGGAGACAATGACCGATGTAGCTGGCGCCCTGGCGCTGCTCAAGCGCGGCACCCACGAGATCCTGCTCGAGGACGAGCTGGAGAAGAAGCTGGCCTCCGGGCGCACGCTGCGCATCAAGGCGGGCTTCGATCCCACGGCGCCGGACCTGCACCTCGGGCACAGCGTCCTGCTGACCAAGATGCGCCAGTTCCAGGACCTGGGCCACGATGTGATCTTCCTGATCGGTGACTTCACCGGGCGCATCGGGGATCCCACCGGCAAGAACGTGACGCGCAAGCCGCTCACCGAGGAGGAGGTCAAGGCCAACGCCCAGACCTACAAGGAGCAGGTCTTCAAGATCCTCGATCCCGAGAAGACCGAGGTGCGCTTCAACGCCGAGTGGTTCTCGTCCATGAGCGCGGCCGACATGATCGAGCTCGCCGGTCAGAGCACCGTGGCACGCATGCTCGAGCGCGACGACTTCGACAAGCGCTACAGCGCCGGCCAGCCGATCTCCCTTCACGAGTTCCTCTATCCGCTGGTGCAGGGCTACGACTCCGTGGCGCTGGAGGCCGACGTGGAGCTCGGCGGCACCGACCAGAAGTTCAACCTGCTGATGGGTCGCGAGGTCCAGAAGCACTTCGGCCAGTCGCCCCAGGTGGTGATGACCATGCCGCTGCTCGAGGGGCTCGACGGCGTGCAGAAGATGTCCAAGTCGCTGGGTAACTACGTCGGCGTCGACGAGCCGCCGGGGGCGATGTTCAACAAGCTGGTCTCCATGCCCGACAGCCTGATGTGGCGCTACTTCGAGCTGCTCTCGCTCAAGCCCAACGAGGAGATCGAGGCGCTCAAGCGCGACGTCGAGGCCGGGGCCAACCCGCGGGACATCAAGATGGTGCTCGCCCGCGAGCTGATCGGTCGCTACCACGGCGAGGAGGCGGCCGCCAACGCCCATCGCAGCGCCGGCAACCAGCTCGCCGACGGCGAGCTGCCGGAGGACCTGCCCGAGGTGACGGTCGACTTCGAGGGCAGTGCCCAGGCGCCGATCGCCGCGGTGCTCAATCGCTCGGGGCTGGCCAACAACAGCGCCCAGGCCAAGGACATGCTCGGCAACGGCCGGGTCAAGGTCGACGGCGAGGTGGTCGAGCGCGACCATATGCTCGCGACCGGCACGAGCTACGTCATCCAGGCGGGCAAGAAGCGCTACGCCCGCGTGACCCTCGGCTGAGGCGCGCTTCCTCTATGGCGTGAGCCTGTCCAGGTTGCCCCGTCACGACGCCCGCCCCGCGCGGGCGTTCGTGTCTCTGGCCGGCGGTCACTCTATCCACACCCGGTCGCCGAGACGGGCGTCGGAAGGTGTTGTGGATAAGCGGCCGTCGGCGTCGCGGTCATCGTTTCGTCACCGCCGCGACACGCCGGCGACATTTTTCTTCACGAAGGCCTTGCACGCCTCCCGGGAAATCCGTAAAGTACGCATCCGCTGCCGGCGACGGGCCAACGTTGCAGGCGGTGATGGTGGCAGAAGTGCTTGTTTCCATTTGGGTTTTTCGAAGACGCTTTGAAAATTCCCGCTTGACGAACTCGCCGCATTCGGTAGAATGCACGCCACTCGATCGGCACTCACCTCGCAGGGCGAGATGAGGTTTCGGTCACCCGCTTCGCTTCTTCGGAACGCCTCGCAGGGTTGACAAGAAATGCCGGTCAGGTAGAATACGCCTTCCTCGCAGGGCGCCGGCGAGACCGCCGCTTCGTTGATGCGGCCGGCACGACGGCAACAGCGAGATGCTCTTTAACAATCGATCAGGTAATTCATGTGGGCGCTTGTCGGGATGTCGGTGACCAGTCACTGAAACATTCAAGGCAAGCGACTCGTCAAACGAGACGTTTGAACCTTGAGCCAGGTTTGGTTCCACCTTAGGAACTATCAGACTTTAAACTGAAGAGTTTGATCATGGCTCAGATTGAACGCTGGCGGCAGGCCTAACACATGCAAGTCGAGCGGAAACGATCCTAGCTTGCTAGGAGGCGTCGAGCGGCGGACGGGTGAGTAATGCATAGGAATCTGCCCGGTAGTGGGGGATAACCTGGGGAAACTCAGGCTAATACCGCATACGCCCTACGGGGGAAAGCAGGGGATCTTCGGACCTTGCGCTATTGGATGAGCCTATGTCGGATTAGCTAGTTGGTGAGGTAATGGCTCACCAAGGCCGCGATCCGTAGCTGGTCTGAGAGGATGATCAGCCACATCGGGACTGAGACACGGCCCGAACTCCTACGGGAGGCAGCAGTGGGGAATATTGGACAATGGGCGAAAGCCTGATCCAGCCATGCCGCGTGTGTGAAGAAGGCTTTCGGGTTGTAAAGCACTTTCAGTGAGGAAGAACGCCTTCGGGTTAATACCCCGGAGGGAAGACATCACTCACAGAAGAAGCACCGGCTAACTCCGTGCCAGCAGCCGCGGTAATACGGAGGGTGCGAGCGTTAATCGGAATTACTGGGCGTAAAGCGCGCGTAGGTGGCTTGATAAGCCGGTTGTGAAAGCCCCGGGCTCAACCTGGGAACGGCATCCGGAACTGTCAGGCTAGAGTGCAGGAGAGGAAGGTAGAATTCCCGGTGTAGCGGTGAAATGCGTAGAGATCGGGAGGAATACCAGTGGCGAAGGCGGCCTTCTGGACTGACACTGACACTGAGGTGCGAAAGCGTGGGTAGCAAACAGGATTAGATACCCTGGTAGTCCACGCCGTAAACGATGTCGACTAGCCGTTGGGGTCCTTGAGACCTTTGTGGCGCAGTTAACGCGATAAGTCGACCGCCTGGGGAGTACGGCCGCAAGGTTAAAACTCAAATGAATTGACGGGGGCCCGCACAAGCGGTGGAGCATGTGGTTTAATTCGATGCAACGCGAAGAACCTTACCTACCCTTGACATCGAGCGAACTTTCCAGAGATGGATTGGTGCCTTCGGGAACGCTCAGACAGGTGCTGCATGGCTGTCGTCAGCTCGTGTTGTGAAATGTTGGGTTAAGTCCCGTAACGAGCGCAACCCTTGTCCCTATTTGCCAGCGATTCGGTCGGGAACTCTAGGGAGACTGCCGGTGACAAACCGGAGGAAGGTGGGGACGACGTCAAGTCATCATGGCCCTTACGGGTAGGGCTACACACGTGCTACAATGGTCGGTACAATGGGTTGCGAAGCCGCGAGGTGGAGCTAATCCCATAAAGCCGGTCTCAGTCCGGATCGGAGTCTGCAACTCGACTCCGTGAAGTCGGAATCGCTAGTAATCGTGAATCAGAATGTCACGGTGAATACGTTCCCGGGCCTTGTACACACCGCCCGTCACACCATGGGAGTGGACTGCACCAGAAGTGGTTAGCCTAACTTCGGAGGGCGATCACCACGGTGTGGTTCATGACTGGGGTGAAGTCGTAACAAGGTAGCCGTAGGGGAACCTGCGGCTGGATCACCTCCTTAATCGACGACGTCGCCGACACTCGGCAAGTGCTCACAATGAATTACCTGATCGACCAGAGCAAAGACTGTTTGGGTCGCGGACCCAGTGGTTTGTAGCCGGGTCTGTAGCTCAGTTGGTTAGAGCGCACCCCTGATAAGGGTGAGGTCGGCAGTTCAAGTCTGCCCAGACCCACCATTTGCAGGATCAGAGGGGCCTTAGCTCAGCTGGGAGAGCGCCTGCCTTGCACGCAGGAGGTCAGCGGTTCGATCCCGCTAGGCTCCACCATCTCTTCCCAAGACAGTCCGGTCACAGAGACCAGCGGCAAGCCAGATGGCTTCCCACTGTTCTCTGAACAGTGCTCTTTAACAATGTGAATCATGCTGACAAAGCGTTGCTTTCGAAAGAAGGCAACATGAGATACGTCTCAAGCGTATCCGGCAATTGTCGATTGTCATCGCGGACCAGACCTCTTGGGGTTATATGGTCAAGCGATGAAGCGCACACGGTGGATGCCTAGGCAGCCAGAGGCGATGAAAGACGTGGAAGCCTGCGATAAGGCTCGGCGAGGTGGCAAACAACCTGCGACCCGGGCATTTCTGAATGGGGAAACCCACCCACGGTAACGTGGGTATCCTGCACTGAATACATAGGTGCCAGGAGGCGAACCGGGGGAACTGAAACATCTCATTACCCCGAGGAAAAGAAATCAACCGAGATTCCCCTAGTAGCGGCGAGCGAACGGGGACCAGCCCTTAAGCACCATGACCGATAGACGAAGTGGTTGGGAAGCCACGCGATACAGGGTGATAGCCCCGTAGTCGAAATCCGATTGGTGTGAAATCGAGTAGGTCGGGGCACGAGAAACCTTGACTGAAGACGGGGGGACCATCCTCCAAGGCTAAATACTCCTGGCTGACCGATAGTGAACCAGTACCGTGAGGGAAAGGCGAAAAGAACCCCGGAGAGGGGAGTGAAATAGATCCTGAAACCGTGTGCGTACAAGCAGTGGGAGCCGACTCGTTCGGTGACCGCGTACCTTTTGTATAATGGGTCAGCGACTTATTTTCAGTGGCGAGCTTAACCGTATAGGGGAGGCGTAGGGAAACCGAGTCTTAACTGGGCGACCAGTCGCTGGGAATAGACCCGAAACCGGGCGATCTATCCATGAGCAGGTTGAAGGTTGAGTAACATCAACTGGAGGACCGAACCAGGATCTGTTGAAAAAGATTTGGATGACTTGTGGATCGGAGTGAAAGGCTAATCAAGCCCGGAGATAGCTGGTTCTCCTCGAAAGCTATTTAGGTAGCGCCTCACGTAGCGCCGCCGGGGGTAGAGCACTGTTTCGGCTAGGGGGTCATCCCGACTTACCAACCCGAGGCAAACTCCGAATACCGGTGAGTGACGCGTGGGAGACACACAGCGGGTGCTAACGTCCGTTGTGAAAAGGGAAACAACCCAGACCGTCAGCTAAGGTCCCCAAATCCTGGTTAAGTGGGAAACGATGTGGGAAGGCTCAGACAGCTAGGAGGTTGGCTTAGAAGCAGCCATCCTTTAAAGAAAGCGTAATAGCTCACTAGTCGAGTCGGCCTGCGCGGAAGATGTAACGGGGCTCAAACCAGGTACCGAAGCTACGGGTTCATCCTCTGGATGAGCGGTAGAGGAGCGTCGTGTACGCCGATGAAGGTGAGTCGAGAGGCTTGCTGGAGGTATCACGAGTGCGAATGCTGACATGAGTAACGACAAGGGGAGTGAAAAACTCCCCCGCCGGAAGACCAAGGGTTTCTGTTCGACGCTAATCGGAGCAGAGTGAGTCGGCCCCTAAGGCGAGGCCGAAAGGCGTAGTCGATGGGAAACGGGTCAATATTCCCGTACTTCACTGTATTGCGATGGGGGGACGAAGAAGGCTAGGTGAGCCAGGCGTTGGTTGTCCTGGTGAAAGTCAGTAGGCCGAGGAATCAGGCAAATCCGGTTCCTTAACGCCGAGAGACGAGACGAACAGACTACGGTCTGGAAGTCATCGATGCCACGCTTCCAGGAAAAGCCTCTAAGCTTCAGATACAGTGGAACCGTACCCCAAACCGACACAGGTGGTCAGGTAGAGAATACCAAGGCGCTTGAGAGAACTCGGGTGAAGGAACTAGGCAAAATGGTGCCGTAACTTCGGGAGAAGGCACGCCGCACTAGCGTGATGGGACTTGCTCCCTAAGCGCGAAGCGGTCGAAGATACCAGGTGGCTGCAACTGTTTATTAAAAACACAGTACTCTGCAAACGCGTAAGCGGACGTATAGGGTATGACGCCTGCCCGGTGCCGGAAGGTTAATTGATGGTGTTAGCGTAAGCGAAGCTCCTGATCGAAGCCCCGGTAAACGGCGGCCGTAACTATAACGGTCCTAAGGTAGCGAAATTCCTTGTCGGGTAAGTTCCGACCTGCACGAATGGCGTAATGATGGCCACGCTGTCTCCACCCGAGACTCAGTGAAATTGAAATCGCAGTGAAGATGCTGTGTACCCGCGGCTAGACGGAAAGACCCCGTGAACCTTTACTATAGCTTCACACTGGACGCTGATGTTGCTTGTGTAGGATAGCTGGGAGGCTTGGAAACCGTGGCGCCAGCCACGGTGGAGCCAACCTTGAAATACCAGCCTGGCATCATTGGCGTTCTAACTCAGGTCCGTTATCCGGATCGAGGACCGTGTGTGGTGGGTAGTTTGACTGGGGCGGTCTCCTCCCAAAGCGTAACGGAGGAGCACGAAGGTACCCTCAGCACGGTTGGAAATCGTGCATTGAGTGCAAGAGCATAAGGGTGCTTAACTGCGAGACAGACACGTCGAGCAGGTACGAAAGTAGGTTCTAGTGATCCGGTGGTTCTGTATGGAAGGGCCATCGCTCAACGGATAAAAGGTACTCCGGGGATAACAGGCTGATACCGCCCAAGAGTTCACATCGACGGCGGTGTTTGGCACCTCGATGTCGGCTCATCACATCCTGGGGCTGAAGTCGGTCCCAAGGGTATGGCTGTTCGCCATTTAAAGTGGTACGCGAGCTGGGTTTAGAACGTCGTGAGACAGTTCGGTCCCTATCTGCCGTGGGCGTTGGAGATTTGAGAAGTGCTGCTCCTAGTACGAGAGGACCGGAGTGGACGCACCTCTGGTGTTCCGGTTGTCACGCCAGTGGCATTGCCGGGTAGCTATGTGCGGACGGGATAACCGCTGAAAGCATCTAAGCGGGAAGCCCCCTTCAAGATGAGATCTCCCCGAGGCCTCGAGCCTCCTGAAGGGCCCAGCAAGACCAGCTGGTTGATAGGCCGGGTGTGGAAGCGCTGCAAGGCGTTGAGCTAACCGGTACTAATGGCCCGTGAGGCTTGACCATATAACACCCAAGCGGTCTGCCGATGGCAACCGACAGACGGATACGCGAGACGCATCTCGTCAGCATGATTCACCGTTTTTCGCCTGACGACCATAGCGTACGGGAACCACCTGATCCCATGCCGAACTCAGCAGTGAAACCGATCAGCGCCGATGGTAGTGTGGGGCCTCCCCATGCGAGAGTAGGTCATCGTCAGGCACCTATTCAGAAACCCCGACCCTTGTGGTCGGGGTTTCGTCGTTTCTGGGCCTCCCCCGGAGAGTAGCGGAGCGCCGCCCGGATCATCGTCAGGCACCTATTCCGAGAAAACCCCGAGCTCAGCCGAGCTCGGGGTTTTTTCATGAGCGGGTGTTTTTGCGCGAGGCGTGCACCCGCCCGATCGCCGGCCACCGGCGCCACCCAACACCAGAACGCCCCCGCCTCCTCGCGTGATCGTCTCAGGGCCCGGGCAGCCCGGCCTGACGGCGCCGCGGGACGTCGGAAGGGGAGGGGCGAGACCTTCTCGTCCTCACGTCGATATGTGGCGCCGAGGGTGGGGAGGCGGGCCCGTTCCGGCCGTTTCCCCTGTGGCCGTTCGAGGGACGGCCTCGGCGGGGCATCGGAAGAATCATCGGCGCGCCGCGATTTCCGGGGCCTGCCCCCATCCGCTAGAATGGCTCATTTCCCGTCTGGGGCATGAGCATGACCATCGGTGACCTGATCCGCCTGTTGAGCGACGGCGAGTTCCACTCCGGCGAGCAGCTGGGAGTGCAGTTGGGCGTCTCGCGGGCGGCGGTATGGAAGCAGCTGCAGAAATTGGAGTCCCTGGGCATCCCCATGGAGGCGGTGAAGGGGCAGGGGTATCGCCTGACCGAGCGCCTGGAGCTGCTCGACGGGCGCGCCGTGGTGGCCGGCCTCTCCCGGGAGGCCCGTCCGCACCTGACCCGGCTGTTCGTCGAGGAGACCCTGCCTTCCAGCAACGCCTACCTGCGCGAACGCTTCGCCCAGGGGGCGGGGCATGGCGAGGTCTGCCTGGTGGAGCAGCAGACCGAAGGACGGGGACGCCGTGGGCGCGCCTGGGTGACGCCCTGGGGGCGCACGCTGATGCTCTCGATCGGCTGGCGGATCGAGGCCGGTGCGGCCGCCCTGGAGGGACTGAGCCTGGCCCTCGGGGTGGTACTGGCTCGGGTCCTCGAGCGCCATGGGGCCAAGCCCCGTCTCAAGTGGCCCAACGACGTGCTGCTGCAGCAGGAGGGCGGGGAGCTCGGAAAGCTGGCGGGCATCCTGGTCGAGATCAGCGGCGATGCCGCCGGGCCCTGCGAGGTGGTGGTCGGCATGGGCATCAACGTCGACCTGCCCCCGGCGTTTCGCGAGCGCATCGACCAGCCCGTGGCCGCGGTCCACGACCAGGCGCCGGGGTTGTCACGCAATGCCCTGGCGGCGGCGTTGCTGGACGAGCTGCTGCCGCTGCTGGCGGCGTTCGAGCAGCAGGGCTTCACCGCCTGGCAGGAGGAGTGGAATGCGCGGCACGCCTACGCCGGTTGCGAGGTGGAGATCCTGCAGCGGGGCGAGCGCGAGGTGGCGATCGCCGGCGACGTGGATGAGGCCGGCAACCTCTGGGTGCGCCAGGGTGAACGGCAGCGGCGCCTGGTCGGCGGTGAAATCAGCGTGCGGAGACGGGCATGATCCTGGACCTGGATATCGGCAATACCCTGTCGAAGTGGCGGCTCAAGGATGGCGACAGCAGCGAGATCCGCTCGCGTGGCGCGGTCTGGACCCGCGAGGAGTGGCGGCCGGGGGCCGACATCCCCGACCTCGACGTGGTCGAGGCCGTGCGCATCTCCAGCGTGGCGCGCCGGGCGGTGCTCGAGGAGACGGTCGGGCTGCTGCGTCGTCGGGTCGGCACCGTGCACGTGGCGCGCTCTACCCATGAGGCCCTGGGCGTCGCCAACGGCTACGAGGAGCCCGGCAGGCTGGGTGTCGATCGCTGGATGGGAGTCCTGGCGGGCTACCAGCTGGCGGGCGGCTGCTGCGCCGTGGACTGCGGCAGCGCCATCACCGTCGACTTCGTGCTGCCTGGCGGGCGCCACCTCGGCGGCTACATCCTGCCCGGACTGCGCCTGATGAAGGAGAGCCTCAAGCTCGGCACCCGCAACGTGGCCATCGACCCGGACAGCGAGGCGCAGGCGCTGCTCGAGCCCGGCCGGCGCACCGTCGAGGCTGTCAATCACGGCATCTACATGGCCGCGGTCAGCGCGGTCAATCGCATCTACAGCGAGGTGTGCGACCAGCAGGACGTCGCGCTGCCCATGCTGCTCACCGGCGGCGATGCGCGGGTGGTGTCGCGGGGCATCCAGGTCCCCCATGCCGTATGGCCGGACATGGTCTATGGCGGCCTCGAGGCCTGTTTCCCGCTGACGGCGGCGGAGCGGGCCGGGCGGCTCTCCGGCGCGCCGGAAGTGCCCGCGCCGGTCGCCCTTGAAAAGATCCGTGCGGGCCTTGCATTCTCGATGCTGCTTTGACAGAATGCGTCGCGTTCCGGAGAGACGGGTCGGCCCGCTCGGCGCGATCCTTCAAGCTCCTGATAAATCAGAGGCTTGACAACGGAAACAGAGGCGGTAGAATGCATCGCCAGTTGGAGGGGTTCCCGAGTGGCCAAAGGGAGCAGACTGTAAATCTGCCGCGAAAGCTTCGAAGGTTCGAATCCTTCCCCCTCCACCAAGTTTCGCTGCGCTCGATGCGTCGGGCGGTGGCAGCAAGAGTGGGTAGGCGGGCATAGTTCAATGGTAGAACCTCAGCCTTCCAAGCTGATGATGCGGGTTCGATCCCCGCTGCCCGCTCCAGGTATCGCATGACGATGCCGCCAGTTGTGCTCATGTAGCTCAGGGGTAGAGCACACCCTTGGTAAGGGTGAGGTCGACGGTTCAAATCCGTCCATGAGCTCCATATCGAGAAGGCGAGCCACGGCTCGCCTTTTCTTTTTCTTCCTCGGGGCGACGATGTGTCGGGGAAGGGGGTTGCCAGGCGAAGCACCTTTCGCTATAGTGGCGCCCGCTGTCGTTAAGGTCGCCTGCAAAGGGCGGTCGCGGAAGCAGATACAGGCCAGTAGCTCAATTGGCAGAGCAGCGGTCTCCAAAACCGCAGGTTGGGGGTTCGATTCCCTCCTGGCCTGCCAGTCTTCCCCAGGCTGGCGATATCTCATATACTTTCATGTTTCGATTGCCGCACCCTGAGGAGTCTCGTTTTCATGAAGCATAACGCCGAGGTGCAGGAGTCGCGCCACGACGGGCTCAAGTGGGCGGTTGTCGTCACTCTGCTGGTCCTTGCCGTGGTCGGCAATACCTATTTTGCCGATCAGGCACTTCTCTATCGTGTGCTCGGTGTCGTCGTGCTCAGCGTGACGGCGGCGCTGGTGGCGCTGACCACGACCAAGGGTCGTGATCTGCTCGAGCTCGCCAGGAGTGCGAAGAAGGAAATTCAGCGCGTCGTCTGGCCGACACGGCCCGAGACCATCCAGACCACCGCCATCGTGCTGGTGGCCGTGCTGGTGGTCGGGCTGATGCTCTGGCTGATCGATACCCTTCTTGGCTGGGCGATGTCCGGCGTCATCGGTTAGGAGTTTTCATGTCCAAGCGTTGGTATGTCGTCCACGCCTACTCCGGCTTCGAGAAGCATGTCATGCGCTCGCTCATCGAGCGCGTGAAGATGTATGGCATGGAGGATCGCTTCGGCGAGATCCTGGTGCCGACCGAAGAAGTCGTCGAGGTGCGTGACGGCAAGCGTCGCAAGAGCGAGCGCAAGTTCTATCCCGGCTACGTGCTGGTCGAGATGGAGATGGATGACGAGACCTGGCATCTGGTCAACGAGACCCCGCGCGTCATGGGGTTCATCGGCGGCACCAAGGAGAAGCCGGCGCCCATCACTCAGCGTGAGGCCGACGCGATCCTCAGCCGGGTGAAGGACGGCACTGACAAGCCGCGGCCCAAGACGCTCTTCGAGCCGGGTCAGTCGGTTCGCGTCATCGACGGCCCCTTCGCCGACTTCAATGGCGTCGTCGAAGAGGTCAACTACGACAAGAGTCGCGTGCAGGTCAGCGTGCTGATCTTCGGCCGTTCCACGCCCGTCGAGCTGGAATTTGCCCAGGTCGAGAAGGAATAACCTTCCCGTCCGCCGCTTTTTTTCGTCGCGGCCACCCGAGGGTGGCCGTGTAACCCGGGGAGCCGCAAGGCGCTACTACCCAACTGGAGTCCATCATGGCCAAGAAAGTACAGGCTTATATCAAGCTGCAGGTGGCAGCTGGCAAGGCCAACCCGAGTCCCCCCGTGGGTCCGGCGCTGGGTCAGCACGGTGTCAACATCATGGAGTTCTGCAAGGCCTTCAACGCCGCGACGCAGGACATCGAGGTCGGTCTGCCGACCCCCGTGGTCATCACCGTCTACTCCGACCGCAGCTTCACCTTCGTCACCAAGACCCCGCCCGCGGCGGTCCTGCTGAAGAAGGCCGCTGGCATCAAGTCCGGCTCCGGTGAGCCGAACAAGACCAAGGTCGGTACCGTGACCCGCGAACAGCTCGAAGAGATCGCCAAGACCAAGGAGCCGGACCTGACGGCCGCCGATCTCGACGCCGCGGTGCGTACCATTGCCGGTAGTGCCCGCAGCATGGGCCTGAACGTGGAGGGTCTCTGATCATGGCTAAACTGTCCAAGCGCGCCCAGCAGATTCGCGACAAGGTCGACGCCAACAAGGCCTACTCCCTCGACGAGGCCGTGGCCCTGCTCTCCGAGCTCTCCACCGTCAAGTTCAAGGAGTCCGTCGACGTCGCCATCAACCTCGGTGTCGATCCGCGGAAATCCGACCAGGTCGTGCGCGGCGCCACCGTCATGCCGAACGGCACCGGCAAGGACGTGCGCGTCGCCGTCTTCACCCAGGGTGCCAACGAAGAAGCCGCCAAGGCCGCCGGTGCCGATATCGTCGGCATGGATGACCTGGCCGAGCAGGTCAAGAAGGGCCAGCTCGACTTCGACGTGGTCATCGCCTCGCCGGACGCCATGCGCGTCGTCGGCCAGCTGGGCCAGATCCTCGGTCCGCGCGGCCTGATGCCGAACCCGAAGGTCGGCACCGTGACGCCGGACGTGGCCACCGCGGTCAAGAATGCCAAGGCCGGTCAGGTGCGCTTCCGTACCGACAAGAACGGCATCATCCATACCACTCTGGGCAAGGTCGACTTCGACGCCGCCGCCATCCAGGGCAACCTTGAAGCGCTGGTCGCCGACCTGAAGAAGCTCAAGCCGAGCACGTCCAAGGGTATCTATTTCAAGAAGTTCACCCTGTCCACCACCATGGGCCCGGGTCTGACCATCGATCATTCCGCCCTGGTCTGACCGGGCGTCGATCGAGACATATGCAGGAACTTTGCGGTCCCCGTGCCGGGCAATCCTCGCCGGCGGGGCACCGTCAAAGACCGCAGGTGCCGCTCCTCCTCGGAGGCGCGGCTTAATCTTCCCTCGGGGAGGCCTGCGCAGATGGTGTGGCCGCCAGATCTCTGGTGAGCACCATCACCCAGGACTCCCGGCCTCGGGCCGGGAGAGATGGTAACCACCGGAATCCTCTCGCGAGGTTCCGGCACGAAGGAGTGATCACTGTGCCACTAGCACTCGAAGGCAAGAAGGCAATTGTTGCCGAGGTCAGTGAAGCGGCCAAGGATGCGCTCTCCGTCGTAGTTGCCGACTCTCGTGGCGTCGCGGTCAGCGCGATGACCGACCTGCGCAAGCAGGCCCGCGAGAACGGCGTCCAGATCCGTGTTGTCCGCAACACCCTGGCACGCCGCGCCCTGTCCGGAACTCCTTGGGAGATTCTGGACGAGACCTTCTCCGGTCCGACCATGCTGGCCTTCTCCTACGAGCACCCGGGCGCCGCCGCCCGTCTGTTCAAGGAGTTCGCCAAGGGTCAGAAGGAGTTCGAGGTCAAGGGCCTGGCCTACGAAGGTGAGCTGATCCCGGCAAGCGACATCGACCGTCTGGCAACCCTGCCGACCCGCGATGAGGCGATCGCCAAGCTGATGTCCGTCATGAAGGAAGCTTCTGCCGGCAAGCTGGTCCGTACCCTCGCCGCGCTGCGCGATCAGAAGCAGGAAGAGGCCGCCTGAACGGCGAACTCTTGCGCTCAGCCTGAATCGAACATTGAATCCCCGAGCCATCGCGATGCCGAGGCTCCCGCAAAGTTAGGAATCTAGACAATGGCACTGACCAAAGAAGACATCATCAACGCCGTCGCCGACATGTCCGTGATGGAAGTGGCCGAGCTGATCGAGGCCATGGAAGAGAAGTTCGGTGTCTCCGCCGCCGCCGCCGTCGTGGCCGGCCCGGGTGGCGGTGAAGCCGCTGCCGAGGAAGAGCAGACCGAATTCGACCTGGTCCTGACCAGCGCCGGCGACAAGAAGGTCAACGTCATCAAGGCCGTCCGCGAGATCACCGGCCTGGGCCTGAAGGAAGCCAAGGGTGCCGTCGACGGCGCTCCGGCGACCCTGAAGGAAGGCATGTCCAAGGACGACGCCGAAGAGGCGAAGAAGAAGCTGGAAGAAGCCGGCGCGAGCGTGGAGCTCAAGTAATCCTTGTGCCCATGGCTTCACGCGCTGCGTAAGCTTCCACGGCTGGTGGCGGGGCACCCGCTGCCGGCCTTTTTCTGTTGTCACTAGACGGTCGCCCACCCTTGGGCCACCGCTAGCCGAATTCCGACGGCGAGCCTCCTGGTGGAGGCTTGCCGTCAGCGCCTGACGGAGCCGCACCCGTCGGGTGACGCCGACACGCATCGGTCACCCATGGTGAACAAGCTGGGGAATACAGATGGCTTACTCATACACTGAGAAAAAACGCATCCGCAAGGATTTCGGCAAACTGCCCCAAGTGATGGATGTGCCTTACCTGCTGGCCATCCAGCTTGATTCCTACTACGAGTTTCTCCAGCAGGATCGCTCACCCGAAGAACGCATGGAGATCGGCCTGCACGCCGCCTTCAAGTCGGTCTTCCCGATCGCGAGCTTCTCCGGCAACGCGGCCCTCGAGTATGTCAGCTACCGTTTCGGCACTCCGGCCTTCGACGTCAAGGAGTGCCAGCTGCGTGGCGTCACCTATTCGGCCCCCCTGCGCGTCAAGGTCCGCCTGATCATCTACGATAAGGATTCATCGAACAAGGCGATCAAGGACATCAAGGAGCAGGAAGTCTACATGGGGGAGATCCCCCTGATGACCGAGAACGGTACCTTCGTCATCAACGGTACCGAGCGGGTCATCGTCTCCCAGCTGCACCGCAGCCCGGGCGTGTTCTTCGACCATGACAAGGGCAAGAGCCACTCCTCCGGCAAGCTGCTCTACTCCGCCCGCGTGATTCCCTACCGCGGCTCCTGGCTCGACTTCGAGTTCGATCCCAAGGACAGCGTCTTCGTGCGCATCGACCGTCGCCGCAAGCTGCCGGCCACGGTGCTGCTGCACGCGCTGGGCATGAGCGCCGAGGAGATCCTCGCCGAGTTCTTCGAGTTCAGCACCTTCCACATCGAGAAGTCCGGCTTCTCCGTGGAACTGGTGCCGTCGCGCCTGCGCGGCGAGACCGCGACCTTCGACATCAAGGACGGCGACGGCAACGTCATCGTCGAGGAGGGTCGCCGGGTCACCCAGAAACACATCCGCCAGCTGGAGAAGGCCGGCCTCGAGCGCCTCGACGTGCCGATGGACTACCTCTTCGGCAAGACCCTGGCCAAGGATCAGATCGATCCCAGCACCGGCGAGCTGATCTGCCCCTGCAACTCGGAGATCACTCCTGAGCTGCTGGAGAAGCTCGGCCAGGCCGGCATCACCACCCTCGAGACCCTCTACACCAACGATCTCGACTGTGGCCCCTTCATCTCCGACACCCTCAAGCTGGACACCACCGGGTCCCGCCTCGAGGCGCTGGTCGAGATCTACCGCATGATGCGCCCCGGCGAGCCGCCCACCAAGGAAGCCGCCGAGACGCTGTTCACCAACCTGTTCTTCAGCGAAGACCGCTACGACCTGTCGGGCGTCGGCCGCATGAAGTTCAACCGTCGCCTGCGTCGCGACAGCGATATCGGCTCCGGCGTCCTCGACCAGCGCGACATCCTCGACGTGCTGCGCGAGATGATCGCCATCCGTAACGGCTTCGGCGACGTCGACGACATCGACCACCTGGGCAACCGCCGCATCCGCTGCGTCGGCGAGATGGCCGAGAACCAGTTCCGCGTGGGCCTGGTGCGCGTCGAGCGCGCGGTCAAGGAGCGCCTCTCCATGGCCGAGAGCGAAGGCCTGATGCCCCAGGACCTGATCAACGCCAAGCCGGTCGCGGCGGCGGTGAAGGAGTTCTTCGGCTCCAGCCAGCTCTCGCAGTTCATGGACCAGAACAACCCGCTCTCCGAGGTCACCCACAAGCGCCGCGTCTCCGCGCTCGGCCCGGGCGGCCTGACCCGCGAGCGGGCCGGCTTCGAGGTGCGCGACGTTCACGCCACCCACTACGGCCGCCTGTGCCCGATCGAGACCCCGGAAGGCCCGAACATCGGCCTGATCAACTCGCTGGCCACCTACAGCCACACCAACAGCTATGGCTTCCTCGAGACGCCGTACCGCAAGGTCGTGGACGGCCAGGTGACCGACGACGTGGTGCACCTCTCGGCGATCGAAGAGGGCGACTTCGTCATCGCCCAGGCCTCCGCCACCGTGGACGAGTCCGGCAAGCTGGTCGACGACCTGGTCCAGGTCCGCCACCGTGGCGAGACCACCTTCATGCGTCCCGAGCAGGTGACCCTGATGGACGTCTCGCCGCGCCAGGTGGTCTCCGTGGCCGCGGCCCTGATCCCCTTCCTCGAGCACGATGACGCCAACCGCGCCCTGATGGGGGCGAACATGCAGCGTCAGGCGGTGCCGACCCTGCGCGCCGACAAGCCCCTGGTGGGCACCGGCATGGAGCGCTTCGTCGCCCGCGACTCCGGCGTCTGCGAAGTGGCGCGCCGCGGCGGCGTGATCGACTCCGTCGACGCCAAGCGCATCGTGGTGCGGGTCAACGAGGACGAGATCATCGGCGGCGAGGCCGGCGTCGATATCTACAACCTGACCAAGTACCTGCGCTCGAACCAGAACACCTGCCAGAACCAGCGCCCGATCGTGCGCCCCGGTGACCGGGTGGCGAGCGGCGACATCCTGGCCGACGGCCCGTCCGTCGACATGGGCGACCTGGCCCTGGGCCAGAACATGCGCATCGCCTTCATGCCGTGGAACGGCTACAACTTCGAGGACTCCATCCTGCTCTCCGAGCGGGCGGTCCAGGAAGACCGTTTCACCACCATCCACATCCAGGAGCTGACCTGCGTCTCCCGCGACACCAAGCTGGGGCCGGAGGAGATCACCTCTGATATCCCCAACGTCGGCGAGTCCGCGCTGGGCAAGCTGGATGAGGCCGGCGTGGTCTACATCGGCGCCGAGGTCGGCGCGGGCGATATCCTGGTCGGCAAGGTCACGCCCAAGGGCGAGACCCAGCTGACGCCGGAAGAGAAGCTGCTGCGCGCGATCTTCGGCGAGAAGGCCTCCGACGTGAAGGACACCTCCCTGCGTGCCCCGACCGGCATGAAGGGCACCGTCATCGACGTCCAGGTCTTCACCCGCGACGGCGTGGAGAAGGACTCCCGGGCGCTCTCCATCGAGCAGCAGCAGCTCGACGAGGTGCGCAAGGACCTCCAGGAGACCTACCGCATCGCCGAGGACGCGACCTTCGAGCGCCTGCAGCGCACCCTGTCCGGCCAGGCCGTCAACGGCGGGCCGAAGCTCAAGAAGGGCGACGTGCTCTCCGACAGCTACCTCGAGGAGCTGCCGCGTCAGCAGTGGTTCAAGCTGCGCATGCAGGACGAGACCCTCAACGAGCTGCTGGCCCAGGCCGACGAACAGCTCGAGAGCCGTCGCAAGGAGATGGACGAGCGCTTCGAGGACAAGAAGCGCAAGCTCACCCAGGGCGACGACCTGGCGCCGGGCGTGCTCAAGATCGTCAAGGTCTACCTCGCCATCAAGCGCCGCCTGCAGCCGGGCGACAAGATGGCCGGCCGTCACGGTAACAAGGGTGTCATCTCCGCGATCATGCCGATCGAGGACATGCCCTTCGACGACAACGGCGAGCCCATCGACGTGGTGCTGAACCCGCTGGGCGTGCCGTCGCGGATGAACGTCGGTCAGATCCTCGAGACCCACCTGGGCATGGCCGCCCGCGGCCTCGGGGTGAAGATCGAGCACATGCTGCGCGACGCCCGGGAGCAGCAGGTCGGCCAGATCCGCGAGTTCCTCGGCCAGGTCTACAACGCCAGCGAAGGCACCCGCGTCGAGAACCTCGACCTGCTCTCCGACGACGAGGTCATCGCCCTGGCGAAGAACCTCAAGGGCGGCGTGCCGATGGCCACGCCGGTGTTCGACGGCGCCCAGGAGGGCGAGATCAAGCACCTGCTGCGCCTCGCCGACCTGCCGGACTCCGGCCAGACGACCCTCTACGACGGGCGGACCGGCGACGCCTTCGACCGTCCGGTCACGGTGGGCTACATGTACATGCTGAAGCTGAACCACCTGGTGGACGACAAGATGCACGCGCGCTCCACCGGCTCCTACTCGCTGGTCACCCAGCAGCCGCTGGGCGGCAAGGCGCAGTTCGGGGGCCAGCGCTTCGGGGAGATGGAGGTCTGGGCCCTGGAGGCCTACGGCGCGGCCTATACGCTCCAGGAGATGCTCACGGTCAAGTCCGACGACGTGGAGGGTCGCACCAAGATGTACAAGAGCATCGTGGACGGCGACCACACCATGCAGGCGGGCATGCCGGAATCCTTCAACGTGCTGGTGAAGGAAATCCGCTCGCTGGGTATCGATATCGAGCTGGAAAGCTGAGGCCGCACCGCCTGCGCTTCACAGAATGACGGTCCGCGGGGGTGGCAACGCCCCCGCCCATGACAACTCCGCAACGGAGCCGACCCCATGAAAGATTTGGTGAAAGTCCTCAAATCGCAGTCGCAGTCCGACGAGTTCGACGCGATCAAGATCACCCTGGCGTCGCCGGACATGATCCGCAGCTGGTCCTACGGCGAGGTCAAGAAGCCGGAGACCATCAACTACCGTACCTTCAAGCCGGAGCGCGACGGCCTGTTCTGCGCCAAGATCTTCGGCCCGGTGAAGGACTACGAGTGCCTGTGCGGCAAGTACAAGCGCATGAAGCACCGCGGCATCATCTGCGAGAAGTGCGGCGTGGAGGTCACCAAGGCCGCCGTGCGCCGCGAGCGCATGGGCCACATCGAGCTGGCAAGCCCGGTCGCGCACATCTGGTTCCTCAAGTCGCTGCCGTCGCGCATCGGCATGTTCCTGGACATGACCCTGCGCGACATCGAGCGCGTGCTCTACTTCGAGAGCTTCATGGTCATCGACCCGGGCATGACCACCCTCGAGCGTGGCCAGCTGCTCAACGACGAGCAGTACTTCGAGGCCCTCGAGGAGTTCGGTGACGACTTCGACGCCCGCATGGGCGCCGAGGCGGTCCAGGCGCTGCTCAAGGACATCGACCTCGAGGAGGAGATCGGTCGCCTGCGCGAGGAGATCCCGCAGACCAACTCCGAGACCAAGATCAAGAAGCTCTCCAAGCGCCTCAAGCTGCTCGAGGCCTTCCAGGGCTCGGGCAACGACCCGGCGTGGATGGTCATGGAGGTGCTGCCGGTGCTGCCGCCGGACCTGCGTCCGCTGGTGCCGCTGGACGGTGGCCGCTTCGCGACCTCCGACCTCAACGACCTCTACCGTCGCGTGATCAACCGCAACAACCGCCTCAAGCGGCTGCTGGACCTCAACGCGCCGGACATCATCGTGCGCAACGAGAAGCGCATGCTGCAGGAGTCGGTGGACGCGCTGCTCGACAACGGTCGTCGCGGCCGGGCCATCACCGGCTCGAACAAGCGCCCGCTGAAGTCGCTGGCCGACATGATCAAGGGCAAGCAGGGCCGTTTCCGCCAGAACCTGCTGGGCAAGCGCGTCGACTACTCCGGCCGCTCGGTCATCACCGTGGGCCCGACCCTGCGCCTGCACCAGTGCGGCCTGCCGAAGAAGATGGCGCTCGAGCTGTTCAAGCCGTTCATCTACTCCAAGCTGCAGTCGCTGGGCTATGCCTCCACCATCAAGGCCGCCAAGAAGATGGTCGAGCGCGAGCTGCCGGAGGTGTGGGACATCCTCGCCGACGTCATCCGCGAGCATCCCGTGCTGCTCAACCGCGCGCCGACCCTGCACCGCCTCGGCATCCAGGCCTTCGAGCCGCTGCTGATCGAGGGCAAGGCGATCCAGCTGCACCCGCTGGTGTGTGCCGCCTACAACGCCGACTTCGACGGTGACCAGATGGCGGTGCACGTGCCGCTGACCCTGGAAGCCCAGCTCGAAGCCCGCGCGCTGATGATGGCCACCAACAACGTGCTGTCACCGGCCAACGGCGAGCCGATCATCGTGCCGTCCCAGGACGTGGTGCTGGGTCTGTACTACATGACCCGCGAGCGCATCAACGCCAACGGCGAGGGCATGGTCTTCTCCGGCCTCGACGAGGTGGAGCGCGCCTTCGGCACCCAGAGCGTGTCGATGCACGCCCGCGTCAAGGTGCGCCTGGAGGAGGTCGAGATCGACGAGAAGAGCGGCGAGGAGCGTCGTCAGCGTCGCATCTACGACACCACCGTCGGCCGTGCGCTGCTGTTCCGCATCCTGCCCGACGGCGTGCCCTTCGAGCTGGTCGACCAGCCGATGAAGAAGAAGGCCATCTCCAAGCTGATCAACGAGGTGTACCGCCGCGCGGGCCTCAAGCCGGCGGTGATCTTCGCCGACCAGCTGATGTACACCGGCTTCCGCATGGCCACCTGGTCCGGCGCGTCCATCGGCGTCAACGACTTCGTCATCCCGGATGCCAAGGCCGAGATCGTCGAGGGCGCCGAGGACGAGGTGAAGGAGATCGAGGACCAGTTCTCCTCCGGCCTCGTGACCGCCGGCGAGAAGTACAACAAGGTCATCGACATCTGGGCCCGTGCCAACGACCAGGTCGCCAAGGCGATGATGACCGGCATCTCCAAGGAGACCGTGGTCGACCGCGAGGGCAACGAGGTCGAGCAGGACTCCTTCAACAGCGTCTTCATCATGGCCGACTCCGGCGCCCGGGGTAGTGCCGCGCAGATCCGCCAGCTGGCCGGCATGCGTGGCCTGATGGCCAAGCCGGACGGCTCGATCATCGAGACGCCGATCGTCGCGAACTTCCGCGAGGGCCTGAACGTCCTCCAGTACTTCATCTCGACCCACGGCGCGCGCAAGGGCCTGGCGGATACGGCACTCAAGACCGCCAACTCCGGTTACCTGACCCGCCGCCTGGTCGATGTGGCCCAGGACATGGTGATCACCGAGCCGGACTGCGGCACCGAGACCGGCCTGACCCTGCACCCGGTCATCGAGGGCGGCGACATCATCGTCTCCCTGGCCCAGCGCGTGCTCGGCCGCGTGGTCGCCCAGGACGTGGTCGACCCGAGCACCGAGGAGGTGCTGATCCCGCGCGGTACCCTGCTTGACGAGGCCTGGTGTGCCGAGCTCGACACCATGGGCGTCGACGAGATCGTCGTGCGCTCGACCATCACCTGCGAGACCAGCCACGGCGTCTGCTCGGCCTGTTACGGTCGCGACCTGGCGCGCGGTCACCAGGTGAACATCGGCGAGTCCGTGGGCGTCATCGCCGCCCAGTCGATCGGCGAGCCGGGCACCCAGCTGACCATGCGGACCTTCCACATCGGCGGCGCGGCCTCCCGGGCCTCCGCGGTGGACAGCGTCCAGGTCAAGCACGGCGGCAAGGTGCGCCTGCACAACATCAAGCACGTCGAGCGCGGCGACGGCAAGCTGGTGGTGGTCTCTCGCTCCAGCGCCCTGGCCGTCGCCGACGAGCATGGCCGCGAGCGCGAGTACTACAAGCTGCCCTACGGCGCCGAGCTGGACGTCCGTGACGGCGACCAGGTCGAGGCCGGCCAGGCCGTGGCCAAGTGGGATCCGCACACCCACCCGATCATCGCCGAGGCCGAAGGCCAGGTGCAGTACGCCGACCTCGACGAGGGCGTGACCATGCACCGCAGCGTGGACGAGATGACCGGTCTCTCCTCCATCGAGGTGATCGAGTCGGCGGCGCGTCCCATGGCGGGCCGCGACAAGCGCCCGATGATCATGCTCACCGACGCGGCGGGCAAGGCGGTCACCGTCTCGGGCTCCGACACCCCGGTCCAGTACCCGCTTCCCGGCAAGGCGATCATCACCGCCGACAACGGCGCGAAGATCGGCGTCGGCGAGGTGGTGGCCCGTATCCCGGTCGAGGCGACCGGCAACAAGGACATCACCGGGGGTCTGCCCCGCGTGGCCGACCTGTTCGAGGCGCGCAAGCCGAAGGAACCGGCGATCCTCGCCGAGATCAGCGGCGTGATCAGCTTCGGCAAGGAGACCAAGGGCAAGCGTCGCCTGACGATCACCCCGGAAGCCGGCGACCCGTTCGAGATGCTGATCCCGAAGTGGCGCCAGATCGCGGTCTTCGAGGGCGAGACGGTGGAGAAGGGCGAGGTCATCTCCGACGGCCCGAGCAACCCGCACGATATCCTGCGTCTGCTGGGCATCGCCGAGCTGGCCAAGTACATCACCGCCGAGGTGCAGGACGTCTACCGCCTGCAGGGCGTGGGCATCAACGACAAGCACATCGAGGTGATCGTGCGTCAGATGCTGCGCAAGGTGGAGATCACCGACGCCGGCGACAGCGACTTCATCCCGGGCGACCAGGCCGAGCTGGTCCGCGTGCTCGAGCAGAACGCGCGCCTGGAGCAGGAAGACAAGTTCCCGGCCAAGTACCAGCGGCTGCTGCTGGGTATCACCAAGGCGAGCCTCGCCACCGAGTCGTTCATCTCCGCGGCCTCCTTCCAGGAGACCACGCGGGTGCTGACCGAGGCGGCGGTGACCGGCAAGCGTGACTACCTGCGTGGCCTGAAGGAGAACGTGGTGGTGGGTCGTCTGATCCCGGCCGGTACCGGCCTCACCCACCACGCGGAGCGTCGCCGCAAGCGTGAAGACGCCGAGCGGCTGCTCCACCCGTCGGCCTACGACGTCGAGCAGGAGCTGGGCGCCCAGCTCACCGCGCTCGACTCGGACGACGACGAGATCTGACGCCGGCGTCGCGGCCTGCGCCCTCCCGGGGGCGCAGGCTTGACGACGTGACGCGTCAGCCATTAGAATGCGCAGCCTTTAACAGTGGGGCGGGTGCGCCCGCACCCGCTGCGAAGGCAAGGCAACCCATTGGAGTCAGCTACACACCATGGCAACGATCAATCAGCTCGTGCGCAAGCCGCGCAAGCGCCAGGCCGCCAAGAGCGACGTGCCGGCGCTGCAGGCCTGCCCGCAACGTCGCGGGGTCTGCACCCGTGTCTACACCACCACCCCGAAGAAGCCGAACTCCGCACTGCGTAAAGTGTGCCGCGTTCGTCTGACCAACGGTTACGAGGTCTCCTCGTACATCGGTGGTGAAGGCCACAACCTCCAGGAGCACTCCGTGGTCCTGATCCGCGGCGGTCGTGTAAAGGACCTTCCCGGTGTGCGTTATCACACCGTGCGTGGCGCCCTGGACACCTCCGGCGTGCAGAACCGTAAGCAGGGCCGTTCCAAGTACGGCACCAAGCGTCCGAAGGCCTGATCGGCCTCGCACGCAGCAGTCACCCAATTTTGAACACGGTCTGATAAGAGTAAGGTCGAGCGCGGTCTGCCACATGGCGAGAGGCCGAGCGTCTCGGGTTTACCTGAAGGATCCTTTGATGAGGGCTTATCATGCCTAGAAGAAGAGTTGCGGCTAAGCGCGAGATCCTGCCGGATCCCAAGTTCGGAAGTGAGCGCCTGGCGAAGTTCATGAACCACCTGATGATCAGCGGCAAGAAGTCCGTAGCTGAGCGCATCGTCTACGGTGCGCTGGACAGGGTTGCCGATCGTAGCAAGGAAGAGCCGCTGGAGATCTTCGACAAGGCGCTGGAAACCATCCAGCCGATGGTCGAGGTCAAGTCCCGCCGCGTCGGCGGCGCGACCTATCAGGTGCCCGTGGAAGTTCGCCCCTCGCGCCGTCAGGCCCTGGCCATGCGCTGGCTGGTCGATGCGGCCCGTCGCCGTGGCGAGAAGACCATGGTGCAGCGCCTCGCTGGTGAGATGCTCGATGCCGCCGAAGGCAAGGGCTCGGCCGTGAAGAAGCGTGAAGACGTGCATCGTATGGCAGAAGCCAACAAGGCCTTCTCTCACTACCGCTTCTAAGTGCGTCCCTTTCGACGCACCGCCAACCAACGGGGAGTTCCATCGTGGCTCGCAAGACTCCGCTAAATCGCTACCGCAATATCGGTATCGTGGCGCACGTAGACGCCGGCAAGACCACCACTACCGAACGCGTCCTGTTCTACACCGGCCTCTCTCACAAGGTCGGCGAGGTCCATGAGGGCGCTGCCACCATGGACTGGATGGAGCAGGAGCAGGAGCGTGGTATCACCATCACCTCCGCGGCGACCACCTGCTTCTGGCAGGGCATGAACAAGCAGTTCGATGAGCACCGCATCAACATCATCGACACCCCGGGACACGTCGACTTCACCATCGAGGTGGAGCGTTCCCTGCGCGTGCTCGACGGCGCCGTCGTGGTGCTGTGCGGCTCCTCGGGCGTCCAGCCGCAGACCGAGACCGTCTGGCGTCAGGCCAACAAGTACGAAGTCCCGCGCATGGTGTTCGTCAACAAGATGGACCGTACCGGCGCCGACTTCTTCATGGTGGTCGACCAGCTGAAGGAGCGTCTCGGTGCCAACACCGTGCCGATCCAGATCAACTGGGGCACCGAGGACGAGTTCAAGGGCGTCATCGACCTCATCCAGATGAAGGCCATCCTCTGGGATGAGGCCAACTTCGGGATGAACTACGACCTCGTCGACATCCCGGCCGAGCTCCAGGAGACCGCCGAGAAGTTCCGCGAGGAGATGGTCGAGTCCGCCGCCGAGGCCTCCGAAGAGCTGATGGACAAGTACCTCGAAGAGGGCGACCTGTCCATCGAGGAGATCAAGGCCGGCCTGCGTCGTCGTACCCTCGACAATGAGATCGTCCTGGTCACCTGCGGCTCCGCCTTCAAGAACAAGGGCGTGCAGGCCGTGCTGGATGGCGTCATCGAGTACATGCCGTCGCCGACCGAGGTCAAGGCCATCGAAGGCGAGCTGGACGACAAGGATGGCACCATCGCCACCCGCGAGGCGGACGACAAGGCGCCCTTCGCCGCCCTGGCCTTCAAGATCGCCACCGACCCCTTCGTCGGCACCCTGACCTTCATCCGCGTCTACTCGGGCGTGCTGAAGTCCGGCGACAGCGTCTACAACTCCGTGAAGCAGAAGAAGGAGCGCGTCGGTCGTATCGTCCAGATGCACGCCAACTCCCGCGAGGAGATCAAGGAAGTGCTGGCCGGCGACATCGCCGCCTGCATCGGCCTGAAGGACGTCACCACCGGCGACACCCTGTGCGATCTGAACGACAAGATCGTGCTCGAGCGCATGGAATTCCCGGATCCGGTCATCTCCGTGGCCGTCGAGCCGAAGTCCAAGCCCGACCAGGAGAAGATGGGCATCGCCCTGGGCAAGCTGGCCCAGGAAGATCCCTCCTTCCAGGTGCGCACCGATGAGGAGACGGGTCAGACCATCATCTCCGGCATGGGTGAGCTCCACCTGGACATCCTCGTCGACCGCATGCGTCGCGAGTTCAAGGTCGATGCCAACATCGGCAAGCCGCAGGTCGCCTACCGCGAGACCATCCGCGGTACGGTCGAGCAGGAAGGCAAGTTCGTCCGCCAGTCCGGTGGTCGCGGTCAGTTCGGTCACGTGTACCTGCGGATCGAGCCCCTCACCGCCGAGGACAAGGGCGAAGACGAGGACATGCACTTCAAGTTCGCCTCGGAGATCGTTGGCGGCGTGGTTCCGAAGGAATACGTGCCGGCCGTCGAGAAAGGGGCCTACGAGCAGCTGCAGAACGGTGTCATCGCGGGTTACCCGATGATTGACGTCAAGGTCACGCTGTTCGACGGTTCCTACCATGACGTGGACTCGAACGAGACCGCGTTCAAGGTGGCCTCTTCCATGGCCATCAAGGAAGGTGCCAAGAAGGCGAAGGCCGTGCTCCTGGAGCCGGTGATGAAGGTCGAGGTCGTGACCCCGGAAGACTTCATGGGTGACGTCATGGGCGACCTGAATCGCCGTCGCGGCCTCGTCCAGGGCATGGATGACACCGCCATGGGCAAGGTCATCCGCGCCACGGTACCTCTGGCTGAGATGTTCGGTTACGCGACCGACCTGCGCTCTCAGACCCAGGGCCGCGCGAGCTACGTGATGGAGTTCGCGGATTACGAAGAGGCGCCGTCCAGCGTCGTTGAAGCCGTCATCAACCAGAACGGTTAACCGTTAGCTAACGTAAAGAGGTTATAGCAGTGGCTAAGGAAAAATTTGAACGTTCCAAACCGCATATCAACGTCGGTACCATCGGTCACGTCGACCACGGCAAGACCACGCTGACTGCGGCCCTGACTCGCGTTTCTGCCGAGGTGTTCGGCGGTGACTGGAGCGAGTTCGACGCCATCGACAACGCCCCGGAAGAGCGTGAGCGCGGCATCACCATCGCCACCTCTCACGTGGAGTACCAGTCCGAGACGCGTCACTACGCGCACGTCGACTGCCCCGGCCACGCCGACTACGTCAAGAACATGATCACCGGTGCCGCCCAGATGGACGGCGCTATCCTGGTCTGTTCCGCTGCCGACGGCCCCATGCCGCAGACTCGCGAGCACATCCTGCTGTCTCGCCAGGTCGGCGTGCCGTTCATCGTCGTGTTCCTGAACAAGGCCGACATGGTCGACGACGAGGAGCTCCTGGAGCTGGTCGAGATGGAAGTTCGTGAACTCCTCGACGAGTACGACTTCCCGGGCGACGACACCCCGATCATCACCGGTTCCGCCCTGATGGCCCTGGAAGGCAAGGACGACAACGGCATGGGTACCACCGCCGTTGCCAACCTGATCAAGGCCCTGGACGAGTACATCCCGGAGCCGGAGCGTGCCATCGACCAGCCGTTCCTGATGCCGATCGAGGACGTCTTCTCCATCTCCGGCCGCGGCACCGTGGTCACCGGCCGCGTCGAGCGCGGTGTGGTCAAGGCGGGCGAAGAAGTCGAGATCGTCGGTATCAAGGACACCGTCAAGACCGTCGTGACCGGCGTCGAGATGTTCCGCAAGCTGCTCGACGAAGGTCGTGCCGGTGAGAACGTCGGCGCCCTGCTGCGTGGCACCAAGCGTGACGACGTCGAGCGCGGTCAGGTCCTGGCCAAGCCGGGCACCATCACCCCGCACACCAAGTTCGAGGCCGAGGTGTACGTGCTGTCCAAGGACGAGGGTGGTCGTCACACTCCGTTCTTCAAGGGCTACCGTCCGCAGTTCTACTTCCGTACCACCGACATCACCGGTACCTGTGAGCTGCCGGAAGGCGTCGAGATGGTCATGCCGGGCGACAACGTCAAGATGGTCGTCAGCCTGATCGCTCCGATCGCCATGGACGACGGCCTGCGCTTCGCCATCCGCGAAGGCGGTCGTACCGTCGGCGCCGGCGTCGTGGCCAAGATCATCGAGTAAGCGTTTCCTCGCTTGATCGATCGAAGGGGGCTCCGCCAGGAGCCCCCTTTCTGCGCACCGGAAGTGAGTGTTTGACTCTCACTGTCGGCGTGCCTATAATGCGCATCCTTTGAATGCGTGGGTTGACGGCTCGCGCCGTCAGAATCCATTGGAGTTAGGGCAAATGCAGAACCAGAAGATTCGCATTCGGTTGAAGGCCTTCGACCATCGCCTGATCGACCAGTCCGCCGCGGAGATCGTAGATACCGCCAAGCGTACCGGCGCCCAGGTCCGTGGTCCGATTCCTCTGCCGACCAATCGCGAGCGTTACACCGTGCTGGTGTCTCCGCACGTCAACAAGGACGCGCGCGATCAGTACGAGATTCGTACCCACAAGCGGGTGCTCGATATCGTCGAGCCCACCGAAAAGACCGTTGATGCCCTGATGAAGCTCGACCTCGCCGCCGGCGTGGACGTGCAGATCAAGCTCGACTGATACCACACTAGACACTCGCGGCCCAGCGTTCGCCCTCTCCTCTGAAGGTGTCCAGCAGCCGCCGCGCCGGGATGGCGCCACACAACGTGCTAGTGGAATGCTCTGGAAAGGGCAGCCATAGCGGGTGATAGCCCCGTACACTATAGGAGACTGAGAATGACTATCGGTTTAGTCGGTAGGAAGGCCGGTATGACCCGCGTCTTCACCGAAGACGGCGCATCCGTGCCCGTGACCGTGATCGAGGTTGAGCCTAACCGTGTGACTCGCGTCAAGTCCGTCGAGTCCGACGGCTATGCCGCGGTTCAGGTGACAGCCGGCTCCCGCAAGGCCAAGCATCTGTCGAAAGCCCAGGCCGGGCAGTTCGCCAAGGCAGGTGTCGAGGCCGGTCGTTCGCTGATGGAGTTCCGCCTGGCAGAAGGCGACGAGGCTCCGGAAGTGGGCGGCGAACTCACCGTATCCCTCTTCGAAGCTGGTCAGATGATCGACGTGACCGGCACCTCCAAGGGCAAGGGCTTCCAGGGCGCCGTCAAGCGCTGGAACTTCCGCACCCAGGACAACAGCCACGGTAACTCCCTGGCCCACCGCGCACCGGGTTCTATCGGCATGTGCCAGACCCCCGGCCGCGTGTTCAAGGGCAAGAAGATGGCCGGCCAGCTGGGCAACGCTCGCTGCACCGTGCAGAGCCTGGAAGTGGTCCGTGTCGACGCCGAACGCAATCTGCTGCTGATCAAGGGTGCCGTGCCTGGCGCTACCGGCAGTGATGTCATCGTGCGCAGCGCCGTCAAAGCAGGCTGAAGGGGAACTTACCGATGAATCTGAATCTTGCAGGTGCAGGCGCCGGTGCTGTCGAAGTATCCGATGCCACCTTTGGCAAAGAATTCAATGAGGCCCTGGTGCACCAGGTCGTCACCGCCTACCTGGCCGGTGGTCGCCAGGGCACTCGTGCCCAGAAGAACCGTTCCGACGTGCGCGGCGGCGGCAAGAAGCCGTGGCGCCAGAAGGGCACCGGTCGTGCCCGTGCCGGCACCATCCGTTCGCCGATCTGGCGTGCCGGTGGCGTGACCTTCGCGGCGCGTCCCCAGGATCACTCCCAGAAGGTCAACCGCAAGATGTACCGCGCGGCCATGCGCTCGATTCTCTCCGAGCTGGTCCGTCAGGAGCGTCTGGTGGCCGTCGATGCCTTCGCCGTCGAAGCGCCCAAGACCAAGCAGCTGGTCGCCAAGCTCGAGGAGCTGGGGCTGGAGAAGGCGCTGATCGTGACCGAAGAGGTCGACGAGAACCTGTACCTCGCCGCCCGCAACATCCCGAACGTGGATGTGGTGGACGTCGCCGCCGCTGATCCGGTGAGCCTGGTCGCCTTCGACAAGGTGCTGGTCACCGTCTCCGCTCTGCGCAAATTCGAGGAGAAGCTGGCATGAACCAGGAACGTGTATTCAAGGTTCTGCTCGGTCCGCACGTGACCGAGAAGGCCGCCATGGCCGCCGAGCGCAACCAGTACGTGTTCAAGGTGGCAAGCGACGCGACCAAGCCCGAGATCAAGGCTGCCGTACAGGAGCTGTTCGGCAAGAAGGTCGACCGTGTTCAGGTGCTGAACATGAAGGGCAAGACCAAGCGCACCGCGCAGGGTCTGGGTCAGCGCAAGGGTTATCGCAAGGCGTACGTGACACTGGCCGCCGGCGAGACGCTTGAAGACTTCTCTGGCGCCGAATAAGGGCAGGAGTACGGATCATGGCAATCGTCAAGACTAAACCCACATCCGCCGGTCGTCGCCACGTCGTCAAGATCGTTGGTGAGGAACTGCACAAGGGCCGCGCGTACGCGCCGCTGCTCGAGAAGCAGTCCAAGTCCGGTGGCCGTAACAACTACGGTCGCATCACCACCCGCCACGTGGGCGGTGGGCACCGTCACCACTATCGGATCATCGACTTCAAGCGCACCAAGGACGGCATCCCGGCCGTGGTCGAGCGCCTGGAGCATGACCCGAACCGTAGCGCTCACATCGCGCTGCTGAAGTACATGGACGGCGAGCGTCGCTACATCATCGCCCCGCGCGGCGTGAGCGCTGGCGATCGTCTCGAGTCCGGCGTCAACGCGCCCATCAAGAAGGGCAACGCGCTGCCGCTGCGCAACGTCCCGCTGGGTTCCACCGTGCACTGCATCGAGCTCAAGCCCGGCAAGGGCGCCCAGATCGCTCGCAGCGCCGGTACCAGCGCCCAGCTGGTGGCTCGCGAAGGCAACTACGCCACCCTGCGTCTGCGCTCCGGCGAGATGCGCAAGGTGCTGTCCGAGTGCCGCGCGACCCTGGGCGAAGTGAGCAACACCGAGCACAGCCTGCGTCAACTTGGCAAGGCCGGTGCGAAGCGCTGGAGAGGCGTGCGTCCGACCGTTCGCGGCGTGGCCATGAACCCGGTGGATCACCCGCACGGTGGCGGTGAAGGCCGCACCAGCGGTGGTCGTCACCCGGTGTCTCCGTGGGGTATCCCCACCAAGGGCCACAAGACCCGCAAGAACAAGCGCACCGACAAGCTGATCGTCCGTCGCCGCAAGGCCCGGAAATAAGATCCAACGCCAAGACATTAAGAGGTAACGGCTGTGCCACGTTCACTGAAGAAAGGTCCTTTTATTGACCTTCATCTGCTGAAGAAGGTTGAGACTGCAGTGGAGAAGGGCGACCGCAAACCGATCAAGACCTGGTCGCGTCGCTCCATGATCCTGCCCAACATGGTCGGGCTCACCATTGCTGTCCATAACGGTCGCCAACACGTCCCGGTGCACGTCTCCGAGGAAATGGTTGGCCACAAGCTGGGCGAATTCGCTGCTACCCGCCTTTATCGCGGTCACGCGGCGGACAAGAAAGCCAAACGGTAAGCCAGAGAGGATTGAGAGATGGAAGTCACAGCAAAGCTGCGTGGCGCTCGTTTATCCGCCCAGAAGGCCCGTTTGGTGGCTGACCAGGTGCGCGATAAGCCGGTCGCCGAGGCGCTCGACCTGCTGACCTTCTCCCCGAAGAAGGCCGCGAAGCTGGTCAAGAAGGTGCTGCAGTCCGCCATCGCGAATGCGGAAGAAAACAACGGCATGGATATCGACGAGCTGCGTGTCTCGACCATCTGCGTCGATGAGGGCATGACGCTCAAGCGCATCCGTCCGCGCGCCAAGGGCCGTGCGGATCGCATTCTGAAGCGCACTTGCCACATCACCGTCAAGGTAGCCGAGAAGTAGGAGTCGACCAGATGGGTCAGAAAGTCAATCCAACAGGCATTCGCCTGGGTATCGTCAAAGACCATACCTCGGTGTGGTATGCCGAGCGCGGCGCTTACGCCGACAAGCTGAACAGCGATCTCGAGGTGCGTCGCTTCCTGGAAGAGCGTCTGAAGAACGCCTCCGTGAGCAAGATCACCATCGAGCGCCCGGCCAACAACGCCCGCATCACCATTCACACTGCCCGCCCGGGCATCGTGATCGGCAAGAAGGGCGAGGACGTCGATCGCCTGCGTCGCGACGTCACCCAGATGATGGGCGTGCCGGTGCACGTCAACATCGAGGAAGTCCGCAAGCCGGAACTCGACGCCCAGCTCGTCGCGCAGAACATCGCCGGCCAGCTCGAGCGCCGCGTGATGTTCCGTCGTGCCATGAAGCGTGCCGTGCAGAACGCCATGCGTCTGGGCGCCGGCGGCATCAAGGTGCAGCTCTCCGGTCGCCTCGGCGGCGCGGAAATCGCCCGCACCGAGTGGTACCGCGAAGGTCGCGTCCCGCTGCACACCCTGCGCGCGGACATCGACTACGCCACCTACGAGGCCAAGACCACCTACGGCATCATCGGTGTCAAGGTCTGGGTCTTCAAGGGTGAAATCCTCGGGGGCATCGAGGAGGTCCGTGCCAAGGCGAAGCAGCCGCAGGCCGCACCCTCCAAGAAGAAAGGTTCCAGGTAAGGGGAGAGCGAGTCGATGTTACAACCCAAGCGTATGAAGTTCCGCAAGGTGCAGAAGGGCCGCAACCGTGGCCTGGCGCATCGCGGAAGCAAGGTGAGCTTCGGCGAGTACGGCCTCAAGGCCACTGGCCGGGGTCGCGTCACCGCCCGTCAGATCGAAGCCGGCCGTCGTGCCATCACGCGTCACGTCAAGCGTGGCGGCAAGATCTGGATCCGTGTCTTCCCCGACAAGCCGATTTCCAAGAAGCCGCTGGAAGTCCGGATGGGTAAGGGTAAGGGCTCCGTCGAGTACTGGGTCGCCCAGATCCAGCCGGGTCGGGTCCTGTACGAGATCGAAGGCGTTTCCGAGGAGCTGGCTCGCGAGGCATTCGCCCTGGCCGCCCAGAAGTTCCCGGTCTCCACCACCTTTGTGAAACGGACGGTGATGTGATGAAAGCCCAGGAAATTCGTGAAAAGTCCGCAGAGCAGCTCCAGGAGCAGCTTTTCGAACTCCTCCGCGAGCAGTTCAACCTGCGCATGCAGAAGGCCACCGGTCAGCTGAGCCAGACTCATCTGCTCAAGCAGGTTCGTCGGGATATCGCCCGCGTGAAGACTGTGCTCAACGAGAAGGCAGGTGACTGAGATGGTCGTAGAAAAGAAAGCCCGTACGCTCACCGGCAAGGTGGTGAGCGACAAGATGGACAAGTCCATCGTTGTCATGATCGAGCGTCGTGAGCGCCACCCGATCTACGGCAAATATGTCAAGCGCTCCACCAAGCTGCACGCCCACGACGAGTCGAACCAGGCCAAGGCCGGCGACACGGTCTCCATCGAAGAGTGCCGTCCGCTGTCGAAGAACAAGTCCTGGACCCTGGTCGAAGTCGTCGAACAGGCCAAGGGTTGATCGGCCAAGGCCGATCGATCCCGTGCAGTCAGATTAGGTTTGGAGAAAACCGATGATTCAGACTCAGACAATGCTGGATGTCGCTGACAACAGCGGAGCGCGCCGGGTGCAGTGCATCAAGGTGCTGGGCGGTTCTCACCGCCGCTACGCGCATGTCGGCGACGTCATCAAGGTCACGGTGAAGGAAGCCATTCCGCGTGGCAAGGTCAAGAAGGGCCAGGTCCTCAAAGCGGTGGTGGTTCGCACCCGTAGTGGCGTCCGTCGTAACGACGGCTCGCTGATCCGCTTCGATGGAAATGCGGCTGTGTTGTTGAACAACACCAACGATCAGCCGATCGGTACCCGTATCTTCGGGCCGGTGACGCGTGAACTTCGCAACGAGAAGTTCATGAAGATCATTTCCTTGGCGCCTGAAGTGCTGTAAGGAGCGAGGCGGATATGCAAAAGATCAAACGTGACGATGAAGTGATCGTCATCGCCGGCAAGGACAAGGGCAAGCGCGGCACCGTGAAGCGGGTTCTCGATAACCGCTTCGTGGTGTCCGGTGTGAACATGATCAAGCGTCACACCAAGCCCAACCCGATGGCGGGCAACCAGGGCGGTATCGTCGAGCGCGAGGCATCGATTCACGCGTCCAACGTGGCCATCTTCAACCAGGAGACCGGCAAGGCAGACCGCGTCGGTTTCCAGGTTCAGGAAGACGGTACCAAGGTACGTATCTACAAGTCGACGCAGTCGCAGATCGACGCCTAACGCGAGTCGGATAGCAAAATGGCGAACTTGAAAGAACGTTATCAGAACGAGGTGGTGGCTAAACTCCAAGAGCAGTTCAGCTACGCCAACGTGATGCAGGTACCCCGGGTCACCAAGGTGACCCTGAACATGGGGATCGGCGAGGCGACCAGCGACAAGAAGCTGATCGACAACGCCATCGGCGACCTGGAGAAACTCTCCGGTCAGAAGCCGCTGGTCACCAAGGCACGCAAGTCCATTGCGGGCTTCAAGGTCCGCGAGGGCTGGCCGATCGGGATCAAGGTGACCCTGCGCTCCGAGCGCATGTGGGACTTCCTCGATCGCCTGGTGAACATCGCGATTCCCCGCGTTCGTGACTTCCGTGGTCTCAACCCGAAGTCCTTCGACGGTCGTGGCAACTACTCCATGGGGGTGCGTGAGCAGATCATCTTCCCGGAGATCGAGTATGATAAGATCGATCGGATCCGTGGTCTGGATGTCACCATCACCACCACCGCCAACACCGATGAAGAAGGTCGTGCGCTGCTCGGCGCGCTGAACTTCCCGTTCAAGAAATAAGGGTGGGATCATGGCAAAGAAAAGCATGGTAGAGCGTGAAGCGAAGCGCACGAAGCTGGTGGAGAAGTACGCCGCCAAGCGTGCCGAGCTCAAGGCGCTCATCCAGGACGTGAACGCTTCTGACGAAGAGCGCTTCGACGCGCAGCTCAAGCTGCAGCAGCTGCCGCGTGACTCCAGCCCGGTGCGTCAGCGCAACCGCTGCCGTGTCACCGGCCGTCCGCACGGCTACTACAACAAGTTCGGCCTCGGCCGCAACAAGCTGCGTGAAGCCGCCATGCGTGGCGATGTGCCCGGACTCAAGAAGTCCAGCTGGTAACGCCACGTAGAATCATCAGGAGCGCAACGTAAATGAGCATGCAAGACACTCTGGCGGATATGTTCACCCGTATCCGCAATGCGCAGATGGCCACCAAGGAGACGGTTTCCATGCCGTCCTCCAAGCTGAAGGTCGAGGTGGCCCGCGTGCTGAAAGAAGAGGGCTACATCGGCGATTTCGCCGTCAGCGAGTCCGCCAAGCCCGAACTGACCGTGACCCTCAAGTACTTCGAGGGTAAGCCGGTCATCGAGCACCTGCAGCGGGTTTCCAAGCCGTCCCTGCGCCAGTACAAGGGCAAGGACGCGCTGCCGAAGGTCGCCGAAGGTCTGGGCGTCGCCATCGTCACCACCTCCAAGGGGGTGATGACCGATCGCGCGGCTCGTCAGGCGGGTGTCGGTGGCGAAGTCATCTGCACCGTATTCTAGGAGTTTGGAATGTCCCGCGTAGCCAAATATCCGGTCAAACTGCCCGCAGGCGTCGAGTTCAAGCTCGACGGTGACCAGCTGTCCGTCAAGGGCAGCCAGGGCACCCTGTCCATGAGCGTTCACCCCGACGTGGTGATCGCTCAGGAAGAGGGACAGCTGACCTTCCAGCCGAGCGAAAGCGCCAAGAGCTGGGCAATGGTCGGCACCACCCGTGCCCTGGTCCAGAACCTGGTCACCGGTGTCAGCGAGGGCTTCACCAAGACCCTCGAAATCATCGGCGTCGGTTATCGTGCCCAGGCCAAGGGCCAGACGCTCAATCTTACACTGGGCTTCTCGCACCCGGTCGACTACCAGCTGCCTGAAGGTGTCACGGCGGAAACGCCGAAGAACACCGTCATCGTGCTCAAGAGCGCGGACAAGCAGGCGCTCGGCCAGTGTGCCGCGGAAATCCGCGCCTTCCGTCCGCCCGAGCCCTACAAGGGCAAGGGTGTCCGGTACGCCGACGAGCAGGTGCGTCGCAAAGAAGCCAAGAAGAAGTAAGGCAGGGTTATGAACGCGAAGAAAGAATCTCGTCTCCGTCGTGCCCGCCGCGCTCGCGCCAAGATCCGCGAGCTGGGCGTGTATCGCCTGTGCGTCAATCGTACCCCCCGCCACATCTACGCGCAGATCATCTCGCCGGATGGTGGCAAGGTCCTCGCCAGCGCTTCCACGCTGGACAAGGCCCTGCGCGAGGGTGCGACCGGCAACACCGACGCCGCCACCAAGGTGGGCGCACTGATTGCCGAACGCGCCAAAGAGGCTGGCATCACCCAGGTGGCTTTCGATCGTGCCGGCTTCAAGTACCACGGTCGTGTGAAGGCCTTGGCTGACGCCGCTCGTGAAGGCGGCCTGGAATTCTAAAGGGTTTTACGATGGCGAAGAACGAACAGCAAAACGGCGATCTGCAGGAAAAGCTCGTGCAGATCAACCGTGTCGCCAAGGTGGTCAAGGGTGGCCGAATCTTCGGTTTCACCGCCCTGACCGTCGTGGGTGACGGTAACGGTCGTGTGGGCTTCGGCCGCGGCAAGGCGCGTGAAGTGCCGGTCGCGATCCAGAAGGCCATGGACCAGGCGCGCCGCAACATGGTCAAGGTGAACCTCACCGGTGGCACCCTGCAGTACCCGGTCAAGGCCCGTCACGGCGCCTCCAAGGTGTACATGCAGCCGGCCTCCGAGGGTACCGGGATCATCGCCGGTGGTGCCATGCGCTCCGTGCTCGAGCTGGCCGGCGTGCATAACGTCCTGGCCAAGTGCTACGGCTCCACCAACCCGGTGAACGTGGTGCGGGCGACCGTCAACGGTCTGGCCTCCCTGCAGTCGCCGGAAGACGTGGCCGCCAAGCGCGGTCTGCCTGTCGAAGCGATCACGGGGTAAGTACCATGTCAGCAACGATCAAGGTTACCCAGACCCGCAGCACCATCGGCGTACTGGCCAAGCACAAGGCCACCATGAAGGGCCTCGGCCTGCGTCGCATCGGTCACACGGTTGAGCTGGAAGACACCCCTGCCGTTCGCGGCATGATCCACAAGGTCAACTACCTTGTGCGTGTTGAGGGAGAGTAATCCATGAAACTCAATAGCCTGAGCCCGGCACCGGGCTCCAAGCACGCCGAGAAGCGCGTCGGTCGTGGCATCGGCTCCGGTCTGGGCAAGACCGGTGGCCGCGGCCACAAGGGCCTGAAGTCCCGCAGCGGCGGCAGCGTGAAGCCCGGTTTCGAGGGCGGTCAGATGCCGCTGCAGCGGCGCCTGCCGAAGTTCGGCTTCACCTCCGCGAAGTCGCTGGTCTCCGAGGAAGTCCGCCTGGCCGAGCTGGCCCGGGTCGCCGGTGACGAGGTCACCCTGGACACCCTCAAGCAGGCCAACGTGCTCAAGGATGCCACCAAGCATGCCAAGGTGATCCTTTCCGGCGAACTGAACAAGGCGGTCACGGTCCGCGGTCTCAAGGTCACCAAGGGTGCCCGTGCCGCGATCGAAGCCGCCGGCGGCAAGGTAGAGGACTAAATGGCTAAGTCAGGAAACATGCCGGCGATGGGTAGCGGTCTGGGTGAACTCTGGGCGCGTCTGCGCTTCGTGCTCCTCGCCATTGTGGTCTACCGTATCGGTGCCCACATTCCCGTTCCCGGTATCAATCCTGACCAGCTTGCTGCCTTGTTCAGGGAGCAGCAGGGCACCATCCTGGGCATGTTCAACATGTTCTCGGGCGGTGCCCTGGAGCGCATGAGTATCATGGCGCTGGGCATCATGCCCTACATCTCGGCGTCGATCATCATGCAGCTGATGACTGCGGTCTCGCCTCAGCTCGAGCAGCTGAAGAAGGAGGGTGAGGCCGGCCGTCGCAAGATCAGCCAGTACACCCGCTACGGTACGGTATTGCTGGCCCTGGTCCAGGCCACCGGCATGTCGGTGGGTCTCGCCAGCCAGGGGATCGCCTACTCGGCCGACTTCAGCTTCTATTTCACCGCCATCGTGACCTTCGTCACCGGGGCGGTGTTCCTGATGTGGCTGGGTGAGCAGATCACCGAGAAGGGCATCGGCAACGGCATCTCGCTGCTGATCTTCTCGGGGATCGTCGCCGGCCTTCCGGGCGCCGTGGGCCAGGCCTTCGAGCTAGCCCGCAATGAAGGCGCCTGGAACGTCCTGCCGCTGCTGGCCCTGACCGTGCTGGGCATCGCCACCGTGGCCTTCGTGGTGTTCATCGAGCGCGGCCAGCGCCGCCTCACGGTGAACTACCCGCGTCGCCAGGTGGGCAACAAGATGTATGCCGGCCAGAGCAGCTACCTGCCGCTCAAGGTCAACATGGCGGGCGTGATCCCGGCGATCTTCGCCTCGAGTATCCTGCTGTTCCCGGCCTCGCTCGGGCAGTGGGTCGGGGCCGGCGATGGCATGGAATGGCTGCAGAGCGCCTCCCAGGCCCTGGGGCCGGGGCAGCCGCTCTACATCTTGCTTTTCGCCGCGGCGGTGGTATTCTTCTGCTTCTTTTACACAGCGCTGGTCTTCAACCCCAAGGATGTCGCTGACAACCTCAAGAAGTCAGGGGCCTTCCTGCCGGGCATCCGCCCTGGCGAGCAGACCGCTCGCTACATCGACAAGGTCATGACCCGCTTGACCCTGTTCGGCGCACTCTACATCACTGCGGTTTCCCTGATGCCCCAGTTCCTGATCGTGGCCTGGAACGTGCCGTTCTTCTTCGGCGGTACCTCGCTGCTGATCGTGGTGGTGGTCATCATGGACTTCATGGCCCAGGTGCAGTCGCACCTCATGTCGCACCAGTACGAGTCGGTGATGAAGAAGTCCAACCTGAAAGGCTACGGTAGCGGCGGCATCATGCGCTGAGGCGCGCCGCTGGCGATTTGGAGAGAACGATGAAAGTTCGAGCTTCCGTGAAGAAAATGTGCCGCAACTGCAAGATCATTCGTCGCAATGGCGCCGTGCGCGTCATCTGCAGCGAGCCGCGGCACAAGCAGCGCCAGGGCTGAGTCCCACGCTGCACTGAACCGGGTGCCGGCATGCCCCTTGTCCTCGAACGAGGAAAGGGGTATGCTGTTGCGCCTTTTGTAGATGATTAATCGAGCAAGCCGCTCAAATTTCGGAGTAAGCTGATGGCCCGTATTGCAGGCGTCAATATCCCGGACAACAAGCATGCGGCGATCTCGCTGACCTATATCTTCGGGATTGGCCGTACTCGCGCGCAGGACATCTGTGCCGCGACCGGCATCGCGCCGACCACCAAGATCCAGGAGCTGTCCAGCGAAGAGCTGGATGGCCTGCGGTCTGAAGTCGGCAAGTACACCGTGGAAGGTGACCTTCGTCGTGATGTGACGCTGAACATCAAGCGTCTCATGGACCTGGGTTGCTATCGTGGTCTGCGTCATCGTCGTGGTCTTCCGCTGCGTGGTCAGCGTACCAAGACCAATGCGCGTACCCGCAAGGGCCCGCGCAAGCCGATCCGCAAATAACACGCACGTTCTGGCGTAAAGACAGGAATAGACATCAACATGGCTAACCCGCGTAGCAACCGTAAAAAGGTTAAAAAGCAGGTAGTGGATGCCGTCGCGCATATCCACGCCTCTTTTAACAACACGATCATTACGATCACAGACCGCCAGGGCAACGCCCTTTCCTGGGCGACTGCCGGTGGTTCGGGTTTTCGTGGTTCTCGCAAGAGCACCCCGTTCGCTGCTCAAGTGGCAAGCGAGCGTGCAGCGACCGCTGCAGCCGAGTATGGTGTGAAAAACGTCGACGTGCTGGTCAAGGGCCCCGGTCCTGGCCGTGAATCCGCCGTGCGCGCGCTCAACGCCGCCGGCTTCCGCGTGCAGAGCATCACCGACGCGACGCCCATTCCGCACAATGGCTGCCGTCCGCCGAAGAAACGCCGCGTTTAAGGAGACAGATTCATGGCTCGTTACATTGGACCGAAGTGCAAACTGTCTCGTCGTGAGGGGACCGACCTCTTCCTCAAGAGCGGTGTCACTCCCTTCGAGAAGAAGTGCAAATCCGAGCAGATCCCGGGTGTGCACGGCCAGCGCCGTCAGCGTCTTTCCGACTACGGCTTGCAGCTTCGCGAGAAGCAGAAAGTACGTCGCATGTACGGCGTACTCGAGAAGCAGTTCCGCAACTACTACAAGGAAGCGGCCCGCCTGAAGGGCGCAACCGGCGAGCTGTTGCTGCAGCTTCTCGAATCCCGACTGGACAACGTCGTCTACCGCATGGGCTTCGGCTCCACGCGCTCCGAGGCGCGTCAGCTGGTGAGCCACAAGGCGATCGCCGTCAACGGCAAGACCGTCAACGTGGCGTCCTACCAGGTGAAGCCGGGTGACGTGGTCTCCGTCCGTGAGAAGGCGAAGAACCAGGCGCGCATCCAGACTTCCCTGGCCATCGCCGCCAACCGCGGCGACGTGGTGTGGGTCGAGACCGATGCCAAGAAGATGGAAGGCACTTTCAAGGCCCTGCCTGAACGCGGTGACCTGTCTGCCGACATCAACGAAAACCTGATCGTCGAGCTGTACTCCAAGTAAGCGGCGCCTGCGTCGTGCCGCCCCCGTTCGCGGGGGTGGCCTGGAGTACCGACAATCCGTTTGGCAGCCTGATAGGTGTTCATATGCAGCGTTCAGTGACAGAGTTTCTCCGTCCTCGCGACATCAAGGTCGAAGAGATCAGCGCTCACCACGCCAAGATCGTGCTCGAGCCCTTCGAGCGTGGCTTCGGCCACACGCTGGGGAATGCCCTGCGTCGCATCCTGCTCTCGTCCATGCCCGGCTGTGCCGTGGTGGAGGCCGAGATCGCCGGCGTCGAGCATGAGTACAGCGCGATCGAGGGCGTCCAGGAAGATGTCATCGAAATCCTCCTGAACCTCAAGGACGTGGCGCTCCGGATGCATAGCCGCGACGAGGCAGTGCTCTCGCTGAACAAGCAGGGGCCGGCCGTCGTGACGGCAGGGGATATCGCGCTCGACCACGATGTCGAGATCGTCAACCCCGAGCATGTCATCGCCCACGTCAACGAGGGTGCCGAGCTGAAGATGCAGCTCAAGGTCGCTCGCGGCCGCGGCTACGAGCCGGCGGACGCCCGTGGCGAGGCCGACGACGAGTCCCGCGCCATCGGCCGCCTGCAGCTGGATGCAACCTTCAGCCCCGTGCGCCGGGTTTCCTACTCGGTCGAGGCCGCGCGTGTCGAACAGCGCACCGACCTCGACAAGCTGATCATCAACCTGGAAACCGACGGCACCCTGGATCCGGAAGAGGCGATCCGTCGCAGCGCGACCATCCTGCAGGAGCAGCTGGCCGCGTTCGTCGACCTGGAAGCCGACAAGGAACAGGAAGTGGTGGAGGAAGAGGATCACATCGATCCGATCCTGCTGCGCCCCGTAGACGATCTCGAGTTGACCGTTCGCAGCGCCAACTGCCTGAAGGCCGAGAACATCTACTACATCGGGGATCTGATCCAGCGCACCGAGGTGGAGCTGCTGAAGACCCCCAATCTCGGCAAGAAGTCCCTGAATGAGATCAAGGACGTGTTGGCCGCCCGCGGGCTTTCCCTGGGCATGCGGCTGGAGAACTGGCCGCCCGCTAGCCTGAAGGACGACAAGGCCTCCGCGTGAGCCTCGACTCGAGTCCCAGTTTGGTAAGGAATCACAACCATGCGTCATCGTAAGAGTGGTCGTCACCTGAATCGCACCAGCTCGCATCGCCAGGCCATGTTCAAGAACATGTCCGTCTCGCTGGTCGAGCACGAAGTGATCAAGACAACCCTGCCCAAGGCCAAGGAGCTGCGTCGCGTCATCGAGCCGCTGATCACCCTGGCCAAGCAGGACAGCGTCGCCAACCGTCGTCTGGCCTTCAGCCGCACCCGCTCCAAGGAAGCGGTCGGCAAGCTCTTCAACGAGCTGGGTCCGCGTTACGCCGAGCGTCCGGGCGGTTACGTCCGTATTCTCAAGTGCGGCTACCGCACCGGCGACAACGCCCCCATGGCCTTCGTCGAACTGGTCGACCGTCCGGTCGTCGAGGAAGCCGCCGAGGAGTGATCCTCGACCGGGCTTCCGCCAGTGGCACGCCAAGCCGGCTCCCCTAGGGAGCCGGTTTTTTCTTTGAGCGGCGAGTGCGGAGGCAGGCGTCAGCCAAGAAGAAACCCCGCCGACCCTAGGGTCGGCGGGGTTTATCTTTTTCATCGTGCTCTTCCTTGGCCGCTTGGCCGCGCCCGACTCGCTGTCAGGCGGTGGCTTCCGGTTCCGCTTTGCCGGCCTGTGCCCGCGCGAGCAGCGGCTTGAGGAAGCGGCCGGTGTGGGAGGCCTCGACCCGCGCGACCTGCTCGGGGGTGCCCTCGGCGATGATCCGACCGCCTCCGGAGCCGCCCTCGGGGCCGAGGTCGACCAGCCAGTCGGCGGTCTTGATCACGTCCAGGTTGTGCTCGATCACCACGATGGTGTTGCCGTGGTCGCGCAGGCGGTGCAGCACGGTGAGCAGCTGGCGGATGTCCTCGAAGTGCAGGCCGGTGGTCGGCTCGTCGAGGATATAGAGCGTCTTGCCGGTATCGCGCTTGGCCAGCTCCCGGGCCAGCTTGACCCGCTGGGCCTCGCCGCCGGACAGCGTGGTGGCGCTCTGCCCCAGGCGAATGTAGGAGAGACCGACGTCGAGCAGGGTCTGCAGGCGCCGGGCGATGGCCGGCACCGGCGAGAAGAACTCCAGCGCCTCCTCGACGGTCATCTCCAGCACCTCGTGGATGCTCTTGCCCTTGTAGGCGATCTCCAGGGTCTCGCGGTTGTAGCGCTTGCCCTTGCAGACATCGCAGGGCACGTAGATGTCCGGCAGGAAGTGCATCTCCACCTTGATCATGCCCTCGCCCTGGCACGCCTCGCAGCGCCCGCCCTTGACGTTGAAGGAGAAGCGGCCGGGCTTGTAGCCCCGGGAGCGCGCCTCCTGAGTGCCGGCGAAGAGCTCGCGGATCGGCGTGAAGATGCCGGTGTAGGTGGCCGGGTTGGAGCGCGGGGTGCGCCCGATGGGGCTCTGGTCGATATCGATCACCTTGTCGAGGTGCTCGAGGCCCTCGAGGCGGTCGTGGGCCGCCGGGCTCAGCGAGGTGGCGCGGTTGAGCTCCCGCGCGGCGATCGGCATCAGGGTGGCGTTGATCAGCGTCGACTTGCCCGAGCCCGAGACCCCGGTGATGCAGACGAACAGTCCCAGGGGCAGCTCGAGGGTGACGTCCTGGAGGTTGTTGCCCCGGGCGCCGGTGAGGCGCACCACCTTCTCGGGATTGCCCGGGATGCGCCACGGCGGCACCTCGATGCGCCGGCTGTCGCAGAGGTACTGGCCGGTGAGGGAGTCGGCGGTCGCCATGATCTCCTGGGGCGTGCCCTGGGCGACGACCCGACCGCCGTGGACCCCGGCCCCGGGGCCGATGTCGAGCACGTGGTCGGCGGCGCGGATGGCGTCCTCGTCGTGCTCGACCACGATCACGGTGTTGCCCAGGTCGCGCAGCCGCTCCAGGGTCTGCAGCAGGCGGTCGTTGTCGCGCTGGTGCAGGCCGATGGAGGGCTCGTCGAGGATGTACATCACCCCGACCAGGCCGGCGCCGATCTGGCTCGCCAGGCGGATGCGCTGGGCCTCGCCGCCGGAGAGGGTCTCGGCGCTGCGCTCCAGGTTGAGGTAGTCGAGCCCGACGTTGACCAGGAACTCCAGGCGCGCATGGATCTCGTTGATGATCTTCACGGCGATCTCGCCGCGCCGCCCCGGCAGGCTGAGCTCGGCGAAGTAGGCCAGCGCCTCGCCGATGGGCAGCCGGACGAGCTCGGGCAGGGTGTTGTCGTCGATGTAGACGTGCCGGGACTCCTTGCGCAGCCGCGAGCCGTGGCAGGTCGGGCAGGGCTGCACGGCGATGTGACGGGCCAGGTCCTCGCGCACCATGCTCGACTCGGTCTCGCGATAGCGGCGCTGCATGTTGGGCAGCACGCCCTCGAAGGGGTGCTCCCGGGTGACCTTGCGGCCGCGGTCGTTGACGTAGTGGAAGGCGATCTCGTCGCTGCCGCTGCCGTAGAGGACGACCTCGCGCTCGTGGCGGGCCAGGTCCTGCCAGGGGGTCTCCAGGGTGAAGCGGTAGTGGTCGGCGACGGCCTGCAGCTGGTTGAAGTAGTAGACGCTGCGCCGGTCCCAGCCCTTGATCACCCCCTCGGCCAGCGACAGCTCGGGGTGGCTGATCAGCTTGTCGGGGTCGAAGAACTGCTGCACGCCCAGGCCGTCGCAGGTGGAGCAGGCGCCGGCCGGGTTGTTGAAGGAGAACATCCGCGGCTCGAGCTCGGCGATGGAGTAGCCGCACACCGGGCAGGCGAAGCGCGAGGAGAAGGCCAGATCCTCCGCCTCGCCGTCCATGAAGTGGATCATGGCGGTGCCGTCGGCGAGGGTCAGCGCCGTCTCGAAGGACTCCGCGAGGCGCTGCTGCAGCCCCTCGCGGACCTTGATGCGGTCGACTACCACGCTGATGTCGTGCTTCCTGTTCTTGTCCAGCGGGGCGATGTCGTCGAGCTCCAGCACCTGGCCGTCGACCATGGCGCGCACGAAGCCCTGGGCACGCAGCTCGGCGAGCAGCTGCAGGTGCTCGCCCTTGCGGCCCTTGACCACCGGGGCCAGCAGCATCAGCTTGCTGCCCTCGGGCAGGGCCAGCACCTGGTCGACCATCTGCGACACGGTCTGCGCCTCGAGGTCCTCGCCGTGCTCCGGGCAGCGCGGGGTGCCGGTGCGGGCGAACAGCAGGCGCAGGTAGTCGTAGATCTCGGTGATGGTGCCGACGGTGGAGCGCGGGTTGTGGGAGGTGGACTTCTGCTCGATGGAGATCGCCGGCGACAGCCCCTCGATATGGTCGACGTCGGGCTTCTCCATCATCGACAGGAACTGGCGCGCGTAGGTGGAGAGCGACTCCACGTACCGGCGCTGCCCCTCGGCATAGAGGGTGTCGAAGGCCAGCGACGACTTGCCCGACCCGGAGAGGCCGGTGACCACGATCAGCTTGTCGCGGGGCAGCTCGACGTCGATGTTCTTCAGGTTGTGGGTGCGCGCACCCCTGACCAGAATTGTGTCCATTCCCACCTCGCCGGACGCGGCAAAACCTCGATTATACGGGGCGGGCTGCGCCGGCGGCAAAGCGCCGCCGGCCTCGGCTTTCCCTGGGGGGTAGCGAGCCGCTAGAATATGCGGTCCACCTCCGGCCCCCAGGGCCCGCCCACGGAATATCGAATCGCTATGCGCAAGGTCTCAGGACTGCTGTTAGTCACCGAACGTCGTGCCATCGCCGGGCTGGCCGGGCTCTACGCCACGCGCATGCTCGGCCTGTTCATGGTGCTGCCGGTGCTGGCCCTGTACGCCGACGACCTGGCGGGCGCCACGCCGCTGCTGGTCGGCCTGGCGCTGGGCATCTACGGCCTGACCCAGGCGGTGCTGCAGATCCCCTTTGGCCTGCTCTCCGACCGCTGGGGCCGCAAGCCGGTGATCGCCGTCGGGCTCGTGCTCTTCATGCTCGGCAGCGTGGTGGCCGCCCAGGCCGACAGCATCGGCGCGGTGATCCTGGGGCGCTGCCTGCAGGGCAGCGGGGCGGTGGCCGCGGCGATCATGGCGCTGCTCGCCGACCAGACCCGCGAACAGGTGCGCACCGCCGCCATGGCCACCATCGGGCTCTCCATCGGCGTGGCCTTCGCCGTGGCCATGGTGCTCGGCCCCTGGCTCGCCGCGGACCACGGCCTCGCCGGCGTCTTCTGGTTCACCGCCGGCCTGGCGCTGCTGGGGCTCGGCGTGCTGTGGAAGCTGGTGCCGCCGGCGCCGCGCCGGGTGCGCCACCGCGACGTCGGCATGGACCGCGCCCAGCTGCGCGGCATCCTGGCGCGCAGTGACCTGTGGCGCATGGACCTCTCGATCTTCGCCCTGCACCTGGTGCTGATGGCGATCTTCGTCGCCGTGCCCTTCCGGCTGGTGAACGCGGGCATCGCCGAGCCGCAGCATGGGGTCGTCTACCTCGGCGTCATGCTGCTGGCCTTCGTGGCCATGGTGCCGCTGGTGATCGTCGCCGAGAAGCGGCGCCGCATGAAGAGCATGTGCCTCGCCGCGATCACCGCCATCACCCTGAGCCTGTTCGGGCTCGCCGGCCTCGGCGAGGGCCTCTGGTCGCTGGTCGGCTGGCTGCTGCTGTTCTTCATCGCCTTCAACCTGCTCGAGGCGACCCTGCCCTCGATGCTCAGCAAGCTCGCCCCGGCCGGCGCCAAGGGCACCGCCATGGGCGTCTACTCCACCAGCCAGTTCCTGGGTGCCTTCCTCGGCGGCGTGCTGGGCGGGTGGCTCGCCCAGCAGTGGGGGCTCTCCGCGGTCTTCCTCGGCTGCGGCCTGCTGGGGCTCGCCTGGCTGGCAGCGATGGTCGGCATGGCGCCGCCGCGCCACCTCTCCAGCGAGGTGGTGGCGCTGGACGACGACGAGCACGACGACGCCCTGGAGACGCTGATGGCGCGCTTCGCCGACGTGGCCGGGGTGGAGGACGTGCTGGTCGTGCCCGAGGAGCGCCTGGCCTACCTTAAGGTGGACCGGCAGCGCCTGGACGAGCAGGCCCTGGCGCGCCTCACCGGGACCGGTAATCCCCACAGCGGCGCCTGAGCCGCGTATGATCGGGGCAGGGCGCCCTGGGTGCCGCTCGATCGCCGTATAACGCATTTCATGACAGCAAGGAGTTCCCCATGGCCCGTGGCGTCAACAAGGTCATCCTCATCGGCAACCTCGGCCAGGACCCTGAGGTGCGCTTCACGCCCTCCGGCACCGCCGTGGCCAACCTCAACCTGGCCACCACGGACACCTGGATGGATCGCCAGAGCGGCCAGCGCCAGGAGCGCACCGAGTGGCACCGGGTGGTGATGTTCAACAAGCTGGCCGAGATCGCCCAGCAGTACCTCAAGAAGGGCTCCAAGCTCTACGTCGAGGGGCGCCTGCAGACCCGCAAGTGGCAGGACCAGAACGGCCAGGACAAGTACAGCACCGAGATCGTCGCCAACGACATGCAGATGCTCGACGGCCGCGGCGACGGCGGCCAGGGCGGCGGCTTCGGCGGCCCGCAGGGCGGTGGCTATGGCGGCGGCCAGCAGGGCGGCGGGCGTCCCCCCCAGGGCGGCCAGTACGGCGGCCAGCCCCCGCAGCAGGGCGGCGGTTTCGGCGGCCAGCAGCCGCCCCAGCAGGGCGGCCAGTACGGTGGCGGCCAGCCCCAGCGTCCGGCCCCGCAGCCGGCCCCGCCCCAGCAGGGTGGCCAGCAGGGCGGCAACTATGGCGCCCCGGACCCGGGCAGCTTCGACGATTTCGACGACGAGATCCCGTTCTGATCGGGCGCTAGCCGAGGAGATGCCGTGAAGCTGCTGATTCTGGAGGCCAGCCACTGCCTGAGCCTGGCGATGGCCCGCGAGGCCAACCGGCGCAGCGACACCGAGCTCACCATCGAGCCGGCGTTGCAGACCACGCCGGAGCGGCTCGCGTCGCTGCGCCCGGATGCGCTGGTGATCCCGCCGCTCTCGCGGCCACTCAGCGCCGAGCCGGCGGCCGTCACGGCGCATGCCGAGGCGGTCGAGGCCTGCATGGCGCTGTGTCGCGAGGCGGAGATCCCCCTGGTGTGGTGCGTCTCCGACCAGCTCTACGAGGACGGCTTCGACGTGCCCATCGACGAGCACGTGATCCCCGAGCCCCGGGACGAGGGCCTGCGGCGCCTGGTGCGCACCGGCGACCGGATCCGCGCCGAGCTGCCGCGCCACCTGATCGTGCGCCTGGGGCCGCTGTTCGCCCTGGAGGGCAGCCACGCCTGGCTCGGCGAGCTGCTCGATACCTTCATCGAGGGCGGCGAGGTGCGCGCGGAGTCCGACGTGATCTTCTGCCCGACCTCGGCGGATGCGGTGGCGATGGCACTGATCGGCATGCTCCAGCAGCAGCACTGCGGCGCCGACGCCTGGGGCAGCTATCACCTGGCCGGCACCGAGCCGGTGAGCGCCTACACCTTCGTCTCGATGGTGCGCACCCAGCTCGACACGCGCCTCGAGGGGCGCGGCGAGCGGGTCGCCCTGGGCACCGCCAGGGCGCTCAAGCACCACCACGACCAGCCGCTGAGGCGGGTGCTGAACTGCCGGCGGGTGCTGGACGTGTTCGGCGTCCACCAGAAGCCCTGGCGGCTCGAGGTCGGTCGCATGCTGGACGCCTGGTGCCTGGTGCGGGCGGAGGAGTCGGCGGCGCCATGAACGTGATCCGCAGCCTGATCTTCTACGTCGGCTACTTCCTGGCCATGCTGGTCTGCGGGGTGCTCTTCCTGCCGCCGGCCCCCTTCCTGCCGCTGGCCTCCCGCTATCGGCTGCTCAACCTCTACAACCACTTCATCATCGCCTGGTTCCGCCTGGCCTGCGGCGTGCGCTACGAGTTTCGCGGCCATGAGCGCCTGCCGGCCGGCCCCTGCGTGATCTTGGCCAACCACCAGTCCGAGTGGGAGACGGTCTACCTGCAGCTGCTGCACCCGCCGGTCTGCACGGTGCTCAAGCGTGAGCTCCTCAACATCCCGATCTTCGGTTGGGCGCTGCGCCTGCTGCACCCCATCGCCCTGGACCGCTCGAAGCCCGCCCGGGCCATGAAGCAGGTGCTCACCCAGGGCAAGGCACGCCTCCAGGAGGGGCTCTCGGTGCTGATCTTCCCCGAGGGCACTCGGGTCTCGCCGGGGTCGCGCGTGCGCTACAACAAGAGCGGGGCGGTGATCGCCTGCCGCGCCGGGATGCCGGTGGTGCCGGTGGCGCACAATGCCGGGGAGCGCTGGCCGGGGCGCCACTGGGTGAAGAAGCCGGGGCGCCTCACCCTGGAGGTCGGCCCGCCGATCGAGACCCTCGGGCGCACCCCGGACGAGGTGATGGCCCAGGCCGAGGCCTGGATCGAGGCGCGCCTGGCCGAGATCTCCGAGGTGCCGCGGCCCGAGGCGGCGGCCGCGCCGGCGAGGCGTCCGGCCTGACCCGCTCCCGCGAGCCTCGACGTATCGCGACCAACGCAAGAAGGCGCCCCTCGGGGCGCCTTCTTGCGTTCCTGCCGGTGACTCGAGGACGGAGCCGTCGCCGGCCCCGTCTCTCACGTTCAGGCCTTGAACTTCTCCAGCACCAGGCAGGCGTTGGTGCCGCCGAAGCCGAAGCTGTTGGAGAGCACGCGCTCGATCGCCACGCCGTCGCGGCGCTCGGTGACGATGTCGAAGCCCGCCGCCTGCTCGTCGAGCTCTTCGATGTTGGCCGAGGCGCTGATGAAGTCGTTCTCCATCATCAACAGCGAGTAGATCGCCTCCTGCACGCCGGTGGCGCCCAGCGAGTGACCGGTCAGCGACTTGGTCGAGCTCATCGCCGGGGTACGGTCGCCGAACACCTCGCGGATCGCCTTCAGCTCCGCGACGTCGCCCACCGGGGTGGAGGTGCCGTGGGTGTTGACGTAGTCGATGTCGCCGTCGACCGTGGCCATCGCCTGGCGCATGCAGCGCGCCGCGCCCTCGCCGGACGGCGCGACCATGTCGTAGCCGTCGGAGGTGGCGCCGTAGCCGACGACCTCGGCGTAGATCTTGGCACCGCGGGCGCGGGCGTGCTCCAGGTCCTCGAGCACCAGCATGCCGCCGCCACCGGCGATGACGAAGCCGTCGCGGGCCTGGTCATAGGGGCGCGAGGCCTTCTCCGGCGTCTCGTTGTAGTGGGTCGAGAGCGCGCCCATGGCGTCGAACAGGCAGGACAGCGTCCAGTGCTCTTCCTCGCCGCCGCCGGCGAAGACCACGTCCTGCTTGCCCAGCTGGATCTGCTCGACGGCGCTGCCGATGCAGTGCGCCGAGGTGGCGCAGGCCGAGGAGATCGAATAGTTGACGCCCTTGATCTTGAACGGGGTCGCCAGGCAGGCGGAGACGGTGCTGCCCATGGTGCGGGTGACCCGGTAGGGGCCCACGCGGCGCAGGCCCTTCTCGCGCATGACGTCGGCGGCCTCGACCTGGTTGGCGCTGGAGGCGCCGCCGGAGCCGGCGATCAGGCCGGTGCGCTCGTGGGAGACCTGCTTCGGCGTGAGGCCGGCATCCTCGATGGCCTGGGCCATGGAGACGTAGGCGTAGGCGGCGGCATCGCCCATGAAGCGGCGCAGCTTGCGGTCGATCAGGGCATCCAGATCGATGTCGACGCTGCCGGCCACCTGGCTGCGGAAGCCGCGCTCGGCGTACTCTTCCTTGAAGCGAATGCCCGAGCGCCCGTTCTTGAGCGCCTCCAGAACCTGCCGTGCATCGTTGCCCAGGCAGGACACGATGCCCAGGCCGGTGACTACCACTCGTCGCATGGGAGCCTCCTGTTCAGAAATTCGCGGTGGAGGTGAACAGGCCGACGCGAAGGTCGTTGGCCTGATAGATGTCGCGGCCGTCGACGGACACGGTGCCGTCGGCGATCCCCAGGATCAGGCGCCGGGTGATGATGCGCTTGATGTTGATGCGGTAGGTGACCTTCTCGGCGTCGGGCAGGATCTGGCCGGAGAACTTGACCTCGCCGCAGCCCAGGGCGCGGCCGCGGCCGGGGTGGCCCAGCCAGCCCAGGTAGAAGCCGACCAGCTGCCACATGGCGTCCAGGCCCAGGCAGCCGGGCATCACCGGATCACCGGGGAAGTGGCAGTCGAAGAACCACAGGTCGGGCCGGATATCCAGCTCGGCGATCAACTCGCCCTTGCCGTGATCCCCGCCTTCCTCGTGGATGTGCTTGATGCGATCGAGCATCAGCATGTTGGGGGCCGGCAATTGAGCATTGCCCGGACCGAACAGCTCGCCGCGCGAGCAGGCCAGCAGTTCTTCGCGATCAAAGGAGTGTTGCTTGGTCACTGAATCGTTCCGAGTGTCGGGATTATTGTCTGCCGAAAGCGGCCTGAGGCCGCCGGGCGGCTGTGCCTAGTCTACTGGCCACACTCGACGAATGCACGCCGACCGGGCCGCCCCGGCGCCGGGCTCGCCCGCGCCGATTGCCTCCGGCCCCGGGGCCGGGCCGACGGAACGGGGTCAAGCTTCCGCCTACCCGGCCGATATCCCTTCTCCAGAGCCCCGGCGACTGCCGGGGCGTTTGCCCACTCCTCAAGCGAGCGTCAGCCCATGTGGCCAACCTTCTCCCTTAATCGACCGATGATCTGGATGGCCGTGTCGGCCTTCTCGGCCAGCATCTGGCTGCCCGGCATCCCGCTGCGCCTGGCCGCGGCCGTGCTGGTAGCCCTCGGGCTGCTCGATGCCTGGCGCCAGGTGCGCCTGGCGCATCAGCGCTCGCGCCTGGGAGAGGAGGCCCTCGCGCTCTCGGACGAGGGCGTCGTCATTACCGATGCCGCCAATCGCATCCTGGCGGTCAATCCGGCCTTCACCCGCATCACCGGCTACACCCTCGAGGAGGTGCGCGGCCGAATGGCGAGCTCGCTCTCCGCGCCGCGCCACGACAAGGCGTTCTACGAGCACTACTGGCAGGTCCTGCGCAGTACCGGGCGCTGGGAGGGCGAGATCTGGAGCCGACGCAAGCAGGGCGACGAGTATCCCGAGTGGCTGCGGGCTCGGGGCGTGGCGGACGAGGCGGGCCGCATCACCCACCACGTCTGCCTGTTCACCGACATCTCGGTGCACAAGGCCCGGGAGCGGGACCTGCAGCGAATCGGCTTCGAGGACCCGCTGACCGGCCTGCCCAATCGACGGCGGCTGGGCGACCTGCTGGCTTCCCGGCTGCGTCACCTGCGGTCGGGCGAGAGCCTCGACATGGCGCTGATCGACATCGACGGCTTCAAGGAGATCAACGACGGCATCGGGGTGGAGCTCGGCGACCGTCTGCTCGCGCGCTTCGGGGAGCGGCTGGCCCGGCACGCGGCGGGTGGCGTGGTCGGACGCCTCGGCGGCGACGAGTTCATGGTGATGCGCACCACCACCCACGACGATCACGACCGCTGGATCAAGGGGCTGCAGGAGCACCTCGGGCAGCCCTTCGAGATCGATACCCACAGCCTGCGGCTGGGGCTGACCATCGGCAGCTGCCGCTGTCCCGAGGACGGCCGCGAGTCCGGGGAGCTCTTCCAGCGCCTGGAGTCGGCGCTGTTCAGCGCCAAGCGCAACGGCTGCAACCACAGCCAGCGCTTCCGGCCCGCCCTCGACGTTCAGGGCAGTCCGCAGCTGGGCCTGCTCAACGACCTGCGCCAGGCGCTGGCCGTGGGCGGCCAGCTGGAGCTGCACTATCAGCCGCAGTATCGGCTGGGAGACGATCGCCTGGTCGGGCTAGAGGCCCTGCTGCGCTGGCGTCACCCGCGGGACGGCATGGTCTCGCCCGGCGACTTCATCCCGCTGGCCGAGCGCCACGGCCTGATGTCGACCCTCGGCGACTGGGTGATCGACCAGGCGCTCGCCCAGCTGGCTCACTGGCAGCGCAAGGGCCTGCCGGAGGCGACGGTGTGGATCAACATCTCGGCGATGCAGCTCTTCCAGGGGGATCTCGAGACCGTGCTCGCCTCCGGGCTCGCCCGCCATCGGGTGCCGGCGCGCTTGCTGGGGCTGGAGCTGACCGAGTCGGTACTGCTCGACGAGCGAGCCGGGGACGTAGCGCCGCGCCTGGAGCGGCTGCGTGACCGGGGCCACCGGGTGGCCATCGACGACTTCGGCACCGGCTACTCGTCGCTGGGCTACCTCAAGCACCTGCCGCTGGACAAGCTCAAGCTCGACCGCGCCTTCATCCGCGCGCTGCCCGACGACCGCGCCGATGCCGCCATCGTCTGCGCCGTGCTGGCCATGGCCGAGGGACTCGGCCTCGAGGTCGTGGCCGAAGGGGTGGAGACCGAGGCGCAGCGCGACTTCCTGCTCGCCCACGGCTGCGCCGAGGTGCAGGGCTTCCTCTATGCCCGGCCGCAGCCGGCGGAAAAGTTGGAGGCCGAGTGGCGGGGCCGAGCCTCAGCGGGGCCGCCCCTCGAGGGCCGGCGCGTGGCCGAGGCGACGGCTTAGGATCAGGCAGATCAGCGCCCAGGCCATGGCCTCGACGGGGAGCAGCCAGGGGGCGAGCTCGACGCCGGCCAGCCGGGCGCCGGCGAAGTAGGAGAGCGGGCCGCTGGTGGCACCGCCGAGCACGGCGAGCCAGGGGAGCGACCAGAGCCAGGCCAGCGAGTGGTGGATCAGGGTCGCGAACAGCGGCCAGAGCAGCCACAGCCAGGGCGGCAGGCCGGCGATGGCCAGCGTGCCGTCGGGGAAGGCGAAACCGCCCGCGAGCGCCAGGCCGCCGTCGACCGCGAGCCCCAGCCCGGCGAAGGCGGCGAGCCACCGCCACTCCCCGGGCCGCCCCAGCCAGGCGAGGTGCAGCGCAATGATCAGCGCCACCGCGAGCCCTCCGATCAGCGAGCCGCCCAGCACGCAGGCGAACCATCCCGCCTGGAAGGCGACCAGGTTGACCAGCAGCTTGACGGGCGCGGCGGACAGGGTGGCCATCGCGGGTCAAACCTTCCCGGTGAGCGGCGCCGGCCGGGCGCCGGGCTTGGCCAGCAGCAGCTGGCAGGTGCCGATGGTGCGTTCCATGAAGCCCCCCTCGCAGTAGCAGAGGTAGTAGCGCCACATGCGGATGAAGCGCTCGTCATAGCCGAGCTTGCGCACCGTCTCCAGGCTCGCCTCGAAGCGGTGGCGCCACTCGCGCAGGGTGCGGGCGTAGTGCAGGCCGATCTCGTCGAGATCGGTCAGGTTGAGCGAGGTGTGGCGGGTCACGCCGTCGAGGATGGCGCGGTGCGACGGCAGAAAGCCCCCGGGGAAGATGTAGCGCTTGATGAAGTCCATCTCGCGCTTGGCCTCCTCGTAGCGCTGGTCGCGGATGGTGATCGCCTGCAGCATCGCCTGGCCGTCCTCGGTGAGCAGTCGGTCGAGCGTCTTGAGGTAGGTGCCGAGATACTGGTGGCCCACCGCCTCGATCATCTCCACCGAGATCAGCCGGTCGTAGCGCCCCTCGAGCTGGCGGTAGTCCTGCTGCAGCAGGGTGATGCGATCGCCGAGTCCCTCCTCCTCGATGCGCCGGGCGGTGAAGGCGTGCTGCTCCGCGGAGATGGTGGTGGTGGTGACCCGACAGCCGCGGGTCTTCGCCGCGTGGATGGCGAGCCCGCCCCAGCCGGTGCCGATCTCCAGCAGGTGGTGATGCGCCTGGACGTCGAGCTTGTCGAGCATCAGGTCGAGCTTGTGGGTCGAGGCCTCCTCGAGGCTCGCCTCGGCGTGGGGGAAGACCGCGCTGGAGTACATGCGGTGCTCGCGGTCGAGGAAGGTGGAAAAGAGCGCGTTGCCGATATCGTAGTGGGCGGCGATGTTGCGCCTCGAGCCGCTCAGGCTGTTGCGCTGCAGGCGGTAGAGGCCGCCGAGCAGCCAGCGGCCGAGCCGCGCGGTGCCGTTCTCCATCTCGCCGTTGACCCGCTCGAGGTTGGCGGCGAACAGCCGCACCAGCGCCACCGGGTCGTCGGCGTCCCAGTCGCCGTCCATGTAGGCCTCGGCGGCGCCCACGGTGCCACCCAGGGCGAGGCGCTTCCAGGCCCGGTGGTGGCGCACCACCAGCGTCACGCGCAGTTCGCCGCCCTGGCCCAGGCGATGGCGCTGGTGGCCGTCGGTCAGGATGATGGTGCCGCCTTCCAGGCGGTCGAGCTGGGCCATCACTCGCGGCTTGAGCCAGCGCGTCAGGCGATCGCCCTCGGCGGCCGGGGGACGGGCGGTGGCGGAGCGAAGCGTGTTCACGACGAGCTCTCCTCACGGGGCGGGTGATCTTGTCCGGGGTGGTCATGGATCGGCAGGCGCTTGAGCCAAAGCCGCAGCGCCTCGACGTGGATGCCGGCGAGCGTCTTCAGGCTCATCCAGGGCTGGCGCGCCAGGGTGGCGAGCAGCATGCCGCGGGTCGCCGGACGACCCTCGAGGGTCAGGGTGGCGTCGAAATGGCGCTGGCCCGCCTTCCAGTTCTCCATGTGCATCGAGAGCGACTCGCCGGGGGTGTCGAAGCGCCAGCGGTAGGTCATGTCCATGGGGTTGAAGGGCGAGACGTGCATCGCCTTGTCGAACTCGGCGGTATGGCCGTGGCGCCGGGGCTCCACGGCGCAGGCGTAGTGGGTGCGCTCGCCCCAGGGGGTGTTGCTCACCTCGCCGAGCAGGGCGCGCAGCTCGCCCCTGGCATCGTAGGCGTAGTAGAGCGAGATCGGGTTGAAGCCGAGCCCCAGGGTGCGCAGCTGGGTCAGCACGCAGATGCGCCCGTCCGGGGCGCTGCCGAGCTGGCGCTCGAGCTCCTCGCGCACCGCCTGCTTCAGCGGACGGTCGTGGGGGCCGAGGTAGTCCCGGCGGCGAAAACGCGCCAGGGCCGGTCGCCGGGCGCTGAAGCCGGGCACGCCGTCGAAGAGCTCCGGCAGCTCGTCGAGGTCCAGCCAGGCCATCCACAGGCCGTAGGTGAAGGCGTGGGGGCGCGGCAGGAAGCGCCGGTGGCGCAGGCTGCCCCGGTAGATCCGCGAGCGCGGGAGTCGCTTCATGCCGGGCTCTCCTCGGCGGCCGGCGCCCGGGCGGCGGGGCGTCCGGCACCCGGGCCCCGCTCGTCGCCGCCCAGCGCCCGGGCGACCCGCAGGGCGCTCCAGACGCCGTCCTCGTGGAAGCCGTTGCGCCAGTAGGCGCCGCAGTAGTGGGTGCGCCGCGAGGGCCCCGAGATCTCGTCGTGGCGGGCCTGGGCCGCCTGGCCGGCGAGGGTGAACTGCGGGTGGGCGTAGGTGAAGCGACCGAGCACCTTGTCGGGATCGATGGCGGCGCCGTCGTTCAGGGTCACGCAGAAGGTGTGCGGGGCCTTCAGGCGCTGCAGGATGTTCATGTCGTAGGTGACCGAGACCCGGGCGTCGTCGCCGCGGCCGTCGAGCCGGTAGTTCCAGCTCGCCCAGGCGCGGGGCCGACGCGGCAGCAGGCGGGTGTCGGTGTGCAGCACCACCTCGTTGTCCTGGTAGGGCAGGGCGCCGAGGATCTCGCGCTCGGCGTCGCTCGGGTCGTCGAGCATGGCCAGGGCCTGGTCGGCGTGGCAGGCCAGCACCACCTGGTCGAAGGCCTCCGTGCCGGCGGCGCTTCTCACCTCGACCCGGTCGGCGTGGCGGCGCAGTCCCAGCACCGGGGTCGAGAGCCGGATGCGCTCGGCGTAGGGCGCGGTCAGGGCCGGGATGTAGGCGCGCGAGCCGCCCACCAGGGTGTACCACTGGGGCCGGTCGTTGACCGACAGCAGGCCGTGGTGGCGGAAGAAGCGCACGAAGAACAGCAGCGGGAAGTCGCGCAGGTCGCGGATGCTCGCCGACCAGATGGCCGCGCCCATGGGCAGCAGGTAGTGGCGCTGGAAGTCGGCGTCGTAGCCGCCGGCATCGAGCCAGGCGCCCAGGGTCATGGCCGGATCGAGCCGGTTCTCCTCCAGGGCCCGGGTCGCCTCGCGATTGAAGCGCAGGATCTCGCGCAGCAGCCGGTGGAAGCGCGGGCGCAGCAGGTTGCGCCGCTGGGCGAAGAGGCTCGCCAGGGTGTGGCCGTTGTACTCGAAGTCGCGGGCCGTCTCGTGCACCGAGAAGCTCATCTCGGTGGGCTGGGCGGCGATCCCGAGACGCCCCAGCAGGCGCTGGAAGTGCGGGTAGGTCCAGTCGTTGAAGACTATGAAGCCGGTGTCGATGGCGTAGTCGCGGCCGTCGAGGGTGACGTCGATGGTCGCGGTGTGGCCGCCGAGGCGCGCCTCGGCCTCGAAGAGCGTCACCTCATGGCGGCCCGAGAGGCACCAGGCGGCGGCCATGCCGCCGATGCCGCTGCCGATCACGGCGATGCGCTGGGCGGCACCCTGCTGGGCGGCACTCCGTCGGGTGGCACTCCGTTGGTCGGCATCGTGCGGGGGGCGGGTCGGGGCGTTCATCGGCGGGCCTCCCCGGGGGCGTCCTGTCGGGCCATGTGCAGGCCCAGGCGGTGGCGAAGGCCGGGGGGCAGGATGCCCATCAGCCGCACCAGCAGCGTGAAGCGGCGCGGGAAGTGGATGTCCAGCCGGCGGTGCGCGAGCCCCGTGAGGATCGCCTCGGCGGCCGCGTCGGGGGTGATGCGCATGGGCATGGCGAAGTCGTTGCGGTCGGTGAGCGGGGTCTTCACGAAGCCGGGATGGATCAGGCTGACCCCAATGCCCTCGCCGGCCAGGTCCAGGCGCAGCGACTCCAGGAAGTGGCTGAGCGCCGCCTTGGAGGCGCCGTAGGCCTCGGCCCGGGGCAGCGGCAGGTAGGCCGCGGCGCTGGAGGTGGCGGCCAGCAGCGGGTGGCCGCCCGCCGCGCGGGCCCGGCGCAGCAGCGGAAGGGCCGCCTCCACGCAGTAGACGGCGCCGTGGAAGTTGGGGGCGAAGACCCGCTCGATCAGGTCGACGTCGAAGTCGCGGGCATCCAGGTACTCGCAGGTGCCGGCGTTGAGGATCGCCAGGTCCAGGCCGCCGAAGGCCTCGTCCAGGCGTTCGCCGACCCGCGCCACGGCGTCGCGGTCGGCCACGTCCAGGGGCAGCGCCAGGGCGTTGTCGTGGCCCTCGCAGAGCTCGGCCAGGCTCGATGCACTGCGTGCGCTGAGCGCGACCCGGTGTCCCTGCTCGAGTAGCCGCTCGGCCAGGGCGCGGCCGATGCCCGAGGTGGCCCCGGTCAGCCAGATGCGCTGCGTGTCGCTCGCGTTCGTCATGCGCTCTCCCCGTCGTGCGGGCCGTCAGTGGCCCAGTTGGCGCTTCACCCGGCGTATCACGCCGCCCAGCAGGGGCAGGCGCTCGTAGAGCAGGGCGCCCGCGTCGAAGTAGTCGCGGTGGCGGTCGACCCGGCCGTCCGGGGCGAAGCGCAGCTGCGAACAGCCCTCGACCTCGATGCCTCGCCCCCCGTCGAGCCTCGGATGCACCAGGTGCATCGTCCAGGTGACGAAGGCCCTGTCTCCCTGCCGACAGCGCTCGTGGAAGGTGAAGCGGCACGATGTCACGTTGTCGTACAGGTTCTGGAAGTACCCTTCGAGTGCCTCTATGCCCTCGATGTGGTGCAGCGGGTCGGTGAAGCTCACCTCCGCAGTGTATACCTCGCCGAGTCGATCTGTACAGGTCTTGTCCAGTTTGTTGAAGAAGGCGCAGAAGGCCTCCAGATCCGGTGTCCGCTGCATGCGAGGCCTCTCCTCGTGGATCGGTGGCGTCAGTCCGTCTTGAGGGCCTTGAAGGCCTCCAGGGCCCGGGCCCGGGCGGCCCGGTGCTCGACGATGGGCTCCGGGTAGTCGACCCCGCCGAGCAGGTCGCGCTCCGGCGCGTGGCGGGCCTTCTTCGGCAGCTCGGCCAGTGCCGGCAGCCACTCCGCCAGGAAGGTGCCATCGGGGTCGAAGCGCGTGGACTGGGTCGTGGGGTTGAAGATCCGGAAGTAGGGCGCGGCGTCGGTGCCGGTGGAGGCCGCCCACTGCCAGCCGCCGTTGTTGGCGCAGAACTCGCCGTCCACCAGGTGGCGAAGGAAGAAGGCCTCGCCGCGACGCCAGTCGATCAGCAGGTGCTTCGCGAGGAACATGGCGGTGACCATGCGCAGCCGGTTGTGCATCCAGCCGGTGGCCACCAGCTGGCGCATGGCGGCATCGACGATGGGGTAGCCGGTGCGTCCCTCGCACCAGGCGGTAAAGCCCGCCTCGTCGTCGCGCCAGGCGAGCGCCTCGGTATGTTCCTGGAAGGCGCGGTGGCGACAGACCCGCGGGAAGCCGACGGCCACGTGGCGATAGAACTCCCGCCAGACCAGCTCGCTGACCCAGGCCGTGAGCCCGGCATCGCCCTCGGCCAGGGCGCCGTCGTTCTCGGCCAGCACCGCCTGCAGGCACTGGCGATGGGAGATCATGCCCAGCGCCAGGTAGGGCGACAGCTCGCTGGTGCCGCGGATCGCCGGGAAGTCGCGCTGGCGCTGGTAGTGGCGGCCGCGAAAGCGCAGGAAGCGCTCCAGGCGATCGGCGGCGGGTCCCTCGCCGGCGGGCCAGAGCCGCCCGTCGATGGGGGCGTCGTCGAGCTCGGGAAGCTTGGGCAGCGGGTCGGAGTCGATGCCGAGCGGTGCCTGGGGAGCGGGGGTGTCGCGCAGGGCGATGCGTTCCGGTGTCAGCTGGCGGTGCCAGGCCTTGGCGAAGGGAGTGAAGACGCCGTAGTAGTCCCCCTTGCCGGTGAGCAGCTCGCCGGGGGCGAAGGCCACGGCGTCGTGGTGGCCGGTGGCCGCGAGGCCCGCCTCCTCGAAGGCTTCGAGGACCGCGCGATCGCGGCGCTGCTCGTCCAGCGGGTACTCGTGGTTGAAGTGCAGGGCGTGGGCGCCGGTCTCGCGGGCGAGCGCCAGCAGGGTGCCCGGGGCCTCGCTGAAGTCGTTGATATCGCGGTGCAGCAGTGGAATGCCGAGGCCCGCCAGGTCGTCGCCCAGTGCGGCCACCCCGCGGCCCCAGAAGTCGAGCTTGTTGGCGCCGTGGCCGTGGCGCTGCCAGTGGGGCAGGCAGCGCAGGAAGACGGCGATCACGGGGCCCTGGCGGGCCGCCGCGGCCAGGGCGGTGTTGTCCTGAAGGCGCAGGTCGCTGCGAAACCAGACGATCGCGGGAGTGGTCATGGACGGCTCCGGGTCAGCGGGCGGGGAGTCGGGCCTGGAGGCCCTGCATGGCCTCGTCGAGGTCGTCGCCGAGCAGCGCCACCTCGGTCTCTTCCAGGTCGGCCTCGCGGATGCGGGCCATAGGGCCGCAGGCCATCAGCGGCACCTCGAGCTGCTCGGCCAGGCGCGGCAGCTGGCGGCGCACCAGTTCGGCCTTCTCGGCCTTGCCGCTGGCCAGCAGCAGGCCGGCGGCCTGGAAGCGCTCCACCGCCAGCGGTACCTCGGCGAAGGGCAGCGGGGCGTCGAAGAGCAGGATCCGGTAGCCGCGGTCGCTGGCGGCCAGGGCCGCGAGCAGCACCCAGAGCGGCGAGGGGTCGTCCGGCAGCGGGGCGACGAGCAGTGTCGGGCCGTGACCCAGGCGGTTGGCGTGCAGCAGCCGGGTGCCGACGCGGGTGCGCAGGAAGGCTTCCAGGGTGCGGCGTTGCAGGGTGTCGCCCAGCTGGTCGCCCCAGCCCTCCTCGAGCTGGCGCACCACCGGCTGCCACAGCTCGGCCAGGCAGGTCGGCACCGGGTAGAGGGCCAGCGACTGGTTGAAGAGCGCCTCGAGGCGGTCGAGGTCCAGCGCCTGGAGGGCATGGATCAGCTGGCGGCGCTGCCCGGGCCAGTCGCCGGCCGCCGGCGCCGGGGTCTCGGCCGTCTCCGGCTGGTCGAGCAGCTCGCGCACCTGGCTGACCGGCACCCCGCGGTTGAGCCACTGCAGGATGCGCTCGACGCGCTCGATATCCTCCCGGGCATAGAGGCGATGCCCCTTGGGGGTGCGCTGGGGCTGGATCAGCCCGTAGCGACGCTCCCAGGCGCGCAGGGTCACCGAGTTCACGCCGGTCAGCCGGGAGACTTCGCGGATCGGGTAGAGCGGGGTGTCGGCCGGGCGCCGTGCCTCGTCGTTCATGAGCGTGCCGACTCCCCTGCCTGCTCGGCGACCACCGCCGCCAGCGCCTCGACGAAGGCCGGGTGCTCGCCGACCGGCGACAGCAGGGTCAGCTCGAGGCCCGGGTGGGCGGCGGTCAGGGCGTCGATCTGGCCGGGCACGTCGCGGCGCAGGTGGCGACCGGCGGCGAAGAACAGCGGCAGGACCTCGGCGCGCTCGATGCCGGCCGCGGCGAGCTCCGCCACCGTGGACTCCAGCGAGGGTTCGCTGAGCTCCATGTAGGCCAGGCGCAGCGGGGTCGACAGCCGCTCGGTCAGCGCCTGGGCGAAGTGTTCGAAGGGGGCTCGCCAGTTCGGGTCGCTGGAGCCGTGGGCGAGCAGGATCAGGGCATAGGACATGGATGTCTCCAGTCGCGAAGAGGGATCAGGAAGCGTCGGCCGCGAGGGCCTCGCCGAGGTGATGACCGGAGAGCCAGGCGTCCTCGACTCGCGGCCCGCGCCAGCCGTCGCCGCACAGCGCGAGCCCCTCGGGGGTGCGACGGTGGTCGAGGTTGACCGCTTCGCCGCCGGCGAAGACGTCGGGCTGGGCATAGCGCCAGCGGTGGGCGCCCAGCGCGGTCGGCTCGGGCAGCGTCACGCCCTCCGGCAGCCGGTCGCGGAAGGCCTCGAGCAGCGCCCGGGCCACGGCCTCGGCGTCGCGCTCCAGGTGCGCCTCGCTCCACTCGAGCCGCGCCAGCAGGCTCAGGCTCTCGCCCTGGCCGTGTCGGCCGGGCTTGTGGTCGTTGCGGCTGACGAAGCGCAGCGGCGTCTCGTCCGGGGCGCGGTTCGGGGCGGGGGCCAGGCGCACCGCCTGCCAGTCGTCGTCGACCCTGGGCAGGGCCGGCAGCGGCTCGGCGAAACGGGCCCAGGCGGCCCAGCAGGGGCGCTGGATGATCGCCTCGCAGGCGGCCGCGAGGCTCGGCGCCAGGGGTTCCAGCAGCGCCTGGGCCTGGGGCGAGGGCAGGGCGAGCACCACCCGGGCGAAGGGGCCGTGGCGCTCGCCATGCTGGTCGACCAGCCACCACGCCCCGTCCCGGGGCTTGAGGCGCTCGATACGGGTCCCGGTGGCCACCTCGAGGCCGTCGGCCAGGTGGCGGGTGACCGCGCTCATGCGGGGCACGCCGATCAGGCGCTCGACGTCGTCGCGGTGGCGCTGCCAGCCGGTGGGCCCGGCCTCCCACAGGGAGTCGGGCCAGGGCGCGACCACGCCCGCCTCGCGCCAGGCCGTTACCGCGCGGCGGAAGGCCGGATCGCGCACGCTGAAGAACTGGGCCCCCAGGTCGACCGCGGCCTTCTCGAGGCGACGGCTGGACATGCGCCCGCCGGGGCCGCGCGCCTTCTCGAAGAGGCGCACCGGCAGGCCGTGCGCCCGCAGGGCCTGTCCACAGGCGAGGCCGGCGATGCCGGCGCCGATGATGGCGGTGGTAGCGGTGGCGTGGGACATGGGGCTCTCGTGCAGTCAACGGCGTTCATCGCTAGACTAGCAGAAGTGTACAACGGCTGTATAACTCATGGCGGCCGGCCGCCACGGCGGGCCGCAGATGGCTGGGGAGGGATTCCGGATGCGAGTGCTGATCACGGGCGGCAGCGGGTTTGTCGGGCAGCGGCTCTGCCGGCGGTTGAAGGAGGCGGGCCATCAGCTGCTGGTGGTCTCGCGATCGCCCGACGAGGTGCGCGACCGCCTGCCGGAGGGCAGCGACATCCGGCGCTCGGTGCTGGACTTCGTCGACACCCCGCCGGACGCCATCGTCAACCTGGCCGGCGAGCCGATCGCCGCCAAGCGCTGGAGCGAGGCGCAGAAGGAGCGGCTGATCGACTCCCGGGTCAACGTCACCGGCGACCTGGTAATGCTCTGCGAGCAGTTGAAGGCGAGCCTGGGGCGCATGCCGAAGGTGATGGTCTCGGCCTCGGCCATGGGCTACTACGGCGACCAGGGCGATCGCGAGGTCACCGAGCAGACCCCGGCCCACGACGAGTTCGCCCATCGGCTCTGCAAGCGCTGGGAGGAGGTCGCCCGAGGGGCCGAGGACTACGGTGTGCGGGTCGCCCTGCTGCGCATCGGCCTGGTGCTCGACCAGGGAGGCGGCAGCCTCGCGAAGATGCTGCCGCCCTTCAAGCTGGGGCTGGGCGGGCGCTTCGGCGACGGCACCCAGTTCATGCCCTGGATCCACCGCGAGGACCTGGTGCGCGCCATCCTCTTCCTGCTCGAGCGCGACGACCTGGCGGGCCCCTTCAACGGCAGCGCCCCCCACCCGGTCACCAACGCCGAGTTCTCCCGCACCCTGGCCAGGCAGCTGGGGCGCCCGGCGCTGATGCCGGTGCCGGCCCTCGCCCTGGAGGTCGCCTTCGGCGAGATGGCGCGGCTGCTGCTGACCGGCGCCGACATGCGCCCGGCGCGGCTGCAGGAGGCCGGCTTCGCGTTCCGCTTCCCGACCCTTGAGAAGGCCCTGGCCGATATCCTCGGCTGAGGGCTTTCGACCTACGCTTGGCCGAGGGCGCTGCACCCAGACTCGGCTTTAGGCACTATGCCCCATCGCACGGAGGCCCCCGCCGGCACTGCCGACCGGGGCCTCTGGGTATCGCAGGTTGCCGTCGCTCAGCGGGCGTCGTCGCCCACCGTGACGATCACCCGCACCGCGTCCAGGCGCAGGCGGGTGGCCTCGATGGCGGCGTCCAGCTCGGCGCGCTCGCGGCGCAGCGCCTCGAGCTCGTCGGCGCGCACCGCGGGGTTGAGCCGCGAGAGCGCCTCGAGGCGAGCGAGCTCGGCGTCGAGTTCGGCGCGCATGCGCCCCTGGGCGGCCTCGACGATGCTCGGCAGCTCCCGCTGGGCCTCGGCCTCGGCGCCGTCGAGCAGCTCGCGCAGCTGGTCGTGGCGGCTCTTGATCAGGTCCCGGGCGACCGCCTTCTTGACCTTCTGCACCGCCTTGGAGAGGCCGGTGAAGGAGATCTTGGCGGTCAGGTTGGCCCCCGACTCGTCGAGCAGCACGCGCACCGCGGTGGGCGGCAGGAAGCGGTTGAGGTGCAGGCGCTTCGGCGCCGGGCAGTGGGTGCGGAAGACCAGCTCGACCATCAGCCGGCCGGCGGGGATGGCCGGGTGCTTGAGCAGCGCCAGGGCGGTGTTGCCCATGGCGCCGCCGAGGATCCGTCCCATCATCTCGCGCAGCAGCGGGTGCTCCCAGGAGAGGCGCTGGACGTCGTCCCGGGCCAGGGCGCGCTCCCGGGAGAAGGTGGCCGAGAAGCCCTCCTCGCCCTTCACCAGGCCGGGCAGGCCGTCGAGCATCTGCGGGCTGGGCTGCAGGTGCTGGATGCCGCCGCCGATGTCCTGGCTGTCGACCCCGAAGATATCCAGCGCCTGGTCCAGGTAGCGGGCCAGGGCCTTGTCGGCGTCGAGCTCGCGGATCGCCTCGGCGACCGCCTCGGCGCGGTCGTGGCGACAGGCGTTGAGCTCGAGCAGGCGGTTGCGGCCGGCGTCGCGCTCCGCGAGCTTGGCCTCGAACAGGGCGCGGGTCTCGGCGATCACCTCGTCGAGGTCCTCGTCGTCGAGCAGGCTGTCGGCCAGGGTGTCGCCGAAGGCGGCGTGGATCTCGCTGCCGAGGCCTTGGGGGGCGCTGAAGGCGTCCAGGCCCTCGTGGTACCAGCGCAGCAGCTTCTCGCCGGGGCTTCCGGTGAACACCGGCGCGTGGATCTCGATGGCGTGGCGCTGGCCGATGCGGTCGAGGCGGCCGATGCGCTGCTCGAGCTGGTCCGGATGAAGCGGCAGGTCGAACATCACCAGGTGACGACAGAACTGGAAGTTGCGCCCCTCGGAGCCGATCTCCGAGCAGACCAGCACCTGGCAGCCCTCCTCCTCGTCGGCGAAGGCCGCCGCGGCGCGGTCGCGCTCGACCAGCGAGAGCCCCTCGTGGAACACCGGGGCCTGGTAGCCGCCGAGCACCCGCAGGCCCTCGGCGAGGCCCTGGGCGGTCTCGCGGTCGTGGGCGATCACCAGCACCTTGTCGCCGGCGAAGCCCCCCTCGCCGTCGTCGGCGAGGCGCTCCAGCAGCCAGCTCACGCGCGGGTCGAACTGCCACCAGGGCTCGGTATTGAGGGGGTCGTCGGTCATCGCCCGATACATGGCGTCGGGGTAGATCAGCACCTCGGGGTGGTCGAGGCCGGTCTCGATGAGCAGCTCGTCCAGGTAGTCCTCGTCCCGGGCCAGGCGCCGCAGCACCCGCCGGTAGGCGGAGGGCGCCTCGAGCTCGGCGATATGCAGGCGCCGCTCCGGGAAGCCGCCCACGTGGCGGCGGCCGTTGCGGAACATCACCCGGCCGGTGCCGTGGCGGTCGAGCAGCTGGTCGCGCAGCTGCTCCCGGGCCGCGGCGCGCTGGTCGTCGCCGCGCTCGGGATCGGCCAGGGTGTCGAGCAGCGCCAGGCTGTCGGGTTCGTGGATCACCGCGGCGACCCGCTCGCGGTCGGCCGCCTCGCCGGGCAGCCGCTCGAGGGCGTCGATCGCCTCGGCGACCTCCACGTAGTGGGCCTCCTCCTCGCGGAAGGCCTCGAGGCTGTGGTAGCGGTCCGGGTCGAGCAGCCGCAGGCGGGCGAAGTGGCTCTCGAGGCCCATCTGCTCCGGGGTGGCGGTGAGCAGCAGCATGCCGGGCACCTGGCCGGCCAGCTGCTCCACGCAGTCATAGCCGGGCCCGCTCTGCTCGGGGCTCCAGTCCAGATGGTGGGCCTCGTCGACGATCAGCAGGTCCCAGTCGCAGGCCTGGGCCTGCTGCTGGCGATGGGCGTTGGCGAACAGCCAGTCCTGGCTCGCCAGCACCAGCTGGCCGGCCTCGAAGGGGTTGGCGCTGCCGTGGGCGAGGCTCTGCTGCTCGTCGAGCAAGGTGACCTCCAGGGCGAAGCGGCGCAGCAGCTCGACCAGCCACTGGTGGGTCAGGCTCGCCGGCACCAGGATCAGCGCCCGCTCGGCGCGGCCGGTGAGCAGCAGCCGGTGCAGGATCAGGCCGGCCTCGATGGTCTTGCCGAGGCCCACCTCGTCGGCCAGCAGCACGCGCGGGGCGTGGCGGCGCGACACCTCGTCGGCGATGTAGAGCTGGTGGGGAATCAGGTCGATGCGCGGGCCGGCCAGGCCCAATGCCGGATTCTGCTCGACCCGATGATGGTGATGCAGGGTGCGAAAGCGCAGGTCGAACCAGTCGTTGCGATCGACCTGGCCGGTCAGCAGGCGGTCCCGGGCCTGGTCGAACTGCATGGTGTCGGCGAGGCGCGCCTCGGGCAGCTCGCACAGCTCGCCGGCGTCGTCCTCGCCGATGTAGACGATCAGGCCGCCGACCTCTTTGCTGTCGTCGACGGTCATCTGCCAGCCTTCGGTGGACTGGATGCGATCGCCGCTGCCGAAGGCCACGCGGGTCAGGGGGGCATTGCGGCTGCTGTAGGTGCGGGTTTCCTGGCTGGCGCCGAAGAGCACGGTGACGCTGCGGCCGTCGACGTTGAGAATGGTGCCCAGGCCGAGTTCGGCCTCGCCGTCGCTGATCCAGCGCTGGCCGGGGGAGAAGTCGCTCATGATGCCTCGGGGGATGCTTGGGATCGGTTCGTTGCCGCTGGCCACACCCGGCCCGGCGGCGACAGGGCGCGGTATCTTACAGCAAAGCCCGACGCGGCTTAAGCGTTCGGGGAGCGATCACAGGTAATTGCCATTGGGCATGATGAGGGGCGCCGGGGACAGGTCAAAGAGGGGGTCCTACGCCATGGATGGCGTCGGTAGCGCCCAGGGATGGGTTCACAGCGCCCCCTCGCCGACCTGTCGACGGATCAGCCCTGAGCGATAACGCTATCTGCGATAGCTCTGGCACCGATCAGGGAGCGATCGCCCCGCGGCGGTTCAGCGCTCGTCCAGCCAGGCCGAGAGCTGGGCGCGGGTCAGCTCGCCGACGTGCTGCTCGCGGGCGCGCCCCTCGGCATCGAAGAGCAGGGTGGTGGGCAACCCCGGCGACTCGGCCAGCACCATCATCCGCTGGCGCGGGTCGAGCAGTGCATGGCGGAAGGCCAGGCCCTGCTCGTCGAGATAGCGCACCGCCTCAAGCAGGGTCTCGCCCTGGTTGACGATCACCACGCTGACATCCTCCCGGGCATCGGCCTCGGCCAGGATCGGCATCTCGCGCCGGCAGGGCGGACACCAGGTGGCCCAAAGGTTGACGATCACCGTCTCGCCCGCGAGGTCGGCGAGGTTCACGGGCTCCCCCTCGAGGTTCTCGAGGGCCAGGTCCGGCAGTTCGCGCAGGGCCATGCCGCCGCCCAGCGGCGCCAGGGTCACCAGCGCGAGCCACCCGAGCGAGACCCCGAGCGCCAGGCCCATGCCGCCGAGCATCGCCCCCAGCCGGTCCCGAAGGATCCAGCCCGTCCAGGCGAGCGCCGCGAGTAGCCCCCAAAGGCCGTGATAGCCGGGCTGCCAGAGCTTGAGGATATCCAGCGGGGCATCGACATAGGCGCCGGCGTTCATCGCCACGTGGCCCAGGCGGGCGCCGACCAGCCAGGCCACCAGCAGGCCGTTGAACCAGCGGGCGTGGCGGCGGCGCGGCAGGCCGAGGAGCAGGGCGCTGGCGCCCAGCAGCACCAGGGCGGCGAGGAAAGCGTAGAGGCGCGGCAGCGCGATCAGCAGCGGTCCCAGGGCGATGGCATCCATGTCGTGGCGGTGGCTCCGAGAGGTCGGCGGCGGGGGCCGCAGCGGTTACACTGGGCGCATTCGTTTCGCCAAGCCTACTGCCGGCGGGCAGGGCTGTCATCCAGCGGGAGCACGCATGTCACGACCGGCCTTCGATACCCTGCGCGCCCTGGCCATCGCCAGCCAGGCCCTGGGCTTCCTCCTGATCCTCACCCTCGAGACCGTGATGGGCGATGCGGCGCGGCCCTGGCAGGGCTGGACGCTCGCGGCCATGGTCGCCTTCGCCCTGGGCATCGCCCTGGTGCGGCTCTACCGGCGCAACAAGGCGCGCAAGGCGATGGCGCGACAGCACGGCGAGGAGTAGCCGTCGATCTTCATGCGAGGACAGGCACGCGCCAGGCTCTCCATAACGCCGACAGCCGAACCGGGAGGCCCGGTTCGGCTGTGATGGGGCGGGCGTCACCGCCATGGGGCAGGACCTCAGGAGGGGAAGGAGAACTGCGCCCCCTCGCGGATGCCGGCCGACGGCCAGCGCTGGGTGACGGTCTTGCGCTTGGTATAGAAGCGCACGGCATCCGGGCCGTAGGCGGCGAGGTCGCCGAACAGCGAGCGCTTCCAGCCGCCGAAGCTGTGGTAGGAGACCGGCACCGGCAGTGGCACGTTGATCCCCACCATGCCGACCTGGATGCGATCGCTGAAGTAGCGGGCCGCCTCGCCGTCGCGGGTATAGATGCAGGTGCCGTTGCCGTACTCGTGATCGTCGATCAGCTTCATGGCGGCCTCCATGGTGTCGACCCGCACCACCAGCAGCACCGGGCCGAAGATCTCCTCGAGGTAGCAGGTCATGTCCGGGGTCACGCGGTCGATCAGGGTGCCGCCCACGTAGAAGCCGTGCTCGTGGCCCGGCACCCGGACGCCGCGGCCGTCGACCACGATCTCGGCGCCCTGGGCCTCGGCGCCGTCGATGTAGCCGCAGACCTTCTCCTGGTGGGCCTTGGTGATCACCGGGCCGAAGTCGTTGCCGGCGTCATGGAAGGGGCCGACCTTCAGGGTCGTCATCTGCGCCTGCATCTTGGCGATCAGGGTATCGGCCGCCTCATCGCCCACCGCCACCGCCACGGAGAGCGCCATGCAGCGCTCGCCGGAGGAGCCGAAGGCGGCCCCGGTCAGCGAGCTGACCACGTTGTCCATGTCGGCATCGGGCATCACGATGGCGTGGTTCTTGGCGCCGCCCAGCGCCTGGCAGCGCTTGCCGTTGGCGCTGGCGCGGCTGTAGATGGTTTCGGCGATCGGCGTGGAGCCGACGAAGCTCACGGCCTTCACGCGCTCGTCGTCGAGCAGGGTGTCGACGGCCTCCTTGTCGCCGTTGACCACGTTCAGCACTCCGGCGGGCAGGCCGGCCTCCAGCGCCAGCTCGGCGATGTAGAGCGAGGCGGTGGGATCGCGCTCGGAGGGCTTCAGCACGAAGGTGTTGCCGCAGGCGATGGCCATGGGATACATCCACAGCGGCACCATGGCCGGGAAGTTGAACGGGGTGATGCCGGCGACCACGCCGAGCGGCTGGAACTCGCTCCAGGAGTCGATGCCGGGGCCGGTGTTGCGGCTGTGCTCGCCCTTGAGCAGCTCCGGGGCGCCACAGGCGTACTCGACGTTCTCGATGCCGCGGGCGAGCTCCCCCTGGGCGTCGTGGACGATCTTGCCATGCTCCTGGCCGATCAGCCGGCAGATCTCGTCGGCATGCTGCTCCAGCAGCGCCTTGAAGCGGTACATGACGCGGGCCCTCTTGGCGGGCGGCGTGTCGCGCCAGGCCGGGAAGGCGGCCTCGGCGGCGGCGATCGCCTGCTCGACGGTGGCCTTGCCGGCCAGGCCGACCTGGCCTCCGACCTCGCCGGTAGAGGGGTTGAAGATATCCTGGGTGCGCCCGTCGGCGTCGACGCGGGTGCCGTTGATCAGATGGCCAAGGGTGGTCATGTGTTACCTCTCGAGTAGGAAGTTGTAGGTTGAGGCCTTCATTCTGTTGTCCGATTGCCGCTGGCGGAGTCACTCGGGGCCGCTGCCTCGCGCTCCCTCGTCACTCGCCACGACGGTGGCTTCGTTCAGTCCAGCTCGCCGAGGGCGTCGCCCAGGGCGTTGATCAGCCGGTCGATCTCCTCGCGCTCGACGATGAAGGGCAGGCCGAGCTGGATGGTGTCGCCGCCGTAGCGCACGTAGAAGCCCTTCTCCCAGCACTTCATGGCGATCTCGAAGGGGCGGCGGGCCGGCTCGCCGGGGTAGGGCGCGATCTGCAGGGCGCCGGCGAGGCCATAGTTGCGGATGTCGGTGATGTAGCGGCTGGCCTTGGGGTCGCTGCGCAGAGAGTGCAGGGCGCTCTCGAAGATCGGCGCCATCTCCCGCACGCGATCGATCAGGCGCTCGTTCTCGAGCACGTCCAGGGCGGCCAGGGCCGCGGCGCAGGCCACCGGGTGGCCCGAGTAGGTGTAGCCGTGGGGCAGCTCGAGCATGTAGTCGGGGCCGCCCTGTTGCATGAAGGTGTGGTAGATCTCGCCCTTCACGATGACCCCGCCCATGGGCACCGCCCCGTTGGTCAGCTGCTTGGCGACGTTCATGATGTCAGGGACCACGCCGAACTCCTCGGCGCCGGTCATCGAGCCCATGCGCCCGAAGGCGGTGATCACCTCGTCGAAGATCAGCAGGATGTCGTTGGCATCGCAGATCTCGCGCAGCCGCTTGAGATAGCCCACCGGCGGCGGGATCACCCCGGCGGAGCCGGCCATGGGCTCGACGATCACCGCGGCGATGTTGGAGGCATCATGCAGGGCGATCAGCTCGAGCAGCTCGTCGGCCCGCTCGGCGCCGCGCTCCGGCATGCCGCGGGTGAAGGCGTTCTCCGGAAGCAGGGTATGAGGCAGGTGGTCGGCATCGATGCCCTGGCCGAACATCATGCGGTTGGCGCCGATGCCGCCGAGGCTGATCCCGCCGAAGTTGACGCCGTGATAGCCCTTTGCGCGTCCGATCAGCTTGGTCTTGGTGGGCTTGCCCTTCTTGCGCCAGTAGGCGCGGGCGATCTTCAGCGAGGTGTCGGCGCTCTCGGAGCCGGACCCGGTGAAGAAGACGTGGTCGAGGCCCGCAGGCGTCAGGCCGCGGATGCGGTGAGCCAGCTCGAAGGCCTTGGGGTGGCCGTACTGAAAGGCCGGGGCGTAGTCCAGCTCGCGCAGCTGCTGGGACACCGCCTCGGCGATCTCAGGCCGGCAGTGGCCAGCGCCGCAGGTCCAGAGCCCGGAGAGGCCGTCGTAGATCCGGCGCCCGTCGGCGTCGGTGTAGTAGCTGCCCTCGGCGCCGGTGATGATGCGCGGGTCGCGCTTGAACTGGCGGTTGCCGGAGTAGGGCATCCAGTAGGCGTCCAGCTGCTCGGCGCTCAGGCCCGCGGTCTGTCGGGGAGAACGATCAGACATGACACACCCCCTTTGTTGATGGTTGTCGTATGGGTGACGGTTGAGTGCAGCGTGGATCAGGGCGACGATCAGTTAAATTCCGATATATTGAATCTCATGTAAGCGTAAGGTTAACTTTTCGGCGCGCCCTTCGGTGCGTCGGCCGGCCTCGCGAGCCGGTTCAGCGGGCGGGTTCATGCAGGGAAAGAGGAGGGAGCGATGTCACGTCGCAAGGAGGCGCTGAGCGGGGCGCTCGGCGATGCGGACCTGCGGCTGCTGCGGATCTATCGCAAGGTCGTGGAGTGCGGCGGCTTCTCCGCCGCCGAGGTGGAGCTCGACATCAGCCGGGCCGCCATCAGCATGGCGATGAGCGACCTGGAGACGCGCCTGGGGCTGCGGCTCTGCCAGCGAGGCCGAAGCGGCTTCGCGCTGACCGACGAGGGCGCCGAGGTCTACGAGGCCGCCCTGCAGCTGCTGGCGGCGACGGAGGGGTTTCGTACCCGGGTCAATGGCCTGCATGCCTGGCTCAAGGGGGAGCTCAACATCGGTATCACCGACAACCTGGTGACCATGCCGGAGATGCACATCACCGATGCCCTCAGTGCCTTGAAGGCGCGCGGGCCGGATGTGCAGATCAATATCCGCATGATTCCCCCCCACGACATCGAGCTCGGTGTGCTGGATGGCCGCCTGCACACCGGGGTGGTGCCGGCGATCAAGACCCTGCCGGGGCTGCACTATCGCGCGCTCTACGAGGAGACCTCGCGGCTCTACTGCGCCTCCGGGCATCCGCTGTTCGACGCCGCGCACGTCACCGACGCGGCGCTGGCGCACAGCGATGCGGTGATCCCGGCCTATGCCCAGAGCCCGGAGATCAAGGTGCTGCACGAGCCGCTGCGGGCCACCGCCTCGGCCACCGATCGCGAGGGCATCGCCTTCCTGATCCTCACCGGGCGCTACATCGGCTACCTGCCGACGCACTTCGCCGAGCGCTGGGTGCGTGACGGCAGGATGCGCGCCTTGAAGCCTGACACCTGCCGCTACGTGACCCACTACAGCGCCATCACCCGCAAGGGCGCGCCGCCCAACCGGGTGCTGGAGAGCTATCTCGAGGAGCTGGGACGACGGGGGGCGGGCTGAGAAAGCGCCCTCCCGGCGGGACGAGCCTCAGGAAGTGGCGACGTCCACGGCCGCGTAGGCGACCATCTCGGCCCGTCCCATATCGCGGTTTGCCGAAATGGGGGCAGCGTCTAGTCTGAGGGTATGGGGCCAGCCACGGCCCGCTTCCCACCCGCACAGGATCGACCCGTCATGTATAGCGCAATCCTTGTTCCCCTCGATGGTTCCTCCCATGCCGAGAAGGCGCTCGGTGTGGCGGCACAGCTGGCCCGTGGCGCGGGCGCGACCCTGCACCTGATGACCGTGGCCGAGTTTCCGCCCGACAATATCGGCCTGTTCACCGGCGGCACCGCCGAGCCCTTCTCCGAGGAGGAGCGGGAGAAGCTGGCCGCCGGCATGAAGGAGGAGGCCCACAAGGTGATCGACCAGGCCCGCGCGGCGGTCGACCTCGCGGGCATCAAGGTCGAGGAGACGGTGCGCCAGGGCCGTCCCGCCGAGAATATCAACGCGGCGGCCGAGAGCCTCGGCGTCGATGCCATCATCATGGGGAGCCGCGGGGTCAGCGACATGCGCGGGATGGTCTTCGGCAGCGTCTCCCACAAGGTCAGCCATACCGCCGGCTGCACCGTGATCACCGTGACCTGAGCGGGTCGACGGCCGGGCGGACAGGGGAGGGCGATGCGAAGGTGACCTCGCCAGGCCATTCCGTCCTTCGCCGTTCGTCTCGGATCTGGCCTTGTCGCCGACAGCGCTCGGCATCTGCACCGGCCTTTTATGCGTGAACTTTTGTGCGTGAACACCAGACGGGCCCCGCGATCTATCGCGGGGCCCGTCTGGTGTGGCCGATGCGTGGCGCGTCGGGTCAGCGTGCCAGGGCGGCCACCACGGAGATCTCGACCAGCAGCTCCGGGCTCGCCATGCGAGCCTCCACGCAGGCGCGGGCCGGCGCCTTGCCGTCGGGGACCCAGGCGTCCCAGACGCGGTTCATCTCGTCGAACAGCGCCATGTCCTTGAGGTAGAGGGTGGCGGACAGCAGGTGGTCGCGGTCGCTGCCGACGCTCGCCAGCAGGGCGTCGACCTTGGCCAGCATTGTCTCGGTCTGGCCGGCGATGTCGGCATGGCGATCCGCGGCCACCTGGCCGCACAGGTAGGCGATGTCGTGGTGAACGACGGCGCGGCTCATTCGGACGCCGGTCTCGAAGCGTTGCAGGGTCATCTCAGTTCCTCGTCGGGGTATCGGTTTCGTTCAGGCTGGCCAGCTCGCCCAGGCTGAGCGGCTTGATCGGGGGGCGGATGTGGTAGTAGCCGACGGCGTCGACCGGCTCGCCACACTGGTCGGCGATCACCTGGGAGACCGTCAGGCCGCACAGGCGCCCCTGGCAGGGACCCATGCCTGCCCGGCAGAAGGCCTTGGCCTGGTTGGGGCCGCGACAGCCGGCATCGGCAATGCGCCTGAGCTCCCCCGCCGTGACCTCCTCGCAGCGGCAGACGATGGTCTCGTCGTCGGGCACCAGGAAACGCCGTGCCGGCTGGTAGAGCACGTCCAGGAAGGGGCGGATGGCCAGCTGGGGCGCCAGGCGATTACGCAGCGGGGCGGCGAGGCGGTCGCGGGTCGAGGCGTCGAGGCGCTCGAGCTGCTCGGCGATGGCCAGGGCGGAGAGGCGTCCGGCGTCCTCGGCGGCCATGGCGCCGGCGATGCCGCCGGCGTCGCCGGCGACGAAGATACCCGGGCGCGAGGTCTCGCCCCAGGCATCCAGCCGCGGCCGCCAGCACTGCTGGGCCTCGTCCCAGTCGTGGGCCAGCTCGAGCGCCCGGGTCAGCTGGACGTTGGGCACCACGCCCTGGTGCACCAGCAGGGTCTGGCAGGGGCGCTCGTGCCACTGCCCCGCCTGCCGGTAGCGCAGGTGCGTCAGGCGCTCTCCGTCGTGGGACGCGGCCTCGAGACCCTCGATGCCCTTGAGGTGGGAAATGCCGGCGCGACGAATCTCCCGAAGCAGCCCCAGGCCCTTGGCCAGCAGCCGCGGGTTGCGCAGCGCGCCGGCCAGGTGGCGCGCCGCCCGGCGCCAGCTGTCGCGCGGCGTGGTGTCGAGCAGCGCCTCGACGGTGACGCCGGCGCGCGCGAGCTGGGCGGCGATCAACAGCAGCAGGGGGCCGCTGCCGGCCAGGACGATGGGGCCGGGCGGGGCCATGGCGCTGCTCTTGAGCAGGATCTGGGCGGCGCCCCCGGTCATCACGCCCGGCAGGGTCCAGCCGGGGAAGGGCACCGGGCGCTCCTGGGCGCCGGTCGCCACCAGCAGGCGCCGGGTGCGCAGGCGCTGGCTGGCGCCCCGGTGGGAAACGTCGAGGCTCAGGTCCTCCTCGACGCCCCAGACGGTGGTGCCCGGCCGGTAGTCCACGCCGGCCTGCTCGAAGGCCTCGAGCAGGCCGCGGCCGTGATAGTAGTCCTCGCCGAGGATCGCCTCGTTCGCCAGGGGGGCCCGGCCGATCGCCCGGTAGATCTGGCCGCCGGCCTCCTCCTGCTCGTCGAGCAGGGCGCAGCGCAGCCCCTGGCGGGCGGACTCCGCGGCGGCGGCCATGCCGGCCGGCCCGGCACCGATGATGATCAGGTCGTAGTCAGGCGTCGCCATGGTGGTCCTCCCCGTGCATGTCGCGGGCCCCGCATTGACGGCGAATCCGCATGCCGTCGCGCACCGGAATCATGCAGCCCTGCTGGTTGGGCGCGCCGTCGATCTCGATCAGGCACTCGAAGCACACTCCCATCAGGCAGTAGGGCGCTCGCGGGGCCTCGCTCGTCGGGGTGGTGCGGGAGGGCAGCAGGCCGGCGGCCAGCACCGCGGCGGCGGCGCTGTCGTGCCGATCCACCTCGACGGGCGCGTCCTCGACGAACACCGTCACCGTGGCCTGAGGCCGGCAGGGCAGGCGCTCAAAGGGCGAAGCGCTGGGCATGGAACACCTCCAGGGGCAGGTCGGTTGCATCGCCGGCGATCCAGTCCGCCAGCGGGCCTTCGTGCAGGGCGCCGAGCGTCACGCCGCTGTGACAGGTGACGAGGTAGGCGCCGGGGCAATCCCGGGAGGCCTCGTAGACCGGGTAGCCGTCGGGGGTCATGACGCGCAGGGCACCCCAGGCCCTGACCATCCGGACGTCGCGCAGCAGCGGGAAGAGGCGCACGGCGCGCCGGGCGATGTGCGCCATGACGTCGGTGGTGGTGCCGCTGTCGAAGCCGACGTCCTCCTTGGAGTCGCCAATCTGCACGGTGCCCTCGCCGGTCTGGCGGACGTGGCCGGTGGGGTAGTGGAGGAAGGGCCGGACGCGCTCGGCGATCAGCACCTGGCCACGATTGGGGAAGACCGGCGCCGACAGGCCGACCATCGGGGCGAGCTCGCGATTGCCGAGCCCCGCGGCCAGCACGACCTTGCCGCAGGACCAGTCGCCCGCCGGGGTGGTGACCCGGAAGGCCTCGCCCTGGCGCTCGATGCCCTGGACCCGCCCGCCGTTGTCGATCACGCCGCCCTGGGCGCGGAAGCGCTGGGTCAGCGCGCGCAGCAGCAGCAGCGGGTTGAGGTGCCCGTCCTCCGGGCACCAGGTGGCACCGGCGACCTCGTCGCCGATGTCGGGGAAATAGTCGCGCACCTGGGCGAGATCCAGCGTCTCGTGGGGATAGTCGCCGCCCGCGGCGTCGCGCATCTTGGCCAGCATGCGTCGCCTGGCCTCGAGCTCGTCCTCGGTGAGGCAGAGGTAGAGCCCGCCGCGCTGCTGGAGCTGGACGTCGATGCCGGTCTGCTCCTGCAGGCGCCGGGCGAGGTCCGGCCACAGCCGGGCCGAGCGACGGGTGATGCTGGCATAGGCGGGCTGGGTATCGCCCTTGCCCTGGACCCACACCAGCCCGAAGTTGCCGCGAGAGGCGCGCAGGGCGACGTCGCCCTCGTCGAGCACGGCGACCTTCAGGCCATGGCGCTGGAGTCCCAGGGCGATGGCGATGCCGACGAGCCCGCCGCCGATCACGCATGCGTCGGCGCTACGCGAGCCGTTTGGTGGCCTTGGCGTCATCGTCGTTACCTGAATGATGGTCGAGAGGGGGAGGGAGGCCCGGCGGGTGGCCGGGCCGGGGTATTCAGCGAATGGCCTTGTCGAGCACGGAGTTCGCCCACTCGGCGCCGATGTCCTCGAGGATGACCGGCCAGACGTTCTCGCGGACCAGCTCGGCGTGGCCGGCGATCTGCTCGTCGGAGACCGGCACGATGGTGGCGCCGGCCTCGACCAGAAGCTGCTCGTTGCGGGCCTGGTCGGCCTCGGCCCCTTCCCAGCGCGCCGCCTCGAAGCGCTGCGCGGCGTCCTGGAGCGCGACCTGCTGGGTCTCGTCCAGCTCGTCGTAGATGTCCTGGTTGATCAGCAGGTACCACATCTCGAAGTGAGTGTTGAGCGGCAGGTAGTACTCGGTGACGTCGCGGAAGGAGGCGTAGTAGCCCTCGGCGCCCGAGCCCATCACGCCGTCGACCACGCCGGTCTGGACGGCGGTGAAGGCGTCGGAGAACGGCAGCGGCGAGCCGATGTAGCCGATGTTGTCGGCCATCAGCTGGAAGGACTTCATGGGCGGTACGCGCAGCTTGGCGCCCTTGTCGGCGGTCGGGTCGGCGGCGTTCTCCACCTGGCTGTTCAGGGCCACGCCGCCGAAGTAGACCGGCCAGGCGCCCAGCACCCGGATGTTCTGCTCCGCGTAGATCTTCTCCACCTCCTCGCGCAGCGGCGCGCCCTCCTGGAACACCTGCTGGGCGTCCTCCCAGCTCTGCACGAGGTAGGGCAGGTAGGCCAGCTGGAAGCGCTTGTCGGCGCCGGATGCCGGCGGCTGGACCGCCATGTCGACGGCGCCCAGGCTGACGCGCTCCTGCACCACCGTGTAGTCGCCCAGGGCGTTGGCCGGGAAGAGACGCACGTTCACCTCGTCGTCGGTGGCCGCCGCGACGTCCTCGGCGAAGGCCGCGGCGGCGGTGTCGATGGCCGTGTCCTGGGGGCGCACGTGGGAGAGCTTCAGGGTGGCGGCCTCGGCGACCGTGGAGAGGCTGGCCGCGAGGGCGACGGCGCTGACAAGAGTTTTCATCTCGAGGGTTTTCATTGTTGTCTCCTGATGAGAGCGGATGGACGATCAGTAGCCGAACAGGCCGGGCAGGAACTCGGACAGGTCAGGCCAGGCAGAGACCAGCACCACCACCGGGATGTAGCCGAACAGGATCAGCGTCATGGCGGGCTTCACCACCTCGGTGAAGCGCACCTTGCCGATGCGGGACCCCAGGTAGAGGATGCTGGCGTAGGGAGGCGTCACCCCGCCCATGGCGGTGTTGACGCCCATGATGGCGGCGAACTGCACGGGGCTGACGCCCAGCGCCTCCATCAGCGGAAGCAGCAGCGGCGCCGTGAGGATGATGGCGGTGATGTCGTTGACGATCATGCCGATGAAGAACAGCAGCAGGTTGATCAGCAGCAACAGCACCAGCTTGTTGTCGGTGATCTGGAAGATCATGTCGACCAGCGCCTGGGGAATGCTCTCCATGACGTAGATCTGGCTGAGCATCAGGCTGAACAGGATCATGATCAGGATGGCGCCGATGGCGGTGGCCGACTCCTTGCCGGACTCCAGCAGGGTCCGCCAGGTCAGGCCGCGGTAGATCAGAAAGCCCACCGGCAGCGCATAGATGACCGCCACGGCCGCGGCCTCGGTCGGCGTCATGATGCCGCCGTAGATGCCGCCGAGGATGATCACCGGCATCAGCAGCGCCGGCAGGGCATGGCCCGTGCGACGCCCGGCATCGCGCATCATCTGATCGAAGGGCAGCGGCTCGTCGAGGACCAGGTCGAACTTGCGCGACATCACCATGTTGACGAGGCAGAAGTTGAGCATGATCAACAGGCCCGGCCCCAGGGTGGCCAGGAAGCTCGCCAGGATCGAGGTGTCCGTGACCCACCCGTAGACGATCATGGTGACGCTGGGGGGAATCAGCAGGCCGAGGATCGAGGAGTTGGCGATCAGGGCGGTGGAGTAGGCGCGGGGGTAGCCCTTGCGCTCCATCTCCGGGATCAGCAGCGGGCCGATGGCGGCGATGCCGGTCAGGCCGCTGCCGGAGATCGCGCCGATGATGGCGCAGCTCACCGCCGCCACGGCGCCCAGGCCGCCGCGGATGCGCCCGACGAAGACGTTGACGAACTTCAGCAGGCTGCCGGCGATGCCGCTCACGCTCATCAGGGTGCCGGCGAAGACGAACAGCGGGATGGCCAGCAGGATCGGGTTCGTCAGCTGACTGAAGCCCCACACCATCATGCCGCGCATGGTGGCTTCGCCGATCAGGGTCATCACCATCAGGGCGGCGCCGAAGCAGTAGGGCAGGGGAACGCCGATGGTCAGCAGCACAATCAGGACGGCAAAGGCCAGCAGGGCGATCTCAATCATGGGAGGAGTCCTTCTGGGAATCGGTCAGTACCCGGAACTCGTGGACCTCGGAGGTCTCCGGATAGTCGGGATCTTCGGGGGCGTGGTCCGGGCGCTGGCGAATGCCGAACAGGAAGCCGAGGTTGCGCAGCAGGTGCCAGAGGGTGAAGGCGATCATCAGCACCAGGCCGATGAACAGGGCCGATTCGTAGACGATCGTGGGCAGGTAAAGCGTGGGCGTCTCCTTGTCGACGCGCAGCGCGTAAGTGAAGTAGTCCCAGGCCCAGAGGGTGAGCCAGACCGAGACCACGATGCTGACGGTGTCGGCGATGGCCTGCAGCAGCGCACGAGCGCGTTCGGTCTTGAGGAAGATATCCAGGACATTGGCACGGATCTGGGTGTCTTCCCGTGACGCGTTGACGCTGCCGAGGATGTAGAGCCAGATCGTGGGAATGATGGCGGCCTCCTCGAGCCCCATGATCGGCGTCTCGAAGAGGTAGCGGGTGATGACCTGGATGAACTGGCAGATCGCGACGGTGCCGATCAGCAGGGTGAGGGTGTAACGAAAGAGTCGTTCCATGGGGCCTTCTCGCTTGTTGTGGTTGTCTGCCGGGGCCGTGCGGCATACCCGGCAATGTTGGGTGGCGCGGTATATAACATCAAATCGTTTATATGTATGATTTGATAATACTGTGTTGTTAACTGCGGGGCCGGCATGCCGAAATTGACCTACCGCCAGATCGAGGCGTTTCGCGCGGTGATGATCAGCGGGACTACCAGTGGGGCCGCGGAGATCCTGTGCGTCTCCCAGCCGGCCGTGAGTCGCCTGCTCGCCGATTTCGAGAGCACGGTCGGGGTGGCGATGTTCGAGCGACGTCGGCGTCGTCTCCATCCGACGCCCGAGGCCCGGTTCTTCTTCGAGGAGGTGGAGCGCGCCTTCGTCTCCCTCGAGCACCTGTCGCGCGCCGCCAAAGAGCTCCGCGAGTTCCACCTCGGGTCGTTGAGGATCGCCTCCATGCCGGCGGCCTCGGTGGAATTCCTGCCCAACCTGACGGATCGGTTCAGCCAGCAACACCCGGGCGTCTCGATCACCCTGCAGGTGCGCAGTACCCAGCAGGTGGTCGATCTGGTGGCCACGCAGCAGTTCGACCTGGGCGTGATTTCCGGCATTCCCCTCGACGATCCCGCCGTGGAGGAGCGCACTCTGGCCGACAGCCGGCTAGTGTGCGCCTTGCCGCCCGGGCATCGCCTGGCAGACCGGGAGGTCATCGTGCCGTCGGATCTCGAGGGCGAGGTGTTCGTCTCGCTGGGGTCGGAGCAGAGCCTTCGCCACACCATCGATGGCGTCTTCGAGCGGGCCGGCGTCAAGCGCCAGCTGCTGATCGACACGCAGCTTCACTACGCCGCCTGTGCCTTCGTGCTGGCCGGGTCGGGGGTGTCGCTGGTGGATCCCATCACGGCCTGGCACTACCGACGACTGGGCCTCGTCGTCAGGCGCTTCGAGCCGCGGGTCCAGTACCGCTACAGCGTGATCCTGCCGCGGCAGAGAGGGACCTCGGGCCTTACCCGCTCCTACCTCGCCCTGCTGGACGAGTCGCTAAAGCGGCTCGAGCGCGAATCGGAGGGGCTGTTCGAGGTGAGTGCGAGCCGCTAGGCCCGGCCCTCAACCGGCCGAGCATCGCCTTGACGGGGGGGCCAGGTGAACCCATGCAACGCTGGCGGCCGCTGCCATTGGACGACGCCAAGGCGGTTCGGGCCATCGCGTTGCTTGATCGCTCAGGCTGGAAGACACTCGAGGCCTATGAGGGGCCGCTCGTCGACACGAGCCTGGCGGCGTTTCCATCCATGTGAGGGAAGGATCCATGCACTGCATTGCGGATACCGAGCGACTGGCGAGCGAGGGGATCATCACCACCGAGCAGGCTCGCGAAATCGAGCGTCGCGGCCGTGAAGCGATGGTGGCGTTGGCGATCAGCACGATCCTGTGTTTCGGCATCGTGGCTGCCACCGCCGGGTTGATTCTCTGGCTGGCGGATGCGGCGTCGGTGGCACTGTTCGGGGCGCTGTTCGTGGTGGGTGGCCTGGCGATCCTGTCGAAAGCCGGTGAGCTCTATCGCATGTTCGGCCATGCCGCCGTGTTGATCGGGACGGGCATGCTGCTGGGCGGTGGTTCAGCGGAACTGCTGCAGCGGTTCGAGGGTGATGGAGCCTGGGGCATCCTGGGCATGGGGTTCGTTGTCGCAGCCGTCGCGGGAGCAAGGCTGCTTCGGGATGGGGCGCCTGCCCGGTTCGTTACCGGTGCTGTCGTCGTCATGGGGCTGGCGATGCACCTTGGCGGCGCTGGTGTGGTGCTGGCCACCCATGACGCGTCAGGCTGGTTGGTGAGCCTGTTCTACCTCTACGCCGCCTGTGCGATCGCAGGCGTCGGGTGGCTGATCGATGTTCGGTTTATCACCGCCCTGGCGATCCTGCCCTTTGCTCAGATGCTGGATACCGGCACCTTCTACCTGCACGCGGTCTATGCCTTCTACTCCCCCGAGGCGACCCTTTCCATCCTCCAGATGGCCGTGCTGGTGGCGCTCTGTGTCCGGGCGCACACCCGATGGGCAGAGCGCCACGCGCGCCATGCCCGAGTGCTGGCGATGATGGGATTTATCACGGCCAACCTCTGCGCCCTGGTGGGCTCCCTCTGGGGGGATGTGGTGGGGGAGAGCCTGTGGGGGCCGGGTGCCGTGCCTGCCCCTGGCCAGAGCTGGGAGGAGCTGAGGGCCTTGCGTGAGGTCTTCCCTGAGTCGACCATCACCATTGGGCCCGAGGCCTTCACTGTTGCTTGGGCGTTGGCGCTGGTTGCGGTCGTCGTTGCCTCGGCTGTTCGCGCCAATCGGGGACTCTTCAATGCTGCCCTGAGTTTCGCCGGCATCCACGCTTACACGCAGCTGTTCGAATCCCTGGGGGATGAGCCGTTGGCCTATGTGGTTGGCGGTCTCGGTGCGATTCCCGTGGCCTGGGGCATATGGCGGCTCAATGGCTGGATCGCCTTGCGGGGGCGACCGGGATGAGGCCGAGCCGCCGGCCTCGGCCTATTCGCTCCGCCAGGGCCGCATAGTGGCTTGTCTCTTCCTGCCTATCGCGACCCCGCGAGGACCCGTCGCGGCTCCGTCTATCGTCTGAGGGGCGGCGGGCCCGCCGGCTCAGGCGTGCGCGCTGCAGACCCAGATCAAGGTAGCCGGCCGCTCCCCGCGGTAGGTCACGGCATGGCCCAGGGTGCTGTCGAAGGCGAAGCTGTCGCCGACGCCGAGCTCCACCGGGTCATACAGCTCTGTCCACACCGTCACCTCGCCGTTGGTGACGATGACCTGTTCCTGTCCGGGGTGCTTCTGCAGCTCGCCGAACTCCTCGAGGCTGCGGTTAAGGATCGTGGTGTCCAGCACCATGTACTCCTTGGCGGCCACGTTGTTGCAGAGCGGCCTGAAGCGGTAGTTGGGCGTCTCGATGATGTCGCCTTCCTGGGCGCGCGTCAGCGCCCACCAGCCGCGAAAGGCGGCTTGCCCCGAGTGGTAGAACAGCTCGCTGACATCGACCTGCAGCCCCTGGGCGAGGCTGACGATCGCCTCATAGGTGGGCGAGATGTGCCCGTTCTCGATGCGCGACACGCTGGCCGCCGAGATGCCGGAGGCGGCGGCCATGGCGGCGATGGTCAGCCCTCTGGCCTTGCGCAGGGCGCGGAGGTTGTCGCCGATCGCTCCCGCCTTGCGCTGCCGGTGCTTCAGGATCTTTGACGATTCCGTCGAGGTGGTCATGGCTGGCTCCATCGGGATGGTGGTGCGTGGTGAGTGGCGTTCATCCATATTTGACGCATTTTTGCGTATCTGCAATGCTTCGTCGGTAAACCGATTACTCACATGTCGCTCACTAGAGCGAGCGTCTGGTCCTTGGTCTAACCATAAAAGATAGGGAAAACAAGAATGTACAAAGCAAATAGGGGTGTGCTTCATATCGGGGTCGTGGCGGGCCTGCTGGTCGCCGCCTCCGCCCAGGCGGAAGAGGTCAGCTGGAAGATGGCGACGCCCTGGGGCGGCGGCCCCTGGCTGGAGCGTGACGCCAAGACCTTCGCCGACTATGCCAACCAGCTGACCGGCGGCGACGTGAACATCGAGGTCTTCCCCGGGGGGACCCTGGGGGGCGCCCTGCGCGTCACCAATACCGTCAAGTCGGGCGTCGCCGAAGTCAGCCATAACTACATCAATTACGACTATGGTTCCGATCCGACCGCCGCGCTGCTGGCGGGGCACTCCAGCGGGCTGACCCCCGAGGAGTTCATGCTGTGGATGTACGAGGGCGGGGGTGTCGAGCTGTACGAGACGTTCCGCCGTGAAGAGTTCGGTGTGGTGGCCTTCCCGTGCTCCATTCTCGGCACCGAGATCTTCCTGCACTCCAACAAGAAGGTGCAGACGCTGGAGGACTTCCAGGGGCTGCGCCTGAGGACGTCCGGGGCCTGGGCGGAAATCGCCTCTCGGCTCGGCGCCTCGACCGTCGTGATGGCCGGCAGCGACATCTACACGGCCCTCGATCGCGGCGTGATCGATGCCGCCGAGTGGGGCAGCCCGGAGCTCAACAAGCCCACCGGTTTCCAGGACGTCGCGCAGTACGTCATCCTGCCCGGCGTGCACCAGTCCGGCGGCTTCCTCGAGTGCGAAGTCAACCAGGACGCCTGGGACCAGCTGACCGAGGCCCAGCAGGAGCAGCTGCGCCTGGCCGGCAAGCTGAGCGTCTTCGACTCCTGGCTCGCCAGCTCCTTCGCCGACCTTTCCGCGTTCCAGGAGCTGGAAGAGGGCCCCAACGAGCTCGTGCAGCTGGATCCCTCCTTCGTCGATGCCATCTATGAGGAGACGCGCGCCTGGGAAGACGAGAAGGCGGCCGAGAACGAGTGGTTCGCCCGCGTGCTCGAATCCCAGCGCGCCTTCAAGCAGGAGATGACCACCTGGCAGGACTATCGCCTGCCGATCGGTGCCATGGGCCGCTAGGCGCCCACCCTTCCTACCCGACGGCGACACGGGCGGGCTCCCCGCCCGTGTCGTCTTCATGTCGTTATGTCGTTGTTCGGGGCTTTCCCATGAAAACAATTGGTCTCATCGAGCGCCTGACGCGCTGGGCGGGATATGTCGGTGCCTTGCTGACGTTCCCGCTGGTGGCGTCCCTCGTCTACGAGGTGTTCAGCCGGTACGTGCTCGGCCGGCCCACGCTCTGGGCGTTTGAAATCAGCTACATGGTGATGGGGGCGATCTTCATGCTGGGCATGGCCAATGCCCTGCGGGTCGGCCAGCACGTGAGCGTGGATGTCGTCAGCCAGCGGTTCGCGCCTCGCACCAAGGCGCTGGTCAACCTGGTCTGCTATGCCGGCTTCCTGCCGGTGCTGGGCTGGCTGGTCTGGGAGCTCTCCTTCTACGCCCTGGAGGCCTTCGCGTCGAGCGAGCGCTCCGGGCGCTCGGCATGGAACCCGGTCATCTGGCCGGTGTTCAGCGTCTGGCTGCTTGGCTTCCTGCTGCTCGCCCTGCAGGTCATCGCCGAGATGCTGAAGTTTGCCGCGACGCTGACCGGGCGCGCGGTCGGGCAGGGAGAAGGCTCATGAGTGACTATCTAGCGCTGATCATGTTTCCCTCCCTGATCGGGCTGATCGTTCTCGGGTTCCCCATCGCGTTCTCGATGATCGTGGTGGCGACCCTCTTCGGCATCGCCCAGTTCGGGGATGCCGCCGCTTACCAGCTGTTGACCAAGATCGAGGACACGGCCTCCAACTCCATCCTGGCCGCCGTGCCGCTGTTTATCTTCATGGGGGCGATGCTCGAGAACTCGGGGATCGCCGAGCGGCTGTTCGGCGCCATCCATCTGTGGACGCGCCGCCTCCCGGGCGGGCTCGGCGTGGGGGCCGTCATCATGGGGACCGTCTTCGCGGCCGCCAGCGGCGTGGTCGGTGCCACCGAGGCCGTGATCGGCATGCTGGCCGTGCCGGTGATGCTCAAGCATCGCTACGACAAGTCGCTGATCTCGGGCACCATCTGCGCCAGTGGCTCCCTGGGCACGGCGATCCCGCCCTCCATCACCGTGGTCGTGCTCGGCCCCGTGGCCGGGGTGTCGGTCGGTTCGCTGTTCAGTGGCCTGCTGTTCCCCGGCTTCCTGATGGCGGTGCTGTTCCTGCTGTACATCGTGTTCATCGCCGCCATGAAGCCCCGGCTGGCCCCCCGCCTCGATGATGCGCAGGCGCGCCCGAGCTGGGGAGAGATGCTGTGGGTCACCTTCAGCGCCCTGCTGCCGACCATGGGGCTGATCATGATCGTGCTGGGCACCATCCTGATGGGGGTGGCGACGCCCACCGAGGCCGCGGCCTGCGGCGCCCTGGGCTCGGTGCTGCTGGCGCTGGCCTATCGTAACCTGACGGCCGCCGTGCTCTGGCAGGCCGCGATCAGGACGCTCAATATCACCGCGATGATCCTGCTGATCGTGCTGGGCGGCAACATGTTCGCGGGCGTGTTCTTCGCCTCCGGCGGCATGGCAACGGTCCAGTCCATGCTGATGGAGACGGGCATGAGCCCCTGGCTCATCCTCGGCACCATCCTGCTGATCGCCTTCCTGGCGGGGTTCGTGCTCGACATGATCTCCGTGGTGCTGATCGTCATTCCGGTCGCGATGCCGATCGTGGGCGCCCTGGGCTTCGACGAGATCTGGTTCTGCGTCGCCTTCCTGGTGGTCATGCAGACCAGCTACCTGACGCCGCCCCTGGCGCCGTCGATCTTCTACCTGCGGGCCATCACGCCGCCCGAGGTGACGCTCAAGCACATGTACAAGGGCGTCATGCCGTTCATCGGCCTGCAGCTGATCGTGCTGGCGCTGGTGCTGGCGTTCCCCTCGCTGGCGCTGTGGCTACCGGATGCACTGAGCGGACCATCATGGAAATGACCCCGGGCCACAAGAAAGGAGTGAGATCGAGTGAGTGATGCAACCCTGGGCGGCTCGGATGCCGATGTGACCCTGACGAGAGAAGAGCTCTTCTCCCTCTGCCGCCGGGTGCTGAGGCGGCAGGGCTTCAGCGAGCCCCATGTCGAGGCCCTGAGTGATGCCCTGGTGGCGGCGGAGGTGGACGGCAGCCGCTCCCACGGGCTCTACCGACTGCTGGGCTTCGTCGACACCCTTCGCCACGGCGGCGTGGTGCCCGATGCCGAGCCGGTGGTGGAGGATACGGCGGCGTCGGTGGTCAAGGTGGATGCCAGGGGAGGCTTTTCTCCCCATGCCTTCCGCGAGGGCCTGCCGGCGCTGGTCGACAAGGCGAGGGCCTCGGGGATCGCGATGCTGGCGATCAATCACTGTGTCCACGGCACCGCGCTGTGGGTGGAGATCGAGCGCCTGACGCGCGAGGGGCTGGTCGCGATCGCCTGCAACCCGACGCAGTCGTACATGGCACCCTTCGGTGGTCGTGAGCCCTTGCTGGGCACGAACCCGATCGCCTTCGGCTGGCCGCGCCCCGACGCGGATCCCTACGTCTTCGATTTCGCGACCAGCGCCATCGCCCGCGGCGATATCGAGCTCTACCGCCGCCAGGGCAAGGCGATTCCGCCCGGCTGGGGAGTGGGACGCGACGGCGCGCCGTCCCAGGACCCCGGCGAGGTGCTGGATCACGGCGCCATGCTGCCCTTCGGCGAGCACAAGGGCTCCGCGCTGGCGATCATGATCGAGCTGATTGCGGGGCCGCTGATCGGGGACATGCTGAGCGTCGAGTCGAGCGAGCATGACCGTGGGCGGGGCGGCCTGCCGTACCATGGCGAGCTGATCATCGCCATGGATCCGGCGAGGATCACCGGCGACGAGGCGGCCGTGCACATGGGACGCTCCGAGCGACTGTTCTCGCTGGTCCAGCAGCAGGGGGCGAGGCTGGCATCCCGGCGGCGCTATGAGGCGCGGCGCCGGCATCTTGCGCAGGGCGTCGCCCTGTCCCGGAGCCTGTATGACGACATCGTCGACCTGGCCTCATGAGCCACGCTCGCCGCGTGCCGAGGCGCGGTGACGAGGTGACGGGGCGGTAGGCCGCACGGGCGCTCCTCGGGAGCGTCCTTGCAGGGCGCGCCTAGACCCGGGCGCCCGCCCAACGAAAAACGGCCACCGCTCTGTTGAGCTAAGTGGCCGTTTTTTACTCGATTCTGTGGTCGGAGTAGCAGGATTCGAACCTACGACCTCTGCCTCCCGAAGGCAGCGCTCTACCAAGCTGAGCTATACTCCGATGTTCGCCGTAATGCCTGGCGACGGATCGGCATTATACGCAAAGCGCGGCCACGTGCAAGCCCCTCGCGTGGCTTTTCGTCGTGGCCGCCGATGTTTAGCTCTGGCGATCCACCGCCAGGCGGGCGAGGTGGGCCATGCTGTCGCGGTAGGGGCTGGCGGGCAGGGCGTCGAGCTGCGCCAGCGCCTTGGCGGCCATCTCCTCGGCCTTGGCGCGGGTGTAGTCCAGGGCGCCGGTGTCGTGCACGATCGCCAGCACCTCCTCGAGGCGCTCGAGGCCGCCGTGGCGGATGGCCTGGCGGATCACCTTGGCCTGCTCGGCGGTGCCGACGGCCATGGCCTGGATCAGCGGCAGGGTCGGCTTGCCCTCGGCCAGGTCGTCGCCGACGTTCTTGCCCATGGCCTCGGCGTCGCCCTGGTAGTCGAGCAGGTCGTCGATCAGCTGGAAGGCGAGGCCCAGGTAGCGGCCGTAATGCTGCAGGGCGGCCTCCTGCTCGGGGGTGGCGCCGGCGAGGATGGCGCCGCTGTGGGAGGCCGCCTCGAAGAGCATGGCGGTCTTGCCCTGGATGGTCTCGAAGTAAGCGGCCTCGTCGATATCCGGGTTGCCGACGTTGGTCAGCTGCTGCACCTCGCCCTCGGCGATGGTGCAGGTGGCCGCCGAGAGCACTTCCATGACGCGCATCGAGCCGACCTCGACCATCATCTGGAACGAGCGCGAATAGAGGAAGTCGCCCACCAGCACCGAGGGGGCGTTGCCCCAGGAGTCGTTGGCGGTGGCCTTGCCGCGGCGCAGGTGCGATTCGTCGACCACGTCGTCGTGGAGCAGGGTCGAGGTGTGCATGAACTCGACCAGGGTGGCGAGCGTCACGTGCTTGTCGCCCTCGAAGCCCAGCGAGCGCGCCGCCAGCAGCACCAGCAGCGGGCGCAGCCGCTTGCCGCCGCTCTCGATGATGTACTGGCCGATGGTCTCCACCAGCGGGATGCGCGAGGCGAGCTGGTCCAGGATGGTCCGGTTCACGGCGGCGAAGTCGTCGGCGACGACCGCGTGAAGCGGCGAGTGGGCGGTGGCGCTGGGCGACGGGGGCGGGGCGTTGGCTGGCATGGAGGCGGTATCGACGAGTAGGTGGGGCCGGGGCGCGAGGGCGCGGGTGGCCTTGGGTTGCCGGCCATGCTATGGGCCCCCCATGGGGGCGTCAAGGCGCGCCGCGGACGCGGGCGAGCGCTCCGCGGCGGTTCGGCGAGGGAGGCGCGGCGCGGGTTGTATGCGATTTCGCGCGCGGTTATAATCCGCGACCCCACTCATCATGCTCCCTGTCAGATGGTTGCCAAGAGCGGCGCCACTCGCAGCAGGTCGATGAAGAGCCCACACCCGATGAGTCCTGGAGAGAAAAGCATGTACGCAGTGATCAAGAGCGGCGGCAAGCAGTACCGCGTTCAGGAAGGCCAGACTCTCAAGCTCGAGAAGCTGGAAGTGCCGACCGGCGACACCATCGAGTTCGATGAGGTCCTGCTGGTGGGTAGCGACGAGGACGTCAAGATCGGCGCGCCGACCGTCGAGGGCGCCAAGGTGGCGGCCGAGATCGTGTCCCACGGCCGCGGTGACAAGGTGACCATCCTCAAGTTCCGTCGCCGCAAGCACAGCATGAAGCGTCAGGGCCACCGTCAGTGGTTCACTGAAGTCAAGATCACCGGGATCTCCGCGTAAGCGGTTGACCCCCTGAACGAGCGAGGTATTTGCAATGGCTCATAAGAAGGCAGCGGGCTCCACACGTAACGGTCGCGATTCCGAATCCAAGCGCCTTGGCGTGAAGCTCTTCGGCGGCCAGGTCGTCAACCCGGGCAACATCATCGTGCGTCAGCGCGGCACCAAGTTCCACGCCGGCACCGGCGTCGGTATCGGCAAGGACCACACCCTGTTCGCCCTGGACGAAGGCGTGGTCAAGTTCGAGACCAAGGGTCCGAAGAACCGCAAGTTCGTCAGCGTCGTCTCTGCCTGAGACCGCCGGCACTTGCATCGAGAAGGCCCCGCTCAGGCGGGGCCTTCTTGTATCATGGCGGCACAGGCCGCCTGGAGAGTGACAGATGCAGTTCGTCGACGAAGCCTCGATCATCGTGGAAGCCGGCAAGGGCGGCAATGGCTGCCTGAGCTTCCGCCGCGAGAAGTACGTGCCCAAGGGCGGCCCCGACGGCGGCGATGGCGGCCATGGCGGCAGCGTCTACCTGATCGGTGACGATGCCCTCAATACCCTCATCGACTTCAAGTACCAGCGCTTCTACAAGGCGCAGAACGGTCAGCCCGGCCAGGGGCGGCAGATGAGCGGGCGCGCCGGCGAGGACCTGCACGTCAAGGTGCCGGTGGGCACCACGGTGATCGACGAGGACACCCTCGAGGTGATCGCCGACGTCACCGAGATCGGCCAGGTGGTGCTGGTGGCCCAGGCGGGACGCCGTGGGCTCGGCAACATCCACTTCAAGTCCTCCACCAATCGCGCGCCGCGGCGCACCACCCCGGGCACCGAGGGCGAGCGGCGCAACCTGCGCCTGGAGATGAAGGTGATGGCCGACGTGGGCCTGCTGGGCCTGCCCAACGCCGGCAAGTCGACGCTGATCCGCTCGGTCTCCGCGGCCAAGCCCAAGGTCGCCAACTACCCCTTCACCACCCTGGTGCCGAACCTCGGCGTGGTGCAGCTTGGCCTGCACGAGCACTTCGTGATGGCCGACGTGCCTGGCCTGATCGAGGGCGCCTCCGACGGCGCCGGCCTGGGGCTGCGCTTCCTCAAGCATCTGACCCGCACCCGGCTGCTGTTCCACGTGGTGGACGTCGCGCCCTTCGACGAGTCCGACCCGGTGCAGGCCGCCGAGGCGATCATCCACGAGCTCGGCGAGTTCTCGCCGGCGCTGGCCGAACTGCCGCGCTGGCTGGTGCTCAACAAGCTCGACCTGCTGCCGGCCGAGGAGCGCGAGGCGACCGCCGACGAGATCGTGCGCCGGCTCGGCTGGCAGGGACCGGTGTTCCGCGTCTCGGCGATCTCCGGTGACGGCACCGACGCCCTGGTGCAGGCCGCCCACCGCTGGCTCACCGAGCAGCGCCGGCTGGAGCACGAGGACGAGGAGGCCGCCGAGCGAGCGCGCGAGATGCGCGAGCGCATGGAGGAAGAGGCCGTGGCGCGCACCGAGGCTCGCCTGGGCCGCAAGCGCCCGCGCGCCGAGGCGGATGACGACTTCGATGACGACGACGATCACGACGTCGAGATCGAGTACGCGCCCTGAGGGCGACAGGCGGGCCGGGCGCCTGCCGACGGGACGGTGAACCGAGGGTCGAATGGACGACAACGAGCAGGTGATCGGTCGCGAGGCGCTCAAGCGCGCCCGCCGAGTGGTGGTGAAGATCGGCAGCGCGCTGCTGACCAACGACGGTCGCGGCCTTGACGAGGCGGCCATCGGCGGCTGGGTCGACCAGATCGCCGAGCTGCACCGTCGCGGCGTCGAGGTGGTGCTGGTCTCCTCCGGCGCGGTGGCGGCCGGCATGGTGCGCCTGGGCTGGCAGGCCCGGCCCTCGGCGGTGCACGAGCTGCAGGCCGCGGCGGCGGTGGGTCAGAACGGCCTCACCGAGTGCTACGAGGGCCACTTCGCCCGCCACGACCTGCTGACCGCCCAGGTGCTGCTCACCCACGACGATCTCTCCAACCGCAAGCGCTACCTCAATGCCCGCTCGGCGCTGCGCACCCTGGTCGGCCTGCGGGTGGTGCCGGTGGTCAACGAGAACGACACCGTGGTCACCGACGAGATCCGCTTCGGCGACAACGACACCCTCGGTGCCCTGGTCGCCAACCTGCTCGAGGCCGACGCCCTGGTGATCCTCACCGATCAGGAGGGGCTCTTCGACGCCGACCCGCGCAGCAACCCGGCGGCGACGCTGATCGCCGAGGGGCGAGCGGACGACCCGAGCCTGGCCGCGATGGCCGGCGGCGGCGGGGCGCTGGGCCGCGGCGGCATGACCACCAAGGTGCGGGCCGCCCGGTTGGCGGCTCGCTCCGGCGCGGTCACCGCGATCGCCAGCGGCCGCCAGCCGGCGGTGCTCACCCGGCTCGCCGAGGGCGAGCGGCTGGGCACCCTGCTGCTGCCGGAGCAGGCGCCCATGGCGGCGCGCAAGCGCTGGCTGGCGGGGCAGCTGCAGGTGCGCGGCAGCCTGGTCCTGGATGCCGGGGCGGTGAAGGTGCTCAAGAGCAGCGGCTCCAGCCTGCTGGCGGTGGGCGTGACCGGCGTCAGCGGCGACTTCCGTCGCGGCGACATGGTGCTCTGCGTCGACGAGGGCGGGCAGCGCGTGGCCAAGGGGCTGGTCAACTACGGCGCCGACGAGGCCCGCCTGCTGGTCGGCAAGCCGAGCCACCAGATCGAGGCGATCCTCGGCTACATGGAGGCCCCGGAGCTGATCCACCGCGACAACCTGGTGGTGCTCTAGGAGCCGCGCCCGGCGCGGGCTGGCGGCCTCGGCCCGGCGACGTTCGGGGCTGGCAAGCCCCGGGGGCGCATGATAGGATATGCCATCCTCTCAGACACGGCCCGTAGACGATGGCGCTCACTCGCGCCGTCGGGAAAGATGGCCAGGCCGGCGGGGATTTTTTATTTCCCTGTTGGATCAAATCGTTATCAAATGCCACCCACAGTCGGTGGCTACAACTTTCTCCAAGGAGACAGTCAGTGGCTAACAGCAAGCAAGCCCGCAAGCGTGCCCGTCAGGCAGAAGGTCGTCGTGTCCTGAAGGCGAGCCAGCGCAGCATGGTTCGTACCTACGTCAAGCGCGTCATCAAGGCCATCCAGAGCGGTGACCACGGCCAGGCGATGGACGCCTTCAAGGCGGCGCAGCCGGTCATCGACCGCATCGCCGACAAGGACGTGATGTCCAAGCGCAAGGCCGCTCGCATGAAGAGCCGCCTGAACAAGCGCATCAAGGCTCTCGCGGCGTAAGCCGGTCGAGCGCCAGCAGAAAAACCGGCTGCGGCCGGTTTTTTTGTGTCCGCTATTCCTGCCACGCGCCGTACGAGGAGCCGACGGTGATGGATCACGAGCAGCCCCCCGAGTCCCGGGACGACAAGCCCGCCGCCTCCGGCGCCGCCCCCCCGGCGGTGGCCGACGACGACCGTGCCGTGGCGCCCAAGGCCGGCGGCCTGATGCGCTCCGGCCTGGTGGTCAGCGTGATGACCATGCTCTCGAGGGTCATGGGGCTCGTTCGCGACGTGGTGATCGCGACCCTCTTCGGGGCCGGCGACGGGGCGGACGCCTTCTTCGTCGCCTTCAAGATCCCCAACTTCCTGCGCCGGCTGTTCGCCGAGGGCGCCTTCAACCAGGCCTTCGTGCCGGTGCTCTCGGAGGTCGCCACCCGGGGCAGCAAGCGCGAGGTGAAGGAGCTGCTCGACGCGGTGGCCGGCAGCCTCACGGCGGTGCTGGCGCTGATCACGGCGCTGGCGATGCTGGCCGCTCCCTGGCTGGTGTGGGCCTTCGCGCCCGGCTTCGGCCGCGACCCGGAGAAGCTGGCGCTGACCGCCGACATGCTGCGCCTGACCTTCCCCTACCTGTTGCTGATCTCGCTGACGGCCTTCGCCGGCAGCACGCTCAACACCTGGAACCGCTTCGCCGTGCCGGCCTTCACGCCGGTGCTGCTCAACCTGTCGCTGATCGGGGCCGCGCTGCTGCTGACGCCACTGTTCGCCGAGCCGGCCATGGCGCTGGGCTGGGGCGTGCTGATCGCCGGCGCCGCCCAGCTCGCCTTTCAGGTGCCCTTCCTGGCGCGACTGGGGCTGCTGCCGCGGCCCTGGCCCGACTTCGCCCACCGCGGGGTGCGGCGCATCCTCAAGCTGATGGCGCCGGCGCTGTTCGGGGTCTCGGTGTCGCAGATCAACCTGCTGCTCGACACCGTGCTGGCGTCGCTGCTGGCCGCGGGCAGCGTCTCCTGGCTCTACTACTCGGATCGCCTGGTGGAGCTGCCGCTCGGCGTGTTCGGCATCGCCATCGGCACGGTGATCCTGCCGGCGCTCTCGCGGCGCCACGCCGAGCAGTCCGGCGAGCACTTCGCGGCGATGCTCGACTGGGCGCTGCGCACCGTGCTGCTGCTCGGCCTGCCCGCCGCCCTGGCGCTCGCCGTGCTGGCCGAGCCGCTGCTGGTCACGCTGTTCCACTACGGGGCGATGACCGAGCGCGACATCACCATGGCCGCCATGAGCCTGCGCGCCTATGCCGTCGGGCTGGTGGCGTTCATGCTGATCAAGGTGCTGGCGCCGGGGTTCTTCGCCCGCCAGGACACCAAGACCCCGGTCAAGGTCGGCATCGTCGCCATGGTCGCCAACATGGTCTTCAACCTGATCCTGATCTGGCCGCTGGCCCACGCCGGCCTGGCGCTGGCCACGGCGCTCTCCGCCTTCCTCAACGCCGGGCTGCTCGGCTGGCTGCTGAGAAAGCAGGGCGTGCTGGCCTTCCAGCCGGGGTGGGGACGCTACGCGGTGCAGCTGCTCGGCGGCTGCGCGGTGATGGGCGGCGGGCTTTGGTGGCTCGCGCCGGACTGGCGAGCCTGGCTCGACTGGAGCGTCTGGACCCGCGCCGCCTGGATGGCGGGCCTGGTGGGGGCCGGGGCGGCGGTCTACTTCGCCTGGCTGGCGGCCTTCGGCATGCGCCTGCGCCACTTCCGGATGCGCGGCTAGCGCGGCGCGGGCGGCGTCGCCACGCGCTCACAGGGAAAGACCAAGCCGCGCCGGCTGTCAAGGGGCTCTCGGTCCGTTATAATCGACCCCTTTATTTCCCAGCGTGATGACGCCCATGCGAGTGATTCGAGGTCTGCACAACCTGCGCGACGAGGATCGCGGCTGCGTGGCCACCATCGGCAACTTCGATGGCGTGCACCGCGGGCATCAGGCGATCCTCGAGCAGTGCCGCGAGCAGGCCGCCCGGCTCGGCCTGCCGGTGACCGTGGTGGTCTTCGAGCCGCAGCCGCGGGAGTTCTTCGCCGGCGCCCAGGCACCGCCCCGGCTGACCCGGCTGCGCGACAAGGTGGCGCTGCTCGGCGAGTGCGGCGTCGACCGCATCCTCTGCCTGCCCTTCAACGACGCGCTGAGAAGCCTCACCGCCGGCGAGTTCATCGATCGCGTGCTGATCGACGGGCTGGGCGTTCGTCACCTGGTGGTGGGCGACGACTTCCGCTTCGGCTGCGACCGGCGCGGCGACTTCCACCTGCTGACCGAGGTGGGGCAGGCGCGGGGCTTCGGCGTCGAGCACACCCGCACCTTCACCATCGCTGACGAGCGCGTCTCCAGCACTAGGGTGCGCACCCTGCTGGCGAGCGGCAACTTCGCCGCCGCCGCGCGCCTGCTGGGCCGCCCCTATCGCCTGGGCGGCCGGGTGGTGCCGGACCGCCAGCTCGGCCGCACCATCGGCGTGCCCACCGCCAACCTGCCCCAGCCGACCCACGCGCTGGCCCTGCAGGGCGTCTTCGCGGTGGTGACCGAGCTGCCCGACGGCCGCCGGGTGAACGGCGTGGCCAACATCGGCTGGCGCCCCACGGTGGGCAGCACCCGGCCGGTGCTCGAGGTGCACCTGTTCGACTTCGAGGGCGAGCTCTACGGCCGGCGCCTGACCGTGCTGCCCTGCGCCAAGCTGCGCGGCGAGGTGAAGTTCGCGGACTTCGAGGCGCTGAAGGCGCAGATCCACGCCGATCTCGCGCGGGCCCGGGCGTACTTTTCACAGCACCCCGCGGCCGGTGCGGGCGCTCCGGCGGGCGACACGCACGACGATTCTCTTCCTCTGGCATCGGCGCCGCTGGCGCGCGAGGCCGTGACTTCCGATTCCTCGGCGGGCGAGCCCGCCGACCACGACGACGGCTGACCCCCAGGATATGAGCGACTACAAGCACACTCTGAACCTGCCAGAAACCGACTTCCCCATGCGCGGCATGCTGCCCAAGCGCGAGCCCGCCCGGGTGGCGCAGTGGAAGGAGATGGACCTCTACCATCGCCTGCGTGCGGAGCGCCAGGGCAGGGAGCTCTTCGTGCTCCACGACGGCCCTCCCTACGCCAACGGCAGCATTCACCTGGGGCATGCGCTCAACAAGATCCTCAAGGACATCATCGTCAAGTCGAAGAACCTGGCCGGCTTCGACGCCCCCTACGTGCCCGGCTGGGACTGTCACGGCCTGCCCATCGAGCACAAGGTCGAGACCACCCACGGCAAGCACCTCGAGCCCGAGCAGGCCCGCGGGCTGTGCCGCGAGTACGCTGCCGAGCAGATCGAGGACCAGCGTCAGGGCTTCATCCGCCTGGGCGTGATCGGCGACTGGGACAACCCCTACCGCTCCATGGACTTCGCCAACGAGGCGGGCGAGATCCGGGCGCTGGCCGACATGGTCGAGGCGGGCTACGTCTTCAAGGGCCTGAAGCCCGTCAACTGGTGCTTCGACTGCGGCTCGGCCCTGGCCGAGGCCGAGGTGGAGTACCAGGACAAGAAATCCGACGCCATCGACGTCGCCTTCCCGGTCGAGGACGCCGACCGCCTGGCCGCCGCCTTCGGCCTCGGTGAGCTGCCCAAGGCCGCCGCCGTGGTGATCTGGACCACCACCCCCTGGACCATTCCGGCCAACCAGGCGCTGAACATGCACCCGGAGTTCACCTACTCCCTGGTGGATACCGGCGAGCGGCTGCTGGTGCTGGCCGAGGAGCTGGTCGAATCCTGCCTGTCGCGCTACGGCCTCGAGGGCGAGGTGATCGCCACCGCCAAGGGCGAGGCCTTCGACGGCATCCGCTTCCGCCACCCCTTCTACGATCGCCTCTCGCCGGTCTACCTGGCCGACTACGTGGAGAGCGAGGAGGGCAGCACCGGCATCGTCCACTCGGCCCCGGCCTACGGCGTCGACGACTTCGTCACCTGCCGCGCCCACGGCATGAGCTTCGACGAGATCGAGAGCCCGGTGCAGGGCAACGGCGTCTACGTCGACGACCTGCCGTTCTTCGGCGGCCAGATGATCTGGAAGGCCAACCCGCAGATCGTCGCCAAGCTCGAGGAGGTCGGCGCGCTGATGGCGCACACGCCGATCACCCACAGCTACATGCACTGCTGGCGCCACAAGACCCCGGTGATCTACCGCGCCACCGCCCAGTGGTTCGTCGGCATGGACGTCGCCGGCAAGGACGGCCGCACCCTGCGCGAGCGGGCGCTCGCGGGCATCGAGTCCACCGCCTTCACCCCGGCCTGGGGCAAGGCGCGCCTGCACAGCATGATCGCCAACCGCCCGGACTGGTGCATCTCGCGCCAGCGCAACTGGGGCGTGCCGATCCCGTTCTTCCTGCACAAGGCCACCGGCGAGCTGCATCCGCGCACCGTCGAGCTGATGGAAGAGGCCGCGAAGCGCGTCGAGGCCGAGGGCATCGACGCCTGGTTCCGCCTCGACCCCGCCAAGCTGCTGGGCGAGGAGGCCGCCGACTACGACAAGGTCACCGACACCCTGGACGTCTGGTTCGACTCCGGCACCACCCACAAGCACGTGCTGCGCGGCTCGCACCCCCACGGCCACACCGAGGGACCGATCGCCGATCTCTACCTGGAGGGCTCCGACCAGCACCGCGGCTGGTTCCACTCCTCGCTGCTCACCGGCGCCGCCATCGACGGCCACGCGCCCTACCGGCAGCTGCTGACCCACGGCTTCACCGTGGACGAGAAGGGGCGCAAGCAGTCCAAGTCGCTGGGCAACGTGGTCGCACCCCAGGCGGTGATGGACAAGCTCGGCGCCGATATCCTGCGCCTGTGGGTCGCCTCCACCGACTACTCCGGCGAGATGGCGGTCTCCGACGAGATCCTGAAGCGCACCGCCGACGTCTACCGGCGCATCCGCAACACCTCGCGCTTCCTGCTGGCCAACCTCAACGGCTTCGCGCCCGAGCGCGACGTGCTGCCCTTCGACGAGATGCTGGCCCTGGACCAGTGGGTGGTGGATCGCGCCGCCCAGCTGCAGGCGCGCATCGAGCGCGCCTATGAGGAGTACCGCTTCCTTGACGTCTACCAGCAGGTGCACGGCTTCTGTGCCCGGGAGCTCGGCGGCTTCTACCTGGACGTGATCAAGGATCGCCAGTACACCACCCAGGCCGACTCCGTGGCGCGCCGCAGCGCCCAGACCGCGCTCTACCACGTGGTCGAGGCGCTCGCGCGCTGGGTGGCGCCGATCCTCTCCTTCACCGCCGAGGAGATCTACGAGAACATCCCCGGAAGCCGCGGCGATAGCGTGCTGCTCGAGGAGTACTACGCCGGGCTCGATACTCTCGCAGAGGACGCCGCCATGGGCCGCGACTTCTGGGAGCGGGTGCTCGAGGTCAAGCAGGCGGTCAACAAGTGCCTGGAGGACGCTCGCAACGCCAAGGCGATCAAGGGCAGCCTGGCCGCCGAGGTCACCCTCTACGTCGACGATGAACTGCGCGAGATCCTGACCCGGCTGGGCGACGAGCTGCGCTTCGTGATGCTGACCAGCGAGGTGCGCCTGGCGCCGCTCGCGGAGGCGAGCGCGGCGGCCGAGGCCACCGAACTCGAGGGCCTGAAGGTGGCCGTGGCCGAGAGCGCCAACGCCAAGTGCGAGCGCTGCTGGCACCACCGCGAGGACGTGGGTACTCACGCCGAGCACCCGGACCTCTGCGGGCGCTGCATCAGCAACCTGCCGGATGGCCCCGGCGAGACGCGCCGCTTTGCCTAAGGTTCACCCAGGAGAGAGTCGATGTCCCAGCAAGGCGAGGCGCCCATGAGCGAGCGGCAGACAGGTCAGGACTTCGTGGCGCCCATGCGCCGGCCGCTGCGCTGGCTGTGGCTGGCCGCGGCGGTGATCGTGCTGGATCTGGGCACCAAATACCTGGCCAGTGGGCTGCTCGACTACGCCCGGCCGGTGGAGGTGCTGCCGTTCTTTAACCTGACGCTGCTGCACAACACCGGCGCGGCCTTCAGCTTCCTCGCCGGCCATCCCGGCTGGCAGCGCTGGCTGTTCGCCGCCATCGCCGTGGGGGCGAGCATCGGCCTGACGGTCTGGATGCGCCGCCTGAAGGCCGACGAGACGCTGCTCGGCGTCTCGCTCGGGCTGATCATCGGCGGGGCGCTGGGCAACCTCTACGACCGACTGGTGCACGGCTACGTGGTGGACTTCCTCTCCTTCCACGCCGCCGGCTGGTACTACCCGGCCTTCAACGTGGCGGACATCGGCATCACCCTCGGCGCCATTGGGCTGATCTGGGAGTCGCTCTTCGCCGAGCGCCGTCGGGCGCGGCGGCGCGGTTGAGAAGCCGGCCCGGCGCCCCGATATCCCGACCATCGACACCCAGACGCGTGCGACCTTCGATCACGCTGCGCCCGCACCCAGGGCACGAACACGAGAGAGACACGCCATGAGCCATCAGGAATCCCCGGAACTTCGCATCGACGAGGGCATGGAAGTGACCCTTCACTTCACCCTCAGCCTGGAAGACGGCACCGTGGTCGACTCCACCCGCGACAAGGCGCCGGCGACCTTCCAGGTGGGCGACGGCAACCTGCCGCCCGGCTTCGAGCACCCGCTCAAGGGGCTCGTCGCCGGGGAGAGCGGCTCCTTCGAGATCACCCCGGAGCACGCCTTCGGCCAGCACAACCCGCAGAACATCCAGCTGCTCAAGCGTGAGGACTTCGAGAGCGACGCGCCGGAAGTGGGCATGGTGATGTCCTTCGCCGACGCCGCCGGCGGCGAGCTGCCCGGCGTGATCAAGCGCATCGAGGGCGAGCAGGTCGAGGTGGACTTCAACCATCCGCTGGCAGGGCGTACCCTGACCTTCGAGGTGGACGTGCTGGACGTGAAGCCTGCCACGACTCACTGACCCCATCGCTTTGCAAGCAAAGCTCCTGCAGTGTGTGGCGGCTCACCGAAGCACCTATAGGAGCTCTCAGTCTGGCGATCTGGCGTTGAGCGAGCGGTAGACGCTCCTGTGGGAGCGCTGCTTGCAGCGCGATAGCTGTGTCTCTCGATTTATCCAATGCAACGATGCTGCGGCATCAAGGCAAGGCCCACATGCAACGTAATCCCATTCAGATCAAGCTGGCCAACCCTCGCGGTTTCTGCGCCGGCGTCGATCGCGCCATCGAGATCGTCAACGGCGCGCTGGACGTCTTCGGCCCGCCGATCTACGTCCGCCACGAGGTGGTGCACAACCGCTTCGTCGTGGACAGCCTGCGCGAGCGGGGAGCGGTGTTCGTCGAGGAGCTCCACGAGGTGCCCGACGACGTCATCGTGATCTTCTCCGCCCACGGCGTCTCCCGCGCCGTGCAGCAGGAGGCCGAGGAGCGCGGCCTCAAGGTGTTCGACGCCACCTGCCCGCTGGTCACCAAGGTGCACATGGAGGTGCTGCGCTACGCCCGCCGCGGCCAGGAGTGCATCCTGATCGGCCACGAGGGGCACCCCGAGGTGGAAGGCACCATGGGGCGCTACGACACCGCCTACGGCGGGCAGATCTACCTGGTGGAAGACGAAGAGGACGTGGCCAGGCTCGAGGTCAAGGACCCGAGCCGGCTCGCCTTCGTCACCCAGACCACGCTCTCCATGGACGATACCGCCCGGGTCATCGATGCCCTGCGCGCCAAGTTCCCCGAGATCGAGGGGCCGCGCAAGGACGACATCTGCTACGCCACCCAGAACCGCCAGGACGCGGTGCGCGAGCTGGCCGAAGGCGCGGACCTGGTGCTGGTGGTGGGCAGTCCCAACAGCTCCAACTCCAATCGCCTGCGCGAGCTCTCCGAGCGGGTCGGCACCCCGGCCTACCTGATCGACAGCGCCGAGCAGGTCGAGCCCGCCTGGCTCGAGGGCGTGAGCGCCATCGGCGTGACCGCCGGCGCCAGCGCCCCCGAGGTGCTGGTCAAGGGCGTGATCGAGCGGCTGCAGGCGCTGGGGGCCAGTGCCCCCGAGGAACTCGCCGGCCGCGAGGAGACCATTACCTTCTCCATGCCCCGGGAGCTGCGCGACCGGGTGATCGCCAGCGATGAGACGTAAGTCTCGTGTCCTTGATTTCCTGATGTTGCATCATTCGAAAGACCGGAAAACATCCGGTCTTTTTGTATGCGTTATCTGGTGAAACCCGCTATGCTGAAACCTGTCGCAACATTGGGTTACATGATCGCTACCTTCGCGACGGGGGACGCGGCCGATCCGGCAAGCGGGGCGCCGCCGCGCCTCAGTCAGAAAGATGGAGCATCAATGGCACGACAGGACGGCATCACCCTCATCGAATCGCTGATCGCCCTGCTGCTGATCAGCGTGGCGCTGCTGGGCGTGGCGGGACTGCAGTTGCTTACCTTGCAGGATGCCCGCGATGCGCGCTGGCGGTCCGATGCCGTCTCGCTCGCCAACAGTGCGGCCGATCTCATCCGGACACGGCCGGAAAACGCCGATCAATTCAAGGTGGAAGGCGCTGACGAGACGATCGAGGCTTGTGATGGTGGCGATGCTGCCATATGTGAGCGTATGGAAACCTGGTTGGACGATATCACCCAGGCCCTGCCGAATTCGCTCGCCGCCATCGATGTCCAGCAGTCCGACGGTGTTGAGCGTGTCACTATCACTCTGCGCTGGCGGCAGCAGCCCCCTGAGGCCGACGATCCCTTGCCGGCCTGTGGGAGCGAGGCACCCTCGGGCGGCTGCGTGATGCTGGAGACCCGCCTATGAAGCCACCACGTTTCGCCTACCCTCGATACCAGGCCGGTGTGGGTCTTATCGAGCTGATGATTGCCATGGTCATCGGCCTGTTGATCGTGGGCATGGTCACCAGCTACTACCTCTCTAGCCGTCAGAGCTATCAGACGACCGTGGTATCGAGCGAGTTGAACAATGCTCAGCGATATGCGGTGCAGTTGATCGGACGTCAGCTGCTGCAGGCGGGTTACAGCGAGGGTTGGATGGATCTGAGCACGAGCTACCCGAGCATGGCGTCACATGTTGATCATCCCGCCTTTGCAACGGGGCAGATTGTTGCCGGGGCCGATTCGGGGGAAGGCCTCGATCACTCCTCCGAGCTTTGGGTGCGTTATCAGGGCAGTGACTGGTTCGATCAGGACATCGTGGACTGTGCCGGTCGAGAGGTTCCTCCGGATGATGGGACCGCCTGGGTTCGGATCTACCTGGATGACACCTCTACTCTACGCTGCCAGTCGGGATTCGATAACGACAACGATATTCAGCAACAGCCTCTACTCAATGGCGTCGAGGCGTTGCAGTTTAGCTATCTCGATGACTCCGGGAGCTTTCAGGACCATGACGATGTGGACGACTGGACGACCCTCCGGGCGGTGCGCGTTGAGATGCTGGTGAGCTCGGAAACCGACACCTGGGATGCTCCTAACGAACAGTCTTTTGACTGGCAGGGGGCGGATCTGACCTTCGACAGCCGGCGCATGTTCGCGCGGTTCAACCGAGTCGTGACCCTGCGCAATGTGATGGAGCGCCAGTGAGATGCCCATAGTGAAACGTCGAGCACAGACCGGGGCGGCGCTGCTGGTGACTCTAATACTGCTCGCCCTGACCGGCCTGCTGGCCTTTACCGGCAGCCAGTCCTCGCGGCTGCAGCAGCGCCTGGCCAGTAACGATCAGGCCGCTCAGATCGCCTTCCAGGCCGCCGAGGCCGCGCTTCGCGAGGCTTTCCAGGAGCTGGACGAGGCTCCCCATCGCATCAACTTCTGTGAGGGGGGCTCCGAGCGCTACGAAATCGATAGCATCAATGCTCTGCAAGACGATGATGTGGAAGCGGCGCTCGCCAGTGGCGTCACGGTCGATGGTTTTTCGCTGGGCGATGGTGATGAAGAGATTACCCTGGCAGCACTACCGCGGTATGCGATCGCCTGCGTCGATGAATCTTCCATCGAAGGCTACACCAGAACCCAGAGCGTGGTGGTCGGCAAGGACGAGGTGCGTGGCGAGAGGTATCACTTCTTTCGCGTGATCGCCCGTGGCTTTGGACCCAATGGCAATATCAGTCGGACCCTGGAGGCGCGGTATGTCCTGCAATAAGCTACCTGGCCGTATCAAGCAACTGATGCTGCCGGCACTAATCGCATTTGCCATGTCCCCGGAGGGAGGGGTTGACTCCGCAATGGCGGATGACGAATGGTGGGAAAGTTCAAAGAAGTATAGCAAAAAATGTAGTAAAAATACATGGTCTGGGCGGTCGATATGTATCGCCGATACAGTCGCCGGGTTCTGTGCAAGCCCACAAGAAAATTGGGAGAACAGAAAAGATAACGATGAGATAAGAGATGAGCTCTGCGACGACGGTGGGGAGGACGATGGGTTCTGTGAAGAAGCCACGGGACACCCTCTTTGCTCGGTTGGTGATAATGAAGGCGAAAGCGACGACGAGGACGACGAGGACGACGAGGACGACGAGGACGACGAGGACGACGAGGACGACGAGGACGACGAAGACGACGAAGACGACGAAGACGACGACAATGGCGAGCTCTGTGAAGGATATCCGCTCTGCGAGGCCGAAGATGACCCCGACGGCTCCGATGTCTCCACGCTGACCCCGCCCAGCGCCCTGGCCAGCGCCACGCCGCGCAGCATGGTGGTCATGTCCAACGACCATCAGCTGTTCTTCAAGGCCTATACCGACTGGAGCGATATCGACGGCGATGGCGTCATCGACGACAGCTACAAGAGTAGCTACGAATACTACGGCTATTTCGATAGCGGGGTCTGTTATGACTATGACGGTGGCGTCTTCAGCCCCGATGGCGCCTCGGCCGCGGACTACAGCTGCACGGGGGGGGATGGCGAGTGGAGCGGCAACTTCCTGAACTGGGTCTCGATGACGCGCATGGATGTCCTGCGCAAGGTGCTCTATGGCGGCAAGCGCTTCCGCGACAACGATGAGGATACCACCATACTCGAACGGGCCTATCTGCCCTACGACGCTCACTCCTTCGTCAAGGTGGTCGATGACGACCAGGTGCTGAGTGCCAATACGCCGTTCTCCAGTGGCTCCTACTCCTTCTGTAACACCACCGGCGTCAGTAGCGGTTTTGACGATGAGTCCAAGGACGTCGACGAACCCCCGCTGCTCCGTGCCGCCTCCGGCAGCTGGCCGCGCTGGGCGGCCAACGAGCGCTGGCAGTGCGTTTGGGCCGATGAATCTGGGCGCAACAATGGGGACGATGACCTAAGGCCCGACAGTGACGATTCTGGCAGCGCTACCTTTGATGTTCGAGTCGAGGCGTGCCCAGAGGAGGGAGAGGCCTGCACGAGCTATCCGGAATCCAGTCATCCCAAGCCCACCGGCCTGCTGCATGAGTATGCTCGCAGCATCGATTTCGGGCTGATGACGGGATCTTATGAGAATAATACGCAGGGCGGTGTGCTGCGTGCCAACTTGAGAGGCTTCTACGACGAGTATGGTCCGGCGACGGGAGTCTTTAGCGGCGAGGCGGGCATTGTCAGCAATCTGGATGCCTTCCGGTTGTCGAGATACCGCTATTCCGACGGCACCTACAACAGTGACAACTGTCCTTTCGGAAAGCGGCTTAGCGCGGTTGGCGATGGCGACTGCTCCAGCTGGATCAACCCCTTCGCCGAAATCACCGCCGAGGCATTGCGCTATCTCTCCGGCGCCCAGTCACCCACGCAGGCCTTCAGCGTAGGGGAAGGTGAGGTCGAGAAGGTTTTCGTAGAAGGGCTGACCTCGCCCGCCTGGGACAACTACGTCGGCGACAAGTGGTGTGCGGCCCACTCGATGATCCTGATCAATGCCAGCGAGGTATCGATGGATGGCGACAATCTCGGCGCTCTCGGCCTTCCCGATAATCCGGATATTTCTCAATGGACCGACGACGTCGGCTCCGAGTCGGGCATCGACGGGCAATACTTCATCGGTGAGAACGGTGGCTTTGATGACAAGCTCTGCACGGCCAAGTCGGTCAGCAGCCTGTCCAGTGCACAGGGGGTCTGTCCTGCCGCGCCAGGGTTGGAAGGTACCTATAGCGTGGCCGGATTGGCCAAGTATGCCCATGAAAGCGAGGTGGTCAGGTCACCAGACGGCAGTGATGGCAGCTCGGTGGATACGTTTGCCGTTCGCTTGACGGCCAACACACCCATTATCGAGCTGGATGGGGTCAGTATCGTGCCGGCTTGTGAAAATGTCCGTGACAACGGCAAGTGCGCGTTGGTGGACTTTCGACCCCAGGCTCTAGATGCTTCGAGCGGGCTCGTCGAACTTACCTGGGAAGTAGCGGAATTCGGGGGCGATTACGATTCAGATATCGAAATGACGATGGGGTACGAACTCGTCGGGAATCGCTTGTCGATCACCACGGAGGTAACCGACGAGAGCACGAGCCGAGAAGCCGGGGTCGGCTATATCCTCAGCGGCACGTCGGGACGATACGTGGATGCGGAGAGTGAGACACTCGCTGGGGGCATCAGCGACGGATTTCAGGTCCACTCCGGAATCGAGGGTTATGATGAGTCGCCTTACTGCAAGGCGAAAGGGTCATGCGAGCTGGGTGATGGCCCCAGCACCCAGAGCTATCGCGTATCGGCTTCGGATAGCGCGAGTAGCCTGCGCCCGCCGCTCTATTATGCCGCCAAGTACGGAGGTAATTCCGGTGAGGAGCCGCCTGAGAACTACTTCGAGGTCAACCGCATCGGTGAGCTGGTCGATTCCCTGCGTTCGGCGTTGGATCAGGTATTGCTCAACTCACGACTGACCGGTGCCGGCCTGGGGTTCAGTCAGACGTATGGCGATCTTACCTTCCAGTCCGAGTACAACAACGCCAACGGCTGGTCAGGCGACCTCGTGGCGTTGAAGACCACCGCCAGTGGGCTTGGTGAGGTGATCTGGAGTGCGAGGGAGCAGATGCCTGCACCCGACCAGCGCGAGATCATCACGTCAGTGAACGGCGCGGGAGTCGCCTTCAGGCCAGATAATCTGGGGGGCGACAGTAACAGAGACCTGGTCAATTACCTGCGCGGCGATGGCTCCCTCGAACAGGATAACGGAGGTGAGTTCCGAAACCGCAAGTGGAAGGACGGCGATGAAAATGCTCCGATAGGCGATATCATCGGCTCCCGCCCGGTGGTGGTCGCCGAGCCCAATAGCTACTACGTTCCCAGCGGGCCGGACGACACCTCCTATCTGAAGTATCGGGAGGATAAGCTCGGGTGTCGGAGAGTGGCGGATAAGCCGGTGTGTGATGAAGATCCGCGCCCCGCCGTGGTGTATGTGGGGGCCAACGATGGCATGCTGAATGGTTTCGATGCCGCAACTGGCGAGGAGCGCCTTGCCTATGTGCCCGGCATGCTGCACAAGAACCTGCGCGAGCTGGGCGCACCCGACTATGACCACCGTTACCGTATCGATGGTAGCCCCAACGCGCTGGATGTGAAGATCAGCGGCGTCTGGCATACCGTGCTGGTCAGCGGTCTTGGCCACGGCGGTCGGGGGCTCTTTGCCCTGGATGTCTCCTCCCCCGAGACGTTCGGAGAGAACAATGCCGACAGCATTGCGCTGTTCGAGTATGGCCCTTCTCACGAAGCGGCCCTTTTCGCTGATCAAGGGGACCATCTGGGCCATCTCGAGGACAGGATCAACCTGGTTCAACTCGAAACGGGTGACTTCGCGGCGGTGTTCGCCAATGGCTACAATAGCCCCTCCGGCAAGGCCGCACTCTACGTGATCAACCTGGATGGCGCCGCCGATGGCACTATCGAGGCCGCAGATGTCTTGCGCTCGGTGCCGGCTAATGAGGCCAATGCTGGCCTCAACGGCATGACCTCTGTCTCCTTGGTGGATTCGGATGGTAACGGTCGCGTCGACATCGGTTACGGGGGGGACCTTCAGGGCAACCTGTGGCGTTTCGACTTGTCTGACCCCGACAATATCACGAGCACCCTCCTGTTCAGGGCCACCGACTCGGACGGCAACGCTCAGATGATCACGGCCTCCATCGAGGTGGCGACGCACCCCGAAGGCGGCATGATGATCTTCTTCGGTACGGGCAAGCGCGCCTACGCCTATGCATTGGGCGATACCCAGGAAGCGGGTGGCTCGGACAGTTTCTATGCGATTCGTGATAACAGCCAGTCACTTCCCATTACTCGCGATAGGCTCGCCGAGCGCAAGCTGCTTGAGGGAACCGGCACCGACGACGGTGGCAACACGCGGAAGCTTCGTTTTTTCTCGGCATCTTCAGCGGGTGTGCCTGCCGAAAGTGGCTGGTATATGGATTTCCCCGATAATCGTGAGCGTGTGATCCAGGCGCCATTGCTCAATGGTAGACGGCTCTATATCACTAGCCTGATCCCGGGGCAGGGTATCTGCGGTATCGAAGACGAAGGCTTTCTTTACGAACTGCAGGCATTCTCGGGACTGCCTGTGCCTCTGACTAATGGGGGCCAGAACGTGTTCGACGTAGAAGCTGTGCCTCTCTTCGCTGCCGAACCCGCCCCGGTAGGGATCGGTACCGAGGGGATGCTCTACACCCCGGTGGTGGACACCCGGCTGGAGGAGGATGTGGAGAACATCAACACCGTGAGCAGTACCGGCGACGCCGTAACGCTACAGCGTGATCCGGCCAACCCCCTTGGGCTCGGGCGAGTCTCATGGCGAGAACTGGAGCGCTGAATGAGACTTGCACGTGGTTTTACCCTGATCGAGCTGATGATCACCGTGGCCATCGTCGGCATCTTGGCTTCCGTCGCGCTGCCCTCCTACGAGCGCTACGTCGACCGCTCCTACCGAACCCAGGCCGAGATGATGCTGCAGCAGATGGCTCAGCAGCTCGAACGGCGCTACAGCCAGACCTACAGCTATGGCACGGTGGTGGCTGACGCGGCACCGGGGGACGTGACGCCGTCGATCGTCGTCGACGGTCTCGACGGAGAGATCGGCGATCGCTATACCTTCAGCGTTACGATTAGCGACGGGGGCGATGACTTCGCCCTCGCGGCGACGCCGATCGCTGATGGGCCCCAGGCGGACGATGCCTGCGGTACCCTGACGCTCGCGCAGGACGGTAGCGTCACCGCCAGCGGTGACGGCGCGGACTGCTGGGGCTGAGCATCAGTCGCTCTGGCAGCTATCGGCCGCGCCGCGGTCTCGGCGCAGCCTTGCCTGACTGATCACGATCTGTCGGGCTGGTTCGTCCGGTTGGGCCGGGTGGCAGAACGCGAACGTCCCCCTCTCCGATGGAAAGCCGTCAGCCTTGAAATTGAGCCCGTTACCCAGTTGGCCGTTAGGGCTGACAACTACCTCGCTAGCGGCGGCATTAAAGCTCTGGATCAGTTCCTCTCCTGCATCGAAGGCGCCGTCTCCGTCGGCGTCAACGAACAGAATCAGCGCGTCTTGCCAGTCGCTGGAGCAGGCGCTGCTGTCTCGACTGGGGCAAAGGTGTACGGGCTGGCGGCGCTCTGCCGCCTCCAGACGTGTGGTGCCGAGTGCTAACCAGAGCCGGTCGACCTGACGGTCGAGTTCGACACGATCCACAAGTCGACCAAAACCGGGGACGGCCCAGGTAGCCATGATAGCAATAATGGCCACGACGATGAGGAGTTCGATGAGTGTAAAGCCCGAATAACGATCAGTTCCCATCAGGTGTTTGCTCGCAATGCCAAGAAATCGCTGTCTATCCGCTATCTACGCGGATACACGCCCAAGCATGATAGCAGTTCATTGCGCCAAGACCCGCATGGCAGCGTGACGTAGGGCAGCCTCCATGCCAGTCTCCACCTCCCATAGCCACTTCGTTGCGTACGCTGAAGCGCTGAAAGCGAAGCTGAGAATGCCGATCGTCGCGATGAAGGCGAGCATGGCGATGGCCGCGATCAGTTCGATCAGCGTCAGGCCGTGGTGGCGGTAAGGGGAGGAGCGACGATCAGCGAAGCGGCGCATAGGGCCTCCCGGCGATGTCCTGAACGGTGGGGGTCACTCTTCAGGCTAGCCGGGCGGTCTATCTCCGCCGTAGGCGATAGCGTATAGACGCTGTGCGCCAAGAGGTCGAGAAGGGCGGCGAGTACCTCCGCTGGTTGTGCCCTGGTCGTCGCTGCGAGGGGGCCGAGTGTGAGAGGGGATGGGCCAGCGACTGGCCCGGCTGGCTCCTAGTCGTCCTTGTGCTGCTCTTCCGCCTGCTCCGACAGGTACTTGTCCCGGTGGTCGCCGGAGCAGAACCAGTCGCCTTTTTCGCGCAGGGCATCGTCCTCGGGCAGGTGCACCTGGCACCAGCGGCAGCGCACCATGCGGTTACCCGAGGCGTCGCCTTCCTGCTGCGGGCCGTCTCGGTCCAGTTTCCACTCGCGGTAGATGCGGTAGAGCTTGAGGCCGGCGAAGAACAGCACGGCGAAGATGATCAGGCGAATCAGCAACAGGTTCATTCCTTGTGCGTCTCCCAGGTAGGGGCCGGCTTTGCCACTCGGCCGCCCTTGCGGGACAATGGCGACTGTCCACCGATTCTCGAGAGATTTCCAAGCCCATGCAAGACCTGACCCTGGTGATGGCGCAGCTCGACCCGCTGGTCGGCGACGTTCCCGGCAATGCCGACCGCGCCATCGAGACGGTACGCGAGGCACGCATCGAGCATGGTGCCGACATCGTGGTGCTGCCCGAGCTCTTCCTGACCGGCTACCCGCCGGAGGACCTGCTGCTGCGCCCCTCCATGGAGACTCGCCTGCGCCACGCCCGCGCGCGCATGGCCGAGAAGATGGCCCGCGACGTCATGGTCATCGTCGGCTACCCGGGGCGCCGGGAAGGCGAGAACTGGAACCTGGCCGGCGTGCTCTACAACGGCGAGTGGCTGGGCGAGTACGCCAAGCAGGCGCTGCCCAACTACGAGGTGTTCGACGAGCAGCGCTACTTCGCCACCGGCAGCCAGCCGCTGGTGATCGAGCACAAGGGCGCCAAGCTCGGCATCCTGATCTGCGAGGACATCTGGAGCGAGGCGCCGGTGCGCCAGGCCCGCGATGCCGGCGCCGAGATCCTCGTCACCCTGAATGCCTCGCCCTTCCACCAGGACAAGCCCGCTGAGCGTCTGGAGCTGCTCGAGGCGCGGGCCCGCGAGGTGGAACGCCCCATCGTCTACGTCAACCAGATCGGCGGCCAGGACGAGCTGGTTTTCGACGGTGGCTCGGCCTGCGTCGATGCCCAGGGCGAGCTGATGGTCCAGGCGCCCCACTGGGCGGTGGGCCTGATGCCGGTCGCCTTCGTCCGCGAGCAGGGGCGCTGGGTGCCGCGCGCCGGCGAGACCGAGCCCGAGGTGGCGCCGGAGGAGAACCTCTACTGTGCGCTGGTCACGGGCCTGCGCGACTACGTCAACAAGAGCGGCTTCGAGGGCGTGGTGCTGGGGCTCTCCGGCGGCATCGACTCGGCGCTGTCGCTGGCCATCGCGGTCGATGCCCTGGGGCCGCAGCGTGTCCACGCGGTGATGATGCCCTACCACTATACGGCGGACATCTCCAAGCAGGACGCCGCCGAGCAGGCGAAGCTGCTCGGCGTGGAGTACGAGGTGATGCCCATCGAACCGATGGTCGAGGCCTTCATGTCGACGCTGGCCGAGAGCTTCGCCGGCACCGAGCGCGACACCACCGAGGAGAACCTGCAGTCGCGCTGCCGCGGCGTGCTGCTGATGGCGATCTCCAACAAGAAGGGCCTGATGGTGCTGACCACCGGCAACAAGAGCGAGATGGCGGTCGGCTACGCCACCCTCTACGGCGACATGGTCGGCGGCTACAATGCCATCAAGGACGTCTACAAGACCTGGGTCTACCGCCTGGCCCGCTGGCGCAACAGCGAGTCGCCGGCGATTCCGGAGCGGGTCATCGAGCGGCCGCCCTCCGCCGAGCTCGCCCCCGACCAGCAGGACAGCGACAGCCTGCCGGACTACGACGTGCTCGACGCCATCCTGGTGCGCTACATCGAGGGCGACATGAGTGCCGAGGCGATCATCGCTGCGGGCTTCGACCGCGACGACGTCTACAGGGTGGTCAAGCTGGTGGATTGCTGCGAGTACAAGCGCCGCCAGGCCCCGGTAGGGGTGCGCGTCACCCGTCGCGGCTTCGGCCGCGATCGCCGCTACCCCATCGTCAACGGCTGGCAGCCCGGCGAATAGCGCCGCGTCGGCGAGTCTGCCTCCCCCTAACGCAACGCCACCGCCCGAGAGGGCGGTGGCGTTGTGGGTTCTGGCGGGTGTTGGCTGCGGTCAGGCGCGGTTCAGGCCGAGAGTGCCTCGGCCTTCACGTGCTGCGGCTGGAAGGTGCGGCCGCGCAGCCGGTCGTGGTCCGGCGCGTTGTCGATCAGCACCTGTAGGGTCTCGCGGGCGCGGTCGCGCATCTCGAGGCCGAGGTAACCCTCGACCATGGTCGCCAGGGCGTCGCGGCTGGCCTCGGTCTGCGGGTAGTTCTCCAGCACCCAGCGGCCGCGCTCCACGGCGGCAAGGTAGGCGCCCTTGCGCAGGTAGAAGTCGGCCACGTGCAGCTCGTGGCGGGCCAGCACGTTGCGCAGGTAGACGATGCGCTGCTGGGCGTCCGGGGCGTACTGGCTGCTCGGGTAGCGCTGGATCAGCTCGCTGAAGTCGGCGTAGGCGTCGCGGGTGGCGCCCAGGTCACGCTTGGAGATGTCGATGACGCGCAGGCGCTCCAGGCTGAAGCGTCCCGCCTGCCAGGCGGCCAGGCCGCGCATGTAGTAGGCATAGTCGACCTGGGGATGATCGGGGTGCAGGCGGATGAAGCGGCTCGCCGCAGCTCGGGCGCTCTCCCAGTCGTCGGTCTGGTAGTAGGCGTAGATCAGCTCCAGCTGGGCCTGCTCGGCGTGCTCGCCGAAGGGGAAGCGGGTGTCGATGGCCTCGAGCCGGTTGATCGCCGTGGTGTAGCTGCTCTCTTCGAGGGCCTCGCGCCCCTCCTCGTAGAGCTGGCGTTCGGCGACGCCGTCGAGTTCCTCTTCCTCGGGGGTGCCGGCACAGCCGGCCAGCAGGGTGCCGGCCAGCATCAGAACGGCCAGGCGAGCGGGGGAGGTGATAACGCGCATCGTGATCCTCGTGTCTAACAACCCGGGTGGCCGTGATAGAATCGGCCGATATCCGCCCACTATAAAGCACCTTGCGGCGAAACGCAGTCATCGCTCCCGGTGCGCACGGAGCCCCGTTCCGACCCATGTCCCAGACCCTCGAAGCCCAGCAGCGCGTTCCCGAACGCATGGCGGGCCTGCGCCTCGACCAGGCCGCCGCCGAGCTCTTCGCCGACTTCTCCCGAGAGCGGCTCAAGTCCTGGATCAAGAGCGGCGCCCTGACCCTCGATGGCCAGCCGGCCAAGCCCAAGGACAAGGTCTACGGTGGCGAGGCCCTGGCGCTCGCCGTCGAGATCGAGGACGACACCCGCTTCGAGCCCGAGGACATCCCGCTGACGGTGGTCTACGAGGACGACGCGGTGCTGGTGATCGACAAGCCGCCGGGCCTGGTGGTCCACCCGGCCGCGGGCAACCCCGACGGCACCCTGCTCAACGCCCTGCTGCACCATGACCCCGAGCTCGCGGCGATCCCGCGGGCGGGTATCGTGCATCGCCTGGACAAGGACACCAGCGGCCTGATGGTGGTGGCCAAGACTTTGGCCGCCCAGACGGCGCTGGTCGAGCAGCTCCAGGCGCGTAGCGTGTCCCGGGAGTACGATGCCGTGGTGGTCGGGGTGGTGACCGCCGGCGGCACCGTGGATGCGCCCATCGGCCGCCATCCGCGCGACCGCAAGCGCCAGGCGGTGAACGCCTCGGGCAAGCCGGCGGTGACGCACTACCGGGTCGTCGAGCGCTTCCGCGCCCACACCCATGTGCGCTGCAAGCTCGAGACCGGGCGCACCCACCAGATCCGCGTGCATATGGCCCACGTGCGCTACCCGTTGATCGGCGATCCGGTCTATGGCGGGCGCCTCAAGCTGCCGGCCGGCGCCGACGAGCGGCTCAAGGAGATCCTGCGCGAGTTCCCGCGCCAGGCGCTGCACGCCCGCAAGCTCGCCTTCGTGCACCCGGAGAGCGGCGAGCGCATGGCCTTTCGCGCGCCGCTGCCGGATGACCTGCTGATGCTGCTCGACTTCCTGCGTGAAGACGGCGAGACCATGCGCTGAGGCCCGTGTGCCAAGGACCCCGTGATGAGCGATACCCTCGACCTGCGCCCGACGCCGATCCTGCCCGACTGGCCCGCCCCGGAGAGCGTCGGGGCCTTCGTCACCACCCGCGAGACCGGCCCCAGCCAGGGCGCCTTCGCCGCCTTCAACGCGGCCGACCACGTGGGCGACAACCCGGACCACGTGGCGCTGTGCCGTCGCCAGCTGGAGAAGGAGGTCGGCGACGACCGCCCGCTGCTGTGGCTCGATCAGGTACACGGCGCCCGGGTGCAGCAGGCCTACTCCGCTGCCCGGCCCGAGGCGGACGCCGCGGTGGCGATGAGCCGCGACTACGCCTGCGTGGTGCTGACCGCCGACTGCCTGCCGATCTTTCTCTGCGACCGGAACGGCACCCGGGTGGCGGCCATCCATGCCGGCTGGCGCGGGCTCGCCGGCGGCGTGATCGAGGCGACCGTCGGGGCCATGGGGCTGCCCCCGGAGGCGCTGATGGCCTGGCTGGGCCCGGCGATCTCCAACGCCCAGTTCGAGGTCGGGCCCGAGGTGCAGCAGGCCTTCGTCGGCGTGCATCCCGAGGCCGAGGCGGCCTTCGACCCGAGCCCCTATCGGCTGGGGCACTACATGGCCGACCTCTACAAGCTCGCCCGCCTGCGCCTGGAGCGCCTCGGCGTGTCGCACATCAGCGGCGGTCACTTCTGTACCGCCTGCGAGTCGCGCTTCTACTCCCACCGCCGCGACGACGGCGTCACCGGCCGCATGGCCAGCGTGATTTGGTTGCGCTGAGGCAAGAGCCAAGTGGGCACCGTTGGCGGGCACACCACTGTTTGGGGTCAGACCCTTAAGTATGCTTTGGTATGAAATTCCAAAGCATGCTTAAGGGTCTGACCCCGATGGCCATGGTCTCTAGTCCGCAGGCTTGATCCATATCAACCTCCTTCGCCTTCCCTGGCCGGCGACTTGAAAGCCGGCCACCCTGACTCCATTGAAGCCCTCAAGACACATTGACAGGGTCACGCGGCGCGTCCGAACGCGCCGCCATCCCGATGGAGGAATCACCATGCGATTCGACAAGTTCACCGCCAAGCTGCAGAACGCCGTGGCCGATGCCCAGTCGCTGGCCGTGGGCCGCGGGCACAACCAGCTGGAGCCCGCCCACCTGCTGCTGGCGCTGCTCGATGCCACCGATACCGGCGTGAAGGCGCTGGTGCAGAAGGCCGGCGCCGACGCCGCGCGGCTGCGCGACGGCCTGGTCGGCCATCTCGACGACCTGCCCAAGGTCGCCAACTTCGACGGCGAGGTGCAGCCCTCTCGCGACCTGATCAAGCTCTTCAACCTCACCGACCGCGAGGCCCAGAAGCGCGGCGACCAGTACATCGCAAGCGAATTGGTGCTGCTGGCCGCCCTGGAGATGGGCGGCGCGCTGACCAAGCGGCTGACCCAGGCCGGCCTGACTCGCCAGGCGCTGGAGACCGCCGTGAGCGGCGTGCGCGGCGGCGAGAGCGTCGACGATCCCAACGCCGAGGACCAGCGCGAGGCGCTGGCCAAGTACACCCTCGATCTCAACGAGCGGGCCGCCAGTGGCAAGATCGACCCGGTGATCGGCCGCGACGACGAGATCCGCCGCACCATCCAGGTGCTGCAGCGGCGCACCAAGAACAACCCGGTGCTGATCGGCGAACCCGGCGTCGGCAAGACCGCCATCGTCGAGGGGCTCGCGCAGCGCATCGTCGACGGCGAGGTGCCGGAGGGCCTCAAGGACAAGCGCGTGCTGTCGCTGGACATGGGCGCGCTGTTGGCCGGGGCCAAGTTCCGCGGCGAGTTCGAGGAGCGCCTCAAGTCGGTGCTCAAGGAGCTGGCCCAGGAGGAGGGCCGGGTGATCCTCTTCATCGACGAGCTGCACACCATGGTCGGCGCCGGCAAGGCCGAGGGCTCCATGGACGCCGGCAACATGTTGAAACCGGCCCTGGCCCGAGGCGAGCTGCACTGCGTGGGCGCCACCACCCTCGACGAGTACCGCCAGTACATCGAGAAGGACGCGGCCCTGGAGCGCCGCTTCCAGAAGGTGCTGGTCGACGAGCCCTCCGAGGAGGACACCGTGGCGATCCTGCGCGGCCTCAAGGAGCGCTACGAGGTGCACCACGGCGTCGACATCACCGACGGCGCGATCATCGCCGCAGCCAGGCTCTCGACCCGCTACATCACCGACCGCCAGCTGCCCGACAAGGCCATCGACCTGATCGACGAGGCCTCCTCGCGCATCCGCATGGAGCTCGACTCCAAGCCCGAGGAGATGGACCGCCTCGACCGGCGCTTGATCCAGCTCAAGATGGAGCGCGAGCACCTCAAGAAGGAGACCGACGAAGCCTCCAGGAAGCGCCTCGAGGGCCTGGAGGAGCAGATCGGCGAGCTCGAGCGCGAGTACGCCGACCTCGACGAGATCTGGAAGGCCGAGAAGGCCAGCATTCAGGGCGCGGCGCAGTTCAAGGACGAGCTCGATCGCGCCCGCATCGACCTGGAGCAGGCCCGCCGCCAGGGCGACCTGGCGCGCATGTCCGAGATCCAGTACGGGGTGATCCCCGACCTGGAGAAGAAGATCGCCGAGAGCGCCGAGGCCGAGGCCGACACTACCAGGCACCAGCTGCTGCGCTCCAACGTCACCGAGGAGGAGATCGCCGAGGTGGTGTCGCGCTGGACCGGCATCCCGGTGGCCAAGATGCTCGAGGGCGAGCGTGACAAGCTGCTGCGCATGGAGGAGGCGCTCCACGAGCGGGTGATCGGCCAGGACGAGGCGGTCACCGCCGTGGCCAACGCCGTGCGCCGCTCAAGGGCCGGGCTCGCCGACCCGCACCGCCCCAACGGCTCCTTCCTGTTCCTCGGCCCGACCGGGGTGGGCAAGACGGAGCTCTGCAAGTCGCTGGCGAACTTCCTCTTCGACACCGAGGAGGCGATGGTGCGCATCGACATGTCCGAGTTCATGGAGAAGCACTCCGTGGCCCGGCTGATCGGCGCGCCTCCCGGCTACGTCGGCTACGAGGAGGGCGGCTACCTGACCGAGGCGGTGCGCCGCAAGCCCTACTCGGTGCTGCTGCTCGACGAGGTCGAGAAGGCCCACGCCGACGTCTTCAACATCCTGCTGCAGGTGCTGGAGGACGGCCGCCTCACCGACGGCCAGGGGCGCACGGTGGACTTCCGCAACACCGTGATCGTGATGACCTCCAACATGGGCTCGGACATCATCCAGCGCATGAGCAGCGACAGCGGTGACGCCGACCAGGATTATGCGCAGATGAAGGAGATGGTGATGGCGGTGGTCGCCGATCACTTCCGTCCCGAGCTGATCAACCGCATCGACGAGGTGGTGGTGTTCCACGCCCTCGGCCAGGAGCAGATCCAGGCCATCGCCGGCATCCAGCTCGAGCGCCTGCGCGCGCGCCTCGCCGAGCACGACCTGTCGCTCGAGGTCAGCGACGCGGCCCTGGCGCAGCTGGCCGTGGTCGGCTTCGACCCGGTGTTCGGGGCGCGCCCCCTCAAGCGGGCGATCCAGAGCCGCATCGAGAACCCGCTGGCCCAGGACCTGCTGGCCGGCAAGTTCACGCCCGGCGACGTCATCCATGTCGAGACGGAGGGCGACCAGCTGGTCTTCCAGAGCTGAGGCGCGAGCCCCGGCATGACAGTGACCACAATGCGCCACAAACCGCCACAAAGCGTTACGTTCGTCGCCCGGCGCCCGGGCGACAACCGTCTAGACTTAACATCAGGTTGCGTCCTGTAACCCCCCTTGCCCGCCGCTCTGCGTGAGTCGGCGGGCTCTTTTTTCTGGCGCCAGCCTGGCCGCCCGGACTTGCCGAAAGTCCCGCCATGGGCTACCCACGCGGTTTCCGCGGTTGACACGCCAACAACGCTAATGGAACCTTGAGCCTTCCTGATTTGCGGGCGCGGATACCAGCGGGCCACCCCCCAACCCCGCGCGAAGGGTAGGCCAAGGGCCTCTACCCGCCGAAGGACTTCCGGGTCCGGGCCAACCGCCCGGCCTGGCCAACGCCCCGACGCGGCGACCCGCCGTGATGAGAGTGCAGGCCCCAACAGGGCCCTTACTGCCAGGGTTTGGCATCAGGTGCCGGCACGGCCGGCAGCGGCATACCGCCGCACTCGACTTCGTGTCCCGACGGCGGACACGGATCGCACTCGAGACCTCCAGGGGAGATACATCTGTGGAACTGCTTTCCGGCGCAGACATGATTGCCCGCTTCCTCCAGGATGAGGGCGTCGAATATATCTATGGGTATCCCGGCGGGGCGGCGCTGCACATCTACGACGCGCTGTTTCGTCAGGACAAGGTCAAGCACATCCTGGTGCGCCACGAACAGGCCGCCACGCATGCCGCCGACGGCTATGCCCGGGCCTCCGGCAAGCCCGGCACGGTGCTGGTGACCTCCGGGCCCGGGGCGACCAACGCCGTCACCGGCATCGCCACCGCCTACATGGACTCGATCCCGATGGTGGTGCTGTGCGGCCAGGTGATGAGCCACCTGATCGGCGACGACGCCTTCCAGGAGACCGACATCGTCGGCGTGACCCGGCCGATCGTGAAGCACAGCTTCTCGATCAAGCACCCGACCGAGATTCCCGAAGTCCTCAAGAAGGCCTACTACCTGGCCGCGAGCGGGCGTCCCGGCCCGGTGGTGGTGGACATTCCCAAGGACATGACCGCGCCCACCGAACGCTACGAGTACGTCTACCCGAAGAAGGTCAAGATGCGCTCGTACAACCCGGTCACCCGCGGTCACACCGGCCAGATCAAGAAGGCCGTGGAGCTGATGCTCAAGGCCCGGCGCCCGGTCTTCTACACCGGCGGCGGGGTGGTCACCGGCAACGCCTGCGAGGGGCTGACCGACCTCGTGCAGCGGCTCGGCTATCCGATCACCACCACGCTGATGGGCATCGGCGCCTATCCGCAGAGCGATCGGCAGTGCCTGGGGTGGCTGGGCATGCACGGCTCCTACGAGTCGAACATGGCCATGCACCACGCCGACCTGATCATCGCGATCGGCGCGCGCTTCGACGACCGCGTGACCAACAACACCTCCAAGTTCTGCCCCACCGCGAAGATCGTCCACGTCGACATCGACCCGAGCTCGGTCTCCAAGACGGTGCGTGCCGACGTGCCCATCGTCGGCCCGGCGGGGAGCGTGATCAACGAGATGATCAGCCTGGTGCAGGGCCAGGAGATCGCCCACCCCGAGGCGCTGGCCGACTGGTGGACGCAGATCGACGGCTGGCGCGAGGAGCGTCGCGGCAAGCTCTACGAGCCCTCCAAGCCCGACGAGCCGATCAAGCCCCAGGAGGTCATCGAGGCCGTCTGCCGGGCGACCCGCGGCGAGGCCTACGTGACCACCGACGTGGGCCAGCACCAGATGTTCGCGGCCCAGTTCTACAAGTTCGACAAGCCCAATCGCTTCATCACCTCCGGTGGGCTCGGCACCATGGGCTTCGGCTTCCCGGCGGCCATGGGCATCAAGCACAACTTCCCGGAGGAGCAGGTGATCTGCGTGACCGGGGAGGGCAGCTTCCAGATGATGATGCAGGAGCTGTCGACCTGTAAGCAGTTCGGCGGCGGCGTGAAGATCGTCAACCTCAACAACGCCTCGCTGGGCATGGTGCGCCAGTGGCAGGACCTGAACTACAAGTCCCGCCATGCGCACTCCTACATGGAGTCGCTGCCCAACTTCCAGCAGTTGATCGAAGCGTATGGCTTCACCGCGCTGCGGGTGGAGACGCTGGCCGAGCTCGAACCGGCACTGGAACGGACCTTTGCCGACAAGCACGAGCTGGTGTTCCTCGACGTTCTCGTCGACCCGCACGAGCACGTCTACCCGATGCAGGTGCCCCTGGGCTCCATGCGTGACATGCTGCTTTCCAAGACGGAGCGGACCTGATGCGCCATATCATCTCGATTCTGATGGAAAACGAACCGGGCGCCCTGTCTCGCGTGGTGGGGCTGTTCTCGCAGCGCAACTTCAACATCGAAACGCTGAACGTGGCGCCCACCGACGATCCCAGCCTGTCGCGGCTGACCGTGACCACCGTGGGGGATGACCGGGTGATCGAGCAGATCACCAAGCACCTCAACAAGCTGATCGACGTGGTCAAGCTGGTGGACCTGACCGAGGGCAACCACATCGAGCGCGAGCTGATGCTGGTCAAGGTCAAGGCCCTGGGCGCGGCCCGCGACGAGGTGAAGCGCACCGTGGACATCTTCCGTGCGCAGATCGTCGATGTGACGCCGAGCCTCTACACGGTGCAGATCACCGGCGACGCGGGCAAGCTGGATGCCTTCCTCCAGGCCATGGCGCCGGTGGGCCTGCTCGAGGTGGCGCGCACCGGGGTCTCGGGCATTGCCCGGGGCGACAAGGTGCTCTCCCTTTGATTTACTACTGCGCTCGATATCTCGGCCGCCGGCGGTGCTCACAATCCTCATTGAGCAGCCAGTCAACTTCGGTTGCTGCGCTCCGGCGGCGGCCGACCTATCTTCGCTCGTGAGGTAAATCGTCCTGCTGCTAAATTGCCAGGCCGCCCCTCGGGGCGGCTTTTTTTGCTTAAGAGCAGGTTGGCTGGCCGGACTCAGAAGCGCTCCGCGACCTCGTCCCACAGCGCGGCGATCAGCGGACTCTTCAGGCGGCGCTCGAGCACGCAGAGGCCGACGTCGTAGTGGGGCAGCTCCGGCTTGACCGGCAGGATCCGCACCCGCTCCGCCAGCGGGCTCGTGTCGAGCACGATCCGCGGCACCACGCCGAGGCCGAAGCCCAGCCCCACCATGCTGACGATGGCCTCGTGCCCGGCCACCTGGGCGTAGATGCGCGGTGCCACGCCCAGTGCCCGGAACCAGGTGTCGGTGTACTGTCGTGACAGTCCGGCCTCGGAGAGGATCATCGGCACCTCCCGCCACTGCGTCGCCGAGGGCGACTCGGGGGTGGTGGGGATCCAGCCGTGGGCGGCGTGGGGCGCGATGAACACGAGCGGCGAGCGGGTCAGCGACTTGAAGCCCAGGGCGTCCGGTACCTGGCGGGGCCGCGGGGTGATCGCCATGTCCTCGTTGCCGGCCAGCACCCGCTGCAGGGACTGGGCCGGGTCGCCGGTGTGCAGCTTGAGCTCGATGCCCGGGTGGCGGGTGCGAAACTCGCTCAAGAGCTCGTAGAGGAAGCTGTAGCTGGCGGTCACCGAGCAGTAGATGCTGATCTCGCCGGTCAGGGTGTGCGCCTCGCTCATCAGCGACTGCCGCAGCGCCTCCCACTCCTCCAGGGCCTCCCGGGCGTAGGTCTGGAAGGTGCGACCCTGGCGGGTCAGCGCCACGTGTCGGTTGTCGCGCTCGAAGAGCGCGACGCCGAGGCTCTCCTCCAGCTGGCGGATCGCGCGGGAGAGGGTCGAGGGGCTGACGTGGCAGGCCTCGCTGGCGCGGCCGAAGTGCAGGGTCTCGGCCAGGGCGAGGAAGTGCTTGAGGGGGCGCATGTCCATGGCTGGCATTATTGCACAAGACGGCATGTGATATTGCAAATATCGCGTTTTACGCAACGCGCCCCTTGTCGTAAGGTGGGTCCATCGGCTGCATCGAATCCCAGTGCCGCGTCAGACGGCACGGGTGGCCATCAACGCTGAAGCTCGACACAGAACATCGAACGATCACCACTCTTTGCCTCAGGAGCACATCATGCGCGTTTATTACGACAAGGACTGCGATCTCTCCCTCATCCAGGGCAAGAAGGTCGCCATCGTGGGCTACGGGTCACAGGGCCACGCCCACGCCAACAACCTCAAGGAGTCCGGCGTCGACGTCACCGTCGCCCTGCGCGAAGGCTCCTCCTCCGCCGCCAAGGCCGAGGCCGCCGGCCTCAAGGTCGCCTCCGTCGAGGAGGCCAGCAAGAGCGCCGACGTGGTGATGATCCTGGCGCCGGACGAGAACCAGAAGGCGATCTACGAGACCCAGGTCGAACCGAACCTAAAGCAGGGTGCCACCCTGGCCTTCGCCCACGGCTTCAACATCCACTATAACCAGATCGAGCCGCGCCAGGACCTGGACGTGGTGATGATCGCGCCCAAGGCCCCGGGCCACACCGTGCGCTCCGAGTTCGTGCGCGGCGGCGGCATCCCGGACCTGATCGCCATCCACCAGGATGCCTCCGGCAACGCCAAGGAGCTCTCGCTCTCCTATGCGGCGGCCATCGGCGGCGGTCGCAGCGGCATCATCGAGACCTCGTTCAAGGACGAGACCGAGACCGACCTCTTCGGCGAGCAGGCCGTGCTGTGCGGCGGCGCCGTGGAGCTGGTCAAGGCCGGCTTCGAGACCCTGACCGAGGCGGGCTACGAGCCGGAGATGGCCTACTTCGAGTGCCTGCACGAGCTCAAGCTGATCGTCGACCTGATGTACGAGGGCGGCATCGCCAACATGAACTACTCCATCTCCAACAACGCGGAGTATGGCGAGTACGTGACCGGCACCGAGGTGATCAACGAGCAGTCTCGGGAGGCCATGCGCAACGCGCTCAAGCGCATCCAGACCGGCGAGTACGCCAAGATGTTCATCAACGAGGGCAACACCAACTACCCCTCGATGACCGCGCGTCGCCGCCTCAACGCCGAGCACCCGATCGAGCAGGTCGGCGAGAAGCTGCGCGGCATGATGCCGTGGATCGCCGCCAACCAGCTGGTCGACAAGTCCAAGAACTGATCGCGGCGAGTCGTCTCGATCGACACGAGGGCGCGGATATCCGCGCCCTCGTTGCGTTCTCTCCCCCGTGAGTGTTTCGTCACGGTGTGTGTAGAATGGAACGACACCCAAGGCGATGGAAGAAAGAGATGAGTCGGGATCCGCACAGCAGCGAGCATGAGCCGGGCCAGTCCGGTGAGGAGGACCTGGCGACGACCTTCGTGCGCGAGTCGGAGGTCATCGAGGAGGCCGAGGAGGGCGGCAAGAAGATTCGCCGCAAGGGGATCTACCTGCTGCCGAACCTGTTCACCACCTCGGCGCTCTTCTCGGGCTTCTTCGCCATGGTGGCCGCCGTCAACGGCGACTTCACCGCGGCCTCCATCGCCATCTTCATCGCCATGGTGCTGGATGGTCTGGACGGCCGGGTGGCCCGCATGACCAACACCCAGAGCGACTTCGGCGCCGAGTACGACTCCCTCTCCGACATGCTCTCCTTCGGCGTGGCTCCCGGGCTGGTGGCCTTCATCTGGATCCTTCAGGACATCGGCAAGACCGGCTGGGTGGTGGCCTTCCTCTACGTGGCCTGCGCCGCCCTGCGCCTGGCGCGTTTCAACGTGCAGATCGGCAGTGTCGACAAGAAATGGTTCATCGGCCTGCCGAGCCCCTCGGCGGCGGCCCTGGTCGCGGCCAGCGTCTGGACCTTCCACAGCTTCGATGCCGAGGCCTTCGGCTTCAAGCTGCTGATGCTCGTGGTGGTCGGCGCCGCCGGCGTGCTGATGGTCAGCAACATCCGCTACTACAGCTTCAAGGACGTCGACCTCAAGGGGCCGGTGCCCTTCGTCTTCCTGCTGGCGGTCGTGCTGGGCTTCGTGGTGATCTCCATCGAACCCTCGGTGATGCTGCTGCTGCTCTTCGGCACCTACGTGGCTTCCGGCCCGGTGATGGCGCTGATGCGCAAGCTGAAGCACTCGCCCTCCGCCCGCTGAGTCGCTAGACTCGCCCCGCCACGACGCCCGCCCCGCGCGGGCGTTCGTGTTTCTGGCCGGCGGTAAACCTATCCACACCCGGTCGTTGCCGCGGGCGCCGCAAGGCGCTGTGGATAAGGCATCTGCGGCCTCCCGGTCATCGTTTCGTCACCGCCGCGACACGCTCGCGACATTTTTCTTCACGAAGGCCTTGCACGCCTCCGGGGAAATCCGTAAAGTACGCATCCGCTGCCGGCGACGGGCCAACGTTGCAGGCGGTAATGGTGGCAGAAGTGCTTGTTTCCATTTGGGTTTTTCGAAGACGCTTTGAAAATTCCCGCTTGACGAACTCGCCGCATTCGGTAGAATGCACGCCACTCGATCGGCACTCACCTCGCAGGGCGAGATGAGGTTTCGGTCACCCGCTTCGCTTCTTCGGAACGCCTCGTAGGGTTGACAAGAAATGCCGGTCAGGTAGAATACGCCTTCCTCGCAGGGCGCCGGCGAGACCGCCGCTTCATTGATGCGGCCGGCACGACGGCAACAGCGAGATGCTCTTTAACAATCGATCAGGTAATTCATGTGGGCGCTTGTCGGGATGTCGGTGACCAGTCACTGAAACATTCAAGGCAAGCGACTCGTCAAACGAGACGTTTGAACCTTGAGCCAGGTTTGGTTCCACCTTAGGAACTATCAGACTTTAAACTGAAGAGTTTGATCATGGCTCAGATTGAACGCTGGCGGCAGGCCTAACACATGCAAGTCGAGCGGAAACGATCCTAGCTTGCTAGGAGGCGTCGAGCGGCGGACGGGTGAGTAATGCATAGGAATCTGCCCGGTAGTGGGGGATAACCTGGGGAAACTCAGGCTAATACCGCATACGCCCTACGGGGGAAAGCAGGGGATCTTCGGACCTTGCGCTATTGGATGAGCCTATGTCGGATTAGCTAGTTGGTGAGGTAATGGCTCACCAAGGCCGCGATCCGTAGCTGGTCTGAGAGGATGATCAGCCACATCGGGACTGAGACACGGCCCGAACTCCTACGGGAGGCAGCAGTGGGGAATATTGGACAATGGGCGAAAGCCTGATCCAGCCATGCCGCGTGTGTGAAGAAGGCTTTCGGGTTGTAAAGCACTTTCAGTGAGGAAGAACGCCTTCGGGTTAATACCCCGGAGGGAAGACATCACTCACAGAAGAAGCACCGGCTAACTCCGTGCCAGCAGCCGCGGTAATACGGAGGGTGCGAGCGTTAATCGGAATTACTGGGCGTAAAGCGCGCGTAGGTGGCTTGATAAGCCGGTTGTGAAAGCCCCGGGCTCAACCTGGGAACGGCATCCGGAACTGTCAGGCTAGAGTGCAGGAGAGGAAGGTAGAATTCCCGGTGTAGCGGTGAAATGCGTAGAGATCGGGAGGAATACCAGTGGCGAAGGCGGCCTTCTGGACTGACACTGACACTGAGGTGCGAAAGCGTGGGTAGCAAACAGGATTAGATACCCTGGTAGTCCACGCCGTAAACGATGTCGACTAGCCGTTGGGGTCCTTGAGACCTTTGTGGCGCAGTTAACGCGATAAGTCGACCGCCTGGGGAGTACGGCCGCAAGGTTAAAACTCAAATGAATTGACGGGGGCCCGCACAAGCGGTGGAGCATGTGGTTTAATTCGATGCAACGCGAAGAACCTTACCTACCCTTGACATCGAGCGAACTTTCCAGAGATGGATTGGTGCCTTCGGGAACGCTCAGACAGGTGCTGCATGGCTGTCGTCAGCTCGTGTTGTGAAATGTTGGGTTAAGTCCCGTAACGAGCGCAACCCTTGTCCCTATTTGCCAGCGATTCGGTCGGGAACTCTAGGGAGACTGCCGGTGACAAACCGGAGGAAGGTGGGGACGACGTCAAGTCATCATGGCCCTTACGGGTAGGGCTACACACGTGCTACAATGGTCGGTACAATGGGTTGCGAAGCCGCGAGGTGGAGCTAATCCCATAAAGCCGGTCTCAGTCCGGATCGGAGTCTGCAACTCGACTCCGTGAAGTCGGAATCGCTAGTAATCGTGAATCAGAATGTCACGGTGAATACGTTCCCGGGCCTTGTACACACCGCCCGTCACACCATGGGAGTGGACTGCACCAGAAGTGGTTAGCCTAACTTCGGAGGGCGATCACCACGGTGTGGTTCATGACTGGGGTGAAGTCGTAACAAGGTAGCCGTAGGGGAACCTGCGGCTGGATCACCTCCTTAATCGACGACGTCGCCGACACTCGGCAAGTGCTCACAATGAATTACCTGATCGACCAGAGCAAAGACTGTTTGGGTCGCGGACCCAGTGGTTTGTAGCCGGGTCTGTAGCTCAGTTGGTTAGAGCGCACCCCTGATAAGGGTGAGGTCGGCAGTTCAAGTCTGCCCAGACCCACCATTTGCAGGATCAGAGGGGCCTTAGCTCAGCTGGGAGAGCGCCTGCCTTGCACGCAGGAGGTCAGCGGTTCGATCCCGCTAGGCTCCACCATCTCTTCCCAAGACAGTCCGGTCACAGAGACCAGCGGCAAGCCAGATGGCTTCCCACTGTTCTCTGAACAGTGCTCTTTAACAATGTGAATCATGCTGACAAAGCGTTGCTTTCGAAAGAAGGCAACATGAGATACGTCTCAAGCGTATCCGGCAATTGTCGATTGTCATCGCGGACCAGACCTCTTGGGGTTATATGGTCAAGCGATGAAGCGCACACGGTGGATGCCTAGGCAGCCAGAGGCGATGAAAGACGTGGAAGCCTGCGATAAGGCTCGGCGAGGTGGCAAACAACCTGCGACCCGGGCATTTCTGAATGGGGAAACCCACCCACGGTAACGTGGGTATCCTGCACTGAATACATAGGTGCCAGGAGGCGAACCGGGGGAACTGAAACATCTCATTACCCCGAGGAAAAGAAATCAACCGAGATTCCCCTAGTAGCGGCGAGCGAACGGGGACCAGCCCTTAAGCACCATGACCGATAGACGAAGTGGTTGGGAAGCCACGCGATACAGGGTGATAGCCCCGTAGTCGAAATCCGATTGGTGTGAAATCGAGTAGGTCGGGGCACGAGAAACCTTGACTGAAGACGGGGGGACCATCCTCCAAGGCTAAATACTCCTGGCTGACCGATAGTGAACCAGTACCGTGAGGGAAAGGCGAAAAGAACCCCGGAGAGGGGAGTGAAATAGATCCTGAAACCGTGTGCGTACAAGCAGTGGGAGCCGACTCGTTCGGTGACCGCGTACCTTTTGTATAATGGGTCAGCGACTTATTTTCAGTGGCGAGCTTAACCGTATAGGGGAGGCGTAGGGAAACCGAGTCTTAACTGGGCGACCAGTCGCTGGGAATAGACCCGAAACCGGGCGATCTATCCATGAGCAGGTTGAAGGTTGAGTAACATCAACTGGAGGACCGAACCAGGATCTGTTGAAAAAGATTTGGATGACTTGTGGATCGGAGTGAAAGGCTAATCAAGCCCGGAGATAGCTGGTTCTCCTCGAAAGCTATTTAGGTAGCGCCTCACGTAGCGCCGCCGGGGGTAGAGCACTGTTTCGGCTAGGGGGTCATCCCGACTTACCAACCCGAGGCAAACTCCGAATACCGGTGAGTGACGCGTGGGAGACACACAGCGGGTGCTAACGTCCGTTGTGAAAAGGGAAACAACCCAGACCGTCAGCTAAGGTCCCCAAATCCTGGTTAAGTGGGAAACGATGTGGGAAGGCTCAGACAGCTAGGAGGTTGGCTTAGAAGCAGCCATCCTTTAAAGAAAGCGTAATAGCTCACTAGTCGAGTCGGCCTGCGCGGAAGATGTAACGGGGCTCAAACCAGGTACCGAAGCTACGGGTTCATCCTCTGGATGAGCGGTAGAGGAGCGTCGTGTACGCCGATGAAGGTGAGTCGAGAGGCTTGCTGGAGGTATCACGAGTGCGAATGCTGACATGAGTAACGACAAGGGGAGTGAAAAACTCCCCCGCCGGAAGACCAAGGGTTTCTGTTCGACGCTAATCGGAGCAGAGTGAGTCGGCCCCTAAGGCGAGGCCGAAAGGCGTAGTCGATGGGAAACGGGTCAATATTCCCGTACTTCACTGTATTGCGATGGGGGGACGAAGAAGGCTAGGTGAGCCAGGCGTTGGTTGTCCTGGTGAAAGTCAGTAGGCCGAGGAATCAGGCAAATCCGGTTCCTTAACGCCGAGAGACGAGACGAACAGACTACGGTCTGGAAGTCATCGATGCCACGCTTCCAGGAAAAGCCTCTAAGCTTCAGATACAGTGGAACCGTACCCCAAACCGACACAGGTGGTCAGGTAGAGAATACCAAGGCGCTTGAGAGAACTCGGGTGAAGGAACTAGGCAAAATGGTGCCGTAACTTCGGGAGAAGGCACGCCGCACTAGCGTGATGGGACTTGCTCCCTAAGCGCGAAGCGGTCGAAGATACCAGGTGGCTGCAACTGTTTATTAAAAACACAGTACTCTGCAAACGCGTAAGCGGACGTATAGGGTATGACGCCTGCCCGGTGCCGGAAGGTTAATTGATGGTGTTAGCGTAAGCGAAGCTCCTGATCGAAGCCCCGGTAAACGGCGGCCGTAACTATAACGGTCCTAAGGTAGCGAAATTCCTTGTCGGGTAAGTTCCGACCTGCACGAATGGCGTAATGATGGCCACGCTGTCTCCACCCGAGACTCAGTGAAATTGAAATCGCAGTGAAGATGCTGTGTACCCGCGGCTAGACGGAAAGACCCCGTGAACCTTTACTATAGCTTCACACTGGACGCTGATGTTGCTTGTGTAGGATAGCTGGGAGGCTTGGAAACCGTGGCGCCAGCCACGGTGGAGCCAACCTTGAAATACCAGCCTGGCATCATTGGCGTTCTAACTCAGGTCCGTTATCCGGATCGAGGACCGTGTGTGGTGGGTAGTTTGACTGGGGCGGTCTCCTCCCAAAGCGTAACGGAGGAGCACGAAGGTACCCTCAGCACGGTTGGAAATCGTGCATTGAGTGCAAGAGCATAAGGGTGCTTAACTGCGAGACAGACACGTCGAGCAGGTACGAAAGTAGGTTCTAGTGATCCGGTGGTTCTGTATGGAAGGGCCATCGCTCAACGGATAAAAGGTACTCCGGGGATAACAGGCTGATACCGCCCAAGAGTTCACATCGACGGCGGTGTTTGGCACCTCGATGTCGGCTCATCACATCCTGGGGCTGAAGTCGGTCCCAAGGGTATGGCTGTTCGCCATTTAAAGTGGTACGCGAGCTGGGTTTAGAACGTCGTGAGACAGTTCGGTCCCTATCTGCCGTGGGCGTTGGAGATTTGAGAAGTGCTGCTCCTAGTACGAGAGGACCGGAGTGGACGCACCTCTGGTGTTCCGGTTGTCACGCCAGTGGCATTGCCGGGTAGCTATGTGCGGACGGGATAACCGCTGAAAGCATCTAAGCGGGAAGCCCCCTTCAAGATGAGATCTCCCCGAGGCCTCGAGCCTCCTGAAGGGCCCAGCAAGACCAGCTGGTTGATAGGCCGGGTGTGGAAGCGCTGCAAGGCGTTGAGCTAACCGGTACTAATGGCCCGTGAGGCTTGACCATATAACACCCAAGCGGTCTGCCGATGGCAACCGACAGACGGATACGCGAGACGATCTCGTCAGCATGATTCACCGTTTTTCGCCTGACGACCATAGCGTACGGGAACCACCTGATCCCATGCCGAACTCAGCAGTGAAACCGATCAGCGCCGATGGTAGTGTGGGGCCTCCCCATGCGAGAGTAGGTCATCGTCAGGCACCTATTCCGAGAAAACCCCGAGCTCAACGAGCTCGGGGTTTTTTCATGCGCGGGTGTTTTTGCGCGAGGCGTGCACCCGCCCAGGTCGCCGGCCATCGGCGCGGCCATCCCAGGCACCGATTTCGAGACAACCCCGAGCTCAGCCGAGCTCGGGGTTTTTTCATGCGTGGGTGTCTGTCGTGCGGGACGGACCCAGGTCATCCAGCGCGTCGGGCTTCCCCTCGCCATCCTGGGTGGCGCGTTGGCGACGCGAGGGGCCAGTCGATACCCGCTGCCGAGGGGGCGAGCCTCGAGCCGAAGCAAGCACCGGAGGACGGGGTGGAGCCGGCGCATCGCGATTCCGGCATCAGTGCGTCGGTGGTGGGGACTGTCTGCCTGTCGAGGCAGAAGGGGCGGCCGAGAAGCCCCGGGGTGCCCGGTCACAAGGACAGGGGCGGGGGGGCCGGTCGATGGTGTGCAGGGAGGAGGCGGGGAAGGCATGCAGGCCCCCGACGGGTGTCGGGGGCCGTCGTGCTGTCGACCGGAGGGGGCGTCTACTCGGTCTGGGCGTTCGCGAGGGCGGGGGCGGAGTGGCGGCCGAGGCGGTAGCTCCACAGCAGTACCGCCATGAAGATGACCAGGCCCAGCAGGTCCAGGGTCAGGTGGCCGTGGGGCCACAGCATCAGCGCCCCGATCGGGAACATGCCGAGGCGCAGCCACCAGGGCAGCTCGTGCTCCAGGTAACCCTCGAGCCCGGCGATGATGGCGTAGATGCCGAACGCGGCGAACACGAACACGGTGACCATGTCGAGGGCCGAGCCGGTGATCAGCGGCGACCAGACGAACAGCAGGGGGATGATGTACAGGCCCTTGGCGATCTTCCAGGCGGTGAAGCCGGTACGCATCTGCGGCGTCTCGGCGATGGCCGCCGCGGCGAAGGCCGTCAGACACACCGGCGGGGTGACGTTGGAGTCCTGGGACAGCCAGAAGATCACCATGTGGGCCGCGACCAGCAGCATGGTCAGGGTGTGCGGTGACAGCGCCTGCTCATAGAGCTGGGTACGGAAGTTGTCCGGTACCACCGACAGCAGCTCCCTGGCCGAGGCGGCATCCATCGGCGCGTTCAGGGCGGCCAGCTGGTCCGGGGCGGCCAGCATGAAGATGGCCTTGGCCTGCTCGGGGAGCTGGCCGTTCATCAGCAGGTCGATCAGCTGGTCCTGGGCCATCAGGCCGTAGAGCGCCGGCGCCGACAGGGTGCCCAGCACGATGTAGGCCGCGGTGACCGGCAGGCCCATGCCCAGCACCAGGGAGGCCACGGCGATCAGCACCAGGGTGATCAGCAGGCTGCCGCCGGCCCAATCGGCGATCATCAGCGAGAAGACGTTGCCGATACCGGTGGTGGAGACCACGTTGACGATCAGCCCGACCGTCATCAGCAGGATGGCGGTCGTGATCATGTTGCGCGTGCCGAGCGAGAGGGCCTCGAGGATGGCCCGGAAGGTCATCGGCGTCTTCGACAGCCAGGAGGCGGCCACCACCGAGAGGATGGCGATGCCCGCGGCGTAGGTGGGGGTGAAGCCGTAGATCAGGGCGGCGACCAGCACCACCAGCGGCAGCAGGTAGTGCCAACCGCCCTTGAGCACGGTCAGAATCCCCGGCGCGTCCTCGTCGGCCAGCTGGTGGGCATGGCTGCGCTTGGCCTCGATGCGCACGAACATGGCGACGGAGATGAAGTACAGCAGCGCCGGCAGGGCCGCGATGCCGATGATGGAGAGGTAGGAGACCTGGGTGTAGGACGCCATGATGAAGGCGCCCGCGCCCATGACCGGTGGCATCAGCTGGCCACCGGTGGAGGCGGCGGCCTCCACGCCGGCCGCGAAGCGGGCCGGGAAGCCGGCCTTGCGCATCATCGGGATGGTGATGACGCCGGTGGAGACGGTGTTGGCGACGCTGGAGCCGGAGACCGAGCCCATCAGGCCGGAGGCGAAGACGGCGACGAAGCCGGGACCGCCGACGAAGCGCCCGGCGGCGCAGCGTGCCAGTTCGATGATGAAATCGCCGGCTCCCGAGCGCACCAGGAAGGCGCCGAAGAGGATGAACATGAACACGTAGGACCAGGAGATGCGGGCGATGGAGCCCAGCATGCCCTCGCCGCCCATGTAGCTGCGGAACAGCACGGTTTCCCAGCTCAGCCCCGGGAAGTTGAACACGCCGCCGACGTACTGGCCCCACCAGGCCACGTAGGTCAGGGCGACCAGGCACAGCGCCGGGATGAACCAGCCGGTGGTGCGCCGGGCGAACTCCAGCACCAGCCCCAGGGCGACGATGGACACGACCCAGTCGGCGGTGGAGAAGCGCACGCCGCGATCATAGAGCGCATCCTCGAAGGCGATCAGGTACAGGGCGCAGCCCAGCGCGGCCAGGCCCAGCAGGATGTCGAGCAGCAGGACCAGCCGCTGACGCGACGGCTGGGCGGCCTGGCACATCGGCACGGCCAGCGCGCACAGCAGGCCGAACAGCCCGAAGTGCAGCGCGCTGGTCCAGATCTCGGACAGGGTGCTGAAGGTGTTGAAGTAGAGGTGGCTCAGGGCGATGACGAGGGTCAGGCCAAACAGCAGGCGCCCGAGCCAAGGGTGCTCGAGGCGCGCCGGGGCCTCCTGGGCCGACTCGTCGCGCACCTCGCGTGCGGGGGGGGTGTTCATGGAAGCTCTCCTGGAACGGACGCCAGCGGCCACGATAGGGGCCGCTGGCGTCGGGCATGCCTCGAGGAGCCGACCGGGCCCGGGGCCCGGCCGGCCGTCGTGGGGGAATCAGTCGGCGATCAGGGTGTCCGGGATCTCCAGCCCCTGCTCCTCGAAGAAGCGCGCCGCGCCGGGGTGAAGGGGCATCGGCAGGCCGTCGAGGGCCTTCTCCAGCGCCATGGCCCGGGTGGCGGGGTGGATGTTGTTGAGGAACGGGAGGTTCTCGTACATCGCCTTGGTGATCTGGTAGACGTGCTCGTCGGGCACGTCGGCATTGGCCACCAGGATGTTGGGCTGGGCGATGGTGTCGATCGCCTCGTCCTGGCCCGGGTAGGTGTCGGCATCGATCCGGTAGGGGCTCCAGACCGGGTACTCCCCGTTGATGCGCGCCAGCTGGTCCTCGGTGATCTCCAGCACGCTGATCTCGTCGCCCATGTTGGCGAAGGCGCTGGTGACCGCGGAAGCCGGGGCGCCGGCCGGAATGTTCATGCCGTCGATGTTGCCGTTCTGCATGGCCTCGGCACTGGCGCTGTAGCCCAGGTAGGCCAGGTCCATCCGCTCGGGGTCGATCTCGAGGCCGGCAAGAATCTGCCGACCGGAGCCCTCGGTGCCCGAGTTGCGCGCGCCGATGGAGAAGCCGTGATCGTAGAGGCCGGCCAGGTCGTCGATGGTGCCGGTGTCCACCAGGTCGTTGCGCACCACGAAGTGCTCGACGTTCTGCCACAGCATGGAGACCGACCGGATGTTCTTGTAGGCCTTGGGCACCGGCCCGCTGCCGTTCCAGGCCCAGGCGCCGTACAGGGCCTGGATGATGCCGAACTGCGCCTCGTCGGCGTCCATCAGGCGCAGGTTCTCCGCCGAGCCGGCCGAGCTGATGGCCGATACCGAGAGGTCATGGGTGGGCTCGAGCTTGACCCGCACCAGGGTCGAGAGGGCGACGCCGACCGGATAGAAGGTGCCGCCGGTGGTGGCCGTGCCCATGATGTACTGGCCGCCTGCCGCTGCCGACTGGGCGGAGGCCGCGGATGCGCCCAGGCCGAGGGCCGTGGCGGTGGAGAGGGTCAGGGCGAGTTTCAGGAACTGGCGTTTTTGCATACGAGCCTCCGTCGCAAGCGAGTTATTTTGATGATTGACCCGCTGTTATAGCGACAAGCTTGCCAAGAAGAGGCTTCTGCTTTTTATTCAATGGGTTGGTGAGGCATTGGCCGGGGAGCTCTGGCGTCGTTCCCGCGCCATCGGCCATTTCCTGCCGATGGCGCCACCGGCCATCGGCAGGAAATGGCCGATGCCCGTCAGGCCTCGTCCGGGCTGCAGGCGTCGCGGTCTCCGGGCGCGAGGAAGGCCTCGCGGCGCAGCCCGTGGCGAAGCATCTTCTGGTTGAGGGTTCGCCTGGGCAGTTCCAGCTCGTCCATCACCGCCTGGATGTTGCCGCCATGGCGGCCCAGGGCCGCCCGCAGCAAGGCGCACTCGAAGGCGGCGACCTGGGCGTTCAGCGAGCCGAACTCGCTCGCCTCGCCGTCCTCGAGGCCGGCGATCTCGAGCCCCAGCACGAAGCGGGTGGCGGCATTGCGCAACTGACGCAGGTTGCCCGGCCACGGCTGCCGCTCGAGGGCCCGGAGCAGGCGGGGCGATGCCACGGGCGTATCGCGCTCGTGGACCGCGGCGGCCTGTCGGCAGAAATGGGCGAACAGCGTGGCGATATCCTCGCGGCGCTCCCGCAGCGGCGGCAGGCGCAGCTCGGTAATGGCCAGCCGGTAGTAGAGGTCCTCCCGGAACTGCCCCTCGCGGACCAGCGTCGGTAGGTCGGCCTTGGCGGCCGCCACCACGCGCAGGTCCACCGGGCGCACCGCGTTGCTGCCCAGCGGCGTGACCTCCCCCTCCTGCAGGGCGCGCAGCAGCTTGACCTGGGCGCTCAGCGGCAGGGACTCGACCTCGTCGAGGAACAGGGTGCCGCCGCTGGCATGTTCCAGCTGGCCGATGCGCCGGCCGTGCGCCCCGGTGAAGGCGCCCTTCTCGTGACCGAACAGCTCCGACTCGATCAGCTCCGGAGAGAGGGCGCCGCAGTTGAGGGCGACGAAGGGAGCCGCGTCGCCGGGGCCGAACTCATGCAGGCAGCGCGCGACCACCTCCTTGCCGCTGCCGGTCTCGCCCTGCACGAGAACGTTGGCCCGCACCGGGGCCAGGGTCTCGAGCTGCCGGCGCAGGGCCACCATGGCCGGCGCCTGGCCCAGCAGGCGGCCCGCCAGGTCGCCCTGGCGCAGGGTCTGCCGGAGGCGCTCGTTCTCCAGCGTCAGCCGGCGCTGTGCGAGGGCGCGGCGCACGCACTCCTCGAGACGCTCCGGCGCGAAGGGCTTCTCCACGAAGTCCCAGCAGCCGGCCTGCATGGCCGCGACCGCCATGGGCACGTCGCCATGGCCGGTGATGAGCACCACCGGGGGCGCCATCTCGAGCGCCTGGACGGCATCGAGCAGCGCCAGGCCGTCCATGCCCGGCATCTTGACGTCGCTGACCAGCACGCCGCAGGGGGCCCCCTGGTGCAGGGCCTCGAGGGCCGGCGTCGCGGCCTCGAAGGTGCGCACCGCCAGGTCCGAGACCTCCAGCCACTGGCTCAGCGACTCCCGGACGTCCGGGTCGTCGTCCACCAGCCACACGGGGAGGGTGTCTTCAGTCGGCATCTCGGGCGTCTCCAGCGAGTGAGGTCGGCGTCGCGGCGAGGGGCAGGGTGACCTCGAAACAGGCACCGCCCCGCTCGAGGTTGGTCGCGGTGATGCGGCCCTCCAGGTCCTGCACGATGCCGAAGCAGATGAACAGCCCCAGCCCCAGGCCGTCGCCCACCGCCTTGGTGGTGAAGAAGGGATCGAAGAGCCGGCTCAGGATGGCCTCGTCGATCCCGGGACCGTTGTCGGCGATCCGCAGCGTCAGGCTCTCCTCGCCGGGCACCAGGGCGATGGCGAGTCGCGGCCGCTCGACCGTCGCCAGGGCGTCCAGGGCGTTGCGCAGCAGGTTGGTCAGCAGCTGTTCGATGCGCAGCGTATCGCCGAGGACCGGGGGACACGGCGAGGCGTCCCGGTCGAGCGCCACCTCGACGCCCTGGCGGCGCAGGCGTTCGTCGAGCAGTTCCAGCACGAAGGCCAGGCGCTCCTCCAGGTCGATCGGTTCGCGGCTGCCGCCCCGGCGGGCGAACAGCCGGAGCTGGCGAATCAGCGCATCCTGGCGATCGCAGAGCGACTGGATCCGCGCGAAGTTGCCCTCGGCCGCGTCGTGTCGGCCCCTGGCCATCAGGCGAGCCCCGTTGGCGGCATAGGTGCGAATGCCCGAGAGCGGCTGGTTCAGCTCGTGGGCGATGCCCGCCGCCATGGTGCCGAGCGAGGCCAGCTTGCCGGCTTGCACCAGCTCCTCCTGGGCCTCCTGTAGCGCTCGGGTGCGCTCGATGACTCGCGACTCGAGGTGCTCGTTGGCCTCGCGCACGATGCGCGCCTCTCGGTCCCGCAGGCGATGTCTCTTCTGGCGTTCGCGCAGCCACAGCCCCAGCAGCACCAGCACCAGGGTGGCGCCCGCCGCCGCCAGGAAGGCGTTGCGGGCGTCCTGGTACAGCGGCCGCATCGGCACCAGGTAGTGCATGGTCCAGCCCAGTCGCCGCTGCGCCCGCGACAGGTCCAGGTAGCGCTCGCTGACGGAGCCGCTGCCGATGACCAGCGAACCGTCGGCCAGCACCTCGCCGAGGCGCTCGAGGGGGCGCTCGAGGAACTGGCGTTGCTGGCGGATCTCGTCCATGGCCGCGGGCCCGATCGGGGCGAGGGTGCGGTACCGCCAGCCGGGACGGCTGGAGAGGATCACCACGCCGTTGGCATCGGAGAGCAGGACCGTTTCCCCGGCGCGCCGCCAGCTCGCCTGCAGCGATTCCAGCGCCACCTTGATGGCCACCACGCCCAGTGCCTGGCCGTCGGCGGCCGAGATCACCGGCGTCGAGATGAAGTAGCCGGCCCGCTCGGTGGTGCTGCCGATGGCGAAGAACTCGCCCTCGCCCCGGTGCAGGGCATCCTGGAAGTAGGGGCGAAAGCCGTAATGGTGACCGATGAAGCTGTCGACGGTGGCGTGGTTGCTGCTGGCGACGGTGTGGCCTTGCCGGTCGAGCAGGAAGATCGCCTCGGCCCCGGCGTCGGCGGCGACCCGCTCGAGATAGCGGTTGGCGCGCTCGAGGGTGGCGCCCGAGGGGGCGTCCACCGCCGCGCGGAGCCGCGGCTGGCTCGCCAGCAGCCGCGGCAGGTAGGCGAAGCGCGCCAGGGCGCCCTCCAGGGTGGTGGAGTAGAGCGACAGCCGGTTCTGGGCATGCTGGCGGGCGACCTCCAGCGACTGCTGGAACTGCCACTGCCACACGCCCCACCACAGGGCGGCCGCCAGCAGGCCGGCGCCGCCCAGCAGGGCGAGGTGCCAGGGGCGCGTCACGGTGGTCGGCGCGTTCACGAGGCGGCTTCGTACAGCTCGATGGGCGTGCCGTCCGGGTCGCTGAAGAAGGTGAAGCGGGCCCCGGTGCCCTCGTCGACGCGGATCGGCTCGGGATCGGCACCCCGCGCCTCGAGCCGTGTCACGCAGGCATCGAGGTCCGGCGTGGCCAGCGCCAGGTGGCGCAACCCGCAGGCCTCGGGATAGCTGGGGCGCGGCGGCGGCGAGGGGAAGGAGAACAGCTCGAGCCGGGTGCCACCGGGCAGGCGCAGGTCGAGCTTGTGGCTGTCGCGGGCCTCGCGGTAGGTCTCATGGAGGATCTCGGCGTCCAGCACCTCGAGGTAGAAGCGCCTGGCGCGCGGATAGTCGGCGGTGATCAGGGCCACGTGGTGCACGCCGGCCAGCGGCAATCGTTCCTCGCTCATGGCATGACTCGTCGGTGGGTCGGGGGACGGTGCGGGCCACGCGAACGGCGTGCCCCGCAGGCGGCCCGGCTCAGCGGCACAGGCTCTCCAGGGCCTCGATGAGGCTGTCCATCTCGTCATCCGTGCCGATGGAGATGCGCAGGTGGTCGCGCAGCGCCTCGGTGTCGAAGTGGCGCACCAGCACGCCGCGCTCGCGCAGGCCCACGAAGAGCTGGGCGGCGTCGTGCTCGGGGTGGCTCACCAGCAGGAAGTTGGTCTGCGAGGGCAGCGCCTCGAAGCCCAGGCTCTCGAGACGCCCCCGGGTGCGCTCGCGGGTGGTGATCACCGCCTCCCGACAGGCCTCGAAGTGCTCGCGATCGCCGAGCGAGGCGATGCCCAGGGCGCTGGCCAGGCTGTCGATGGGGTAGGAGTTGAAGGAGTCCTTGACCCGCTCCAGGCCCTCGATCAGCTCCCGTGAGCCCACGGCGTAGCCCAGGCGCAGGCCGGCGAGGCTGCGCGACTTGGAGAAGGTGCCGGTGACCAGCAGGTTGGGATAGCGCTCGACCAGCGGGGCCGCGCTCTCGCCGCCGAAGTCCACGTAGGCCTCGTCGACCAGCACCACCGACTCGGTGACCCGCTCGAGCAGCCGGGCGATGGCCTCGCGTCCGTGGCCGTGGCCGGTGGGAGCGTTGGGATTGGCGAAGATCACGCCGCCGGCCTCCTCGGGGAAGGCGTCGAGGTCGACGCGCCACTGGTCGTCCAGCGGGTGCGGGCGGCGCTCGACCCCGTAGAGGCGGCAGTAGACCGGATAGAAGCTGTAGGAGATGGCCGGCATCGACAGCGGCCGCGACTGGCGGAAGAAGGCCTGGAAGGCCAGGGCCAGCACCTCGTCGGAACCGTTGCCGACGAAGACCTGGGCGGTCTCCACCCCGAGCGACTCGGCCAGGGCCTCGCGCAGGGCCAGCGAGGTCGGGTCCGGGTAGCGGCGCAGGTGGTCGGCGGAAAACTCGCGCAGGGCCGCCTCGACGGCCGGGGCCGGCGGGTAGGGGTTCTCGTTGGTGTTCAGCTTGATCAGCCGCTCGCGGGGCTGCTCTCCCGGTACGTAGGGCGTCAGCTCGCGAACCTCAGGGCTCCAGAACTTGCTCATGATCACTCGCTCGAGGGGTGGGGACTGAGCTCATGGTGACCCGAGCGCCTCGACCGCGCAAGCCGCGCCCATGCTAGGCTCGGGGCTCGCCCTGTTCGACTGTTCGCCGCCTACGGATTCCCCGCCATGACCGCCCAGATCATCGCCACCCTGCTGCCCGTCTTCCTGATCGCGGGCTGCGGCACCCTCTACGGCCGCTTTCGCACGCCGGACATCCGCGGGCTGAACACCCTCAACATGGAGCTCTTCGTGCCCCTACTGGTGTTCGCCGTGCTGGCCGACCGCCAGGCGCCGCTCGCGGACTACGCCCGGCTCGCCCTGGCGGCGGCCGCGGTGGTGCTGGGCTCGGGGCTGCTGCTCTGGCCGGTGGCGAAGTGGCTGAAGCTCGATGCGAAGACCTTCCTGCCGCCGATGATGTTCAACAACTCCGGCAACATGGGCCTGCCGCTGCTGGTGCTGGCCTTCGGCGAGCAGGCGCTGCCGGCGGCGGTGGTGCTGTTCATCGTCGAGATGCTGCTGCACTTCTCGGTGGGGCTCTACATGCTCAGCCCGCATACCCCGCTGTGGCGGATGCTGCGCATGCCCATCGTGCTGGCGAGCCTCGCTGGACTCGGCGTCAACCTGGGTGGGGTGCCGCTGCCGGGCTGGGGGCTGGAGGCGATGCACATGCTGGGGGGCGTCGCCATCCCGCTGATGCTCTTCGCCCTGGGGGTGCGCATGCTGGAGATCGACTTCGGCGACTGGCGCACGGGCCTGCTCGGCGCCCTGCTCTGCCCGCTCTCGGGGCTGGTGCTCGCCGCGCCGCTGATCGTCTGGCTCGAGCTCTCGGGCCTGCAGGCGGCGGCCCTGTGGGTCTTCGCCGCCCTGCCGCCGGCGGTGTTGAACTACCTCGTGGCCGAGCAGTATCGTCAGGAGCCCCACCGGGTGGCCTCCCTGGTGCTGATCGGCAACCTGGGCAGCCTGTTGATCATGCCCCTGGTGCTGATCCTGGTCTTCACCCACGTCCAGCCGCCGGGGTGAGGCCGGCGTCCGGGCGAGGCTGTCGGCGGAGCACACGAGAGGTTATGCTGTGAGTCAGGTAGCCGTGTCTCACGGCGTCATGCCCATTGGTTAGGAGGACATACATGCAAATCAGGACCTTGCTGGTCGGCTCTGCCCTCGCCGCGCTGCTGGCCGGCTGTGCGACCGGCCCCACCGATCAGGCCGCCACCGAGATGGAAGCGACCACGGTGACCTACCAGGGCACCCTGCCGTGCCGCAACTGCGAGGGCATCGACCTCAACGTGACCCTCAACGGCGAGGCGCAGGGCGCGGCCGCGGAGCGGACCTTCGACCTGGACGCATCCTACCGGGCCCACCCGCAGAACCCGCCGGACGAGAACTACGCCGGCAACTGGGAGGTCCTGCAGGGCACCGAGCAGGATCCCTCCGCCACCGTCTATGAGCTCGTGCCCGACGGCGAGGGCCAGACCTACTACTTCCTGCGCGTCGATCCCCAGACGCTGGAGTTGATCGATCCCAACCTGCGTCGCTTCCAGAACAGCGAGATGCTGCAGCTCAAGCGTCTCTGATTCGGCGAGCGAGCGGTACCGGGGCGGCCTCAGGGCCGCCCCACGTCGTTGCGGGCCCGGTCCGCGTGGGGCCCCGCCGGCGGCGGCCCGCGGCTGCTAGAATGGCCCGACTGTCAGCCGGGCCGTCGTCGAGCGGCCCCGTCATCGAGGGAGAGAGGGCCCCATGGCCAAAGTGAAGAGCGCCTTCGTCTGCACCGAGTGCGGTGCCGAATACCGCAAGTGGCAGGGCCAGTGCACCAGCTGCCAGGAGTGGAACACCCTCAGCGAGGTGCGCCTGGCCGCCGCGCGCCCCGGGGCGGGCTCGGGCGGCGGGGCGAGCGGCGCCGGGCGCGGCGGCTATGCCGGCAGCCTCTCTCGCGAGGTGGTCGACCTGGCCAGCGTCGATCTCAGCGAGGTGCCGAGGCTCTCCTCGACCTTCGAGGAGTTCGACCGGGTGCTGGGCGGCGGCCTGGTGCCGGGCTCCGCGGTGCTGCTCGGCGGCCATCCCGGCGCCGGCAAGTCGACCCTGCTGCTGCAGACCGCCTGCAAGCTCGCCCAGGAACGGTCCTCGCTCTACGTCACCGGCGAGGAGTCGCTCTCCCAGGTGGCGATGCGCGCCCATCGCCTGCAGCTGCCCACCCAGGGCCTGAAGATGCTCGCCGAGACCAGCGTCGAGACCATCCTCGGCGTGGCCGAGCGCGAGCGCCCCGAGGTGCTGATCATCGACTCCATCCAGACCATGCACCTGGAGGACATCGCCTCGGCGCCCGGGGGCGTGGCCCAGGTGCGCGAGTCCGCCGCCGCGCTGACCCGCTTCGCCAAGCAGTCCAACACCGTGCTGCTGCTGGTCGGCCACGTCACCAAGGACGGCAGCCTGGCCGGCCCCAAGGTGCTCGAGCACATGATCGATGCCTCGCTGCTGCTCGAGGGCGGGGCCGACTCGCGCTTCCGTACCCTGCGCGGCCAGAAGAACCGCTTCGGCGCGGTCAACGAGCTGGGGGTGTTCGCGATGCTCGAGCACGGCATGAAGGAGGTGAAGAACCCCAGCGCCATCTTCCTCTCGCGCAACGAGGAGCAGAGCGCCGGGAGCCTGGTGATGGTGGTCTGGGAGGGCACCCGGCCGATCCTCGTCGAGGTGCAGGCGCTGCTCGACGAGTCGGCGCTGGGCAACCCGCGCCGTGTCGCCGTGGGCCTCGACCAGAACCGCCTGGCCATGCTGCTGGCGGTGCTGCACCGCCACGGCGGGCTCTTCACCGGCGACCAGGACGTCTTCCTCAACGTGGTCGGCGGGGTCAAGGTGCTGGAGACCAGCGCCGACCTGGCGGTGCTGGTCGCGGTGGTCTCCAGCCTGCAGAACCGGCCGCTGCCCCGTGAGCTGGTGGTGTTCGGCGAGGTGGGGCTGTCCGGCGAGATCCGCCCGGTGCCCAGCGGCCAGGAGCGCATCGTCGAGGCGGCCAAGCACGGCTTCACCCGAGCCATCGTGCCCCGGGGCAACGCCCCCAAGCGCAGCCCCGAGGGGATGGAGGTGGTCGCCGTGGACAAGCTCGCCGAGGCCCTCGACGCCCTCTAGCCCCGGCATACTTGAGGTAGAATGCGATGACACACGCCAAGGAGAACGAGATGAGCGCCATCCGCCTGACCCAGTACAGCCACGGCGCCGGTTGCGGGTGCAAGATCGCCCCCGACGTGCTCGACGGGATCCTCGCCAAGGCCGGCCCCGGGAGCAGCCACTCGCGGCTGATCGTCGGCAACCAGGGCCGCGAGGACGCGGCCGTCTATGACCTGGGCGACGGGCGCGGCATGATCGCCACCACCGACTTCTTCATGCCCATCGTCGACGATCCCTTCGACTTCGGGCGCATCGCCGCCACCAACGCCATCAGCGACGTCTACGCCATGGGCGGCACGCCGGTGATGGCGCTGGGCATCCTCGGCTGGCCGCTGGACAAGCTCGGCGCGGAGGTCGCCGGCGACGTGGTGGGCGGCGCCCAGGCGGTGTGCCGCGAGCTCGGGCTGGCGCTGGCCGGCGGCCACTCTATCGAGTCGCCGGAGCCGATCTTCGGCCTCTCGGTCAACGGCCTGGTCGATCTCGAGCACCTCAAGCTCAACAAGGGCGCGAAGCCCGGCGACCTGCTGTTCTTGACCAAGCCGCTAGGCGTGGGCCTGCTCACCACCGCCGAGAAGCGCGGCCTGCTTCAGGCCGGCCACCAGGAGCTGGCCCGCTCGACCATGCTGCGCTCCAACGCCATCGGCACGGCGCTGGCGAAGGTCAAGGGCGTGCACGCCATGACCGACGTCACCGGCTTCGGCCTGGCCGGCCACCTCGCCGAGATCTGCTCGGCCAGCGGCGTCGGCGCGCGGGTCGACTTCCGGCGCCTGCCGCGGCTCGCCGAGGCCGAGGCCTATCGCCGCCAGGGGGCGGTGCCCGGCGGCACCCAACGCAACCGCGAGGCCCTGGGCGCGAGCCTGCCGGAGATGGACGAGGCGCACTGGCAGTGGCTCTGCGACCCGCAGACCTCCGGCGGCCTGCTGCTCTCGGTGCACCCCTCCTGGGAGGACGACGTGCAGCGCATCGGTCGCGACCACGGCCTCGCGCTCACGCCCTTCGGCGAGGTAGTCAAGGCCGGCGGGTCGTCGCTGATCGAGGTGCGCGGATGAGCCTGCCGCTGGTCGAGCCGGACCTCGAGCTGCTCCGGCAGGAGCGCGTGCTGATCGACGTGCGCGCCCCCGTGGAGTTCGCCCAGGGGAAGCTGCCCGGCGCCGTCAACCTGCCGCTGATGGACGACGAGGAGCGTCATCTCGTCGGCATCGAGTACAAGGCGCGCGGCCAGGACGCGGCCATCGCCCTGGGCGAGCGGCTGGTAAGCGGCGGCCTCAAGGCCGCCCGGGTCGCCGCCTGGCAGCGCCTCGTCGAGGCCCACCCCGACGCCGTCATCTACTGCTTCCGCGGCGGGCTGCGCTCGCAGACCGCCCAGCAGTGGCTGGCCGATGCCGGCATCACCCGCCCGCGTATCCGCGGGGGCTGGAAGGCCATGCGCCAGGCGCTCTGCGCGCGCATCGACGCCGCCGCCGAACAGCCGCAGCTGGTGGTGGGCGGGCTCACCGGCTGTGCCAAGACCTCGCTGATCCTGGCCCTGGAGGAGGGGCTCGACCTCGAGGGGTGCGCCCGCCACAAGGGCTCGGCCTTCGGCCGACACCCGCTGCCGGCGCCTACCCAGATCGACTTCGAGCACGCCATGGGCCGCCGGCTGCTGGACCTGCCCGGGCCGCTGGTGCTGGAGGACGAGTCGCGGCGCATCGGCACCTCCAACATCCCGCTGACCTTCTGGGGGGGCATGCTCGAGGCGCCGCGCATCCGCATCGAGATGCCGCTGGACTGGCGCCTGGAGCAGATCCGCAAGGACTATATCGACGACCTCTGGGAGGTCCATCGCCAGCAGTTCGGCGACTGGCTGGGCTGGACGCTGATGCGCAAGCAGCTCGCCGCGGCCCTCGGTCGGCTGAGAAAGCGCCTGGGCCAGGCACGCCTGGCGCGGCTGCAGCGCCTCCAGGCGCTGGCCTTCCGCGAGCACGAGCGCGGCAACAGCAGCGCCCACGAGGCCTGGCTGGCCCCGCTGCTCACCGAATACTACGATCCGCTCTACCGTCACCAGCTGGAGAAGCATCCCGAGCGCCACTTCCTCCACGTGGGCGACTGGGAGAGCTGCCTGGCGTTCGCCCGGGAGTGGGCGGCCGAGGCGCGGGAGGCGAACCGGCCCGTGCAAGAGCCGGCCTGAGGCTCAGCGCGCGGCGTGGCGCAGCCACTGGGACAGCAGCCGGTCGAGCAGCGGGGCGAGGCGGTCGAAGCGCTTCGGGTCGTCGAGCATCGCCGCGGGCGCCTGGGCGTGGGGGCTCTTCTCGCTGCCCTCGGGCGGCGGCTGGTGGTCGAGCAGGGCGGCGACGCTCTCCGCGGTGGCCTCCAGGTGGCAGAGCAGGGCCAGCACCCGGCCGTCGTCCCAGGTGAAGCCCTGCAGCGGGCTCGCCTCGCTCTGGCCCAGCGCCAGGGCATAGTCGGGCAGGGCGAAGACCTCGCGGTGCCACATGAAGGCCTCGAAGGTCTCCGGCAGGTCGACGGGCGTCAGCGGGGCGAGGGTCACCCGGTGCCAGCCGGTCTCGGCCACCGTGCCCCGGCCGACGACCGCGCCGAGGGTCTCGGCGATCATCCGGGCGCCGTAGCCGATGCCCAGCAGCGGCTTGCGGCCGTCCAGCGCCTGGGCCACCAGCTTGCGCTCCGCCCGGAGCCAGGGGCGGGTCCGCTCGTCGGCGAGGCCCTCGGGGCCGTCGAGCACGATCAGGGCATCGCCGTCGCCGAACCGCGGCGGCAGCTCGCCCGCATCGAGGTGGAAGACGGTGTGGCTATGTCCCATGCTGTCGAGCCAGTCGGCGATCCGGCCGGGCCCCTGGTAGGGGCTGTGCTGAAGCAGGTGAACGTGCATGCGGGCGACCTCGCCAATATCAGCAAAATGCAGGGGAAGGCAGGGTACATGAACGCGGCCCTCAAGGAACAGATACTGACCGTGCTGGCCGAGATCCCGCCGGGACGGGTCACGACCTACGGGCGCATCGCCGCCATGACCGAGGGCGGCACGCCGCGGCTGGTGGCCCGGGCGCTGCGCGAGCTGCCCGCCGGCCACGGCCTGCCCTGGTTCCGGGTCATCACCGCCTCGCGCCGGCTGGCCGATCACGGCGGCGCCGAGGAGCAGCGCCGCCGCCTGGTGGCCGAGGGCGTGCTGTTCGATGAGCGGGGAAAGGTATCGCCGGCGCGTATGTGGCCCTGATGTAGCGGAGGGGCGCCGGGGATAGCTCGTAGAGGAGGTCCTACGCCAGGGATGGCGTCGGTAGCGTACAGGGAAGTATTCACAGCGCCTCCTCGAAGAGCCGTCGCCGGATCAGCCCCGCCTGCGTCCAGCCATGAGCGAAGGGACGATGCTGAGACAGCGATATTCCAAGGAGAATCCATGAGCGGTTTCTTTCAGCGCCTGCAGCGGCTCGAGCCGCGTCGCCAGCAGGCCTTCATGGCGGCGCTGTGCGAGCGCCTGCTGCCCAACTATGTCTTTTATTGTCAGGGCCTCTATGCCGAGAACAGCGGCCAGGGCGATCCCCACGGCCTGCGGGTGATCCTGGATCTGGTCTGGGAGCGGCTGGCGGTGAAGGAGGCGCGCATCGACTTCGACCGCCAGGCCGATAAGCTCGCCGAGCTGGAGCCCCCCGCCGAGGACGACAGCTTCGGCGCCCGGCGGGCGCTGGAGGCGGTCGTCGCGCTCTCGGCGATCCTCGACACCCTGCGCGGCGAGGCCTCCGAGGCGGTGCTCGAGGTCAGCCGCGCCTCGCGCAGCGGGGTGCGCGCCTTCATCGAGCTCACCGAGGGCGAGGAGGACGCCGAGCGCCTCGCCGCCCTGGTGCGCGACCATCCGCTGATGGCGGACGAGAACGACTTCCAGGACGCCGTGCTCGAGGCGGTGGAGGGCGAGCTCGATCGCGAGGCGCTCAAGGCGCTGCGTCGCCTGGGGCGCAACGACGGCGTCAGCAACCTGGGGCTCTCCGTCGAGGAGTAGCCGCCCGCACATCGACCAGAACCCCAAGGGCCCGCCAGTTGGCGGGCCCTTTGTCGTCTTGAGTCGGTCGCAAGCGAGAGACGATGAGCTTATCCGGCGTCAAGCCTTCGCGAGGGCGCTGTGAACCCGTCCTTGGGCGCTACTTTTGACGTCCCTGGTCAAAAGACCCTCGCTCCGCCTTGCCCCCGGCGCTCATCTCATTCGAGCACTACAGCCGCATCTCGATCCCCCGCTCGGCCATGTACCGCTTGGCCTCGGGGATGGTGTACTCGCCAAAGTGGAAGATGCTGGCCGCCAGCACCGCGTCGGCGCCGCCCTCGAGGACGCCATCCACCAGGTGGTCGAGGTTGCCGACGCCACCGGAGGCGATCACCGGCACGCTCACGGCCTCGGCGATGGCCCGAGTCACGCCCAGGTCGAAGCCGGCCTTGGTGCCGTCGCGGTCCATGCTGGTCAGCAGCAGCTCGCCGGCACCGTAGGCCACCATCTTCTTCGCCCACTCCACGGCGTCGAGGCCGGTGGGGCGGCGCCCGCCGTGGGTGAAGATCTCCCAGCGCTCGGGCTCGCCCTCGGCGGAGACCTTCTTGGCGTCGATGGCCACCACGATGCACTGGCTGCCGAAGCGCTCGGCGGCCTCGTGCACGAAGTCGGGATTGGTCACCGCGGCGGTGTTGATCGACACCTTGTCGGCGCCGGCGTTGAGCATGGTGCGGATGTCGTCGCAGGTGCGGATGCCGCCGCCCACGGTGAGCGGGATGAACACCTCGCCGGCGATACGCTCGACCATCTCCACCGTGGTGTCGCGGTCCTCGTGGCTCGCCGTGATGTCGAGGAAGGTAATCTCGTCGGCGCCCTGCTGGTTGTAGCGCTGGGCGATCTCCACCGGGTCACCGGCGTCGCGGATGCCGATGAAGTTGACGCCCTTGACCACGCGGCCGGCGTCGACGTCCAGGCACGGGATGATGCGCTTGGCGAGTCCCATGGATCAGCCCCCCTTCTGGCTGAGCGCGTCGCACAGCCGCTGGGCCTCGGCCACGTCGAGGCTGCCCTCGTAGATGGCCCGGCCGGTGATGGCGCCGAGGATGCCGTCGTCGGCCACCTTGGCCAGCGACCGCAGGTCCTCGAGGTCGGTGACGCCGCCGGAGGCGATCACCGGCAGGCCGCCCTCGCGGGCGAGCTCGGCGGTGGCCTCGACGTTGACGCCCTGCATCATGCCGTCGCGGGCGATGTCGGTGTAGACGATGGAGGAGACCCCGTCGTCGGCGAAGCGCTTGGCGAGCTCGGTGGCCTTGACCGTGGAGACCTCGGCCCAGCCGTCGGTGGCGACGAAGCCGTCCCGGGCGTCCAGGCCGACGATCACGTGGCCCGGGAAGGCACGGCACATCTCGCCGACGAAGGTCGGCTCCTTGACCGCCTTGGTGCCGATGATCACGTAGGAGACCCCGGCCTCGAGGTAGTGCTCGATGGTGGCGGCGGAGCGGATGCCGCCGCCGATCTGGATCGGCAGGTCCGGGTAGGCGCGGGCGATGGCGGTGACCGCCTCGCCGTTGACCGGCTCGCCCTCGAAGGCGCCGTTGAGGTCGACCAGGTGCAGGCGGCGGGCGCCGGCCTCGACCCAGCGGGCGGCCATGGCGACCGGATCATCGCCGTAGGTGGTGGCATCGTCCATGCGTCCCTGCTTGAGGCGCACGCACTGGCCGTCCTTGAGGTCGATGGCGGGAATTACCAGCATGTGTCGGGTCTCCATTCGGCGCCTGCGCGCCCTTGTTGTCGTCAATCGGCGATCGTCGGAACCGTGCTCAGGCCGTGGCGCCGCTCAGGGCGTCCACTGCACGAAGTTCTCCAGCAGCTGGAGGCCGGCCCGGGAGCTCTTCTCCGGGTGGAACTGCACGGCGAAGGTGGCGTCGCGGCCGACGGCCACGTGGGCGCTCACCCGGCCGTAGTCGGTGGTGCCGAACACCGTGGCGTCGTCGGCTGCCTCGACGTAGTAGCTGTGCACGAAATAGAAGTGCTCGTCCTGGTCGATGCCCGCCCATAGCGGGTGGTCGTGGTGCTGGTGCACCAGGTTCCAGCCCATGTGCGGCACCTTGAGGCGATGGTCCATGTCGTCGCGCATGTCGGCGGGAAACTTCTTCACCTCGCCGCGCAGGAAGCCCAGGCAGCCGATGCCGCCGTTCTCCTCGCTGTGGTCGAGCAGCATCTGCTGGCCGACGCAGATGCCGAGCAGCGGCTTCTCCTGGGCGGCGAGCAGCTCCTCGACCAGGCCACGAAGCTCGGTCTTCTCCAGCTCGCCCATGCAGTCGCGGATGGCGCCCTGGCCGGGCAGGACCAGGCGGGTGGCGCCGCGGATGCGACGGGCATCCCGCGTCACGACCACGTTCTCGTGAGTGACGTGCTCCAGTGCCTTGGCGACGGAATGCAGGTTGCCCATTCCGTAGTCGATGACGGCAATGGTCATGGGACGCTCCTCGTGTTGTTCGTGTGGCGGCCTCAGAGGCTGCCCTTGGTGGACGGCATCTGGCCCGCCATGCGCGGGTCTTGCTCCACGGCCATGCGCAGGGCGCGGCCGAAGGCCTTGAAGATGGTTTCCGCCTGATGGTGGGCGTTGAAGCCCTTCAGGTTGTCGACGTGCAGGGTCACCCGGGCGTGGTTGACGAAGCCCTGGAAGAACTCCCAGAACAGCTGGGTGTCCAGGCGGCCGATGCTGGCGCGGGTGAACTCCACGTCCATGCTCAGCCCCGGGCGGCCGGAGAAGTCCACCACCACCCTGGAGAGCGCCTCGTCCAGGGGCACGTAGGCGTGGCCGTAGCGGTAGATGCCACGCTTGTCGCCGATCGCCTGGTGGAAGGCCTGGCCCAGGGTGATGCCGATGTCCTCGACGGTGTGGTGATCGTCGATGTGCAGGTCGCCCTGGCACGCGATGTCCAGGTCGATCAGGCCGTGGCGCGCCACCTGGTCGAGCATGTGGTCGAGGAAGGGCACCCCGGTCTCGCAGGCCAGGCGCCCCTCGCCGTCGAGGTTGATGGTCACCGTGATCTGGGTTTCCCGGGTGTTCCGGGTGACCGTGGCGATACGCTCGGACATGTCGGATCTCCCGCGCCTGGGCGCGTGTCGAGGGGGCCGGGGATGCCCGCCGGCCATAATACGAAGGGGCGTCGTGCGCTGTGCCGGACGCCGAGAGCCTGCCATTATAGTGAATCGCTCACCCCATCCGCTACAATGCGGCCCATGACAGTGGCGGCACGCCTTCCGCCCCGGCCTCAAGGAGATCCACGCATGCCGGTGACCCTGCAACAGGTCGACCAGGACGCCTGGGAAGCGGATGCCCAGATACGTCTCGACCTTGCACGCATCTTCACGGACGCGCCCCCCGAGCGCCTCCCCCTCCCCGTGGATGACTTCATTCGCGAACACCTGGCCGGCGGCCACCTGTTCAGCTGTGCCCGCTTCAACGACCGGCTGCTGGGCGCCGTGGCGGTGAAGCTCGACCAGAACGCCTGGTGGCTGTCGAACCTCTGCGTGCGCAAGACCACGCGCCGCCGCGGCGTCGGCTCGCGCCTGCTGGCGCTGGTCAGCGAGGCCGCCCACGCCGAGGGGCGCCGCCTCTTCGCCGTCTCTTCCCAGCTGCCCATGGCCGACCAGCTCTTGCTCTCGCGGCTCGGCTATCGGCTCACCCAGGACGGGGACTACTTCGAACTCAACCTCTGGTCACAGGGAGGTGACCGATGAAGCGCCTGCTGCGCACCCTGCTTGCCGCGATCGGTGTCCTCGGCCTGGTGATGGTCGGTGCCGTGGTCTATGTCACCACCTTCTTCGATCCCGATGACCTCAAGCCGCGCCTGGTCGAGGTCGTGCGCGAGCACAGCGGGCTCGAGCTGACCCTGGACGGCCCGCTCTCCTGGTCCTTCTATCCCCGGCTGGGGGTCGGCGTGCAGCAGGCCGAGGCCCGGCTGCCCGACCAGGCCGACGATTCGGCGCCCTTCGCCGCGCTCTCCCATGCCGAGGTCAGCCTTGCCTTCGCACCGCTGCTGCGCGGCGAGATCGCCATCGACGGCCTGACCCTCGACGACCTCTATCTCGACCTCGAGCGCGACGCCCAGGGCCAGGGCAACTGGGAGGTGATCCTCGAGCGGCTGGGCGAGCGCGGCGAGCAGGCCGAGGCCGCCCTGGCGCCGGCCAGTGCCGGCCCCGCCCCGGACGGCGGCAAGGGCCTCTCGGTGGCCCTCAACATCGCCAGCGTTCAGGTGCGCCGCGGCGAGGTGCACTTCCGCGACGCCCAGGCCGACCGCGAGCTGCGCCTCGAGGCCCTCGAGGTGCGCGGCAGCAATGTCAACCCCGGCAGCGCCTTCCCGCTTACCTCCTCCTTCCGCCTGCGGCTGCACGACGGCCTCGACGAGCGGGATACGCCGACCGAGCCGCGCCTGCTCAGCGACGTCTCCCTCGAGACCCGGGTCGACCTGGGGCTCGCCGAGGGGCGGCACGTGCTGGAGGGGCTGAGCCTCAAGACGGTCAACCGCCTGGCCAGCCTCGCCAACGAGCAGAAACTCAACCTGCAGGGCGAGCGGATGGTGTTGAACCTCGGCGAGGGCAGCGTGCAGCTGGACGAGGGCGCCCTCGACGCCAGCCTCCATCACCCGCGCCTGGGCGAGAAGCCCCTGCCGCTGTCGCTCGCCTTCACGCTGGACGCCGACCTCGACGCCCAGAGCGCCCGCCTGCGCGAGCTGGAGCTGACCGGCCCCGACGCCCTCAAGCTCAACGGCAACCTCAACCTCAGAGACCTCGGCGGGGCGCCGGCCTATACCGGCCAGCTGCGCCTGACGCCGCTGTCGCTGCGCCCCTGGCTTGCGCGCTTCGCGGCGATGCCGCCCATGGCCAACGGCCAGGCCCTCAGCGACGTGGCGCTGACCAGCCCGGTCAGCGGCGATCTCGAGCGCTTCGAGCTCGCCGGCCTGACCCTGGTGCTCGACGACGCCACTTTCACCGGCCGCCTGGCGGGGCGCTTCGACGGCGGCCTGCTCGCCGCCGACCTGCAGGGGGATCGTCTCGACCTGGACGGCTACCTGCCGCCGGCAGGCGTCGCCGACGACGCCGCCTCGCGCTGGCGGCTGCCGGGCATCCGCCGCGCCCACGCCCAGGCGGAGGAGACGCTGGTGCCCGCCTCCTGGCTCGCCGAGCTCGACCTCGACGCCCATCTCGCCCTGGGGCAGCTGCGCCTCGCGGGGCTGGACTTCCAGGACGTCGACCTGACCCTCGAGGGGCGCGACGGCCGTCATCGCCTGGTCGACTTCACCTCCCGCTTCTACGAGGGGAGCCTGGCCGCCGACGGTGCCCTCGACCTGCGCGAGAGCCCGATCCGCTGGCAGCTCGCGCCCAGGGCCGAGCGGGTGCGCCTCGAGTCGCTGCTCGAGGCCCGGGACGAGGCGCCCTCGCCCCTGAGCGGGCGCTTCAGCGGCGAGGGCGAGCTGACCAGTCGCGGCAACTCCCTGCTGGAGCTCCGGCGCCACCTGAGCGGCCGCCTCGAGACGCGCATCGACGAGGGCGCCTTCAACGAGCTCAACGTCGGCGAGGAGCTCTGCACGGCGGCGGCCACCCTGCAGGGCAAGACCCTCGACCGCGAATGGGCCGATCAGACACGCTTCGAGCGGATCCGCGCCGGCCTGACCCTGGACGAGGGCGAGGTGACAAGCGACGACCTGCTGGTCACCCTGCCCGGCATGCGGGTCGACGGCGAAGGTCGCATCGACCTGGTCAGCGAGCAGTTCGACCTGCGCGCCGCGGTACGCCTGGTGGACGCCGACAATGCGCCCTGCGAGGTCAACCCGCGGCTGGCGCGGGTGCCGCTGCCGGTGCGCTGCGACGGTACCCTCGGGGGCGACAGCGCCGAGTGGTGCCGCTTCGACCGCGAGGCCTTCCAGGGCACCCTCGCCGGGCTGCTGCGCGACGAGGCCACCCGGCGGGCCGGAGAGAAGGTCGAGGAGCGTCTCGAGGGCGCCGTCGAGAAGATCGACGAGCGCCTCGGCGAGGAGGCCGGCCGGGAACTTCGCAACGCCCTGGAAGGTCTCTTCAATTGAGCAAGACCTAGACCAGTCCCTGCGCCGACTTCCCCAGTCGGCGCTTTTTTTCGTGCCCTGAGAGCATCGTGTCGAGCGATCCGTCGAAATAGTCGTTGAGAGAGTCCATGAGCGAGATGCCGCCCGCCATCCTGCCCCCCGAACGCTTCCAGCAGCGCCTGCTCGCATGGTTCGACGAGCACGGCCGCCACGACCTGCCCTGGCAGCAGGATCGCAGTCCCTACCGGGTATGGGTCTCGGAGATCATGCTGCAGCAGACCCAGGTCGCCACGGTGATCCCCTACTTCGAGCGCTTCATGGCGCGCTTCCCCGACGTCGCCACCCTGGCCGCCGCCGGGCAGGACGAGGTGCTGCACCTCTGGACCGGGCTCGGCTACTACGCCCGGGGGCGCAACCTGCACAAGGCCGCGCGGGTCGTCGTCGAGGAGCACGGCGGGGCGTTTCCGGTGGAGAGCCTCGAGGCGATGGCCGCGCTGCCCGGTATCGGTCGCTCCACGGCCGGGGCGATCATCGCCCAGAGCACCGGGCGGCGGGCGGTGATCCTCGACGGCAACGTTAAGCGGGTGCTGACGCGCCTGCACGCCGTGGAGGGCTGGCCGGGGCGGCCGGCGGTGGAGCGCCGCCTCTGGGCCCTGGCCGAGCACTATACCCCCGAGGCGCGCGTGGTCGACTTCACCCAGGCGATGATGGACCTGGGAGCGACCCTCTGCCGTCGCGGGCAGCCGGACTGCGCCCGCTGCCCCTTCGAGGCGGAGTGCCTCGCCCATGCCCGCGGCGAGGAGAAGCGCTTCCCCGAGTCGAAGCCGAAGAAGGCCGTGCCGACTCGCACCACCACCATGCTGCTGCTGCAGGACGGCGAGGGGCGCGTGCTGCTCGAGCAGCGCCCCGCCAGCGGCCTGTGGGGCGGGCTCTGGAGCCTGCCCCAGTTCGACGATCGCGAGGCCCTGGCGGCCTGGCTGGCCGTCCATGCGCCGGGCAGCGAGCTCGACGCGGCCTGGACGCCCTTCACCCACGTCTTCAGCCACTTCCGCCTCGAGATTACCCCGCAGCCGGCGCGCATCGCCCGGCTGGATTCGGTGGGCGAGGCGCGCCGCTGGTACGATCCCGCCGATCCCGCCAGCATCGGCCTGGCGGCGCCGGTCAAGGCGCTGCTGGAGTCGCTGGCCCCCTTTGCCCTGACCACCACCGCCGGGCCCTGAGCCCGCACGAGGAGAGTCCCGATGAGCCAGATCGTGTTCTGCCGCAAGTACCAGAAGGAGATGGAGGCCCTGCCGTTCCCGCCGCTGCCGGGCAAGAAGGGCCAGGAGATCCAGGCCAGCGTCTCGAAGCGGGCCTGGGAGGAGTGGCAGGCGCTGCAGACCCGCCTGATCAACGAGAAGCACCTCAACATGCTCGACGCCGCCTCCCGGGAGTACCTGATGGAGCAGATGGAGCGCTTCCTCGACAACCGGGAAACCGACCAGGCCGAGGGCTACGTGCCGCCCGAGCAGTAGGCGCGACGGGGCCCGCGACTGCCTTCCAACTTTCTGAATCAAAAAGAGTTGACGGCGGCGGGCCAGTGCGGTTTAATACGCACCGTTGGCGAGGGGCCAGATAGCTCAGTTGGTAGAGCAGGGGATTGAAAATCCCCGTGTCGGCGGTTCGATTCCGTCTCTGGCCACCATAATGCTGGGGTATAGCCAAGCGGTAAGGCACCGGTTTTTGGTATCGGCATGCGCAGGTTCGAATCCTGCTACCCCAGCCACGTCAACCCTGTTTCCGATTCTGTGACTCGAGTCGGTTCCCGCGCCGGCATAGCTCAGTTGGTAGAGCAACTGACTTGTAATCAGTAGGTCCCGGGTTCGACTCCTGGTGCCGGCACCATAGAAGCATCGGGAAAATGAGTCGCAGCATACAAGCAACCGCCCTCGAAGGCGGTTTTTTTGTGCGTATCCACTTTGTGATCACGCCGCTTCCTTCCCGCCTTCTTCCCGCCTTTCTTCAGCCAAAAAAGAGCTCGCCCGCAGGCGAGCTAAACATGCGCTGGTCTTCCGGATCCTGGGCTCACGACTCGAGGCGTGATGTGCCTACCCTAGCCGCGGATTCTTTCAGTTGCGTGATGACGAGGCGTGCTCGATCGGGCGGCGCTGGACCCCGGGGCCGGCTTCGGTAGACTGAAATGCCGGTCGTTCGACCGCCCCGGCACCCACGAGAAGGAGAGGAGTCCCCATGCGCTTCGTGCCCCGTTTCACCGATGGCCGGCCGTTCGCCGAGCCGCTCGGCAAGATCGTCTGCGTCGGCCGCAACTACGCCGAGCACGCCCGGGAGCTGGACAACCCGGTGCCGAGCGAGCCGCTGCTGTTCATCAAGCCGGCGACCGCCGCCGTGGCGCTGGAGGCGCCGATCAAGGCGCCCTTCGCCCGGGGCGAGGTGCACTACGAGACGGAGCTGGCGCTGCTGATCGGCGAGACGCTCTCGAGCGCCACGCCGGAGCAGGCCGAGCGTGGCGTGGCCGGCCTCGGGCTGGCCCTGGACCTGACCCTGCGCGATGTCCAGGCGGGCCTGAAGGCGAAGGGGCATCCCTGGGAGGTCGCCAAGGCCTTCGACGGCGCCTGCCCGCTCTCGGCCTTCCTGCCACTGACCGAGGTCCCGGACTGGGCGTCGCTCGCCTTCACCCTCGAGGTGGACGGCGAGGCCCGCCAGCACGGCCGGGGCGCGGACATGCTCTTCCCTGTGCCGGCGCTGCTGGCCCAGATGAGCCGCCACTTCACCCTGGAGCCCGGCGACGTGGTGATCACCGGCACCCCGGCCGGCGTCGGTCCGCTGCCCCGGGGCGCCACGCTCGCCTTCTCGCTTGACGGCGGCCTCGCGGTCACGACCCGCGTGGTGGACTGAGCGAGCGCGACGTCGCTAACAACGACAACGCCCTGACATGACAACGCCCCGCGGCCGAGGCCGCGGGGCGTGGTCGTCTAGGGGCGATCGGCGCCAGGCCGGTACCTACCTATTCGAGGTAGGTGTAGCCGTCGAGCCCGTCGGAGAGGTCGTCGAGGAAGGCCCGCTGCTGGGCCCCGTCGAGGCCGCTGCGGGCGAGCTGCTCGGCGAGGTGGTCGCGCAGGGTCGAGACGTCGAAGTTGACGTAGCCCAGCACATCGGAGACCCGATCGCCCTGCTGGGCCTGGCTGATCGACCACTCGCCGTCGGCGGTCAGGGCCGCGTCCACGGAGTCGGTGTCGCCGAACAGGTTGTGCAGGTCGCCGAGGATCTCCTGGTAGGCGCCCACCAGGAAGAAGCCCAGCAGCTTCTCCTCGCCCTCGCGCCACTCGGGCAGCGGCAGGGTGGTCTCGACCCCCTGGCCGTCGACGTAGCCGTCGATGCGCCCGTCGGAGTCGCAGGTGATGTCCTGGATCACGCCGCGCCGCTCGGGGCCGCGGTGCAGGCCCTCCAGCGGCAGCACCGGGAAGATCTGCTGGATGCCCCAGACGTCGGGCACCGACTGGAACAGCGAGAAGTTGACGAACAGCTTGTCGGCGAGCTTCTCGGCCAGTTCGTCGCTGATCTCGCGGTGGGCGCGGTTGCGGTTGTCGAGCAGGCCGCGCAGCCGCGCGCAGGCGGCGAAGTAGACGCTCTCGCCCTCGGCACGGGCGTCGATGTCGGTCATGCCGATCACGAAGCGCTCCTGGAGGTCGCCCATGGCGTGCACCAGGTCGTGCCAGGCCTCCACCAGGCCGCGGGGTTCGGCGCGCTCGTGGAGCAGGTCGTGGACCCGCCACAGCTCGTCGACCTGGGGCTCGTCCTTCACCCGCCGCTCGGGTGAGAGGTGGCTGACCCGCTCCTCGCCGATCACGTTGGAAATCAGCACCGCGTGGTGGGCGGTCAGGGCGCGGCCGGACTCGCTGATGATGTGCGGCTGGGGCAGCTCCTGCTCGGCGCAGGCCTGGGCGAAGGCCGCCACCACGTTGCGGGCGTACTCGAGCATGGAGTAGTTGGCGGAGCAGAAGCTCCTGGAGCGGGTGCCCTCGTAGTCGATGCCGAGACCCCCGCCGACGTCCACGGTGTCCACCGGGGCGCCCAGTTCCACCAGGCTCTGGTAGAAGCGGGCGCACTCGCGCAGGCCGCGCTGGATGTCGCGGATGTTGGCGATCTGCGAGCCGAGGTGGAAGTGCACCAGCTGCAGGCTCTCCAGGGCATCGGCCTCGCGCAGCTGCGCCACCACGCTGAGGATCTGGCTGGCGGTGAGGCCGAACTTCGACTTCTCGCCGCCGGTGTCCTGCCAGCGGCCGCGGCCCACCGAGGAGAGCCGGGCGCGCAGGCCGATGCGCGGGGTGACGCCGAGGCGGCGCGCCTCCTCGAGGATCAGCGGCAGCTCCGAGAGCTTCTCCACCACCAGGTAGACCCGGTGGCCGATCTTCTCGCCCATCAGCGCCAGGCGGATGTACTCGCGATCCTTGTAGCCGTTGCAGACGATCAGCGAGGAGCCGTCGGCGGAGAGCGCGAGCACGGCCAGCAGCTCCGGCTTGCTGCCGGCCTCGAGGCCGACGCGGCCGCGGCCGCGCTCGTAGGTGCCGAGGATCGACTCGACCACCCGGCGCTGCTGGTTGACCTTGATCGGGTAGACGGCGGTGTAGCCGCCCGAGAAGGCCTCCTCCTGCATGGCGGTGTCGAAGGCGGCGCAGAGCTGCTCGACCCGGTCGTGCAGGATGTCGGTGAAGCGCACCAGCACCGGCAGGCGCAGGCCGGCCTCGCGCAGCTTGTGGACCAGCGGCTGCAGGGGCAGGGCGGGGCCGTCGTCGTCGCTGCCCAGCGGGCGCACCAGGGCCTGGCCGTCGTCGTTGACGTCGAAGTAGCCGCTGCCCCACTGGTCGATGTTCCAGGTGCGGCGCGCTCGCTGGGCCGGTCCGGCCTTGCTCTTGGGCTGACTCATGCGTCTCCTTCCGGTAGCGGCAGGGCACCGTGCGCCAGGCGCGCCTCGAGGACGGTGCGGAACTGGTCGGGGTCGTGGGGGGTGAGGTCGTGGGCCGGCGGATCGACGTAGACCACCAGCAGCCGGGAGAGCCAGTAGCGCAGCGCGGTCAGGCGCAGCATCATCGGCCAGGCATCGCGCTCGGCGGCGGTGAGCGGCCGACGGGCCAGGTAGGCGCCGAGCAGGGCGTCGTGGCGGGCCGGGTCCAGGCGGCCGTCGGGCTCGGTGGCCCAGTCGTTGACGACGATGGCCAGGTCGAACAGCAGGTCGCCGGTACAGCCGTTGTAGAAGTCGATCAGTCCGCCCAGGCGATCCCCGTCGAACAGGGTGTTGTCGCGGAACAGATCGCCGTGAAGGGCCCCCTGGGGCAGGTCCGGCGCGTCGCCGAAGTAGCCCTGGTAGGTCTCCACCTCGTCCTTCATCAGCGCCTGGTCCTCGGGTGACAGGTAGACCAGTACCTTGTGGTGCATGGGCAGCAGCCAGTGCAGGTCCCGGGGATTGGGGCGGTGGCCGGGGAAGTGCCGGGAGACCGCGTGCATGCGCCCCAGGGCGTCGCCCAGTTCGCGGCACTGGGCGAGGTTCGGCGCCTTGGGGTGCTTGCCGGGCAGCCGGGGGAACAGCAGCGCCGGCTTGCCGGCCAGGGTGTGCAGGGCCACGCCGTCGCGATCGTGGAGGGGACCCGGGACCGGCAGGCGGTGCTCGTCCAGGTAGTCGAGCAGGTCGACGAAGAACGGCAGCTCCTCGTGCTCGCCCTGCTCGAACAGGGTCAGCACCAGCTCGCGTCGGTCGGTGGTGACGAAGAAGGTGCTGTTCTCGGTGCCGGCGGGCACGCCCTCGACGGAGACCAGCGAGCCCGCGTCGAAGCGGCTGAGGAACTCGGCGACCTGAGGGTCGGTAAGCGGTGTGAATACGGCCATGTGTCTCTCGCCCGGGAAATGCCAAGCCGCCTATTGTAGCGACTTGGCCCTCCGATGCACGCGCCCCGACCGCGGCGGGAGAGTTGGCGAGGCCAGGAGGCCGCGGCGGGGCGGCCTGGGGATCAGAAGGTCTTCAGCACCCACTGGGGCACGGCGATGCGGTCTCCCTCGCGGCGCTCGAAGTCGCCGTCGCCGTCGTGGTCGACGAGGTAGTAGGAGGGGCCGGCGGAGGGCTGGATCTCGATGGCGTAGAGCTCGCCGTTGACCCGGTACTCGCGGATGGTGCGATCCTCCTCCTCGCGAATGGTGATGTCCGGCTCGAGGTCGCCGGCCGACTGGGCGAGCGCGCCGGCGCTGACAAGGAGCGCCAGGACGGTAGCCAGGACAAGGCCGAGCCCCAGGGCGGGCGCGTCGCTGCGCAGGATCTTCTTCATGATGGCCTCCAGTACCGAGGGAAACGGGGCCGCCTCCACGATCGATCCACCTCGGCCGCCCCGGTGGTCACTCCAGTGTAAGGGCTCGTGGCCGTGTGGCCTACCATCCGCGGCAAAACCCGGCGGCAATGCGTATCATGGATGGCCAGTCACTCCTTACTTATGCCACGCCTCAATGGATGCCGATACATGGCCGACACGCCCATCGTTCTCGTCGACGGTTCTTCCTATCTCTACCGCGCCTTCCACGCCCTGCCGCCGCTGACCACCTCCGAGGGGCAGCCCACCGGGGCGATCAAGGGGGTGCTCAACATGCTCAAGCGGCTGATCAAGGACTATCCCGACAGCCCCATGGCGGTGGTCTTCGACGCCCCCGGCAAGACCTTCCGCGATGAGCTGTTCGAGGAGTACAAGGCCCATCGCCCGCCGATGCCCGACGACCTGCGCTCCCAGGTGACGCCGCTGCACGACTGCGTGCGCGCGCTGGGGCTGCCGCTCCTGTGCATCGAGGGGGTGGAGGCCGACGACGTCATCGGGACCCTGGCGAGGCGCGCCACCGAGGCCGGCCGCGACGCGGTGATCTCCACCGGCGACAAGGATATGGCCCAGCTGGTCAACGCTCATATCACCCTGGTTAACACCATGAAGGACGAGACCCTGGACGTCGCCGGCGTCGAGGAGAAGTTCGGCCTGCCCCCGGAGCGGATCATCGACTTCCTGGCGCTGATGGGCGACAAGGTCGACAACATCCCCGGCGTGCCGGGCGTCGGCGAGAAGACGGCGCTGGGCCTCCTGCAGGGCATGGAGGGCGGGCTCGAGACCGTCTACGGCGACCTGGAGAAGGTCAAGACCCTGGGCTTTCGCGGCGCCAAGACGCTGCCCAAGAAGCTCGAGGAGCACCGCGACCAGGCCTTCCTCTCCCATGAGCTTGCCACCATCAAGACCGACTGCGAGCTGCCGGTGGGCCTCGACGACCTGGACATCGCCCACCCCGACCGCGAGGCGCTGGTCGCGCTCTATCGCCGGCTGGAGTTCCAGGGCTGGCTCTCGGAGCTGCTGGAGGGCCGCCACGAGGGCGTCGACGACGTCGCCGGCGGCACCCCGGCGCCGGCCGCGGGCGGTGCGAGCGACGAGGGCGGCGAGAACGCGGCGGGCGAGGGCAACCGGCGCGAGGATCACGTCATCCTCGAGCAGGCCGAACTCGACGCCTGGCTCGCGCGCCTCGAGGAGGCGGAGGCCTTCTGCTTCGACCTGGAGACCACCAGCCTCAACTACATGGAGGCCCAGGTGGTCGGCGTCGGGCTCGCCCTCGAACCGGGCGAGGCGGCCTACATCCCGCTCGCCCACGACTACCTCGACGCCCCGGCGCAGCTCGACCGCGACGCCGTGCTCGAGGCCCTGCGCCCGCTCTGGGAGGACGAGCGCCGCACCAAGATCGGCCAGAACCTCAAGTACGACATCTCGGTGCTGGCCAATCACGGCATCGCGGTGGCCGGGCCGCTGGAGGACACCATGCTGGCGTCCTACGTGCTCGACTCCACGGCGACCCGCCACGACATGGACTCGCTGGCGCTGAAGTACCTGGGCGAGAAGACGGTCTCCTTCGAGGAGATCGCCGGCAAGGGCGCCAAGCAGCTCACCTTCAACCAGATCGCCCTGGAGCAGGCCGCGCCCTACGCCTGCGAGGACGTCGACATCACCCTGCGCCTGCACCGGCTGCTGCGGCCGCGGGTCGAGGCCGAGGGGCGCCTGGCCGAGGTCCTCGACACCCTCGAGCGGCCGCTGATCCCGGTGCTCTCGCGCATGGAGCGCACCGGCGTGGCGCTGGACCCCGAGCGGCTGCACGCCCAGAGCCAGGAGCTCGAGACCCGCATCCGCGAGCTGGAAAGCCGCGCGCATGAGCTCGCCGGTCGCGAGTTCAACCTCGGCTCGCCCAAGCAGCTCGGCCAGATCCTCTTCGAGGAGCAGAAGATCCCGGTGATCAAGAAGACCCCCAAAGGGGCGCCCTCCACCGCCGAGGCGGTGCTCGAGGAGCTGGCGCTGGACTACCCGCTGCCCAAGGTGCTCATCGAGCACCGCGGGCTCGCCAAGCTGAAGTCCACCTACACCGACAAGCTGCCGCGGCTGGTCAACAAGGCCACCGGGCGCCTGCACACCAGCTACCACCAGGCGGTCACGGCCACCGGCCGGCTCTCCTCGTCGGATCCCAACCTGCAGAACATCCCCATCCGCACCGAGGAGGGGCGGCGCATCCGCCAGGCCTTCGTGGCCCGGCCGGGCTACCGCATCGTCGCCGCCGACTACTCCCAGATCGAGCTGCGCATCATGGCGCACCTCTCCGGCGACAAGGGGCTGCTCGAGGCCTTCGCCGAGGGCCGCGACATCCACGCCGCCACCGCCGCCGAGGTGTTCGGCGTAGGGCTCGACAGGGTCACGCCGGACCAGCGCCGCAGCGCCAAGGCGATCAACTTCGGGCTGATCTACGGCATGAGCGCCTGGGGACTCGGCCGCCAGCTCAACATCGAGCAGAGCCAGGCCAGGACCTACATCGATCGCTACTTCGACCGCTATCCGGGCGTCGCCCGCTACATGGAGCGCATCCGCGCCCAGGCCGCCGAGGACGGCTTCGTCGAGACGGTGTTCGGCCGGCGCCTCTACCTGCCGGAGATCCACTCCCAGAACCGCGCGCGCCGCCAGGGCGCCGAGCGCACCGCCATCAACGCGCCCATGCAGGGCACCGCGGCGGACATCATCAAGCGCGCCATGATCGACGTGGACGCCTGGCTCGCCGGCGAGGCCTTCGACGCCGTGATGGTGATGCAGGTCCACGACGAGCTGGTGTTCGAGGTGGCCGAGGCACAGGTCGAGGCCTTCATCGACGAGGTGAAGGCGCGCATGCAGGCCGCCGCCGAGCTCGACGTGGCGCTGATCGTCGAGGCCGAGAGTGGGGCGAACTGGGACGAGGCGCATTGACCATCAAAAACGCCACCGCGGTTGCGGTGGCGTGTTCGTCTGAGGCTGACCCGACGGCTCAGCGCCAGCCGGCCCGGTCGAAGATGCGCACCGCTTCCGGGTTGTTCTCGCCCAGCACGCTGACGTTCAGGTCGTCCTTCTTGAAGTCGCCCCAGGAGGCGAGGACGCCGTCGAGCTCCGCACCGTCGACCGCCGGGAACTCGTAGTTGCCGGTGGCGAACAGGGCCTGGGCCTCATCGGAGGCGAGGAACTCGAGGAAACGCACGGCGTTCTTCTCGTTGGGCGCGCCCTTCACCATGCCGGCGCCGCCCACGTTGATGTGCGCGCCGCGATCCTCCTGGTTGGGGAAGACGATCTCGACCTTCTCGGCGACCTCGCGGTCGGCCTCGTTGTCGGAGTGGAGCAGGCGCACGTAGTAGTAGTGGTTGGCCACGGCGACGCTGCACTCGCCGCTGGCCACGCCGCGGATCTGGTCGGTATCGCCGCCCTCGGGGTCGCGCGCGAAGTTGGCGACCACGCCCTCGGCCCAGGTCTCGGCCTCTTCCTCGCCGTGATGGGCGATCATCGAGGCCAGCAGCGACTGGTTGTAGATGTTGTTCGAGGAGCGGATGCACACCTCGCCCTCGAGGGCCGGGTCGGCCAGGTCCTCGTAGCGGCTGATCTCATCGGCGTCCACCGCGGTGGGGTCGATGAACAGCGCCCGCACGCGCTGGCTGAAGCCGAACCACTTGCCCTCGGGGTGGCGCATGTGGGCCGGCAGGCGCTCGTCGAGCACCTCGGACTCGACGCTGGCGAAGATGTCCTCGTGCTCGCCGCGCCACAGGCGGCCGGCGTCGACGGTGATCAGCACGTCGGCCGGGCCCGCCTCGCCCTCGAGCTTGAGGCGCTGGATCAGCTGGTCGGAGTCGCCCTCCAGCACGTTGACCTCGATGCCGGTCTCCTCGGTGAAGGCCGCGTAGAGGGCCGCGTCGGAGTCGTAGTGGCGGGCCGAGTAGATGTTGAGCTCCTCGGCGGCGGAGGCCTGGGTGGCCAGGGCGGAGCCGGCCACCAGGGCGGCGAGGGGCAGGGCGGAACGACGATGCAGCGACATGGGGGGCCTCGTGGATGGCGATGGTCTGAAATGATAATGCTTAACATTAAACTTTCGCCATTGAAGCCCCTCCCGGCGCCCTCGTCAAGCCCGGCGGGCGGCCGACCTGATCCAGGTCAGGTGGCGGGACGCCTCGGGGAGGCCGGCGCTGGAATGCGAGCGATAGTACAACGCATTCGGGAGGCTTTCGCGTTACCATGTTGGCCAGACACTCTCAACCGGCAGTCGAGACCCCATGACCCGTCCATCGACCCTGACGCCAGACGCGCCGGCCGGCACCGCCCCGGTGCTCGCCATGCACCAGATCCGTCACGCCTACCAGCAGCACCCGGCCGTCGAGGATGTCTCCCTCGACGTCAAGCCCGGTGAGATCGTCTGCCTGCTGGGCCCCTCGGGCTGCGGCAAGTCCACCCTGCTGCGCATCGCCGCGGGGCTAGAGCGGGTGCAGCAGGGGCGCGTGGCGCTGGGCGGCGAGTCGATGGGCGAGGGGCGCAGCCACGTGCCGCCGGAGAAGCGCAACGTCGGCCTGGCCTTCCAGGACTCGGCGCTCTTCCCGCACCTCTCGGTGCTCGACAACGTGGCCTTCGGCCTCGAGGCCCTGCCCGCCCCGCAGCGCCGCCGGCGGGCCTACGAGCTGCTCGAGCTGCTCGGCATGGAGCGCTATGCGCGGGTCTTTCCGCACATGCTCTCGGGGGGGCAGCAGCAGCGCATCGCCCTGGCCCGCGCCCTGGCGCCGGCGCCGCAACTGATGCTGCTCGACGAGCCCTTCTCGAGCCTCGACGCCCGCCTGCGCGACCGCATCCGCGATGACACCCTGCACGTGCTGAAGAAGGTGGGCACGGGCGTGCTGCTGGTCACCCACGACCCCGAGGAGGCCATGTTCATGGCCGATCGCATCGTGCTGATGCGCGAGGGGCGGGTGGTGCAGGCCGGCACCCCGCTGGAGCTCTACTGCGCGCCGGTCGATCCCTTCGTGGTCACCTTCTTCGGCGAGGTCAACGAGCTCGAGGGGCGGGTCCAGGACGGCCAGGTGGCGACCCCGGTGGGCGAGGTCTCGGCGAACGGGCTGCCCGACGGCAGCCTGGTGAGGGTGATGATCCGCCCCGAGGCGCTGAGAGTCGTGCCGCTCAACGAGCCGCCGGAGCATCACCACAGCCACATCATCATGGCCAAGCTGCTGGGGCGCACCAGCCTGCTGCACATCTGCGCCCACACGGCCGACGGCGAGGAGGCCCACCTGCACGCCCGGGCCCCGGGGGTCTTCCTGCCCCGGGAGGGCCAGCCGATCATGATCGGCCTGGACGACTCCCAGGTGTTCGTCTTCCCCCTCGACGAGGCCTCAGCTGCCGGGGCGGGAGCGGCGCATGGCGACGCTGAGCAGGATCACCGGGATGATGCCTACTGCCACGATGGCCAGTGACGAGGTCGAGGCCTCGGCCAGGCGCTCGTCGGCGGCCAGGTTGTGGGCGCGAATGGCCAGGGTGTCGAAGTTGAAGGGGCGCAGGATCACCGTGGCCGGCAGCTCCTTCATCACGTCGACGAAGACCAGGATGCCGGCGGCGATCAGGCTGCCGCGCATGATCGGCGTGTGCACCTTGCGCAGGGTGCCGCCCGCCGTCTGACCCAGGGTCCGCGCGGCCGCGTCCATGCTCGGCGTCACCTTGCCGAGACTCGCCTCGATGGCGTTGAAGGAGACCGCCAGGAAGCGCACCAGGTAGGCGTAGACCAGGATGAACGCCGAGCCGCTGAGCAGTAGCCCCACCACGACCCCGAACTGCTCCTTCATGATGTCGTTGAGCTGATGATCCAGCCACACGAAGGGGATCAGGATGCCCACCGCCACCACCGAGCCCGGCACCGCGTAGCCCATGGCCGCCACCCGCGTGGCGACCCGGGTGATGCGCCCGGGGTTGAGTCGCGCCCCGTAGCTGAGGAGCAGCGCCAGGCCGACGGCCACCACTGAGGCGAGCGCCGCCAGCAGCAGGCTGTTGCCGGCGTACTCCAGGAAGGCGCTGCCGAACAGGGCATCGCCACCCTGGACGGAGAGGTAGCCCAGCAGGCCGCTGGGGATCAAAAAGCCGAGCAGCACCGGGGCGAGGCAGGCCAGGGTCGCGGCCCAGGCGCGCCCGCCGTGGAGCGCGAACTCCGGCATCTGCTGGTAGCGGCCGGTGGTATGGAAGTAGCGCCGCTTGCCCCGGGACCAGCGCTCGAGCAGCACCAGGGCGATCACGAAGGCCAGCAGGCAGGCGGCGAGCTGGGCCGCGGCCACCTGCTCCCCCATGCCGAACCAGGTGCGGTAGATGCCGGTGGTGAAGGTGTCGACGCCGAAGTACTGCACCGCGCCGAACTCGTTGAGGGTCTCCATCAGCGCCAGGGACACCCCGCCGACGATCGCCGGGCGCGCCAGCGGCAGGGCCACGCTGGTGAACAGCCGCCAGGGCCCGCGCCCCAGGGTGCGGCCCACGTCCAGCACGCACACCGACTGCTCCAGGAAGGCCGCCCGCGCCAGCATGTAGACGTAGGGGTAGAGCACCAGGGTGATCAGGGTCGCCGCCCCCCACAGCGAGCGGATGTCCGGGAAGACGTAGTCCCCCGCCGACCAGCCGAAGGTCTCGCGCAGCCAGGTCTGGAGAGGGCCGGCGTACTGCAGGAAGTCGGTGTAGGCGTAGGCGATCACGTAGGTCGGCACCGCCAGTGGCAGCAGCAGCCCCCACTCGAAGAGCCGACGCCCCGGGAAGCGGCACATCACCACCAGCCAGGCGGTGCCGGTGCCGATCACGAAGGTGCCGAGCCCGACGGTCACCACCAGAAAGAGCGTATTGCCGAGGTAGCGGGGCAGCACGGTGCTGCCCAGGTGTTGCCAGATGCCGTCGGTGGGCATGAACAGGTGCGCCAGTACCACCAGTACCGGCAGCGCCACGATCAGGGCGATGCCGATGGTCAGCGCGTTCCAGGGGTTCAGGGTCAGCGACAGGCGGGAAGGGATGCGGGCGCGGGAACGGGCCGGACTGGTCAACGGAGTCTCCTTCCGTGCCGGGAGGGCTACAGGGATGCGAGAAACTTGCGGCCGAGAATTGTATCAGCCGGCCGGGGCGACTGCAGCCACGCGCGCCGTGTCCCCGTCAAGCAGGACGCCCGCCGCTCGAGGAGCGGCGGGCGTCGAGGGCCGAGCCGGGGGGAAGTGAGACGGCTCAGTAGCCGATCAGCAGCGACGGCAGGCCGGTCACCAGGCTCGGGAAGGCGGCCATCAGCAGGCAGGCCAGCACGATCAGCGCCACGAAGGGGATCACCGCCTTGTAGAGGTCGAGGGTCTCGACCCCCTTGGGGGCCACGCCCTTGAGGTAGAAGAGGGCGTAGCCGAAGGGCGGCGTGAGGAACGAGGTCTGCAGCACCACGGCCACCATCACCACGAACCACAGCACGTCGATGCCCATGCTCTCGACGATCGGCAGCATGATCGGGAAGCTCAGCAGCACGATGCCGGTCCAGTCCAGGAACATGCCCAGGATGAAGACCAGGAAGAGCATCAGGATCAGCGCACCGGTGGTGCCGCCGGGCATCGCCATCACCACCTCGTGGATCACCTCCATGCCGCCACCGATGGAGAAGACCCCGGTGAAGGCGGTGGCCCCCACCAGCACCAGCATCACCATGGTGGTGGTCTTGCTGGCCTCGATCAGGGTGCGGTAGCAGGTGGACGCCTTGCGATCACCGAAGATCAGGAACAGCAGGAAGGCGATGGCCACGCCGATGGCCGAGGCCTCGGTGGCGGTGGCGATGCCGGTGAACAGCGAGCCCAGCACGCCGAGGATCAGCGCCATCGGCGGCAGCACGTACTTGCCCAGCATCTTCACAAGCTCGCCGGTGGAGACCCCGGCGCGCTCCTCGGCCGGCACCAGCGGGCCGTACTCGGGCTTGAGGTGGCAGATCACCAGCACGTAGAGGGCGTACATCGCGCCGAGCATCAGCCCCGGGACCAGGGCGCCGGCGAACAGCGCGCCCACCGAGACCGGCGAGTAGCTGGCCATCAGGATCAGCATGATGCTCGGCGGGATCAGGATGCCCAGGCAGCCGCTGGCCATGATCACCCCGGTGCTGAGCTGCTTGTTGTAGCCGTAGTTCAGCATCGGCACCAGGGCGATCATGCCCATCACCGCGATCGAGGCGCCGACGATGCCGGTGGTGGCGGCCAGCAGCACCGACACGACCACCACGGTCAGCGCCAGGCCGCCGCGCAGGTTGGCGAGCAGCAGGCGCATCGACTCGAACATCTTCTCGGTGACGCCCGAGTCGTTGAGGAAGCGCGCCATCAGGATGAACAGCGGGATGGCCACCAGGACGTAGTTGTCCATGGCGTTGCCGTAGATGTTGTTGATCAGGATGCCCAGCGTATTGGCGCCGGGGCCGAACCAGGCGCCGAGCACGGCGACGCCGCCGAGCACGAAGGCCAGCGGATGGCCCATGAAGAGGCCGACCAGCAGGCCGCCGAACATGAACAGGGTGAGCATCTCGGCGTTCATGCGGGGGTCTCCTTGCCCAGCGCCTGGACGGCGCGGATGACGATGGCGATGGCCTGCAGCAGCAGCAGGCCGGCGGCGACCACGATCACGCCCTTCACCGGATAGACCGGGATGGCCATCATGCCGTAGGTGGTCTCGCCGCGGCTGAAGGAGCGTTCGAAGAACGCCCAGCCGAGGGTCAGCAGCATCCAGATGAAGGGCACGAAGAAGATCAGGTAGCCGAGGAGCTCGAGGACCGCCTGCTTGCGGCGAGCGAGCAGGCGCTTGAGCACGTCGACCTCGACGTGGGCATGATGGCGCAGCCCGAAGGCGGCCATCAGCATGAAATGGGCGCCGAACAGCATCTTGGTCACATCGAAGGCCCAGTCACTGGGGCGTCCGATGAAGAAGCGCATGGCGATGTCATAGATCACGATCAGCGTGATCACGGCGAGCAGCGGCGCGATAAGGCGGCCGAAGCCCTCGTTGAGGGCATCGATGGCCCTGGCAATGGCAGTCATGGTGGGAGCTCTCGGCATCGGACGAAGCGGTCGGGAGGGAGGTCGGCGGAACCGTCGCGATCGGGGCCGGCCCCGCAGGGCCGGCCCGGGCCGCTTACTGGTTCATGCAGGCCTCGATCTCCTCGAGGGACGGCAGGTCGTCGGTGACTCGGCTCATGTTGTAGGGCACCGAGACGTCACGCCAGTTGGCGTAGTGGTCCAGGTAGCTGATCATGGAGTGGTAGACCTTGGCGTGCATCGGGTCCTCGCAGGCGCCCTGGACGATCACCTCGTTGGTAATGCGCTGGATCTCGGCGAGGTCCTCCTCGGAGAGCTGGTTGATCTCGGTGCCGTCCTCGAGGAACTTCACCGTGCCCTCGGTGGACTCGCGCTCGGACCAGGCCAGCGACCAGGCCATGGTCGCCTGGGCGGCGATCTTCAGCTTCTCCTGGGTCTCCTCGGAGAGGGCGTCCCAGGCGTCCTGGTTGATCATCACGCCGAACACGCTGGCGGACTGGTGCCAGCCCGGGACGGACCAGTAGTCGGCGACCTCGGAGAAGCCGGCCTTGTAGTCCACGCCCGGGGTGGAGAATTCGGCGCCGTCGACCACGCCGCGCTCGATGGCCTGATAGATCTCGCCGCCGGCCAGGGTGACCTGGGAGCCGCCGAGCTGCTCGAGCACCCGGCCCTGGTCGCGACCGGAGAGGCGCAGGCGCTTGCCCTCGAGGTCGGCGATGCTCTCGATGGGCGTGCCGCCGCGGAAGCCGGATTCGTTGTTGGTGATGCCGTAGGGCAGGTAGACCATGTTGTAGTCGCCGTAGACCTCCTGGTAGAGCTCGAAGCCGCCCCACTGGTTGATCCAGTTCAGGTAATCCACGCCGTTGAACAGGCTGGTGGTAGTGGCCAGCGGCGAGAAGGCCGGGCTCAGGCCGGCCCAGTAGCCGGGCCAGTCGCCGGCCGCCTGGATGGCGCCGGTCTGGGTGGCGTCGAACACCTCGGTGCCGGGCATCAGGGTGCCGCCGGCGCGGAAGTTGATGGTCAGCTCGTCGCCGGCCAGGGTGTTGACCAGCTCCGCCCAGTGGCGGTCGATCTGGATCAGGTCCAGGTTGTCCGGCCAGGTGGTGGTCATGGTCCAGGACTCCTGGGCCTGGGCGGTGCTGCTCAGGGCGGCGAGGGCGACGCCGGCCGCGATGCCGGTGAGGGTGAAGCTGCGCAGTGCTGTCATGTTGTTGTCCCTTTATTGTTGGTTCGAGCGGCAGTGCCGGTGGGCACCGCCTTGGCCAAGTCGGTTCACCCGCCGCGACGCCGACGCTCCGACGGCGTCGCGGCGCTCGCCTCAAGCTAGCACGTCGCACGGTCAGGATTCGATTGCGCCGATACGCCGGCGACGGGGCGCGAGACCGGCCCCATGGCGGCCTGTCGGCGGCGAGCCTGGCCGCCTCGGTCGGAAGGTATGGCATGAGAATCAAGGAGTTGCTTGATGTTTACGTTAACGTAAACAGTCGATCGGGGAGGGCGCGTAGCGTTGAACCTCGTGCTTATATAAGACCAAAGTGGGAGGCGGGCGCCTCGGGAAAGGCGCCTCGGACAGGGCAGCGTCGACAGGAGACGAGGGCATGAGCGGCAGAGAACAGGGGGGGCGCGACGGCAACGCCCCGGAGGCGGGCGCGACCGGCGCCCTGCTGGCGCAGGCGCGACGGCTCGCCGGCCGCCGCTGGCGCGGCCTGGTGTGGCTGACCGGCGAGGCCGAGGCCTGTCGGCGCGAGGCGCTGGCGCTGTGGCATCGTGGGGCGGGACATCAAGGACCGGGGGCGACGGGCGGCTGGAGCGCGCCCCTGTGGGTCGCCGCCGCGCCCCCAAAGGGCCTCGCGGCCTCGGCCTGGCTGCCACCGGCCAAGGCTCGCACGCGGCTGGGGGGCGAGCAGGACCTGGTGGTGATCGACGCCGTCTCGGCCGACGACGGCTTCGATCCCGAGGCCTTCGGGGCGCTCTCCGGCACCCTCACCGCCGGCGGTCTGCTGGTGCTGATGACGCCTTCCGACTGGGGGCGGCGACCGGACGCCGACTATGCTCGCCTGGCCGATCATCCCTGGCGGGCGGAGGCGCTCACCGCCCGCTATCTGGCGCGCCTCGCCCGGCTGCTGGCCAGCGATGCCCGGGTGATCCGCTGGACCGCGGGGCAGGCGCCACGCATGGCGGACCTTCCCGAGGCGCCGGACGAGCCTTCGCCCGCCGCCGGCGACGACGCCTGCCTGACCCGGGACCAGGCCGAGGCGGTGGCCCGGCTGACCCGGCTGCGCCGCCGCCGGCCCCTGGTGCTGACCGCCGACCGCGGCCGCGGCAAGACGGCGGCGCTGGGCATCGCCTGCGCGCGTCTGCTCGCGGAGGGGGCGTCGGCGGGCTCGAGCGAGGTCGAGATCCTGGTCACCGCACCGCGCCCGGCGGCGGTGGCCGGGCTCTTCGAGCGCCTGGCGGCGCTCTGCCCCGAGGGCCGGCGCCACGGCCAGGCCTTCGAGGCCCCCGGGGGAGAGGTGCGTTTCCTGGCGCCCGACGAACTGGCCCGCCTCGCCGAGCGTGGCGAGGTGGGCGGCCCCGGGCGTTGGCTGCTGGTGGACGAGGCGGCGGCGATCCCCGCCCCCCTGCTGGGACGCTGGCTCGAGGCCTTCCCGCGGATCGCCTTCGCCACCACCGTGCACGGCTACGAGGGCTCGGGGCGCGGCTTCGCGCTGCGCTTTCGCGAGCGCCTCGAGCGCCAGGCCCCCGACTATCGCGAATGCCACCTGGCCGCGCCGATCCGCTGGGCGCCAGGCGATCCCCTCGAGGCGCTCACCGCCCGCCTGCTGCTGCTGGACGCCGAGCCGGACGCGGACACGTCCGGCGCCGGTGCGCCGGGCGTCGCGCGCCTGGACCGCGCCGCCCTGGCCCATGACGAGCCGCGGCTGCGCACGCTGTTCGGCCTGCTGGTGCAGGCCCACTACCGCACCACCCCCGCCGACCTGCGCCGCCTGCTGGACGGCCCGGGGGTGAGCCTCACCACCCTCTCGGCGGGCCCGGCGCTGGAGGGCGTGGCGGTGTGCGGCGACGAGGGCGGCTTCTCGGTCGAGCTCGCCGAGCGGGTGGCCCGGGGCGAGCGGCGCCCCCGTGGCCACCTGCTGGCCCAGTCGCTCGCCGCCCACGCCGGGGAACGCGCGGCGCTGACCGCGCGCCTGCGTCGCGTGCTGCGCATCGCCGTGCCGGCCGACCGGCGCCGCCGGGGCGGCGGGCGGCGGCTGCTCGACGACGCCCTCGCGCGGGCCCGGGACGAGGGCATCGACCTGCTGGGGGCGAGCTTCGGCGCCGCGCCGGGCCTGCTGGCGTTCTGGCGCGCGGCGGGCTTTCGCGCCGTGCGCCTCGGCCTGACCCGGGAGGCCGCCACCGGCGAGCACGCGCTGATGGTGGTGTGCCCTGCCAGCGCGGACGGCGAGGCGCTCGCCGAGCGCCTGGCGGCGCGCTTCCAGCGCCAGCTGCCGGGCCTGCTGGCCTTCGAGCTGGCCGACCTCGAGCCCGCGGTGGTCCTCGCCCTGCTCGCCGAGGGGGAGGCGCCCGCCCTCGACGCCGCCGATCGGCGCGATCTCGCGGACGTGGCCTTCGGCCATCGCGAGCCCGCCCTCGCGCGTCCGGCGATCCAGGCGCTGGTGAGACGCGGCGCCCGGGCCGGAGTCGAGGAGGGCGACCATGGACACGCCGAGGCGCTGGAGATCCTGGCGGCCTGGGCCTTCCAGGGGCGCGAGGCGAGCTGGCTGGCGACGCGGCTGGGCGTCACGGGCAGGAAGGGCGTCCAGGCCCGGCTGCGCGAGGCCGTGGCGCGCCTTCATGAAGGCGACGGCGGGCTTTCCCCCGCCGAGACCGGGCGGTAGAGTGCCCGCAATCCCCGTCGGACAGAGGCCCCATGAACGCACATCTCGAGCAGCTCTCGCCCCGGCCGCTGTGGCGCCATTTCCGCACCCTGTGCAACACGCCGCGCCCCTCCGGCCATGAGGCCGCCCTGGTGGCCGCCCTCGAGCGGTGGGCCGACGGCCTGGGCCTGGCCCACGATCGCGACGCCTTCGGCAACCTGCGCATCCGCAAGCCCGCCACGCCCGGCCACGAACGGGCGCCCGGCGTGATCCTGCAGGGTCACCTGGACATGGTGGCCCAGGCCAATGCCGACCACCCCCACGACTTCACCCGGGATCCCATCGAGACCCGGGTGGTCGACGGCTGGCTGCAGGCGCGCCATACCACCCTGGGCGCCGACAACGGCCTCGGCGTGGCGGCGGCGCTGGCGATCCTCGAGGACGAGACCCTGGTCCACGGCCCGCTGGAGGCACTCTTCACCCTGGAGGAGGAATCCTCCATGGGCGGCGCCCTGAAGCTGGCCGAAGGGTGGCTCGAGGGACGGGTGCTGCTCAACCTGGACTCCGAGGATCGCGGCCAGGTCTATATCGGCTGCGCCGGCGGCGCCGACGTCATCGTCGACGCCCAGCTCCCCACCGCGCCGCCGGCGGAGGGCGAGGCGGCGCTCTCGCTCGCGCTCACCGGGCTCTCGGGCGGTCACTCCGGCATCGACATCCACAAGGGGCGCGGCAACGCCAACCGGCTGCTGGTCAGGGTGCTGCGCGCCCTGGAGCCCCTCGGGGCGCGCCTCGCCGACTACCAGGGCGGCACCCTGCGCAATGCCCTGCCCCGGGAGGCCTTCGCCACCCTGCTGCTGCCGGTCGAGGAGCAGGCCGATGCCCGGGCGCGGGTAGAGGCGCTCGCCGACGAGCTGCGGGACGAGCTCGCCGGCGTCGACGATGGGCTCGCGCTCTCCCTCGCGCCCGCGGCGGCGGCGCCGGACGAGGCCCTGACGCGGGAGGCCAGCCGGCTGCTGGTGCGGGCCCTGCACGTGGCGCCCTGCGGCGTCGAGCGGATGAGCGTCGCGCTGCCCGGGGTGGTGGAGACCTCCAACAACCTTGGCGTGGTCTCGCTGGAGGCCGGGCGCTTCCACCTCTGCGCCCTGGTGCGTTCACTGCGCGACAGCGCCACCGCGGACATGGCCGACCGCTTCCGCGCGCTCTTCGAGCTCGTCGGCGCCCGCACCCGGGTCGAGAACGCCTACCCCGGCTGGACGCCCGACCCGTCAAGCCCCCTGCTGGCGCGCTTTCGCCGCCTGCACGCCGAGCGGCTGGGCCACGATCCCGAGGTGAAGGTGATCCACGCCGGCCTCGAGTGCGGCATCCTCGGCGGCAAGTACCCAGGGCTCGACATGATCTCCTTCGGCCCGCAGATCCGCGGCGCCCACTCCCCGGACGAGCGGGTGGAGCTCGCCTCGGTGGAGGAGTTCTGGACGCTGCTGCGCGCCCTGGTGGCGGAGCTGGCGACCGCGGGAGCGGATGGCGCCGAGGGTGGCGCGCCCGGAGCGGGGCGGTGATGATCGCCTGGTGGCAGGCGGCCGGGCCGGCCGGCGGGATCGCGGTGGCGCTGGCGGGGCTTCTGGCGCTGACCGCGGTGCTGGCGCTGAGGACGCGGCGGCGCCTGGCGGCCGCCGAGGCGGCGCTCGCCGCCCGGGACGAGGCCCGGCACGAGCGCGAGGCCGCCGCGCGGCGTCTCGAGCAGGAGCTGGCCCAGAGCGACGCCCAGCTGGATGCCAGCCGCGAGCGGCTCTCGGCCCTGGAGGCCGAGCTTGCCGGCACCCGCGACCGGCTCGCCGAGCAGCGCGAGCGGGCCACCCGGCTCGAGACCGAGCGCGAGCAGATGGCGCTGCGCCACCGCGAGCAGCTGGCCCTGCTCGAGGAGGCCCGCGAGCGGCTGAAGGAGGAGTTCCACCAGCTGGCCGGGCGCATCTTCGAGGAGCGCCAGCGGGCCTTCACGGCCCAGAGCCGCGATGGTCTCGAGGCGACGCTCAAGCCCTTCCGCGAGCAGGTCGACCAGTTCCGCCGCCGGGTCGAGGAGCTCCACGGCCAGCAGAGCCGCGACAGCGGCTCCCTCAAGGCCCAGCTCGAGCAGCTGGCCGGGCTCAACGCCCGCCTCGGCGAGGAGGCCGCGGGGCTCGCCCGGGCGCTGAAGGGCGACCAGAAGGCCCAGGGAAACTGGGGCGAGCTGATGCTCGAGACCGTGCTCGAGCGCAGCGGCCTGCGCCGCGACATCGAGTACCGCCGGGAGGTCTCGCTCACGGGCGAGCGGGGGCGCCAGCGCCCCGACGCGGTGATCTACCTGCCCGACGACCGCCACCTGATCATTGACGCCAAGGTGTCGCTGGTCGCCTGGACCCGGGTGGTCAATGCCGAGGAGGAGGCCGAGCGCGAGGCGGCCATGAAGGCGCACCTGCAGTCGCTGCGCAGCCACGTGGCGGGCCTCGCCGGCAAGGACTACCCGGCCCTGCCGGGGCTCCACTCGCCGGACTTCGTGTTCCTGTTCGTGCCGGTGGAGCCGGCCTTCGCCGCCGCCTTCGAGCGCGACCACTCGCTCTTCCAGGAGGCCTTCGACCGCCAGGTGGTGGTGGTCACCCCGACCACCCTGCTGGCGAGCCTGCGCACCGTGGCGGGCCTGTGGAGCCTGGAGCGCCAGAACGAGAACGCGCGCCTGATCGGCGCGCGGGCCGAGAAGCTGCTGGCCAAGTTCGTGGGCTTCGTCGAGAGCCTGGAGGAGGTCGGGCGCCACCTGGAGCGGGCGAGCGACAGCCAGCGCCGGGCCATGGGGCGACTCTCGAGCGGCCAGGGCAGCCTGGTGGCCCAGGCCACCGAGCTGGAACGCCTCGGCGTGCGGATGCGAAAGCCGCTGCCCGCCGAGCTCGTGCGCGCGGCCGCCGGCGACCACGGCGAGGAGGTCGGGCATGACGGGCCCGGCGGGGAGGACGAACCGGGCACGGACGCGACCTCGCGCCGCGCCTGATCCGCCGCTCGGTCCAGTAGGCGACCGCCAGACACCAGAACGCCGCCCGAGGGCGGCGTTCGGCGTTCATGCGTGGCGTAGGCCGAGGGCCTCCGGGGCGATCAGCCGAGGTAGGCGTCCAGCATCCACACGGTCTTCTCCTGCTCGCGGATGTAGTCGCCGGCCTGGGCGGCGGTGCCCTCGTCGTCGGCGTCGGAGGCCAGGGAGAGCAGCTCGCGCTGCAGCTCGATCAGCGTCTGGTAGCCCTGGAGCACGCCGCGCACGCAGGCCTCGCCGTCGTGAACGTCCTTGTCCTCCTGGATGCGGGCGATCTTCACGTAGTCGCTGTAGGCGTGGACCGGAGTATGCCCGAGGGTCAGGATGCGCTCGGCGACCTCGTCCACCTTGACCAGCAGGTCGGTGTAGAACTCCTCGAACTTCTCGTGGAGCTGGAAGAACTGCGGGCCCTTCACGTTCCAGTGGTAGCCGCGCACGTTCATGTAGAAGATCTGGTAGTTGGCCAGCAGCTCGTTGAGCTTCTCGGCGAGCTGGCTGGCGCTGGATTCGTGCAGGCCGATGGTGTTGGTGTCGCTCATGCAATGCCTCCTTGATCGCTTCGGTGACAGCTTACTGCGGTGGGCGGCCGTGGATAAGTCGATTCTCTTCATGGCCGCCATAGCCGTTACCCACCAGATGCGGGCGGCGGCGGCGAGATTCAAGGCCGGCGTATCGTCGCCGGGGCCCAGCGCCTAGACTGAATGGGCCAGTTTTCGTGGAGACGATCCCATGCGTGCATGGCTGCTGTGGCTGCTGCCGGGGCTGCTCGTCGGCTGCCAGATGACGCCGTCCACCCTGCCGGTGGCCGAGCCCGCCCCCGCTGCCGAGTGTCGCTGGCCCGCGGGGCCGGGCGATGACCTGACCCGGGTGATCACCGCCCTGGAGGCGGAGGGCTTCGTGGTGCGCCACACCGATGCGTCCCTGGGGCTCGTCAGCGCCGACCGGGCTCGCACCACGATCTACCACGACAACGGCATCGAGCGCCTGCCGCGCCTCGGCGGTTTCGTGCGCGGGGGGAGCGGGGGCCATATCGGCACGGGCGTGGTGCTCGGCTTCGGCGGCGGGCCGGGCATCGACGAGGCGACCCGCGTCGAGCGGGTCTCGGCAGTGGTGGCTGAGCGGGAGGTGCGCGTGACCCGGGACATTCGCCTGATCGACTGGCGGGGCGACCTGCGCGAATCGCGCAGCGCCAGCGACGCCGACTTCTGCCGCGACCTGCGCCGCGTCATCCGGGCCGTGCCGGCCGGGGAGGCCCCATGACGCGCGCGCTGACTGCCCTGCTGCTGGTCGCCTGGCTCGCCGGCTGCGCCTCGCCGGCTCCCGTGCCGCCCCGCGAGCTGCGCCTGTCGGCAGCGCCCGAGGCGACCCTGCGCGAGGCCATGGCGCTGCTGATGGAGCGGGGCTACGTGATTCGCCACGCCGACGACGAGCTCGGGCGGCTGGATGCCGCGCTGGCCCGCATGCCGGGCTATGTCGTCTCGCTGCGTCTCTCGCCGGAGGCCGGGGGCGGCAGCCGGATCGAGGCCCTGGCCACCCGGGGCGGCCGGGCGCTGCCGCCCGGCCTGCTGACCCCCTTGCTCGCCGACCTCGAGGCGCGGCTGGGGCCCTCCCCCTGAGGGCGCCGCCGCGAGATCGTCTCGGTATCGCCCGTCTCGGTGCCGTCGCCTCAGCCGCGCTCGCCCAGCCTCAGCCGCTCCAGCTCGGCCAGGATGCGGGCCCGCATGTCGGCCAGGGCGTCCGCGTCATAGGGCTCGGCCTGGCCGTGGCCCCACACCGGCGCCGGCCAGGCGGCGTCCCCGCGGCGGCGCACCACGGCATGTACGTGGAGCTGGGCGACCACGTTGCCGAGGCTGGCGACATTGAGCTTGTCGCCCGCGAGCGCCTCGAGCAGCGCGCGGCCGACCGCCGTCGCCTCGCGCCACAGCTGGTGCTGGTCGGCCTCGTCGAGGTCGAACACTTCGCTGACCGCCTGGCGGCGCGGCACCAGCACCAGCCAGGGAAAGCGCGCATCGTCCATCAGCCGCAGCTGGCACAGGGGCAGCTCGGTGATCGGGTAGGTGTCCGCCACCAGGCGGGCATCGGGCTCGAAATCCTGCATGGCTGCTCTCCTTTCGCCAGGGCATCTCTCTCGCGCCCATGATGGCACAGCAGGGCCGGGCGGTCAGATTCCCCCGGCCAAGCGGGGCCGGTATGCTGGTTGGCCTTCGACTCGCTACGCACGGACGCCATCATGACGCTGCTCGAGGGCCTCGCCCTGCTCACCATCGGCACCCTGGCCGGTTTCATCAACGTGCTCGCCGCGGGGGGCTCGATGCTGACGCTGCCGCTGCTGATGTTCCTGGGGCTGCCGCCCCAGGCGGCCAACGGCACCAACCGGGTCTCCGTGGCCCTGCAGAGCGTCTCGGCGGTCGCCAGCTTCCTGCGCGCCGGCGCCTCGCACCTGGGGCTTTCCCTGCGGCTGTCGGTGCCGGCGGTGGCCGGCTCGCTGGTTGGCGCCTGGCTGGCCCTCAAGACCGATGATGCCCTCTTCGAGGCGATCCTGATCGCGGTGATGGCGGGCTCGGCGGTGCTGATGCTGCTGCCCCAGCCGCGGGTGGAGACCCGCGCGCTCACCGCGGAGCGCCTGACCCCCGCCGTCTACCTGGCGATGTTCGCCATCGGCCTCTATGGCGGCTTCATCCAGATCGGGGTGGGGATCCTCTTCATCGTGGTGCTCTATCGCATGCTGAAGATCGACCTGGCCCAGGTGAACGTCTTCAAGGTGCTGATCGTGCTGGTCTATACCCTGCCGGCCCTGGCGATCTTCCTGGTCAACGACCAGGTGCGCTGGGGGTATGGCCTGATGCTGGCGGCGGGCAGCATGCTGGGGGCCTGGCTGGCGGTGAAGGTCAACATGAGCCCGCGCGGGGCTCTCGTCGTCAAGTGGCTGACCCTCGCGGTCATTGCGGCGATCATCCTGCGCCTGCTGCTGGGATAGCCGTTCGATGGCGACGGCACTCGCGTGCTAGCTTGAAGGGGCATCACCCGTTCACCCCATATCGGAAAGCATGAGGAGGTACGCATGAAACGGATACTCGCCCTGGGGCTCGTGGCGCTGTTCACCGCATCGCTGCTCAGCGGCTGCAACACCATCCGCGGCGCCGGCCAGGACATCGAGGAGGGCGGCGAGGCCATCCAGGAATCCAGTTACTGAGCCCACCCACGGGGCCCGGCGAGCGCGCCGGGGCCCCATCATGGAAGAGGAGACGCCCATGCCATCGAAGGCCCTCTCGGCGCTCGTCGCTGCCCTGCTGCTGGCCGGCTGTGCTGGCGGATCGACCACACCCGATCCGGCGCCCGCGCCGCCGCCGCCCGGCCTGGCCGCTGGCAACGACTGCGATACCTCCGCGCTCCAGGCGCGGGTCGGGCAGCGCTTCACCGCCGCCCTCGGCGAGACCCTCCAGGCCGAGAGCGGCGCGGCCACCCTGAGGGTGCTGCATCCCGGCACGGTCGCCACCCTCGATTACCGCCGGGATCGCCTCAACGTGCGCCTGGACGATCGCGATCGCATCACCGCCATCGACTGCGGCTGAGCGCCATCGTCGCTCAGCGCTCGGCGTGCTCCTCCTGGGTACGGCGTTCCTCCTCCTCGGCCTGCTTGCGCAGCTTCTTGCGCAGGGCCGCCTTCTCGAAGCGCAGCTTCTGCAGCGAGGTCTCCAGCCGCAGCGGCGGCACCCGCGCCGGCTTGCCGTGGGCGTCGACGGCGACCATGGTCAGGTAGCAGCTGTTGGTGTGGCGGATCATCTTCTGGCGGATGTCCTCGGCGACCACCTTGATACCGATCTCCATGGAGGAGCGGCCCACGTGGTTGACGCTGGCCAGGAAGGTGACCAGCTCGCCGACGTGGATCGGCTGCTTGAACAGCACCTGATCGACGGAGAGCGTCACCACGTAGTGGCCGGCGTAGCGGCTGGCGCAGGCGTAGGCCACCTCGTCGAGCTTCTTCAGGATGGCACCGCCGTGCACCTTGCCGCTGAAGTTGGCCATGTCGGGGGTCATCAGCACGGTCATCGAGAGTTCGTGCTGGCCGGGGAGGGTCTGGTCGTCCATCGCGTCGGTCTCGTGAGGGTTTCATGAAGCATAACGCCTCGCCCCCGGCAGCGGGAGCGAGGCGTTGCGGTGGGCAGCGTCAGGAGCGGCTCAGAACCAGCTCAGGCCGATGGTGATGATGATGCCGGTGATCAGCAGCTGGATCAGGCAGAAGCCCATGATGTCCTTGGCCTTGAGGCCGGCGATCCCCAGCACCGGCAGGGCCCAGAAGGGCTGCAGCAGGTTGGTCCAGGCGTCGCCCCAGGCCACGGCCATGGCCACCCGGGGGATGTCCACGCCCAGCGCCTGGGCGGCCGGCAGCATCACCGGCGCCTGCACGGCCCACTGGCCGCCGCCGGAGGGCACGAAGATGTTGACGATGCCGGCGCTGATGAAGGACCAGAAGGGCAGGGTCGCCTCGGTGGCAAACGAGATCAGCGCGCTGGAGAGGGTCTCGGCGAGTCCCGACTGCACCATGATCGCCATGATCCCGGCGTAGAAGGGGAACTGGATGACGATGCCGGCGCCGCCCTTGATCGCCTCCTGCAGGCTGTTGAGCAGGCTCTGGGGCGTGCGGTGGAGCACGATCGCCAGGAACAGGAACAGCAGGTTCACCACGTTAAGGTTGAGGCCGCCGCCGCGCAGCAGGAAGTGGTCGACCAGGAACAGCAGGCCCGGGATGCCGACCAGCCAGGCCAGCGTGGTGCTGTTCTCGAGCCGCTCCGCCGGGCGAGCGATGCGCGGCCTGGCCGTCTCGGTCTCGCCGAGCAGGGCGGGGTCGATGTAGACGCTCTCCTTCTCGTCCGGGAGCATCAGCCGGTTGACCAGCGGCACCGCCACGAACAGGCAGAGCACGATGGCGATGTTGAACAGCGAGAAGATGGTCTCGCCAGTGCCGATCACGCCGATCTGCTCGGCGGTGAAGTGCCCCTCGGTGGCGATGGTCAGGGGGATCGAGCCGGCGAGCCCGCCGTGCCAGACCACGAAGCCAGAGTAGGCGCTGGCTACCAGCAGGCGATAGTCCACCTTGATCTGGCGGGCCAGCTCCTTGGCGAACAGCGCGCCGACCACCAGGCCGAAGCCCCAGTTGATCCAGCTGGCGGCCAGCGAGACCAGGGTCACCAGCAGGATGGCGGCGCCGGCGTTGTTGGCCAGGCCGGCCAGGCGCTGCAGCAGGCGGCTGACGGGGGGAGAGCTCGCCAGCATGAAGCCGGTGACCAGCACCAGCAGCATCTGCATCGAGAAGGTCAGCAGGTTCCAGAAGCCGTCCCCCCAGAAGCGCAGCACCGCCAGCGGCGTCTGGCGCTCCACGGCGATGGCCGCGGCGGCGGCAATGACCGTCAGCAGCAGCACGAAGATGTAGGGGTCGGGCAGGTACTTCTCGACCAGCTTCACGGCCGGCCGCGATAGAGCCTTGAGCATGAGGGTTCCCTTGTTCTGTTGTGGTGTATGGCGTGCCCGACAGAACGTATCGCAACCTCAGAGGCTTGTGCTACCCGGGGCGGGGCGCATCGTCAACGGGGGCGGCCGTCGCGTCATGGCACCAGCGGGTGCGGCGATGGTGGCGGTAGTAGGCGGCGAGGACCCCGGAGCGCACGGCGGCGAAGGCCAGGAAGGCGAGCCACAGGCCGTGGTTGCCGAGCCCCTGGGTGAGCCACCAGAGCGGCAGGTAGACGGCGAGGGCGGCGAAGATGCTGTTGCGCATCTCGCGGATCGCGGTCGCGCCGATGAAGACGCCGTCCAGCAGATAGCTCCAGACTGCCACCAGCGGCATGACGACCATCCAGGGCAGGTAGGCGCCGGCTGTCTCCCGCACCTCCGGCAGGCCGGTGAGCAGCGCGATCAGCCCCTCGCCGCCCAGGGCGAAGGCCAGGGCGGCCGCGGTGGCGGTGATCAGCGAGAAGCGCGCGGCGCTGCCGACCACCTCGCCGAACTCGTCGAAGCGCCGGCGCCCCACGGCCCGCCCGGTGAGCGCCTCGGCGGCATGGGCGAAGCCGTCCAGGGCGTAGCTGGTCAGCATGATGAACTGCAGCAGCACGGCGTTGGCGGCCAGCACGATGTCGCCCTGGGCGGCGCCCCGGGAGGTGAAGAAGGCCATGGCGAAGAGCAGGCCCAGGGTGCGCACGAAGAGGTTGGCGTTGACCGAGAAGAGCTCGCCGTAGGCGGATAGCCGCAGCAGCCGGCTGCGCCGGAAGCGCCCGGCGAGCCCCCGGAGCTGGCGCGCGACCAGCCACAGGCCGAAGGCCAGCGCCGTGTAGTCGGCGATCACCGTGGCCCAGGCCACGCCGTCGCTGGTCATGCCGAGCCCCACCACGAACAGCAGGTCCAGGGCGATGTTGACGCCGTTGGTCAGCACCAGGATGGCCAGCGTCACCCGCGAGTTCTGCTGGCCGAGGAACCAGCCGAGGATGGCGTAGTTGGCCAGCACCGCCGGCGCCGAGAGCAGGCGGATGCGGGCATATTCCGCGGCCAGCTCGGTGGCCGCCGCGCTGCCGTCGAGCAGCCACAGCCCGAACCGCACCAGCGGCTCGCCGGCCAGTATCAGCGCCAGGCCGATCCCCAGGGCGAGCAGCAGCGACTGGCCGAGCAGGTTGCGCACCTCGCCATCCGCCTCGCGCCCCGCCGCCTGGGAGGTGAGGCCGGTGGTGCCCATGCGCAGGAAGCCGAAGCCCCAGTAGAGGAAGCCGAACAGCGTGGCGCCGAGGGTCACCCCGGCGAGATAGCGCGAGTCGGGCAGGTGGCCGACCACGGCGGTATCGACGAGCCCCAGCAGTGGCACGGTGATGTTGGAGAGGATGATCGGCCAGGCCAGCGCCCAGATGCGCGTCGGTGCCCCGGCGGTCTTGGTCGACGTCACGGCGGTCCCTCGAGGGTCAAACGCGCCAGGGTGTCGTGTCCCGCCCCGTAACGCAACGGCCCCGCCGGAAAGCGGGGCCGTCAGGCGGGGCGGGTGGCGATCAGAAATGGTAGCCGACGCTGGCGGAGAAGCGGTCGATCTCGACGTCCTCGCCGCTCTCGCCGATGTCGTAGCGCTCGTACTCGCCGCGTATCAGCAGGCGCTGGATCGCGTACTCGGCGCCGATGCCATAGAAGGGATCGGTCCCCTCCTCGTCGGCGCCGACGTCGTAGGGTTGGCCGTCGATCTCGGCGTCGAGGTCGAGGTCCGTGTCGTAGGCGATCACGCCCAGCTTGCCGTGGAGGCTGAATCCGTTCGCGATGGGCAGCCTGCCGATCAGCGCCGCCGTGACGCCCTCCATGCCTGGCGTGCCTCCGGCGCCGTCGGCCCCGCGGGTGGAGGCTTCGCCGAGGTCCATATGGCCGGCCTCGACGGCCACGTGGGGGGTGAACCGGTAGCCGGCCAACAGCGTGTATCCGGTATCGCTGTCATCGGCGTTCGCACCGAGGCGCTCGAGTCCGTCGAGGGGCGCGTTGTCCAGTGTGGCGTGGCCGATGCCGGCGCCCAGGTAGGGGCCCTCGTGCGGGCCACTCCGCCTTTCCTGGGCGAGGGCAGGGACGGCGAGGAGGGTGGCCAGGGCGGCGATGGCGAGCAGGCGTGTCATCAGACGCTCCTCGGGATGGAGCGGGCAGCGCCCGCGCTACTGGGCAGGGGGCAAAAGCCAGCTACCCTGTTAGGGAACCCTGTGAACTTGTGTAACTTATGGTGAGTCTAGGCGCTGGTCCGCAGGTGCGCCACGCGCAGGCCAGGGCCACGAGGGCCGGGATTCGCCGGTGGGGGCAAGTCATCCGCATGAGGAGTGAACATGATGAAGCGACTGGGCAAGCGCATGATGGTCGGCCTGACGGTCACGGGACTGCTGCTGGGCAGCCTGCCGGCCATGGCCGTCGGCGACGATGACGGGATCCGGCCGAGCGGCGGGGCGATGGTGGCCGATGCCCTGCTCGCCCGACCGCTGCTGGCGGTGGCCACGCTGGGCGGCACGGCGGTCTTCCTGGTCTCGCTGCCGTTCTCGGCCCTGGGCGGCAACGTCGACACCGCCGCCGAGACCCTGATCAAGACGCCCGCCGAGGCGACGTTCCGCCGCTGCCTGGGGTGCGAGATCAGCCGGCGCGCCGACGAGATGTAGGTCGTGGTGCAGGTCCGTGCCGGGCCGTCTCGACGGACCCACGAGAACGGCGCCCCGCTTGATGAGCGGGGCGCCGTTCTCGTGCCGGAGGCACGTGCGGGATTCAGCGGGGCGAGGCGTCCGGCGAGATCAGGCCGCCGTGATGACGCGGTACTTCTCCATCAGCTCGTCACGGCTCTCGGCATGCGCCGGGTCCAGCGGGATGCAGTCCACCGGGCAGACCTGCTGGCACTGCGGCTCGTCGTAGTGGCCGACGCACTCGGTGCACAGGTTGGGGTCGATGACGTAGATCTCTTCCCCCGGCGAGATGGCGCCGTTGGGGCATTCGGGTTCGCAGACGTCGCAGTTGATGCACTCGTCGGTGATCATCAGGGCCATGGGGTACCTCACGGAAGTCGCTGGCCGGCAAGCGGGCTCGGGCACAATCCCGAGCGCCGGAGTCAGGCATTGTAATGGCTGTTCAGCGTCTCGGCGACCCTGGGGTGCACGTGCTGGGAGACATCGCCGCCGAGGCGGGCGATCTCGCGGACCAGCGTGGAGGAGATGTAGGAGTTCTCGACCTCGGGCGTCAGGAAGACGGTCTCGAGCTCGGGCATCTGGGCGCGATTCATGTTGGCCAGCTGCAGCTCGTACTCGAAGTCGGAGACCGCGCGCAGGCCGCGCAGCAGCACCCGGGCCTGTCGCTGCTTCATGAACTCGGTCATCAGCCCCGAGAAGCCGACCACCTCGACGTTGTCGAGCCCGGCCACGACCTCCCGGGCCAGACTGATGCGGGTGTCGAGGTCCAGGGCCGGCCCCTTGCCGGGGCTGGTGGCGATGGCCACGACCACCGTGTCGAAGAGCCGGGCGGCCCGCTCGATGAGGTCGAGATGGCCGTTGGTGATGGGGTCGAAGGTCCCCGGGTAGACGGCGGTGGTCATGCGTCTTCCTCGTCCTCCAGGCGTCCGAAGGGGTTGTCCACGGCCAGCGAGACCGGCCAGGCGTAGCCGGGGATATGGATCCGGTCGCGGCCCACCTCGAGCTCCGGGCCCTCCAGCACGCCTTCGCCGAAGCGGTAGCGGGCCTGGAAATGGCCGCGGTCGGCGCTGTCCTGGTAGGCCGCGGCGACCTCGCGGGTGGCCTCGCGGCGCGCCCGCCAGTCGCTCATCGCGGCCTCGCCGTGGCGCTTGGCCAGCAGCCGTTCGGTGACCGCGGGGGAGAGCACCACGCCGGTGGCGTTGTTGCCGCCGAAGCCCTTGGCGTTGATGAAGGCGGCGTCCGCGGTGAAGGGCAGCGGGTCGCGGAACAGCCGCAGATGCTCGGCGTGCACGTCGTCGGCGACGGCGTCCAGGGTGAAGATGCCGGGCAGCAGGCCGTGGGCGAAGCTGCCCAGGGCGCTGGTCAGCTGGTCCCCGGCGGCGCTGCCCTGGGCATGGCCGACGAAGGCCTTCACCGCCACCACCGGCCAGTCGGTGATGCCGTGGGCGCGGGCCACCCGGTCGAAGACGTGGGACTCGGTGGTGCGGTTCTTGGGCGTGCTGGTGCCGTGGGCGTGCAGGAAGGTGCGCTGGCGCAGGGCGGTCTCGCCGAGCATGTCGCGCACCAGCGCGGCCGCCTTGGCCAGCGAGATGTAGTTGCCGATGCCCGGGGCCGAGATCGAGCGCTTCCAGCCGTCGGCGTTGACGAACACCCCCGGCACGCTGCCGAGGATGTCGGCGCCGAGCTCCAGCGCCAGGGCGTCGTCCATCAGCATCACGAACTGGCTGGACTCGCCCATGGTGAAGCCGCAGTTGCGGGCGAAGGGGCGGCAGGCGCGCTGGTAGTCCGCGTCGGTGAGCAGCTCGAGCGCGTCCAGGGCCTTGAGGCCGTCGTCGTCGGCCAGCGCTCCCATGCTGCGGAAGCCCTCGATGATCTCGGGGGTGATCGGGGCGTCGGCGGTGCCGACCATCACCACCCGACGGCGGCCGGCGCGGATGTCGTCCACGCCCAGGCGCAGGTTGTAGAGGAAGCTGGCGCAGGCGCCCAGCGCCGCGCCGGTGCCGCCTACGCTGCCGAGCACGTAGGCGTTGAGGAAGTCGGCGGGCATCTGGCCGTAGCCCAGCGGCATCTGCTTGGAGGTGGCGCGCTTGCCGGCGCTGAAGCTCTTGAGCAGTCCGCCCCAGCCCTCGTCGTCGAGCTGGCCGATGGAGTTGCCGGCATAGACGGCGATCTCGTCGGGATCCAGGCGGTCGCGCAGGTCGTCCCACTCCAGGCCGCTGTCGCCCAGGCAGTCGCTGGCGGCGAAGACCGTCATCGCCAGGCCGCGGGGGTGGTGCACGCTGCGATAGAGGCGGCTCGGCTCGAACCCGGTCGGCAGCTGGCCGGCGGCGCGCACCTGAGCCTGTCGCGTCTCGGGCAGCATCACGTCCATGCTGCCGGCCGGCACGGTGACCTCCAGATGCTGGCGGTCGAGCTCGCGTACCTGCCAGGTGGCCGGCAGGTCGTCGGGGAGCTGGCGGCGGCGGATGCGGAAGGTCAGCGGTGCGTCGAGGGCGAGGCTCGCCTTGCGGTTGGCCGGCAGGCCCTCCTCGTTGAAGCGCGCGTCCTCGATGCGCCGGACCAGGGTATGGTCGAGCACCTGCTGGCGGGTCTGCTCGACGATCTCGGCGGCATCGAGGACCTGGCCCTGGGCGTCCTGCCAGGTGCCGTCGGCCTGGCCGTCGGCCAGGCGCATCATGGCCGCGAGGCCGAGCAGGGTACGGGCCTGAACGTCCTCGGGCAGGGCATCGAGCACGGTGCGGCGAAATGCCTGGTGGCCCGAGGTTCGGCCGGCGGGATTCACGCCGCCCATGCCGACGATCACCGGTAAGTGTGGCAAGCCGGATTCCTCGTTGTGCGGTTGATGTCGTGGCTGCAATGTCAGACCGTCGATGATAGCACCCGGCCCGCGTTGGCGTCATGCCGGGCCCCTGGCGCCCCTGCCTGGCACTGTCACGCGCGGCTGGTAGAATACGTCGCCCTCTCTCGCCTCGAGCCCGCCGCCATGACTGCCCGTTCGCGCGCCATCGACAGCCCCCAGACCGGTCCCCACGACGATCTCGCGCGCCGCGTGGACCGCGCCCTGGCGCACCCCCTGCGCAAGCCGTTCGCCGCCCACACCCGCGAGGCCTTCGCCGAGGCCAGCGACTGGCTCGGCGGGCGCGGCGCGGCGCCGCTGATCCTCGACGCGGGCTGCGGGGTGGGGCTCTCGAGCCGTCGGCTCGCCGAGCGCTTTCCCGACGCCTCGGTGATCGGCGTGGATCGCAGCGCCGATCGCCTCTCCCGGGACCACGGCCGCCTGCCGGACAACGCCCTGCTGGTGCGCGCCGACCTCGTGGACCTCTGGCGCCTGGCCCTGGACGCCGGCTGGCGCCCGCAGCGCCACTACCTGCTCTACCCGAACCCCTATCCCAAGGCCACGCACCTCAAGATGCGCTGGCAGGGCCACCCGGTGCTGCCGGCGATCCTGGCGCTGGGCGGGCGCCTGGAGCTGCGCTCCAACTGGCGAATCTACGTGGAGGAGTTCGCCCTGGCGGTGACCCGGGCCACCGGCGTGGCGGCCGCGGCCGAACCCTACGCGCCGGGACCCGAGTGCCTGACCCCCTTCGAGCAGAAGTACCACGCCAGCGGCCAGGCGCTGTGGCGGCTGGTGGTCGAGCTGCCCCACGCCCCGGAGCTCGTGCCCACCGGCCGGGGGTGATCGCTCGGCAGGGGGCCGACACCTCGGCCTCATCCCCCTCGGCGATCCCGGAAGCGCTCGCCCAGGGTGCGGCACAGCCAGCGGGCGATGGGGCCGTCGGCGCCGTCGCGGCGCGAGACCATCTCCACCTCGATCACCGGCGCCGTGCCGAGCCCCTCCCCCGTGAGCTCCACCAGGTCGTCGCGAAAGGGCGGGTAGCGGGCGATATGGCGCGGCACCAGCGCCCAGCCGAGCCCCCGGGTGGCGAGCTCGGCCATGGAGTAGAAGCTGTTGAGCCGCCAGAACCGGGTCGCCAGCGGTGTCCGGGCGTCGCGCTCGCCGCGTGAGGCGATCAGCAGCTGGCGGTGGGTGGCGAGGTCGTAGAGGCTCGGTGCGGGGAGTGCGGCCAGCGGGTGGGTGCGGGCTACCACCAGCGCCTGCTGCAGGTGGGCGATGCGGAGGCCTTCCAACAGCGGGCCGCGCGCCTGCTGGCTCAGCAGGATGCCGACGTCCGCGGTGCGATCCTCCACCCAGCCGGCGATGTCGCCCTGGGCGCCGTAGAGCAGCGTCAGCTGCAGCGCCGGGTAGCGATGGGCCAGCGCCTCCAGGGTCGCGTCCACCGGCGGCATCTCCACCAGGGCCTCGTCGATGGCCAGCACCAGCCGGGCCTCCTCGCCCTGGGCGATGGCCTGGGCGCGCGCCTCCAGTCGCTGGCACTGGCGGATCACCGCTCGCGCCTCGTGGAGCAGCGCCTCGCCGGCGGGCGTCAGTCGGGGCAGCCGGGCGCTGCGATCGAACAGGGGGCAGTCCAGGTCGGCCTCGAGGTGGGCGATGGCGGTGCTGATCGCCGACTGGGCGCGCCCCAGGTGGCGTGCGGCGGCGGAGAACGACCCCTGCTCGGCGCAGGCGATGAGGATCTCCAGCTGATCGAGGCTCCAGCGCATGAGCGACCTATCTGTTTTCCTGATGGATTCTAACTCGTATCCATCGCCATCATGGCTAGAATGCGGGCCATCGTCGAGGCCCGCGGGCCTCGGCCGTCCAAGGTGATGGAGGTGCATGATGCGTTCCTGGAAAGAGCGCGTGACCCACATGGTGCTGTTCGAGGCGATCGGCCTCGTCATCGTGATTCCGCTGAGCAGCGTGCTCAGCGGTCACGACACCGGGGCACTGGGCGTGCTGGCGGTGGGGCTCGCCAGCGCCGCGATGCTCTGGAACCTGGTCTGGAACCGGCTGTTCGATAGTTGGGTGCCGACCCGGCGGCGCACCCTGGTCCAGCGCATCGCCCAAGCGCTGGGCTTCGAGCTCGGCCTGCTTGTCGCCACCCTGCCGGTGGTGGCCTGGTGGCTCGAGATCGGCCTGGTCGAGGCCTTCTGGCTGGATCTCGGCTTCATGCTCTTCTTCCTGGGCTACGCCCTGGTCTTCAACACGGCGTTCGATCGCGTGATGCGTCGCCGGCTGACACAACGGGAGGCAACATGACCTATCTCTATCTGGCTCTCGCCATCGTCGCCGAGGTGGTCGCCACCAGCGCGCTGAAGTCCTCGGCCGGCTTCACGCGGCTGTGGCCCAGCCTGCTGGTGCTGGCCGGTTACGGGCTCGCCTTCTACCTGCTCGCCCTGGTGCTGAAGACGCTGCCGGTGGGCATCGCCTACGCCTTCTGGGCCGGGCTCGGCATCGTGCTGGTGACCCTGGTGGGGATCCTGGTCTACGGCGAGAAGCCGGACCTGCCGGCGCTGCTGGGCCTTTCGATGATCGTTGGCGGCGTGGTGGTGATTCAGGTGTTCTCTTCCGTCTCCGCCCATTAAGCTGACGCCTCCCGTACGCCCCGGAGGTTCCATGTTCCGCCGATCGCTCTGCTGTGCCCTGCTCGCGCTGCTGCCCCTGCTCGCCGAGGCGAGCGGTTTCTCGCGTCTCGCCGAGCTGACCGATCGAGGCTTTCTGGTCGGCGCCGAGGCGCGACTGCTCGGCAGCGGCGAGCGCCTGGGAGCCATCGAGCCCGAGCGCCAGCTCTCGCCGGCCTCGGTCTCCAAGATCTACGTGGCGGCGGCGGCGCTGGAGCGCTTCGGTCCCCAGCATCGCTTCACCAGCCGGCTGGTGAGCACGGCCGCGCCCGACGCCGAGGGGGTGCTGGCCGGCGACCTGATCTTCGACGGCGGCGGCGACCCTGCCCTGACCAGCGAGGACCTGTGGCGCCTGGTGCAGCGCCTCCACCAGGCCGGGGTGCGGCGGGTCGAGGGGCGGCTGGTGATCAGCCAGTGGCGCTACGGGCCGGTCGCCTGCCTGACCACCGACCGCTGCCAGGCCCACTCCCGGGTGGCCAACGCCTACAGCGCACTGCTCTCCTCGGCGGGGGTCAACTTCGGCAGCTGGTGCGTCGCCGTGGCGCCCGCCGTCGCGCCCGGCCAGCCGGCACGCATCAACAGCTGCGACAGCCGCTCGCCGATCGTCGAGATCGACAACCGCGTCGAGACCCTGCCCGACGACAGCGGCACCGAGCTCAGCGCCGAGCGGATACTGGGCGACAGCGGCGACGTCATGGTGCTGCGCGGGCAGATCTCCACCAACGCCCGGCCGCGTCACGTCTACCGGGCGAGCTCCGACCCGGCCCGCCAGACCGCCCACACCCTGCAGGCGATGCTCCAGCAGGCCGGTATCGCGCTCGACGGCGGCGTCGCGGTGGTGGCCAGCGAGCCGCCGGCCGAGGCCCGTCGGCTGGCGGCGGTGGAGGGCGAGCCGCTGCAGGAGCTGCTGCTGAGGACCCTCAACTACTCCAACAACTTCATGGCCGATGTGCTGGCCCTGAACCTGGTCGAGACGCCGCGGGCGAGCCTCGAGCAGGGCGGGGCGGCGCTCGAGGCCTTCGCGGCCGGGATCCCCGGCCACGGCCCCATCACCCTGCGCAGCGGCAGCGGCCTGACCCCCGAGAATCGCACCTCGGCCGCCGGAGTGACGGCCCTGCTGGAGCGCATGTACCATCGCCCGGCGCTGTTCCCGAGCTTCGTCGCCGCCCTGCAGTCGCCAGGCAACGGCGTGATGCGCTTCCTGCGGCGCGGCTCGCCCACCTTCCAGCACCACGTCATGCTCAAGACCGGCACCCTCAACCAGCCGGTGGCGGTGCGCGCCGTGGGCGGCTATTTCCGCACCCGCTCCGGGCAGTGGGGGGTGTTCAGCGCCCTGGTCAACGGCACCGCCTCGACGCCCTGGCTCAACTGGCGCCAGGTGCTCGATCCCCTGGCCGCCGACCTCGAGGCGATGATCGAGGCCCACTGAGTCCCTAAGCCCTAAGCCCTAATCCCTAAGCCCTAAGCCCTAAGCCCTAAGCCCTGCCCTGGAGCGACCGACATGAAGCCTGGATATACCGGCTGGCGCCACCTGATCCACTCGACCCGCTACTCGCTCAAGGGGCTCTCCGCGGCCTTTCGCCACGAGGCGGCGTTTCGCCAGGAAGTGCTGGCCTGCCTGCTGCTGCTGCCGCTGGCGGTGTGGATCGGCGAGGCGCCGGTGGAGTGGATCCTGCTGGTGGGCAGCTGCCTGCTGGTGCTGATCGTCGAGCTGCTCAACAGCGCCGTGGAGTGCGCCGTGGACCGCATCGGCCCGGAGCGTCACGAGCTCGCCGGCCGGGCCAAGGACATCGGCTCGGCGGCCGTGATGCTCACACTCGCCCTCGCCGGGCTGACCTGGGGCCTGCTGGCCTGGCAGAAATTCCTCGCCTGAGGCGTGCGGCCGGGGTATGGGGCGGGGGCGGCTTCGCTTATGCTGAAGGCATTCGAGAACCGGATGCGAGACGCCCATGGCCCTGCCCGACGACTTCCTGCCGCTGGATGACATCCCCGAGCCGCTGAAGGCTCCCCTGGCGCAAACCCGCGACCGGCTGGCGAGCGCCCTCGGCGAGGCTGAGAACCTGGCCGGGATGACCGGGGGCGACTCCCCGCTGGAGGGCTGGCTGGCGCTGTCGGACGAGCGTCGCCGGCAGCTCGCCCGGGTGCTCGCCATCTCGTCCTTCGTCGCCGAGACCCTGGTGCGCGACCCCGAGTGGCTGCTGCACCTGGACGCCAGCGGCGAGCTCGACGAGCCGCCCTCGGCGGAGGCGCTGCGCCAGTGGCTCGACGAGCGGCTCGAGGCCGCCGAGGACGAGGCGGCCCTGCAGGCCGCCATTCGCCGCTTTCGCCGCGCGCGCATGCTGGGCATCGTCTGGCGCGACCTGACCCGTCCGCCGGGGCTGGACATGTGGGGCACCGCGGCCAGCGTGTCGCGGCTCGCCGAGACCTGCCTGGAGGGAGCGCTCGGCTGGCTGGAGGCCCATGTCGCCCCGCGCTGGGGACGGCCCGCGCCGCGACGCGACGGCAGCGAGCAGCGCCTGGTGGTGCTCGGCATGGGCAAGCTCGGCGCCGGCGAGCTCAACCTCTCCTCCGACATCGACCTGATCTTCGCCTTCCCCGAGAAGGGCGAGACCGAAGGCGGTCGCAAGTCCCTGGAGCATCAGGAGTACTTCACCAAGCTCGGCCAGAAGCTGATCGCCGCCCTCGACGCCGTGACCGCCGACGGCTTCGCCTTTCGCGTCGACATGCGCCTGCGCCCGCTGGGCGACGGCGGGCCGCTGGTGGGCGGCTTCGCCTCCCTGACCGGCTACTACCAGGACCAGGGGCGCGAGTGGGAGCGCTACGCCATGCTCAAGGCGCGCCCGGTGGCCGGCGATCTGGAGGCCGGCGCCGAGCTGCTGGCGAGCCTGCGCCCCTTCGTCTACCGCAAGTACCTCGACTTCGGCGCCATCGAGTCGCTGCGCGAGCTCAAGGCGATGATCAATCGCGAGGTGCGCCGGCGCAGCATGCAGGGCAACATCAAGCTCGGCCCCGGCGGCATCCGCGAGGTGGAGTTCGTGGTCCAGGCCTTCCAGCTGATCCGCGGCGGCCGCGATACCGAGCTGCAGGTCACCTCGCTCGAGACGGCCCTGTCACGCCTGCCCGAGCTCGGCCTGCTGCCTGTCGAGGTGGTCGACGAGCTGACCCCGGACTACGTCTTCCTGCGCGACCTGGAGCATGCGCTGCAGGCCCTGGAGGACCGCCAGACCCAGACCCTGCCCGAGGACGACGTCGACCGCGAGCGGGTGGCCCTGGCGCTGGACATGCAGGACTGGCCGGCGCTGATGGCGCGGCTCGACGAGGTGCGCGAGCGGGTGCGCCGCCACTTCGATGCCGTGATCGCCGAGCCCGAGGAGGAGGTCGAGGAGGACGACGCCCCCGAGGCCACCGACGCCGCGAGCCTCGAGGAGTGGCGCGCCCTGTGGCGCGGCGAGCTGGACGAGGACGAGGCGACGTCGCTGCTCGAGGAGGCCGGCATGGCCGAGCCCGAGGTCGCCGTGCGCCGGCTGCGCACCCTGCGCCAGGCCCGCCCGGTGAAGGCCATGCAGCGCATCGGCTTCGAGCGCCTCGATGCCCTGATGCCGCTGCTGCTCGACGCCGTGGCCGCGAGCGACGCCCCGGACACCGCCCTGGAGCGGGTGCTGCCGCTGATCGAGGCGGTGCTGCGCCGCACCGCCTACCTGGCGCTGCTGCGCGAGAACCCGGAGGCCCTGGGCCACCTGATGACGCTGTGCAGCGCCAGTCCCTGGATCGCCGACCAGCTCGCGCGCCACCCCATCCTGCTCGACGAGCTGCTGACCCCGGAGACCCTCTACACCCCCGCCGACAAGGCGCGCCTGGCCGACGAGCTGCGCCAGGCCCTGGGGCGGATTCCCGAGGACGACGAGGAGGCCCAGCTCGAGGCCCTGCGGGTCTTCAAGCACGCCCAGGTGCTGCACGTGGCGGCCTCTGACATCGCCGGCACCCGCCACCTGATGAAGGTCAGCGACTACCTCACCTACATCGCCGAGGTGGTGCTGGAGGCGGTGGTGGCCATGGCCTGGCAGCACCTGACCCGCAAGCACGGCTTCCCGGAGCGGCGCGGCGGGGGACGCTGCGGCCGCGCACCGGAGTTCCTGGTGGTCGGCTACGGCAAGCTCGGCGGCATCGAGCTCGGCTACGGCTCCGACCTGGACCTGGTGTTCCTCCACGACGGCGCCACCCAGGGCAGCACCGACGGCGCGCGGCCCATCGACAACGCCGTCTTCTTCACCCGTCTCGGCCAGCGCATCATCCACCTGCTCACCGCCGTGACCCCGGCGGGCAGCCTCTACGAGGTCGACATGCGCCTGCGCCCCTCGGGCAACTCGGGGCTCCTGGTCTCGACCCTGGATGCCTTCGCCGACTACCAGCGCGAGCAGGCCTGGACGTGGGAGCACCAGGCGCTGGTGCGGGCCCGGGTGGTGGCCGGCGACCCCGCGCTCGCCGAGCGCTTCGACGCGCTGCGCCGCGAGATCCTCGGCCGCGAGCGCGACCTCGCGGCCCTGCGCGAGGAGGTGGTGAAGATGCGCCACAAGATGCGCGACCACCTGGGCAGCAAGGGCCAGGGTGATGACTTCGACCTCAAGCATGACCCCGGCGGCATGGTGGATATCGAGTTTCTCTGCCAGTTCGCGGTGCTCTCCCTGGGGCGCGAGACCCCCGACCTGCTGGCCTACAGCGACAACATGCGCATCCTCGAGACCCTCGAGGCGAGCGGGCAACTGCCCGCCGAGGAGAGCCGGCGCCTGCGCGAGGCCTACCTGGCCTGTCGCACCGCCGCCCATCGCGCGGCCCTGACCGGTGACCCGGCGCGCGGGCGCAACGCCGACTTCCAGGCGCATCGCGACGCCGTCATCGCGCTCTGGCGGCGGCTGCTCGAGCCGGCGTGATCGCTGACCCGCGTCACGCCGCCATCACCCTCAAGCCGACATTACCCTCAAGGAAGGCAACGACATGCACAAGGTACTGGTCCTGCACGGCCCCAACCTCAACCTCCTCGGCACCCGGCAGCCCGAGGTCTACGGCCACGAGACCCTGGAGGACATCGACAACGGCCTCTACGAGCGAGCGGCCCTGGGCGGCTGGGAGATCACCTGCCGGCAGAGCAACCACGAGGGCGAGCTGATCGACCTCATCCAGGCTGCGCGGCTGGACGGCACCGCGGCGATCATCATCAACCCCGCCGCCTACACCCACACCTCGGTGGCGATCCTCGACGCCCTGAACGCCTTCGACGGTCGGGTGATCGAGGTGCACCTTTCCAACGTCCACCAGCGCGAGGCTTTCCGCCACCACTCCTACGTCTCGCTGCGCGCCGACGGCGTAATCGCCGGGCTCGGCAGCCAGGGCTACCGGGCCGCCCTGGACGCGGTGATGGCGGCCTAGGGCGATGCGGCGCCCCCTCGGTCTCGCCGCCTGGCGCGAGCCCACGGCGGCCGGCGGCATCGGCTAGCCGGCGCCGGGTTGCGCGGGCCTAGTCGCGAGGGCGATCCCCGCGCGCGTCCTCCCGGACCTCATAGTCGCCCTCGAGCACCTGCTGCTCGTGGACGCCTCCCGGGCCGCGGCGGCTCTCGCGATAGCGGGTCTCCCGGTAGACCGTCTCGCGATACTGGGGGCCGCCGCCCACGTCTTGGGCCTGGTCGGCGCGCATCTGTTCCATGCGCTTCTTCATGCGGTGGCGCAGGAAGGGCATCATCGCCCAGCCCACGAGCAGGAAGAACAGCCCCAGCACCATGGCGACGATCATCATCACGCCGAACAGCAGCCAGGTGAACAGCAGCTTCAGGCCTCCCAGCGGGCCGCCCGGGCGGGTCTGGCGGGCGCGTGCCTGCCACTGCCGGGCGGCGCGCCAGGCGGCGTTGTGGCGGGGGTCACGGGAATCGGGCATGCGGAGCTCCGGAATCAAGGCGTGCGCTGGCGGTGCCGGCACATCGTGGATGGCTGCCCCTTGGAGGTCGGGGCAGGGCAATCGTTCCCAGGGTCAACGCCCTGCGCCGTAGCGCCGCGAGCGGGGAAGCGGGTCGGGTCATGCGCGCGACACCTCGGCGACCAGTTCGTAGCTGCGCAGGCGGTCCTCGGCGGCATAGACGTCGGTATGCAGCATCAGTTCGTCGGCGCCGGTCTCGTCCAGGACGCGCTCCAGGCCGTCGCGCACCGCCTCGGGGCCACCGATCACCGCCGCCCCCAGGAACTGCTCGACCTGGGCCTGCTCCCTCGGGGACCAGTCCAGCGCCTCGACGGGCGGCAGGGCGCGGGTGGGCGCGCCGCGAATCAGCCCCAGGAACTTGCGGCGCGCCGTGGAGGCGAGGTATTCGGCGTGCAGGTCGCTGTCGGCGGCGATCACCGGCAGGCCGACCATGGCGTAGGGCCGATCCAGTACCGCCGAGGGCCGGAAGTGGTCGCGATAGAGCCGGAGCGCCTCCTGGAGCCGGGCCGGGGCGAACTGGGCGGCGAAGGCGAAGGGGAGCCCCTCGCGGGCCGCCAGCCTGGCGCTGAAATCGCTGGAGCCGAGCAGCCAGCGTGGCACGTGCGTGCCCTGGCCGGGCACGGCACGCACGCGCTGGCCCGGCCGCGCCTCGCCGAGGAAGCCGTCGAGCTCGGCCAGCCGCTGGGGGAAGTCGTCGATCCCCGCCTGGGGGGCGCGACGCAGGGCGGCCATGGTGGTCGCGTCGGAGCCCGGCGCACGCCCCAGCCCCAGGTCGATGCGCCCGGGGTAGAGGGTCTCCAGGGTGCCGAACTGTTCGGCGATGACCAGCGGCGGGTGGTTGGGCAGCATGATGCCGCCGCTGCCCACGCGGATCCGCTCGGTCGCCCCGGCGACATGGCCGATCAGCACCGCGGTGGCCGCGCTGGCGATGCCCTCGATGCCGTGGTGCTCGGCGAGCCAGTAGCGGGTATAGCCGAGCCCCTCGACGTGGCGGGCCAGTGCCACGCTCTCCCGAAAGGTGTCGGCGATGGTGCTGCCCTCGCGGATCGGGGCCAGGTCGAGCACGGAGAGCGGCGTGTTGGCGAGTCGTGACATGGCGGGAAGGGCTCCGAAATTGATTAGCCTGCTTGGTTTTTATAGGTCGGGGCGCGCGGGGCGGAATGCAAGGGGCCGCGAGGGGCGTGTCGCCGTCGACGATGGTGGTCAGCGGCCGCGACAGGCCGTAAGCTCAGGGCATGATGGTGAAATCGGACTTCGACCATGTTCCCCATGCGCACCGGCCGCGACGCGCGACGTCGCGGGGCCACCCGACGACGCGCCCGCCGGCGCTGGGGCGGGTGGCGCGTCGACTGGCACGACGTCGATCGCTGGCTTGACCGGCTGGTGGTCCTGGCGGTGGGCGTGGCGCTGGTGGTGGGGGGCCTGGCCCTGATCCTCACGCTGCTGCTCTAGTCTCCCTTTCTCCCGAACGACGAAGGACAGTCCGCCACATGCTGGGATTCCTCCAGGGCTTCTCCTACGGCCTCTTCCTGACCTGCCTGCCCTGGCTGCTGGTGGGCCTGATCAACCCGCGCCTGGCCCTGCCGATCGAGCCGCCGGGCCGGCTGCAGGTGATCCTGCGCTACTGCCTGATCGTGCCCTTCTTGAGCCTGCTGCTCTGGCTGACCTCGCTGTGGGGCGGCTTCGGCCCGACCCTCGGGGGCTGGCTGGCGGGGCTGGTGGCGATTCCCGTGGCCCTGCCGCTGGAGCGTCGCCTGCGCCGCTTCCTCGAACGGCGCAGGGTGCGGCGCTTCCGCGAGCGCCTGGCCGCCGAGGCGGCCCGACGGCGTGCCGAGGAGGAGCGCGACGCCCACGAGGCGGGCCTGAAGGTGCTCGACCCCGCCCGCCCGCCGGCCGAGGCGGACGACCTGGTGCTGGCGCTGTGTCGCGCCAAGCAGGCGCTGCTCGACGTGCACCGCCCCGACCTGGCCATTCAGGCCGACCGCCTCTACAGCCGCTACCGCCATCTGCTGGGCGTGCTCGAGGGGCGCTTCGATCGCGGCGAACTGGCCTTTGCCCGCGCCCGGGAACTGGTCTCCCAGGTCGGCCTCGGCGCGGTGGACACCCTGCACTCCATGGCGGCCCAGGCCGGCGGCGTGGTCAACGTGGACGGCGACTTCGTGCGCCGGCGGCTGAGCCGCGAGGGGCGCCGGCTCGGCACCCAGGAGCGCGAGGCCCTGCGCCGGCGCCTCGAGCTGCTCGAGGAGACCGAGCGCCGGCTCGGCGAGCTGGCCGCGCGCAACGAGGCGGCGCTCACCGTGCTCGATGACACCGCGGTCTCCCTGGCGCGCATCGAGACCGGCCGCCCCCAGGCCTCGGTGTCCGCCGAGCGGGCGCTTGAGGAGCTGAGCCGCTTCGTCGCCCGCGCCGAGCGCTACGGGCGCAGCGGCTCGTGACCCCGGCCCGGCGACATGACGGCCTTGCCGCCTGAGTCCCTGTATTCCCCGATCCCTTCAGGAGGTGTCCATGACCGAGCAACCCCGAGACGGCGACCGCCTGGCGCTGCCGCCGGTGGAAGAGATCGCCCACGACCTGGAGGGCGGGTCAGCCGCCGGCCGCGGCGATGACGACGCGGCCCTGGACGCCGAGGCCCGGGCCTTCGTGGAGACGCTGCTCGCCGACGGCGACCCCGAGGCCCAGGCGCGCCAGCGCCGCGCCGTCGACGAGCTGGGCCTGGCGCTGCAGCAGCAGGCCGCCCACCAGAGCGCCATGCTGCAGACCCCCCTGCGCCAGCTGGCCCACCACGGCGACGAGGGCGGCCCGGTGGCCAAGGCGCTGGTCGACCTGCGGGGGCGCATGCAGTCGCTGGACCCCGCCCGGCACAACCTCGCCTCGGGGCCGCTGGATCGGCTGCTGGCGCGGCTGCCGGGGGCCGGAAGCCGCCTGCAGCGCTACTTCCGCAAGTTCGAGACGGCCCAGCAGGCGCTGGACGCGATCATCGCCGACCTGGAGGGCGGGCGCGACATGCTGCGCCGCGACAACCTGACCCTCGACGACGACCAGCAGGCGCTGCGCGAGACCCTCGCCCGGCTCACGCGCCAGATTGCCCTGGGGCGGCGCATCGATGATCGCCTGCAGATCGCCATCGACCGCCGCGACGCCGAGGACCCGACGCGGCGCTTCCTCGAGGAGGAGCTGCTCTTCCCGCTGCGCCAGCGCATCGTCGACCTGCAGCAGCAGCTGGCGGTCAGCCAGCAGGGCGTGCTGGCCCTCGAGGTGATCATCCGCAACAACCGCGAGCTGATGCGCGGCGTCGACCGGGCGATCAACGTCACCGTCTCGGCGCTGACCGTGGCGGTGACCGTGGCCCTGGCGCTGGCCAACCAGCGGCTGGTGCTCGACCGCGTCGAGTCGCTCAACGCCACCACTTCGGAGATGATCGGCGGCACCGCCCGGGCGCTGCGCCAGCAGGGCGTCGACATCCAGCAGCGCGCCTCCTCGGCGATGCTCGACATGCAGGCCCTGGAGGAGGCCTTCGGCGAGGTGATCGGGGCCATCGACGACCTCTCGCGCTACCGCCGCGAGGCCCTGCCGCGCCTGGACGACCAGATCGACCGGCTGGCGAGCCTGGCCGGGCAGGGCGGCGCGGCCATCGATCGCCTGGCCCGCGGCCGCGATGCCGATCGGGACGAGGGGCCGCGCTCCACCTGACGCACGTCGAGCGCCTCCCGCGGCCCGCGCACTGGACTATGCTTTTGCATGCGGTCCGGTCGTGAGGCACGGCGGGAGGGCGAGGCATGGCGGACGTCAGGAACATCTTCGTGGTGGGGCTCAACGACTTCAATCGCCAGCGGCTCGAGACGCTGCGCGGGGCCGAGCGCTGCCGCTTCCACGGCATCATCGCCCCCGAGGCGGTCTACGACACCGAGGAGTTTGACATCGCCGCCATGCTGGCGGAGGCGACGGCCGAGCTCGAGGCCTTCGAAGAGTCCATCGACGCCATCGTCGGCTACATGGACTTCCCCGTCTCGACCATGCTGCCGATCCTCTGCGAGCGCTTCGGCACCACGGCCACGTCGCTTGCGAGCCTGCTCAAGTGCGAGCACAAGTACTGGAGCCGGCGGGTGCAGCAGGAGGTGATCCCCGACTTCATCCCGGAGTTCACCGCCTTCGATCCCTTCGACGACGAAGCCCTGACCCACATCGGCGAGGCGGGGCTCTACTTCCCCTTCTTCGTCAAGCCGATCAAGTCCTCCGGGTCGCGACTGGGCTTTCGCATCGATACCCCCGAGGACTTCTACCACGCCATCGAGCGGCTGCGTGATGCCATCGGCCTGATCGCCGACCCCTTCAATACCGTGCTCGAGCATGCCGACCTGCCGCCGGAGGTGGCCGCGGTGGATGGCGGCTTCTGCATGGCCGAGCAGATCATCGGCGGCTGGCAGTGCACGGTCGAGGGCTATGTCTTCGATGGCGAGGTGGTCAGCTACGGCATCGTCGACTCGCTGCGCTATCCCCAGGTGCTGAGCTTCTTCCACTATCACTACCCCTCGGGGCTGCCCGAGCCCATCCAGGCGAGGATGCGCGAGCTGACCGAGATGGTGATGACCCACATCGGCTACGATAACGCCGCCTTCAACATCGAGTACTTCTGGGACGAGGTGCAGGACCGCATCTGGCTGCTCGAGATCAACACCCGCATCTCCCAGTCCCACTGCGACCTCTTCGAGAAGGTCGACGGCATCAGCCACCAGCAGGTCACCCTCGACCTGGGCCTGGGGCAGCGCCCCGACATGCCGCATCGCCAGGGCGACTATGCCGTCGCCGCCAAGTTCTTCTACCGGGTGTTCTTCGCCGATGCTCGGGTGACCCGGGTGCCGACCCCCGCCGAGGTTGCCGCCCTCGAGGCCGACTTCCCCGGCGCGATGATCGACGTTCAGGTGGCAGAAGGGCAGTGGCTCTCCTCGCTGCCCGAGCAGGACAGCTACAGCTATGCCCTGGCCCTCGTGTGGATGGGGGGCGACTCGGCAGAGCAGTTGCTCGAGCACTACGATCGGCTCTCGGCGCGGCTGACCTTCGCGTTCGACCAGGTCCAGGGCTGACGCCTCGGCCCGACCGGGCCCTCACGGAACAGGGAGAACCGCATGCGCATCGTCAACGACTTCCCGCGACGGGTGATGGAGGAGGAGACCTGGATCCCGCTGCCGGACGGCAGCCGCCTGGCGGCGCGCATCTGGCGGCCGGTGGACGCCGAGATCCATCCCGTGCCGGCGATACTCGAGTACCTGCCCTATCGCAAGCGCGACCTCACCGCCGAGCGCGACATGCAGAGCCACCCCTACTGGGCGGGCCATGGCTATGCCGGGGTGCGGGTCGACATCCGCGGCACCGGCGAGTCCGACGGCGTGCTCACCGACGAATACCTGCCGAGCGAGCTGGACGACGGCCTGGTGATCCTCGAGTGGCTCCAGGCCCAGCCCTGGTGCACCGGCGACGTCGGCATGATCGGCATCTCCTGGGGCGGCTTCAACGGCCTGCAGATCGCCGCCCTGGGACCGCCGGCGCTCAAGGCGGTGATCACCCTGTGCTTCACCGACGACCGCTACGCCGACGACATCCACCACATGGGCGGCTGCCTGCTGGGCGACAACCTCTCCTGGGCCTCGACCATGTTCGACGGCAACGCCTGCCCGCCCGACCCCGAGCTCGTCGGCGAGCGCTGGCGCGAGATGTGGCTCGAGCGGCTCGACGGCAGCGGTCTCTGGCTCGCCCAGTGGCTCGAGCACCAGCGCCGCGACGACTACTGGAAGCACGGCTCGGTGTGCGAGGACTACGCGGCGATTCGCTGCCCGGTCTACGCCGTCAGCGGCTGGGCCGACGGCTACTGCAACGCCGTCTTCCGCCTGCTGGCGGGGCTCGACGTGCCGCGCAAGGGGCTGGTCGGCCCCTGGGCCCACAAGTACCCGCACCTCGGCGTGCCGGGGCCGGCCATCGGCTTCCTGCAGGAGTCGCTGCGCTGGTGGGACCGCTGGCTCAAGGGGATCGAGACCGGGATCATGGACGAGCCCATGCTGCGGGTCTGGATGCAGGAGTCGATGCCCCCCTCGGCGCGCTACGACGAGCGCCCCGGACGCTGGGTCGCCGAGCCCGCCTGGCCGTCGCCGCATATCGTCGAGCAGGCCTTCCGGCTCACCCCGGGCCATGACCTGCTGGCCGAGGATGCGCCCCGGGAGGACCCGCCCGAGGCGACCCTGGACCTGCGCTCGCCGCTCTCGGTGGGGCTCTATGCGGGCAAGTGGTGCTCCTACAACGCGCCCCCGGACCTGCCCCACGACCAGCGCGAGGAGGACGGCGGCTGCCTGATCTTCCAGACGCCGCGCCTCGAGGCGGGCCTCGAGATCTGCGGCTCGCCGCGGGTCGAGCTCGAACTCGCCGCCGACCAGCCGGTGGCCATGGTGGCGCTGCGCCTCTCCGACATCGGCGAGGACGACAAGGCCACCCGGGTCTCCTACGGCCTGCTCAACCTCACCCATCGCGACAGCGATGAGCATCCCGAGCCGCTGGTGCCGGGCCAGCGCTACCGGGTGCGCATCGCGCTCAAGCACATCGCCCAGCAGTTCCCCGCGGGCCACGCCATCCGCCTGTCGCTCTCCACCAGCTACTGGCCGCTGGCCTGGCCGGCGCCGCGGCCGGCGCGCCTCACCCTCTGGCCCGGTGCTTGCCGGCTGGTGCTGCCGCGTCGCGACCCGCGCCCCGCGGAAGAGGCGGCGCTGCCCGCCTTCGCCGAGCCCGAGGGCGCGCCGGCCCTGGCCAAGACGCTGATCCAGCCCAGCCAGGAGAGCTGGCGCGTGATCCGCGACCTGGCCCAGGACCGCACCACCCTGGAGGTGGTCCACGACGAGGGGCGCTACCGGATCGACGACATCGACCTGGAGATCGCCGCCCGGGTCACCGAGCGCTACGCCTACGCCTACGGCAGCTACGACAGCGCCAGCGGCTGGACCGAGTGGCAGCGCAGCTTTCGTCGCGGCGACTGGGAGATCCACACCCTGACCCGCACCCTGCTGACCGCGGACGCCGACAACTTCCGCATCCGCGCCACCCTGGACGCCTGGGAGGGCGAGACCCGCATCTTCGCCAGGACCTGGGACGAGACCATCCCCCGCGATCTCGTCTAGGGCGGGGGAGGCTGCTATCGTGGCGGCCTGACTCTCACAGGGACGCGCCGATGAGCCCCACCCCCGCCGCCGTGGCCGCGACGCCGCGCGCCTCGCGCAAGGAGATCCTCGGCTGGGCGATGTTCGACTTCGCCGGCCAGGCCTACACCCTGCTGATCATCACCGTGGTGTTCGGCGAGCTCTTCACCACGGTGATCGTCGGCGACCGCGGCGACGGCTACCGGCTGGCCAACTTCCTGTGGAGCCTGGCGCTGGCCCTGAGCTACCTGCTGGTGGTGCTCACCGGCCCGCTGTGCGGGGCGGTGATGGACTATCAGGCAGCGAAGAAGCGCTTCCTGTTCGCCAGCTACCTGGCCACCGTGGCGGCCTCGGCGATGCTCTACTTCGTGGTACCGGGCGCGGTGCTGCTGGGCGTGGTGCTGATCGTGATCGCCAACTATGCCTTCTCCATGGGCGAGTCGTTCATCGCCGCCTTCCTGCCCGACCTCGGCCCGCCGGAGGAGCTCGGCAGGATCTCCGGCTTCGGCTGGGCGCTGGGCTACGTCGGGGGGCTGCTCGCCGCGGGCTTCTCGCTGGCGGTGCTCGGCGAGGCCACGGCCGAGAACTTCGAGCGCGTCCGCTGGGTGGGCCCCTTCGCCGCGGGCTTCTTCCTGATCGCCGCGGTGCCCACCTTCCTGTGGGTCAAGGAGCGCGGCACCCCCCAGCCGCCGGGCCAGAGCTACCGCGAGATCGCCGTGGCGCGGGTCGCGACCACGCTGCACGAGCTCAGGCGCTTCCGCGACCTCGGCATCTTCCTGGTCTCGCTGCTCTTCTCCATGGCCGGCGTCTACATCGTCATCGCCTTCGCCTTCATCTACGGCGCCCAGGTGATCGGCTGGGACGAGGCGATCCGCAACCTGATGTTCATCATCGTGCAGATCACCGCCGCCGTGGGGGCGCTGGGCTTCGGCGTCATCCAGGACCGCATCGGCACCCGCATCACCTACCTCTTCACCCTGGCGCTCTGGGTGGCGGCGATCCTCGCGATCTGGGCGACTCCCGAGGTCACCGCCTTCCTGAACGGCCGCTTCGGCCTCGCCTGGGAGGCTCAGCACCTCTTCCTGGTGGTGGGCTGCCTGGCGGGGCTCTCCCTGGGCTCCAGCCAGTCGGCCAGCCGCGCCCTGGTGGGGCTCTTCTCGCCAAGCCGCAAGGCCGCCGAGTTCTTCGGCTTCTGGGGTCTGGCCAACAAGCTCGCCGGGGTGATCGGCATCATCGGGCTGGGCCTGCTGCAGTCGCTGGTGGGGCTCAAGGCCTCGATCCTGCTCTGCGCGGCGCTGTTCCTCGTCGCCATCCTGGTCTGCCTGTTCGTGAACCAGGCCCGCGGCCAGCAGGCGGCCCGCGACTGGGAGGCCCGCAACGGCCGCTAGAATGAACCCTAAGTCGTCGTGTCAGGGAGCCGCCGTGGCATGATGGCGCCAAAGGGCCACCGTGGGGAGGAGCGCCGATGAGCGACGAGCGAGCCACACGCCGGATCGGGCTCGGCATGATGCTGCTGTTCTGGGTGCTCTTCCTGGCGGGCGGCGCCTGGTGGTTCCAGGGCGTCCTGGACGTCCAGCGCAATCCCAACGCCCACCTCGCCGAGGTCGCGGTGGGCGAGGACGGCCCGGTGGTGCTGACGCGCAACCGCGCCGGCCACTTCGTCGCCACCGGGCGCATCAACGGCGAGCCGGTGGAGTTCCTGCTCGATACCGGCGCCACCTACGTGGCGGTGCCGGAGGCGCTGGCCGACCGGCTGGGGCTCGAGCGCACCGGCAGCACCTGGTTCAACACCGCCAACGGCCGGGTGCGCGGCGACCTCGCCACCCTCGAGACGGTGCGCCTGGGCGGCTATGTGGCCCATGACGTGCGCGGCTCGGTCAGCCCCGGGCTCGGCGGCGAGGCGGCGCTGCTCGGCATGAGCTTCCTCGAGCGCTTCGACATCGAGATCCGCGGCGAGCAGATGGTGCTGCGCCCGGCCGGGCGCTGACGCGGCCAGAGGGGCCCTGATACCATGGCGTCATGACTCCTGTGCCTGCCGCCTCGGCGGTCACCGCCTCCCTGAACGACCCGCGCTACTACCTGGCGAACTTCCGCTTCGTGCTGGCGTGGGTGGTCGAGCGCCACGGCGATCTCCTGAACGACGCCGAGCACGCCCTCGTCGCGTGCATCGAGGCCCTGCCCGAGGCCGCCCAGGCGCTGCTGGTGCGCATGGTGATGCGCAAGGGCGAGCACTTTCGCACCGCGCGCCTCGACTATCCCGAGATCGGCGACACCGAGGCCGCCCTCGCCCCGCTGGTCGAGGCGGGCCTCGTCGAGGCCGACCCGCTCCTCGACCTCGAGACCCTCTTCCAGCAGCTGCGCCTGCCCGAGCTGCGCCGCGCCCTGGCCGCCGAGATCGCCGCGGCGGGGCTGCCCGCCGCCACCGCCAAGGCCGCGCTTCATGAGGCGCTGGCCCCGCGGCTCGCCGAGCCCCGCCGGCTCACCGACTGGTGGCCCGAGGCGCCGGATCGCCTGGTGCGCCTCGCCGTGATGGCGACCTGCGACCGGCTGCGGCTGATGTTCTTCGGCAACCTGCGCCAGGACTGGTCGGCGTTCGTGCTCGCCGAGCTCGGCCTGCGCCACTACGAGCGGGTGGCGATCACCCCCGACTCCCGGGCCTTCGGCCGCCGCGAGGAGCTCGACGCCTACCTGGCGCTGCACCGGCTGCGCGAGCGCCTGGCGGCCGGCGAGCCGGTCGAGGCGCTGCACGCCGAGCTCCCCGCGCCGATGGCGGACAACGCCTGGCTGGCCTCGCGGCATCGCCGCCTCTGCGTGGCGCTGGGGCGCCAGGCGGAGCGCGAGGGGCAGGGCGAGGCGGCCCTGGCGCTCTATCGCCGGGCTGGCTGGCCCGAGTCGGCCTCGGCGACACCGCGCGGGCCGGGCACGCCGCCGGCCGGCAGCGTCGAGGCGCGCATCCGCCACCTGCGCCTGCAGGAGCGTCGCGGCGAGCACGCGGAGGCGCTGGCCCTGGCCGAACCGCTGGCCGCCGCCCCGGCGAGCGAAGAGGAGGCCCAGGCGCTCGAGCGCCTGGTGCCGCGCCTGCGCCGCCGGCTCGGCCTCGCCCCGCCGGCGGCAAGGCCCGAGCCCGATCACGCGCGCTGGTCGCTGACCCTGCCGCCCGGCCCGGTGGAGGCGGCGGTGCGCGATCACCTCCACGACGCGGCGGCCCCGGTGCACTACGTGGAGAACGCCCTGCTCACCGGGCTCTTCGGCCTGCTCTGCTGGGAGGCCATCTTCGCACCGCTGCCCGGCGCCTTCTTCCACCCCTTCCACCAGGGGCCGGCGGATCTCTACCGCGAGGACTTCGTCGCCCGCCGCCGCGACCGCTTCGACGCCTGCCTGGCCCGGCTCGATGACGGCCGTCACCGCGAGGCGATACGGGCCACCTGGCGCGAGAAGCAGGGGCTCGCCTCGCCCTTCGTGCAGTGGGGTGCGCTCGACGATTCGCTGCTCGAGCGGGCCCTGGCCTGCCTCCCCGCCGCCGACCTGCGCGCCTGCTTCGAGCGCCTGCTCGAGGACCCGAAGGCCAACCGGGCGGGCCTGCCGGATCTGATCCAGTTCCGCCCCGGGGCCCCGGCCGGCGAGCCGCGCTACCGGCTGATCGAGGTGAAGGGGCCGGGCGACCGGCTGCAGGACAACCAGCGGCGCTGGCTCGCCTTCTTCCACGCCCGGGGGATGCCCGCGGTGGTCTGCCATGTCGCCTGGCAGGCGGTGCCGGAGGCGCGCGAGGATGGCTGAGGCCGCGCCCCGACGGGTGGCGGTGCGCGCGCTGTGCGACTTCACCGCCCGGGAGGGCGATCTCGATCACCGCTTCACGCCCGCCCCCAGCGCCCGGGAGGGCATCGCCGGCCACGCCCTGGTCGCGGGGCGGCGCGGCGCGGACTACGAGGCCGAGCTACCGCTCGGCGGTACCTGCGAGGGGCTGACGGTGAGCGGGCGCGCGGACGGCTATGATCCCGTGGCCAACCGCCTGGAGGAGATCAAGACCCACCGCGGGCGGCTGGATCGCATGGCCGACAACCAGCGCGCCCTGCACTGGGCCCAGGTCTCGGTCTACGGCGCGCTGCTCTGCGCCGAGCGCGGGCTGGCCTCGCTGACCCTGGCGCTGGTCTACCTGGATGTCGCCAGCGGCCGCGAGACCGTGCTGACCCGGGAGGCGAGCGCCGAAGAGCTTTCGGCCTTCTTCGCCACCCAGTGCCGGCGCTTCCTCGCCTGGGCCGAGCAGGAGGCGGCGCACCGCGCCCGCCGTGACGCGGCCCTGGAGGCACTCGCCTTTCCCTACCCGGCCTTCCGCCCCGGCCAGCGCGACCTGGCGGAGAGCGCCTACAAGGCCGCGAGCACCGGGCGCTGCCTCCTCGCCCAGGCGCCCACCGGCATCGGCAAGACGCTGGCGACCCTCTTCCCTCTGCTCAAGGCGATGCCGCGGCGGGGGCTCGACCGCCTGGCCTTCCTGACCATGAAGACCCCGGGGCGCCGGCTGGCGCTGGATGCCCTGGCCGCGCTGGGTGCCGACGCCGCGGATGACGGCGTCGGAAGCCCGGACGCCGGAGGCCCGGACCCCACCCCACGGCCGCTACGGGTGCTGGAGCTCACCGCCCGGGAGAAGGCCTGCGAGTACCCCTGCCGGGCCTGCCACGGCGAGGCCTGCCCCTTGGCGGCGGGCTTCTACGACCGGCTGCCGGCGGCGCGCCGGGCCGCGGTGGCGCGAGGCTTCCTGGATCGCGCCGCGCTGGCCGAGGTGGCCGCCGGACACGGCGTCTGCCCCTACTACCTCGGCCAGGAGCTGGCGCGCTGGTGCGACGTCATCGTCGGCGACGTCAACCACTGGTTCGACGACAGCGCCCTGTTGCACGGCCTGGCCCGGGCCGACGGCTGGCGCACGGGGCTGTTGGTCGACGAGGCCCACAACCTGGTGGAGCGGGCCCGGGGCATGTACAGCGCCGAGCTCGACCAGCGTCGCCTGGCGCGGCTGCGCCGCGAGGCGCCCGGGGCCCTGAAGGGCCCGCTGGGGCGACTCGGCCGCCAGTGGCAGGCGCTGGTCAAGGCGGCCGGGATGAGCGAGGCCGGCGAGCCCGGCCGACCGGCCTACCGGGTGCTCGACGGGCTGCCCGACGGCCTGGTCGCGGCGCTCTCGGGGGTGGCCAGCGCCATCACCGAGCACCTCGGCGAGCACCCCGAAGAGGCCTCCCTGGCGCTGCAGGAGCTGCTCTTCGAGGCGCTGGCCTTCACCCGGCTGGCCGAGTCCTTCGGCGAGCACTCGCTGTGCGACCTCGCCCGCCACGGGCGCGGGCGGGCGGTGCTGGGGCTGCGCAACCTGGTGCCGGCGGACTTCCTCGCCCCGCGCTTCGTCGCCGCCCACGCGGCCGTGCTCTTCTCGGCGACCCTGAGCCCGCCCCACTACCATCGCGATCTGCTGGGCCTGCCCGAGGCCACCGTCTGGCGCGAGGTGGCCTCGCCCTTCGTCGCCGAGCAGCTGGAGGTGCGCATCCGCGCCGACATCTCCACCCGGCTGCGCGATCGGGAGGCGTCGCTTGCGCCTATCGTCGCCGAGCTGGCCGAGCAGTTTCGTCGCCGGCCGGGTCACTACCTCGCCTTCTTCAGCAGCTTCGCCTACCTTGAGGCGGCCCTGGCGCGCTGTCGCGAGGCGCATCCCGAGATCCCCGTGCGTGCCCAGACCCGCGGCATGCGCGAGGAGGCGCGGGAGGCCTTCCTGGCCGGCTTCGCGCCGGGCGGGGCGAGCATCGGCTTCGCGGTGCTGGGCGGTGCCTTCGCCGAGGGGATCGACCTGCCCGGCGACCGGCTGGTCGGCGCGTTCATCGCCACCCTGGGGCTGCCGCCGGCCGATCCCTTCAACGAGGCGCTCAAGGCGCGCCTCGCCGCGCGCTTCGGCCGCGGCGACGACTACGCCTACCGTATCCCCGGGCTGATCAAGGTGGTGCAGGCGGCAGGCCGGGTGATCCGCGGGCCCGACGACCGCGGCACCGTGGTGCTGATGGACGACCGCTTCGCCCGGCGCGAGGTGCGAGCGCGCCTGCCGGCCTGGTGGGGGCCGTCGCTTACCGAGGCGCCGGTGGGGACGCGGTGAGGGCCGGCGGCCGAGCAGCATCGGGGGATGACCGGCCGGCCGGTCGTCACGGCTCGCGGCGGGGCGTCTCGCTCAGCGAGGTCGTGACGTCCTCGTCGGCCTCGTAGAGGGCCTCGAGCTCCCGGGCCGCCTCCTGGACCGTCTGAATCTGCTTCTTCTCGTTGCCGAACACCTCCAGCTGCCGGAGCAGCGCCCGTTCGTCGTGGGGGCGGAAGGTGTCGATGGTGTGCTGGGCCCGGTCGCGGGGAATGCCCAGGCCGATCAGCACGTCGCGGGTCAGCTCCAGGCTGGCCGGCAGCAGCTCGCGGACCAGGTCGTTGACGCCGGCCCGCATCAGCAGGTGCGCGTGGTAGCGATTGCGGGCCCGGGCGAAGAGGCGCAGGTGGGGGAAGCGCTGGCGCACGCTGGCGACGATGCGCATCGAGGCCTCGGGGTCGCCTACCGCCACCACCAGCACCCGGGCCTGGGCGGCGCCGGCCGCCTCGAGGAGGTCGATGCGGGAGGCGTCGCCGAAATAGACCTTGTTGCCGTAGCGGCGGACGAAGGCCACCTGGTCGGCGTTGATGTCGAGCACCGTGTAGGGGATCTTCAGGCCCTGGAGGGCGCGGCCCATGATCTGGCCGAAGCGCCCGAAGCCGGCGAGGATGATCTGCGGCGATTCGTCCGGCGGCGTGTCGAAGTCGGGGCGCGGCTTCCTGGCCGTGAAGAGCGGACGCACCAGGCGGGCATGGGCCAGGAACATCACCGGCGTGGCGGCCATCGACAGCGACACCACCAGCACCAGCTGATCGACCAGCGCGTCCGGCAGCAGCGCCGCGGCGCCGGCCGCGGTGAGCAGCACGAAGCCGAACTCGCCCCCCTGGGAGAGCAGCACGCCGAGGTTGAGGGCCTCGCGCCAGCCGGTGCCGAACGCCTTGGCCGCCACCACCACGCTCAGGGCCTTGCCCGCCAGCAGGGCCCCGGTGAGGCCGAGGATCGTGCCGGGGTGTGCGGCCAGCAGCCCGACCTGGGCGGTCATGCCAACGGCCATGAAGAACAGGCCCAGCAGCAGGCCGCGGAAGGGTTCGATGTCGGCCTCGATGCCGTGGCGGTACTCCGAGTCGGCCAGCAGCACTCCGGCGATGAAGGCGCCCAGCGCCATGGAGAGGCCGGCGAGCTCCATCAGCAGGGCGGCGCCGATCACCACCAGCAGGGCGGTGCCGGCGAACACCTCGCGGCTCTCGGTGCCGGCGGCATAGCGGAACAGCGGGCGCAGCAGCAGCCGGCCGCCGACGATCAGGCCGACGAAGGCGCCGATGGCCACCAGGACCTCCTGGAGCATCGGCAGGAGCCCTCCCGCCAGCAGGTCCTCGGCGGCCAGCAGGGGGATGAGGGCCAGCACCGGGATCGCGGCCAGGTCCTGGAAGAGCAGCAGGGCGAAGGCGTTGCGGCCGTGGCGGCTCTGCATCTCGTGGCGCTCCCCCAGCAGCTGCAGCACCAGGGGCGTGGAGCAGAGCCCCAGGCTGAAGCCCACCACCGCCGCGGCCACCGGCGACAGGCCCAGCGCCCAGCCACCGGCCGTGAGCAGCAGGCTGGTCACGCCGACCTGCAGGCTGCCGAAGCCGAAGACCGCCTTGTGCATCAGCTTGAGGCGCGAGGGCTTGAGCTCCAGGCCGATCACGAACAGCAGGAAGATGATGCCTACCTGGGAGAACTGCAGCACCGCCTCGGCATCGGCCACGAGGCCGAGGGCCGAGGGGCCGATGGCGACCCCCGCGGCCAGGTAGCCCAGCACCTCGCCGAGCCCGAGGCGCTTGAAGACCGGCACGATCAGTACCGCCGCGGCGAGAAAGATCAGGGCGTTGAGCAGCAGGTCGATGGCCAAGTGGGGGCTCCTTGCGAACGGCGGGGGCGACCCCCATGTTACCCGATGGGGCCGACGGCGCATCAGGCGCCTGCCGTGACCGACGGGGGATGGCCGCCGTCGCGGCCGTTGCCCTGCGTCATCGACGCCCCCGCCATGCCGACAGGAGAGAGCGCCATGCGGCTCAATGCCGATTTCGACCGCCGTGCGGTGGTCACCCCCGAGGAGCACCGCTGGGTGGCGTCGCCCATGCCCGGCGTAACGCGGATGATGCTCGACCGCGTCGGCGACGAGGTGGCCCGCGCCACCTCCCTGGTGCGCTACGCGCCGAACAGCACCTTCCCGACCCACGCGCACGGCGGCGGCGAGGAGATCCTGGTGCTGGAGGGGGAGTTCGCCGACGAGCACGGCCGTTACCCGGCGGGCCACTACCTGCGCAACCCCATCGGCACGTCCCACGCGCCCCGGGTGGGCGCGCAGGGCGCGCTGATCTTCGTCAAGCTGCACCAGTTCTCGCCGGACGACACCGAGCAGAAGGTGATCGACACCCGGACCGGCGACTGGCGGCCGGGGTTGGTCGAGGGCCTCGCGGTGCTGCCGCTCCACGACGTCGAGGGCGAGCACGTGGCGCTGGTGCGCTGGGCGCCGAACACCCGCTTCCAGCCCCACGCCCACTGGGGCGGCGAGGAGATCCTGGTGCTTGAGGGCACCTTCCACGACGAGCACGGCGCCTATCCCGCCGGCAGCTGGCTGCGAAGCCCCCACGGCAGCCGGCATACCCCCTTCACCGGCGAGGACGGCGCGCTGATCTACGTCAAGGTGGGCCACCTGCCGCCCGGCTGAGCGGCTCCGTTACTCGGACTGACAAATCCCTGCCGGCCTCGATTGTGCACGGAGCGATCGCTGTGCTACCTCTAGAGACGGCACTTCGCCGAAGACAACGGACAAGGAGACGTCATCATGGGTATCGAAGTCGGCGGCCTGCTGGGCCTCATCTGGCTGGTCATCGTGATCTGGGCCATCGTCAAGGTGGCCAAGAGCGCGGCCGGGGGGCTCGCCAAGCTGCTCTGGATCCTGGCGCTGCTGTTCTTCCCGCTGGCCGGGCTGATCGTCTGGCTGCTGTTCGGCCCCAAGGGATAGCGACGCTCAGCGCGCATCGGCCGCCAATCGATTCGGGTCACCTGCGGGTGGCCCGATTTCATTTGAGGCCCTCGCGCTCACGTTACCGGCGGGAGGTCGCGCGGCTCGCCCCGGTCGCACTTCACGCACCCGAGCGCCAGCCCGAGCCGCGAGCGTCGGCCCGCCTCGCTGAGCACCCAGGGGCGCTCGACCCAGGGCGGGCGGTGGCGGACGTGCTGGCAGTGACCGCAGGCGAGCTCGGCGACCCAGTCGCCCTCCTCGTCGCGGTGGTAGCCGACGATCGGCTGTTGCATGGGCCCTCCTCAGGGCGTGGGTGTCGGCGCCGGGTCGCCGTCGGGCGTTGCATAGCGCGCGAGGTGCCCCTCGATCACCGCCTCGATGTCGGCGAGGAGCCCCGCATCGAAGGCCGTGACCCCCAGGCGACGCAGCAGCGGCTCGCGGCCGATCAGGAAGAAGACGATCTGGCCGATCAGGGTGTGGGTCTCGAGGATCACCCGCCGGTCGTCGATCGCGCGGTCGGTGAGCCGGGCGATCAGGCCACCCAGGGTCGCCTGGACCAGGCCGAAGGCCTCGGCCTGGAGGATCTCGAAGGCCTCGCCCGGCTGCACCTGCTCGCGCATCACCAGCAGCAGCCAGCGGCGGCACGCCTCGTCCTCGGCGAAGGTGCGCACCATGCGCCGGGCGAGGGCGCGCAGCGCGGCCAGGGCGTCGTCGCGGGTCTCGAAGGGCGCCGCCCCGGCCGCGGCGTCGAGGTCGAGTCGCCCACGCAGCTGCTCGGCGATATGGCGCGCCGCGGCGAGATAGAGCCCGCGCTTGTGGCCGAAGTGGTAGGCGATGGAGCCGATGTTGGCCCCCGCGTCCTCGGCCAGCATGCGGGTGGTGGTGGCCGCGAAGCCCTGCTCGCCGAACAGCCGGATGGCGGCCTGGATCAGCCGCTCGCGGGTATCGAGGGAGGCGGGACGGGGCGCCATGGCGTCAGTGCCTCCCGGCCGGGGCACGGGTAGCGATGCCGAAGAAGAGGGTGTAGAGCACCGGCACCACGCCCAGGCTCATCAGGGTACCGATCCCCAGGCCGAAGGCCATGGCCGCGGCCATGCCGTAGAACAGCGGGTCGCGGCCCAGTATCAGCGGCAAGAAGCCGAGGATGGTGGTGATCGCCGACATCAGGATCGGCCGCAGGCGCCGGGTGGCGGCCTTGATCACGGCGTCGCGTCCGGAGAGCGTGGGGTCGGCGCGCTCGATGTCGATGCGGTCGATCAGCACGATGGCGTTGTTGATGATGATGCCGGCCAGGCTGTAGATGCCGAGCAGCACCATGAAGCCGAAGTTGGCGCGGGTGGCCAGCAGCCCCAGCGCCACGCCGACGATCACCAGCGGGATGGTGGCGACGATCACCAGCGGGCGCTTGAAGGAGTTGAACTGCCCCACCAGCAGGATGAAGATCAGCCCGAGGCACAGCGGCAGGTTGGCCTGCAGGGCGGCCTGGCCCTCCCGGGACTCCGCCACCACGCCGTCGAACTCGATCCAGTGCCCCGGGGGCAGGGTGGCCTCCAGCTCGCGCAGCGCGGGCTCCACGCGCGGCACCATGTCCTCCGCGGTGTAATGGCGGTTGCGCCCCTCGACGGTGATGGTGCGCACCAGGTTCTCGCGGTCGATGCGGTAGTAGCCGCTGTCGAGGCGCACCTCGGCCACCTGGTTCAAGGGCACCCCCGCCCCCGGGGTGCCCAGCGGGTAGACGGTCAGCGACTTCAGCCGCTCGACGCTCTCGCGCTGGGCGTCGGCGTAGCGCATCACCACCGGGATGATGTCGTCGCCCTCGCGGTAGTGGCTGAGGCGGTAGCCGTCGATGGCGCCGGTGAGCGAGCGAGCGATGTCCTCGGAGGTGATGCCGGCGCTGCGCGCCCGGGCCTGGTCGACCGCGATGGTGAGCGACGGGATCCGCGCCTCCCAGCTCTGGCGCACGTCCCGGGCGCCGTCCAGGTCGCGCAGGATCGCCTCGGCCCCTTCGGCGGCGGCGAACAGCACCTCCCGGTCCGGCCCCTTGACCTGCACCTTGAGCAGGGTGCTGTCGGAGGGACCGAGGAACATCCGCGTGACCTGGGGCGAGAGGTCCGGATGCCGGGTGGCGAGGAAGGTGCGGGTCGCCCGGATCACCGCCTCGACCCGCTCGCGCTCGGCGACGTTGAGCACCATGAAGCCCTTGTTGGGCGCCGGGTCCAGCGGCGTGAGCGAGAGCACGAAGCGCGGCCCGCCGAAGCCGGCGTAGGCGGCGACGCCGGTGACGTCGTCGGCCAGCGCCGGGGCGGCGAGCAACTCGTCGCTCAGCGCCTGGACGCGCCGGCCGGTGAGGGTCTCGGCGATGTCCGAGGGGAAATCGATGGTCACCAGCACCTGGTTGCGGTCGGAGTCGGGGAAGAACTTCTTCGGCACGCCCTGCATCATCGCCACCCCGGCGACCAGCAGCAGGGCCATGGCGGCCAGGAACCACCCGCGGTGGTGGAGTATCCCGGCGAGCCCACGGCCATAGCGCCGGGCGACCCAGCCGAAGGCGCGGTCGGAGAGCCGGGCCGCCCCCTCGGGCCCGGCCGCGGCCGACCGCTCGCCCGAGGGTGCCTTCAGGAAGCGGTGGCAGAGCACCGGGGTGATGGTCATCGACAGGAACCAGGAGGCGAGCAGGGTGATGGCGATGACGATGGAGATCGAGCGGGTGTACTCGCCGGAGGCGTGCTCGGCGAGCATCAGCGGCAGGAACACCAGGATGGTGGTCAGGCTCGAGGAGAGCAGCGGCAGGGCGAGTTCGGCGCCGGTCTCGCGGAGCGCCGCGTCGCGGTCGCTACCGGCCTCCAGCCGGGTCTTGAAGTCCTCGGCGACGACGATGGCGTTGTCCACCAGCAGGCCCAGGGCGATCACCAGGGTGGCCAGGCTCGCCCGCTGCAGGGTCAGCTCGGCGAGCCCCATGATGGCCAGGGTCACCAGCATCACCGCGGGGATGATCGAGCCGACGATCAGCCCGGTGCGCAGCCCCAGGAAGAGGATCACCACCCCCAGCACGATGGCCAGCGTCTGCATGACGCTGGCGGTCACCCCGTAGACGGCGTTGGCCACCTGCTCGGGCTGGAAGGTCATGATGTCGAGGCGGTAGCCGGCCGGCAGGGTGGGGCGGATCTCGTCCAGGCGCGCCCGCACGGCGCGGCCGACGTCCAGCACGCTCTCGCCCTCGAGCATCGAGACGGCGAAGACGATCGCCGGCCGGCCGTTGAAGTAGGCGGGCCGGTCCGGCGGGTCCTCGACGCCGCGGCGGATCTCGCCCAGGTCGCGCAGGCGCAGGGTACCGCCGTCCGGCAGGGCGAGCTCGGTGTCGCCCAGCGCCTCGAGGCTTGTGAACTCGCCGCTGACCTCCAGCGCCAGGCGCTGCTCACCGGTCTCGAGGATGCCGCCGGGCGGGAAGATGTTGCGGCGCTGGATCTGCTCGGCCAGATCGCCCGGAGAGAGGCCGAGCTCGGCGAGGCGTGCCTCGGCGATGTCGAGGAAGATGCGCTGCTCCTGCACGCCCAGCAGCTCGACCCGCTTGATGCCGGGGACCCCGTAGAGGCGGGTGCGGATGTGCTCGGCGATCTCCTGCTGCTCGGCCTGGGGGAAGTCGGCGGCGGTGAGCGCCGCGGTCACCACGGCGACGTCGCCGAAGTCGTCGTTGAGCACCGGGTCCCGGGTACCGGCGGGCAGGCTGGGCCTCGCCGCCTCGACCTTCTGGCGCACCTCGTCCCAGATCTGCTCCAGGTCGAAGTAGCGGTCCTGGATCTCCACGTGGAGGATCGAGCGGCCGCGCATCGAGGTGGAGCGGATTCGCTCCACCTCGCCGATGGCGCGGATGCGCTCCTCCAGGGGCTTGGTGATGTTCTCCTCCACCTGGGCGGCCGGCAGGCCGGGGAACTCGGTGGTGACCACCGCCTCGCGCACGGTGATCTCGGGATCCTCCCGGGCCGGCAGGGTGGCGTAGCTGTAGAGGCCGAACACCATGGCCACCAGGGTGGCCAGGTAGAACACCGGGCGGCGCGACAGGGCGAGCTGGCTCAGGTTCATGGCGGCCTCAGTGGTAGCGCTCGGGGCCGTGGCCGAGCAGGCTCACGGTCTGGCCGGGACGCACGAACTCCACGCCGCGGGCCACGATGCGCTCGCCCGGCGCCAGCGCGCCGCGCACGCTGGCCTGGCCCTCGCCCAGGCGCACCACCTCCACCGCGACCCGCTCGAGGGTCAGCGCGTCGGTGATGCGCAGCACGTGGGCGCCTCGCCGGCCGTCGCCGTCCTCGCCCGCGTCCTCCTGCTCGAACACCAGGGCGGTCATCGGCACCGGCAGCGCGCCGTCGCCCTCGGTCGCGCGCGGGTCCAGCGACAGCTCGACCCGGGCGGTCATGCCCGAGCGCAGGCCGGGGGGCGGCGCGTCCACGCCGAGGATCACCGGGTAGTCGTTGGAGGAGCGGGGCTGGGTGCCGAGGTGGCGCAGGGTGGCCGAGCTCTCGGCGCCCCCCAGGGCGGGCAGGAGGATGCGGTGAGTCGAGCCCAGCGCCAGGGCGTCGACGAGCGTCTCGGGCACGCTGGTCTCGACCTCGAAGCCCTCTCGGTCGGAGATCACCTCGAGCACCGGCTGGCCGGCGACGACCCGCTCGGCGGGCTCGGCCCGGCGCCGGCTCACGGAGCCGTCGAAGGGGGCCCCGAGGCGGGTCAGCGCCAGGTCACGCTCGGCGAGCGCGAGGGCCGCCCGGGCCGAGGCGAGGCGGGACTCGGCGGTGTCCAGGGCGGCCCGGGCGGCGTCCAGGCGCGTCTCGCTGACGTAGCCCTTGTCGGCGAGGCTGGCCTGGCGGCGGTAGTCCTGGCGCTTCTCGCGCCGCACCGCCTCGGCCTCACGGCGCTCGGCGCGGCGCTGGTCGGCCACCAGGCGGTAGCGGGCGGCGTCGAGCTCGGCGAGCACGTCCCCGGCGGCGAAGCGCTCGCCGACCTCCACGGGGAGCCGGTCGAGCTCGCCGGGGATCTCGAAGCTCAGCGCGGTGCGCTCGGCGGCCGTGACCCGGCCCGAGAGGCGGGTGATGGCTGCGCCGTTGCCCGCCTGGATGACGTGGCTGTCGACCACCGTGGGCGGCGGCTCGGCGGGCGGGCCCGCCTCCGGCGAGCAGCCGGTGGCCAGCCACGAGACGCTGGCCAGCAGCGCGAAGAGGGCCGACAGGCGGCGGGGGAGCGGCATGGACATTCCTCGACGACGAGCGATGGGCGTCGGGCGTGCCCGAGGCCAGGCCGCAGTGTATTAATCAGGTGATTAAATCGCAACGACGCCCGACGCCGGCGGCTCAGTGCGCCGAGGAGGCCGCCCAGAGGTTGACGCCGCCCTCCACCGCGTAGCGATCGATCTCGGCGAGCTCCTCGTCGCTGAAGGCCGGCCCCGAGAGGGCGCCCACGCTGTCGATCACCTGCTCCGGGCGGCTGGCGCCGATCAGCGCCGAGGTCACCCGGCCGCCGCGCAGCGTCCAGGCGATGGCCATCTGGGCGAGGGTCTGGCCGCGCCGCTCGGCGATCGCGTTCAGCGCCCGCACCCGTTCGAGGTTCTCCGCCGAGAGGTGGGCGTCGTTGAGCGCCTTGCCCCGCCGCCGGCGGCTGTCCTCGGGGATGCCGTCCAGGTACTTGTCGGTCAAGAGCCCCTGGGCCAGCGGCGAGAAGACGATCGACCCCATGCCAAGCTCGTCCAGGGTGTCGAGCAGGCCGTCGTCCTCGATCCAGCGATTGACCAGCGAGTAGCTGGGCTGGTGGATCAGGCAGGGCGTGCCCAGCGAACGCAGGATCGCCGCCGCCTCGCGGGTGCGCTCGGCGCTGTAGGAGGAGATGCCGGCATAGAGCGCCTTGCCCTGGCGTACCGCCTGGTCCAGCGCGCCCATGGTCTCCTCGAGGGGCGTCTCGGGGTCGAAGCGATGGGAGTAGAAGATGTCGACGCACTCGATGCCCAGGCGCTCGAGGCTGCGATCGAGGCTCGAGAGCAGGTATTTTCGGCTGCCCCACTCGCCGTAGGGCCCGGGATGCATGCGATAGCCGGCCTTGGTGGAGATCACCAGCTCATCGCGGTAGCCGGCGAAGTCGCTCGCGAGGAGGCGCCCGAACAGCGTCTCGGCGCTCCCCGGCGGCGGGCCGTAGTTGTTGGCCAGGTCGAAGTGGGTGATGCCGTGATCGAAGGCGGTGCGACAGATCGCCCGGGCGTTGTCGAGGCGCGCGGTCTCGCCGAAGTTCTGCCACAGCCCCAGCGACAGGGCGGGCAGCTTCAGGCCGCTGCGTCCGCAGCGGTGGTAGGGCATGCGCTCGTAGCGGTCGTCCGCGGGGGCGTAGGGCATGGGGGCTCCTCGTGGTGTCGTGGGCGCCCGCCCGCGCGAGCGGGCGGCCGTGGGGTCAGGCCGGGCAGTCGGCGAGGTGCGTGCGGTCGCGACCGGCGCGCTTGGCGGCGTAGAGGGCGGCGTCGGCGCGGCGGAAGAGATCGGCGTAGGGCTCGCCCGGCTGATGCTCGCCGATGCCGCCGCTGACGGTCACGCCGAGGGGCTGGCCGTCAGCGAGAGGCATCCGTCCACGCCTCACGTGGGTGCGCACGCGCTCGACGATCTCCCGGGCCTCCCGCTGGCGGGCACCCGGCATCACGATCACGAACTCCTCGCCGCCGGTGCGGGCCACGAAGTCGCCCTCGCGCAGAGACTGGCCCATGCGCTCGCCGAGCCAGCACAGCACCCGGTCGCCGACGTCGTGGCCGTGGGTGTCGTTGACCGCCTTGAAGTGGTCGATGTCCAGCACCGCCAGGGAGAAGGGCGGACCGCCGGCGGCACGCCTCTCCATCAGCTCTTCGATGCGGTGCTCCAGGGCGGAGCGGTTGGGCAGGCCGGTGAGGTGGTCGGTCAGCGCCTGGTTGGCCATCTGGTCGCGTTCGCGGCGCACCCGCTCGAGCTCGACCTCGTGGGTGATGACGCGTTCCGCGGCGTTGGCGATCAGCCGCAGCAGCTCCTCCTCGATCTCGCTGAAGGCGCGCCCGCGGGGGGCGGCGCTGGAGAAGTTGAGGGTGCCCCAGACCCGGCCGTTCACGCGCAGCGGCATGCCGATGTAGCACTCCAGGCCGAAGGCCTGGTAGCAGGGGTGGCCGCTGACGCGGGGATCCTCGCCCGCCTGGGTGGTATGGAAGACGTCCGCCTCGTCGAGCATCAGCCGGCAGTAGGTGTCGCCCAGCGGGAAGGTGGTGCCCGGCGCGATCTCCGGGCCGCGGGAGGCGGCCCACCAGACGGTGTAGCGCTCCTCCTCGATGCGGCTGATCAGGCCGATCTCCAGCGAGAGATAGGCCAGGGCGTCGTCCAGCAGCTGCTCGATGATCTCCCGGGTGCCGATATCGGTGCGGTTGATGCCGGTATGCACGTCGCGCAGCAGCTGGATCATGCTCGCGTACTCGGAGATGTCCTGGATGATGGCGTAGAACCCGACCACCTCGGCGTCGAGGAAATCGGGCACGTAGTGCACCTTGAAGTAGCAGGTGCGGCCGTCGGCCAGCGTCAGGCGGTCCTCGTAGTTCACCTCCTCCCCGGCTAGGGCGCGACGGAAGCGCGGCGCCACCTTGGCGTAGGAGGCCGCGTCGAGCACCGACGAGACCGGCAGGCCGTAGAGGGCCTCGCGGTCGAGGCCGATGAAGTCCAGGTAGGCCTGGTTGTTGAGGCGAAAGCAGCCCGCCGGGTCGACGTAGGCGACCATCACCGGCAGGCGGTCGGCGAGGCGCTGGATCACGCCGCTTTCCTCGGGGGACCTGGCCGTCAGCCGCAGGGCGACGCTGCCGTCGGCCAGCAGGAAGACGCCGCAGGCCTCGGTCTCCAGGGCCCGGGTCTGGCGCGGGCCGGGGTCGCGGGCGGTGAGCTGCTCGAGCAGATGGGCGGCCTGATGCGTGGGCGCGGTCGGCAGGGCATCCAGCGGGCGTCCGAGCAGGGCCTCGGGCGGCTCCCCGAGCAGGGCCCGGGTATCGCCGGTCGCCTCGAGGATGTGCCCCTCGCGGTCGAGGTGCAGGTGGACGGTCCGCGACAGCGCCAGGACTTCCTCGCGCCAGGAAGGTGAGCTCATGCAGTGAATCGCCTCTCGCTGATGTGACTCCGACGCTTCACGCTGCCCCAAGCTGGGACGAATGTCCACGAAAAGGCGCCGCCGGGAAGCCGGTAGGCGAACGATTCTGCACCATATCGAACCTGTTGCCGCCTTCGGCGCGGGCATGAGGCCCGCGCCGAAGGCGGTGTGGGGGAAGACCTCAGCAGGGTCAGTGCGAGTGCCGAGCGGTAGCGCCTGGCCGGCGGATGAAGCGCACCGGGGGATGGTGCCGCTCCTCCCCGGCGGCCCGCTCCGGTGCCGGGCGTACCTGCCAGCCGCGGCGGGTGGCCCAGGCCTTGAGCTCCCGGTAGTCGAGCAGGGGCTGCTGCCGGGGAGAGGAGGGAGCGGGAAAGGCGTTGGCGAGGTGGGGGTAGCGGGCCAGAACGTCGGCGCCGCCGTGGGCGCTCAGGGCGCGATCCAGGGCGGTCCGCCAGGCTCTGGCGTCGTGACGTGCGGTGGAGTGAGTGACCTGCATGGGGTGTACCTCCATTGAAGTGCCTGTTTCCGGGCCATGAAAAACGCCCCGCCCGGCGTGGCCGGACAGGGCGTCATCATCTGGGGTGGCGGCAGGCCGTTGGACGCGTCGCGCGGGTCGCGATCGGCAACTCCATCATGACGAGGCCTCCCTCCAGCATGGCCGGCGCTATGCCCCGGCCGCCTATGGGGTCAATCGATGGCTCAATCCCAGCTCAGCGCGCCGCCCACCTGGTACTCGGTGACGCGGGTCTCGAAGAAGTTCTTCTCCTTGCGCAGGTCGATGATCTCGCTCATCCACGGGAAGGGGTTCTTCGCGCCGGGGAACTGCTCCTTCAGGCCGATCTGGGCCAGGCGGCGGTTGCAGATGAAGTGGAGGTACTCCTCCATGATCGCCGCGTTCATGCCCAGCACGCCACGGGGCATGGTGTCCCGGGCGTAGGCGATCTCGAGCTCGGTGCCCTCGAGGATCATCTGGGTGACCTCGTCCTGGAACTCGGCCGTCCACAGGTGCGGGTTCTCGATCTTGATCTGGTTGATCATGTCCACGCCGAAGTTCAGGTGCATGGACTCGTCGCGCAGGATGTACTGGAACTGCTCGGCGACGCCGGTCATCTTGTTGCGGCGACCCATGGAGAGGATCTGGCTGAAGCCGCAGTAGAAGAAGATGCCCTCGGTGACGCAGTAGAAGGCGATCAGGTTGCGCAGCAGCTCCTGGTCGGTCTCCGGGGTGCCGGTCTGGAAGTCCGGGCGCGCCAGCGACTGGGTGTGCTTGAGGCTCCAGGCCGACTTGGCGGCGACGGAGGGCACCTCGCGGTACATGTTGAAGACCTCGCCTTCGTCCATGCCCAGCGACTCCACGCAGTACTGGTAGGCGTGGGTGTGGATCGCCTCCTCGAAGGCCTGGCGCAGCAGGTACTGGCGGCACTCGGGGTTGGTGATCAGGCGGTAGAGGGCCAGCACCAGGTTGTTGGCGACCAGCGAGTCCGCGGTGGAGAAGTAGCCCAGGCTGCGCTCGACGATGCGCCGCTCGTCCGCGGTGAGGCCTTCGGCGCTCTTCCACAGGGCGATGTCGGCGTTCATGTTCACTTCCTGGGGCATCCAGTGGTTGGCGCTGCCGTCCAGGTACTTCTGCCAGGCCCACTCGTACTTGAAGGGCACCAGCTGGTTGAGGTCGGCGCGCGCATTGATCATCTGCTTGTCGTCGACCTCGATGCGCGCCGCGCCCATCTCGAGCTCCTCGAGGCCGGCGGCCACGTCGAGCTCCTCCAGCGAGCGCTTGGCACGGGCCAGGCGGTCCTCGTCGGCCACCCGGTAGGCGCCGGCGCTCTCGGCCACCTCGTCCGGCGCGGGAGCGGGCTCGGGCGCGGCGGCCGGGGCGGGCTTGGCGGCGACCGGCTGCTCGGCCACCGCGCTGTCGTCTTCGTGAAATTCGTCCCAGTTCAGCATGTCGTCATCCTCGATGTGTCGTGGGGCCGGAAGGCCGCATGGGCCTTCCGGGCTTGAAGGGGGAAATGGCGCGCTCGCCGGGGCGTTACTGGCAGGCCTCGCAGCCCAGCTCGTCGATCTCGCCGGCGGAGGGGGCGCGGGAGCCGCTGCCGCTCTTGCCGGACAGGAAGTCCTCGACGCCGCGCGCCTCGGACTGGGCCTGCGGGCTCGGCGTCGGGGCCGGAGCGGCGTCCGGGGCGGCGTTGCTCACCGCGTTGAGGGTGCCGCGCTCCACGGTGGACTTCTCCACCGAGGTGGCGCCCAGGGCGCGCAGGTAGTAGGTGGTCTTGAGGCCACGGAACCAGGCCATCCGATAGGTCACGTCGAGCTTCTTGCCGGAGACGCCCTGGATGTAGAGGTTCAGTGACTGCGCCTGGTCGATCCACTTCTGGCGACGTGAGGCGGCCTCGACCAGCCACTTGGGCTCGACCTCGAAGGCGGTGGCGTAGCGGGCCTTGAGATCGGCCGGCACGCGGTCGATGGGCTGCACGCTGCCGTCGTAGTACTTGAGATCGTTGATCATCACCTCGTCCCACAGGCCGCGCGCCTTGAGGTCGTTGACCATGTAGGAGTTGACCACCGTGAACTCGCCGGAGAGGTTCGATTTCACGAACAGGTTCTGATAGGTCGGCTCGATCGACTGCGACACGCCGCAGATGTTGGAGATGGTCGCGGTCGGGGCGATGGCCATGACATTGGAGTTGCGCATGCCCTGCTCGGCGAGCTTCTCGCGGATGCGGTCCCAGTCCTGGGTCTGGGAGGTGTCGACCTCGATGTACTTCTCGCCGCGCTCGGCCTTCAGCTTCTCGATGGAGTCGATGGGCAGCACGCCCTGGCTCCACAGCGAGCCCTCGTAGCTCTCGTAGCGGCCGCGCTCGGCGGCGAGGTCCGAGGAGGCCTCGATGGCGTGGTAGCTGACCAGCTCCATGGAACGGTCGGCAAACTCGACGGCGTCTTCGGAAGCGTAGGCGATGCCGTGGGCGTAGAGGGCGTCCTGGAAGCCCATGATGCCGAGCCCCACCGGGCGATGCTTGAGGTTCGAGTTCTTGGCCTGGGGCACCGCGTAGTAGTTGATGTCGATGACGTTATCGAGCATCCGCACCGCGGTACGCACGGTCTTCCTGAGCTTCTCGCCGTCGAGCTCGCCGTCGATCATGTGCTGGGCCAGGTTGACCGAGCCCAGGTTGCACACCGCGATCTCGTCCACCGAGGTGTTCAGAGTGATCTCGGTGCACAGGTTGGAGCTGTGCACCACGCCGGCGTGCTGCTGGGGGCTTCTCAGGTTGCACGGATCCTTGAAGGTGATCCAGGGGTGGCCGGTCTCGAACAGCATCGAGAGCATCTTGCGCCACAGGTCCTTGGCCTTGACCCGCTTGAAGAGCTTGAGCTGGCCGTTGCGGGTCATCTCCTCGTACTCCTGATAGCGCTGCTCGAAGGCGGCGCCGTACAGGTCGTGGAGGTCCGGGCAGGTGGCCGGCGAGAACAGCGTCCACTCCTCGTCGTCGAAGACGCGCTTCATGAACAGGTCCGGCACCCAGTTGGCGGTGTTCATGTCGTGGGTGCGGCGGCGGTCGTCGCCGGTGTTCTTGCGCAGCTCCAGGAACTCCTCGACGTCGAGGTGCCAGCTCTCGAGGTAGGCGCAGACGGCGCCCTTGCGCTTGCCGCCCTGGTTGACGGCCACCGCGGTATCGTTGACCACCTTGAGGAAGGGCACGACGCCCTGGGACTTGCCGTTGGTGCCCTTGATGTAGGAGCCCAGGGCACGCACCGGCGTCCAGTCGTTGCCGAGGCCCCCGGCCCACTTGGAGAGCATGGCGTTGTCGCGGATGGCGCTGTAGATGCCGTCCAGGTGGTCGGGCACGGTGGTCAGGTAGCAGCTGGAGAGCTGGCTGCGCTGGGTGCCGGCGTTGAACAGGGTCGGCGTGGAGGCCATGTAGTCGAAGCTGGAGAGCAGCTCGTAGAACTCGATGGCCCGCGCCTCGCGGTCGTCCTCGTTGAGGGCCAGGCCCATGGCGACGCGCATGAACATCACCTGGGGCAGCTCGTAGCGCACCTCGTCCTGGTGGATGAAGTAGCGGTCGTAGAGGGTCTGCAGGCCCAGGTAGGTGAAGGCGTTGTCGCGGGTGTGGTCCAGCGCCGCGCCCAGGCGCTCCAGGTCGAAGTCGGCCAGCGCCTCGTCGAGCTGCTCGAACTCGATGCCCTTGGCGATGTAGGCCTTGAAGGCCGGGGCGTAGAGCTCGGCCATGTCGCCGTAGGTGGCCTCCTCGGCCACGCCCAGGAAGGAGAGCGCCTCGCGGCGGATGTTGTCCTGCAGCAGGCGGGCGGTGACGTAGGTGTAGCTCGGGTCCTTCTCGACCAGGGTGCGCGCGGTCATGGTCAGCGCCTGGGAGACGCCGTCGGCGCTGACGCCGTCGTAGAGGTTGCGCACCGAGTCGTCGACGATCTTCTGCGGTTCGGTGTTGGGCAGGTCCGAGCAGGCCTCATAGACCAGGGTCTCGATGCGGCCGAGGTCCAGCGGCCGGGTGCTGCCGTCGGGCAGGGTGACGTTGAGGCTCGGGTGCGGCTTCTGGATGGCGTCACCGGCGGCGGCGCGGGCCCGGGCGTGCTCCTCGCGGTAGAGCACGTAGGCGCGAGCGACCTTCTGCTCGCCGCCGCGCATCAGTGCCAGCTCGACCTGGTCCTGGATGTCCTCGATGTGCAGGGTGCCGCCGTCGGGCATGCGCCGCAGGAAGGCGTGCTCGATCGCCTCGGTGGACTGGCGGACGAAGTCGCGGACCCGGGAGGAGGCGGCGGCGTTGTCGCCCTCCACGGCGATGAAGGCCTTGCTCATGGCCACGGCGATCTTGTCGGCATCGAAGGGCATGACGTCGCCGTTGCGCTTGATGACGCGCAGGGCCTGGGGTGCGGTGACGGAAACGGACGACTCGTCCGGTGTGACAGTGGTATCCATGGCGCCGGGTCCCTGACTCGGTGAAACGTGTGGTGAAGGCCGCCGTACGGGCGACGGTTGACAGCTGTGGGTGTGATTGTTAGTGGCACATGATGTAGTGCTCGTGCCGGATCGAGGCACAAGATAGTGTGCTTTCTCGGCTTCATCAAGTGGATAACCTGTGGATGGGCTGTGGCCTTCCGTGGGGTAGAATCGCGCCATCCGCCAGGCCCCGTGGTTGGGCCTGGCGACACTTCCTGTCGCCAGGTGACGACGGGAAGGCGAGACCCCGGTTTTCGGGTATCCTTCTAGGCAAAGGCATCGGCTCCGCCCCGGGAGCCCGCCCCGCTAACCTGCGCGCCAGGATGGAACAGAGGATGGACGACAGCTTGCAAGCCCAGGAAATGGATCACGTGCTGATCATCGAGGATGACGAACGATTGGCCGAGCTGACCCGCGACTACCTGGAGGCCAACGGCTTCCAGGTCACGGTCGAGGCCGACGGCGCCCGCGGCGTCGAGCGGATCCTCTCCCTGCAGCCGGACCTGGTGATCCTCGACCTGATGCTGCCCGGCGAGGATGGCCTGTCGATCTGCCGCCGGGTGCGCAGCGAGTACCCCGGCCCGATCATGATGCTCACCGCCCGCACCGACGACATGGACCAGGTGCTGGGCCTCGAGATGGGCGCCGACGACTATGTGCCCAAGCCTGTGCAGCCGCGGGTGCTGCTGGCCCGCATGCGCGCCCTGCTGCGACGCGCCGAGCCCGGGGCCGCCGGCGAGGAGGCGCGCCTGACCTTCAGCGACCTGGTGATCGACAATGCGACGCGGGAGGCCTGGCTCGACGGCGAGCGCATCGACCTGACCAGCGCCGAGTTCGACCTGCTGTGGCTGCTGGCCAGCAACGCCGGCCGGGTGCTGACCCGGGAAGAGATCTTCGATCGCCTGCGCGGCATTCGCTACGACGGCCAGGACCGCTCCATCGACGTGCGCGTCTCGCGCATTCGCCCCAAGATCGGCGACGACCCCAACCAGCCGCACCGCATCAAGACGGTGCGCAGCAAGGGCTACCTCTTCGTCAGGGACGGCTGATCCATGCCGCGGAGGCTGGCCGACAGCACCTTCCTGCGCGTCTATGTGCTGCTCGCCCTGGCGCTGCTGCTGACCTTCGGACTGGCCCTGCTGGGGCTGGCCCTGGTCGACCAGGTACGCCGCGAGCACTATCGCGAGCAGCTGGTCGAGCCGCCCATGCGCGTGCTGAGCCGCTGGGTCGAGTCGCTGCCCGAGGCAGAGCGCGAGGCGTGGCTGCGGGAGCGCTCCGAGCAGCTCGACATGACCCTGCGGGTGGTGCCGGTCGAGGCGCGTACCCTCAACTACTTCTCGCGCACCCGCCTGCGCGCGGGCCGGGTCCTAGTGCTCCACCGCCAGGATCAGAGCTGGCGGCTCTGGCACCTGCTGGACGACCAGCGACGGCTGCTCGAGGTGGACGTGGCGACCATCAGCGAGCAGCAGCTGCGCGGGCTGACCGAGCTCTTCGCCGAGTGGCTTGCCCGGGTGCCCGCCGGCGAGCGCCAGGCCCATCTCGAGCGCATGGCCGGCGACGCCGTGCCCCTGGCGCTGCTCGCCACGGCCCCGGAGGCGCTGGATACCCGGCAGCTGGTGCGCCTGGCGGACGGCGAGGTGGTCATCCGCCTGCTCCCGGGGCGTCTCTCCATGGCGATGTATCGCCTGCTGCCCAGCGACGGGGTCCGGGTGAGCTGGCTCGCCATCGGCCCCGTGAAGGCCTTCGAGCCGCTGCCCCTGCCGCTGCAGCTGACGCTGCTGATGCTGCTGCTCAGTGTGCTGGCGGCGATCATCTACCTGATCGTGCGCGGCGTGGAGGCTCGCATGGCGCGCCTCGAGCTCGCCGCCACGCGCATCGCCGGCGGGCGCCTGGACACTCGGGTCAAGGTCGAGAGCGGCGACTTCCTGGGCCGGCTGGGGATGGCCTTCAACGGCATGGCGGCCCAGGTGCAGTCGCTGCTGCGCGCCCAGCAGGACATGATCCGCGCCGTCTCCCACGAGCTGCGCACCCCGGTGGCTCGGATCCGCTTCGCGGTGCAGATGGTCGAGGACATGACCGACGATCCGGCGATCCGCCGCCAGCTCGAGGGCGTCGACGGCGATATCGGCGAGCTCGACGAGCTGATCGACGAGATCCTTACCTATGCTCGGCTGGGCAGCGAGACCGCCAACGGCGGCGAGCTCGAGACCTCGCTGGTCGACTGCCGCGCCATGGCCGAGCGCGTCATCGAGGCCCTGCGCCCGCTGCACGGCGGCATCCGGATCGAGCTGGTCGAGGGGGCGGAGGTGGAGGTCCAGGCCGAGCCCCGCTATTTGCAGCGTGCCCTGCAGAACCTGGTGGCCAACGCCTGTCGCCACGCCCGCGGCCGGGTGGTGATCCGCCTCCAGGGCGAGCCGCGGCTGGTGCGCGTGGACGTCGAGGATGACGGCCCGGGGATCCCCGCCGCGCAGCGCTCGGAGGTCTTCAAGCCCTTCGCGCGCCTCGACGACAGCCGCACCCGCCGCTCCGGGGGCTATGGCCTCGGGCTCTCCATCGTGCAGAAGATCATGGCCTGGCACCGGGGCAGCGTGGCGGTGGACGCCAGCGCCGAGCTGGGCGGGGCGCGCTTCACCCTGCTGCTGCCGCGCCGCGCGCCTAGGCCGGCTTGATCCCCTCCAGCACCGCAAACGACGTCTCCCGGGCGGTGCGCAGGAAGTCCTCCATCCAGGGGGCGTCGCGGGTCTCCTCGCGAATCGCCGCGAACAGGGTGCTCCACACCCCCTTCTCGCCCAGCGGCACCGCCTTGACGTAGTCGCGCTCCAGGTACTCGGTCAGCGCCCAGTTGGGCAGCGCACAGACGCCGCGACCGCTGGCCACCAGCTGCATCATCATGATGGTGAGCTCGGCGGTACGGACCTCCTGGGGGCGCACGCCGGCGGGGTCGAGGAACTGGGTGAAGACGTCCAGCATGGTGTGGTCCACCGGGTAGGTGATCAGAGTCTCCTCGGCCAGCTCCTCGGGCACCACGAAGGGACGGCCGGCCAGGGGATGCTGGCGCGCTACGGCGAGCAGCCCCTCGTAGCGGAACAGCGGCTCGTAGTGCACCCCCGGCAGCGGCTGGGGATCGGCGGTGATCACCAGGTCGAGTTGCTCGCGGGCCAGCGCCGGGAGCGGGTCGAAGTGGTGGCCGCCGGGGATGTCGATCTCCACCTCCGGCCAGTGGTCGCGGAAGTGGTCGACGGTGGGCATCAGCCACTGGAAGCAGCTGTGGCACTCGATGGCCATGTGCAGCCGTCCCTGCTCGTTGCCGGCCAGCCGGGCCAGGTCGCGCTCGGCCATGCGCACCTGGGGCAGCACCTGCTCGGCCAGGGTCAAAAGCCGCAGGCCGGCGCGGGTGAACTCCACCGGGCGGGTCTTGCGCAGGAACAGCGGACTGCCCAGGCGCTCCTCCAGGTCCTTGATCTGGTGGGAGAGGGCCGACTGGGTCAGGTGCACGCGTTCGGCCGCCTCCACCAGTGAGCCGGCATCGCGCAGGGCGACCAGGGTGCGCAGATGGCGAAGTTCGAGCATTAGGTGAGCCTGATTCATCTTTAAGATTAGCAAGTTTAGTTTGATTCACCCCCGGTGGCCAGCGAGACTCTCCAGAATCATTCATGGAGAGAGAGTCTTATCATGACGGTTGCTCATGTCATCGGCTATCCGCGCATCGGGGCGGACCGCGAACTGAAGCGCGCCACCGAGGCCTACTGGCAGGGGACCCTCGACCGCGAGGCCCTGGAGGCCACCGGGCGAGAGCTGCGCCTGGCGAACTGGGCGGCCCAGCGCGAGGCCGGCCTGGACCTCGTGACCGTGGGCGACTTCGCCTTCTACGACCAGGTGCTCGACGTCTCGACGATGGTCGGGGCGGTGCCGGCCCGCTTCGGTGCCGAGGAGGAGCTGGCCCGCGGCGAGGTGGACCTCGACACCGCCTTTCGCATGGCCCGGGGCCGCGCCCCCGGCGGCGTGCCGGCCGCGGCCTGCGAGATGACCAAGTTCTTCGATACCAACTACCACTACCTGGTCCCGGAGCTGCATCCCGGCCAGCGTTTCCGGCTTGCCAGCACCCGGCTGTTCGAACAGGTGGCGGAGGCGCGCGGCACCGGCCACGCGGTCAAGGTGGCGCTGACCGGCCCGCTGACCTGGCTGTGGCTCGGCAAGGGGCGCGGCGACGTGCCCGAGGACTTCGATCGCCTCGCGCTGCTCGACGGCCTGGTCGACGTCTACGCCCAGATCCTCGAACGGCTGAGCGGGCAGGGCGTCGAGTGGGTGCAGCTCGACGAGTCGGCGCTGGTGCAGGACCTCCCGCTCGCCTGGCGCCAGGCCTATGAGCGCGCCTATCACCGCCTCCAGGCCGCCCCGGTCAAGCTGCTGCTGGCCAGCCCCTTCGGCGGCCTCGGCGACAACCTCTCCCTGGCGGTGAGCCTGCCGGTGGCCGGCCTGCATCTCGATGCAGTGCGCGCGCCCCACGAGCTAGAGCCAGTGCTCGACCGCCTGCTGCCCCACAAGGTGCTCTCAGTCGGGGCGATCGACGGGCGCAACGTCTGGCGGGCCGACCTGGCGCTGTGGCGCGAGCGCCTGGCCGTGGCCCGCATGCGCCTGGGCGACCGGCTGTGGATCGCCACCAGCTGCTCGCTGCTGCACGTGCCGGTGGACCTCGCGGCGGAGACCGACCTGGATCCCGAGCTGACGCGCTGGCTGGCCTTCGCCCGCCAGAAGCTCGACGAGGTCGCGACCCTGGCCCGGCTGCTCGACGGCCGCGCCGACGCCGCCGACCGCGAGCGCGTGGAGGCGGCCAGCCGCGCCCTCGAGGCGCGCCGCGAGGCCGAGCGCCTGCATCGCCCCGAGGTGGCCGAGCGGCTGGCCGGCGTCGGCGAGGACGAGACCCGGCGCCGGCGCTCCTACGCCGAGCGCGCCCTGGCCCAGCAGCGCCACCTCGCCTTGCCGCTGTTCCCCACCACCACCATCGGCTCCTTCCCCCAGACCGGCGAGATCCGCGCCGCGCGGCGCGCCTTCAAGGCCGGCGAGCTCTCCCGGGAGGCCTACGAGACGCGGATGCGCGAGGAGATCGCCGGGGCCGTGGCGCGCCAGGAGGCGCTCGGCATCGACATGCCGGTGCACGGCGAGCCGGAGCGCAACGACATGGTCGAGTATTTCGGCGAGCAGCTCGACGGCTTCGCCTTCACCCGCTTCGGCTGGGTGCAGAGCTACGGCACGCGCTGCGTCAAGCCGCCGATCCTGTTCGGCGACGTGGTGCGTCCGGCGGCCATGACGGTGCGCTGGAGCGAGCACGCCCAGTCGCTCACCGAGCGGCCGATGAAGGGCATGCTCACCGGCCCCGTCACCATGCTGCAGTGGTCCTTCGTGCGCGACGACCAGTCCCGGGAGACCACCTGCCGGCAGATCGCCCTGGCGCTGCGCGACGAGGTGCTCGACCTCGAGGCGGCGGGCATCCGCGCCATCCAGATCGACGAGCCGGCGCTGCGCGAGGGACTGCCGCTGCGCCAGGCCGAATGGCAGGGCTACCTCGACTGGGCCGTGGCGTGCTTCCGGCTGGCCTCGGCGGGGGTGCGCGACGAGACGCAGATCCACACCCACATGTGCTACGCGGAGTTCAACGACATCATCGCCGCCATCGCGGCCCTGGACGCCGACGTCATCACCATCGAGACCTCGCGCTCGGACATGGAGCTGCTCGACGCCTTCGAGGACTTCGCCTACCCCAACGCCATCGGGCCCGGCGTCTACGACATCCACTCGCCGAACATTCCCGAGGTGGACTGGATGGTGGCGCTGATGGCCAAGGCCGCCGAGCGCATCCCGGTCGAGCGGCTCTGGGTGAACCCGGACTGCGGTCTCAAGACCCGCGGCTGGGCCGAGGTGGAGCCGGCGCTCGCCAACATGGTGGAGGCGGCGCGGGTGCTGCGTCAGCGTCACGGCTGATCCGTCTCTTGCCGGGCGGCGCCAAGCCGTCCGGCGGCTGGTATCCTGGCGGTAACGAAAGCGCACGCCGTGTCAGCGCCCGTCAAGGAATCGTTCGCCAAGGAGCCCCGCCATGCCCCGTTCTGCCTCCCTCCGTCTCGCCCTGCCGCTGCTGATGGCCCTGGGGCTGTCCGGCTGCATTACCGTCGTGAGCGCGCCGTCGCCCCAGCCGACGTCCGCCTCCCCGGCCGCGAACGACACGGCGCCGGAGGATCAGGCAAAGGACGAGGCCGCGCCCAAGGCGCCGCTGCTGCCCTCGACGCTGTTTCCCGGCCAGGCCGACAAGCTGACCGCCTGGCGCTGCACGCCGGCCCAGGACCTGGTCACCGCCGCGACCGAGGAGGAGCTGCGGCTCTGGTCCGCCCAGGGGGGCACGCGCCTCGCCCCCGCCGTGGTGGCCAGCGGCGCCCGCTACCAGCAGGGCGACCTGAGCTTCTGGAACAAGGGGCGCGAGGCGCTGGTCGAGAGCCAGCGCGGTCGGCTCGACTGCCGTGTCGACGTCACCCACGATGCCCTGACGCGCCAGGCGCACCCCGGGGTGATGTTCCGCGGCCAGGGCAACGAGCCGGGCTGGTATGTCGAACTCGCCAACGACGTGCCCGAGCTGACCCTGAGCCTGGATTATGGTCGCCGGGAGGTGACCCTGCCCTATCGGGTGACCACCCTGGACAACGGCGCCGGGCGGGTGATCCTGGCCAGCGGCCAGGCGGCGCGCCCCTTCACCCTGCGCATGGAGGCGAAGGCCTGCTTCGACAGCATGAGCGGCCGGCCCTGGCCGGCCCGGGTGACCCTCTCGCTCAACGACAAGGTCTACCGAGGCTGCGGCCAGGGCATCGCCCCCTGAGGGCTCGGGTGGGGCATTCATTTCGATTTTATCGAAATGAATCGGCGGATCTTTGCGCTTTTCGTTGCATTTGGTGCACGTAGAATGAGCGTCATCACCCGCTGACGCTCAGGAGTTCGCCATGACCACCCGCGCCCTCATCCTCACCTCGTCGATCCTCGGCGAGCACGGCCAGTCCAACGCCCTGGCCGAGCACTTCCAGCGCGAGGCCGCCGCCCGCGACGGCCTCCAGGTTACCGTGCGCGACCTGGTGGCCGACGAGCTGCCGCACCTGACCCAGCCGGAGCTCGCCAGCTGGCAGGTGCCGGCGGACGAGCGCTCGGATGAGCAGCGCGCCCTGGCCGCGCGTTCCGACGACCTGATCCGCGAGCTGCGGGCCCACGACGTCGTGGTGCTGGCGGTGCCGATGTACAACCTCGGCGTGCCCTCCCAGCTCAAGGCCTGGTTCGACCGCGTGCTGCGCGCCGGCGAGACCTTCCGCTACACCGAGAAGGGCCCCCAGGGCCTGGTCGAGGGCAAGCGCGCGGTGATCCTGGCGGCCCGGGGCGGGCAGTATGCCGGCACCGAGATGGACAGCCAGACGCCACACCTCAAGGGCATGCTGGGGCTGATCGGCATCACCGAGGTGGATGTGGTCTTCGCCGAGGGGCTCGCCATGGGCGACGCCCGCCGCGAGACGGCGCTGACCGAGGCGAAGCAGGCCATCGCGGGGCTCGTGGAGCGCCTCTGACTGTCCAGGCAGTGACGACAACGCGAACGGGGCGGCCGAGGCCGCCCCGTTCGCGTTCTGGGGTTCAGGCTGCGATCCCTCAGCAGGCGCCGGGCGCGCCGATCCACCACTGGCGGGCGACGAAGTCGCTGGTGCAGAGTCGCGGCTGCGGGCTCAACAGGCGCCCGCCGAGCCGCGCCAGCGCCTCGCGGCGGTTGGTGCCGGCAGCGGCGAGCTGTTCGGAGACGGGCACCGGCCGCCAGTCGTCGCCCGTGCGGGTCGCCAGGGTGAAGGCGAAGGGGTGGAAGCCCGGGAAGCCCAGGCGCAGGTCGGTGGCGACCAGGGTGTCCCGGCCGTCGTGCTCGCGCACCTCATAGCGCAGGAAGGGGCCGGCGAACCAGTCCAGCCGCCGCCCGCGACGGCTCTCGAGCGCCTCGGCCTCCAGCTCGGCACCGCGGGCGTAGGTCTCGAGCAGCGGGGCGCTGTCGCCGTCGAGGACCCCCACCAGGGCCTCGTGGTAGCGCGGGCCGTCCGCCACGGTGACGCGCCACAGCAGGATATTGAAGGGAGTGGGCTGGACCAGTCGTGGGGCCTGCTCGAGCCCCCGCTCGGCCAGCACCGGCTCGATGCGCGTCTCGACCAGCTGCCGGGCGCCCATGGCGAGCACCAGGTAGGCGCAGGCCAGCGCCAGGCCCCAGGTCGCGGGGCGCGCCGCCCGGCCGGTGACCAGCGCCACGCCGATGCCGCCCAGCAGCGGCAGGGTGTAGAGCGGGTCGATGATGAAGACGTGGGGCCAGGCCGTCGGTCGCACTCGAAGCGGCCACCAGAGCTGGGTGCCGTAGGTGGTCAGGGCGTCGAGCAGCGGATGGGTCAGCAGGATCAGGGCGAAGAAGGCGCCCCAGCGCGCCGGCGAGATCTCCCGGGTGCGCGAGAGGCGCGACGACAGCAGCGCCAGCACGGTGGCGAGCCCCGCCAGCACGAACAGCGAGTGCGAGAAGCCGCGGTGGCGGGTGACGTTGGCCACGGCATCGCCGTAGTCGATGATCACGTCCAGGTCGGGCAGGGTGCCGAGCACCGCGCCGATCAGCACCGCCTTTCGGCCCAGCCGCCGGCCGAGCACCGCGCCGCCGATCGCCGCGCCCAGCGCGGCCTGGGTCATCGAATCCATCGGGAGACTTTCCTCGCAACGAGAGTACTTGGCCATGATGCCATGATCATGGACCGTTGCGGATAGCGGCAGTGCTTGGCGTTTTTGCCGGAGACAGGCCCCGGGGTGCCGGACCATCGAGGGGGCGCTGTAAACCCATCCCTGGCGTAGGACCCCCTCTACGGCCTGTCTCCGGCACGCCTCGCTCCGAGGCCGATCATTACCTGTTTGCCCAGGCCGGGCCGGCGTCGAGGATGCGCGCCTGCACCGGACAGTCGTCGCGATGGGCGCCGGGCAGGTAGCCGCTGCTCATCAGGAACTCGCCGACGATCTCGGGCCCGGTGAAGCGGAAGGTGCGCTTGAACAGGCGCACCCAGTCGCCGTGCGCGAGGGGGTGGTGGTGATCCAGCCAGGCCTGGAAGCTGCCGTGCTCGGCGCGCAGCGCCTGGATCACGCCGGCGTTGTGGATCGCCGCGTCGACCTTCAGGCGGTTGCGGATGATGTCGGCGTCGCCCAGCAGCCGCGCGCGGTCGGCCTCGCGGTAGGCGGCGACCCGGTCGATGTCGAAGCCCTCGAAGGCGGCCTGGAAGGCCGCGCGCTTCTTCAGCACGGTGAGCCAGGAGAGCCCCGCCTGGTTGATCTCCAGCACCAGGCGCTCGAAGAGGGTGGCGTCATCGCTGACCGGGAAGCCGTACTCGTGGTCGTGGTAGGGACCGTGGAACGGATGGCCGGGGGCCAGGTCGCAGTAGTGGCTCATGCTGTCGCTCCGGGGTGGCAGAGGAGCCGGGAGATGCCCGACAATCGATGATACCTTACCCCTTGGAGTGCCTGTCATGACACCACTGCACCGCCTGATCCTCGCCGGCGCCCTGGCGAGCGCCGCCGCCAGCCCCGCCTTGGCCGAGGCGCCCCTGGTGGAGATGCACAAGGATCCCAACTGCGGCTGCTGCACGGCCTGGGCCGAGCACATGGAGGCGGCGGGCTTCGAGGTGCGCCAGCACGCGACCCGTGACATGCGCGCGGTGAAGATCGAGCACGGCCTGACGCCGGGGCTCGCCTCCTGCCACACGGCGGTGGTCGACGGCTACGTGATCGAGGGCCACGTGCCGGCGGCCGACGTGCGCCGCCTGCTCGACGAGCGCCCCGACCTGGCGGGCCTCGCCGTGCCGGGCATGCCCCACGGCTCCCCCGGCATGGAGACCGGGCGCCATGACGACTACGCCGTGCTGGGCTGGCACCACGACGACCGCACGCCGTCGGTCTTCGCCGAATACACCCACGATTGAAGCGACAGGAGTTCCCCCATGCAGTACCTGCACACCATGGTTCGCGTCAGCGACCTCGACGCCTCGCTGCACTTCTACTGCGACCTGCTGGGCCTCAAGGAGGTGCGCCGCAAGGAGAACGAGAAGGGACGCTTCACCCTGGTCTTCCTGGCCGCGCCCCAGGACGAGGCGCGTTCGGCGGAGATCCAGGCCCCCGAGCTCGAGCTGACCTGGAACTGGGACCCGGAGGCGTACACCGGCGGGCGCAACTTCGGCCACCTGGCCTACCGGGTGGAAGATATCTATGCCCTCTGCGAGCACCTCCAGGCCAACGGCGTGACTATCAATCGCCCGCCCCGGGACGGTCACATGGCCTTCGTCAGGAGCCCCGATGGCATCTCGGTGGAGCTGCTGCAGGCCGGCGACGCCCAGCCGCCCAGGGAGCCCTGGGCGTCCATGGAGAACACCGGCACCTGGTGAGGGCCGCGGCGGCCGGGCGCGCGACTCAGTCCGGCCGCCAGGCCATGCGCCCGCTGCCCAGGAAGACCAGCGCCAGGGCGCCGAACAGGAAGAAGCCCTGCAGCTCCAGCGCCCAGCCGCCGGTGTCCTTGAAGGCGGTCAGTTCGCCCATGTGCGCCAGGAAGATCGCCACCAGCTTGTTGGCGACCATCAACAGGGCCCCCACGCGGCTGCGCCAGCCGATCAGCACCATCAGCGGCGCCAGCACCTCGCCGATCAGCACGCCGTAGGCGAGCACGGTCGGCAGGCCCTGGGCGGCCAGGGTGTTGCCGATCCAGGTCAGACTGCCCGGGTTGAGCAACTTGGTGAGCCCATGGGGCAGCATCAGGCCGGCCACCGTGAGGCGCAGGATCAGCTTGCCGAGGGCATCGTTGTGAAGCGCGTGGAGCATGCGGGGACCTCCGGGTCCGGCGAAGAATTGTCTCGATGCCCCGGCTGGGGCAAGCTTGGCGCCGGATCACTGCCCTGCGCCCCAAGGACGATACCATGATGATCAAAACCCTACGCAACGCCACCCTGCTGGCCGCCGGCGCCCTGCTGCTCGCCGCCTGCCAGGGCGGGCCGGCCCCCCGCCTCGTCGAGGAGCCTTCGAGCCGCCTCGAGGGACCGGTGGTCGACCAGCGCTGGAACCTGCTGCTGGTGGGCACCAGCGAGCGCCTCGACATGCCGACGCGCCCCTACTTCGTGATCGACGGCGAGGGGCGGGTGAGCGGCAGCGACGGCTGCAACCGGCTGACCGGCCAGGCGTCGCTGGGCGAGAACCAGCGCATCGCCTTCACCGAGCTCGCCACCACCCGGCGCGCCTGCCCCCGGGCCGAGGACGCGGCCCGGGTGACCGACCTGCTGGAGAACGCCTACCGCTACCTGATCGACCACGACCGGCTGGTGTTCTTCGGTCCCGACCAGCGAGTGCTGGGGGGCTTCCTGCGCGTCGACTGAGCCCGTTGACGAGAGCCCGTTGACCAAGCCGTCGGCGGGCCGTGCTCCCCCGCCGTCGGGGCCAGCAAAAGGGGCCGGGCGCCCAGCGCCCGGCCCCTTTGCCGTCCGGGGTCGCGAGCCGTGAGATCGCGACCGGTCGGGTCATGGCGACCTCAGAGCGCCTCGATCTTCTCGCGCTGCTCGACCAGCAGCCGGCGTGCGGCCTCGAAGTCGGCGAGCTTGGCGCGCTCCTTCTCGACCACCGCGGCCGGGGCCTTGGCGACGAAGCTCTCGTTGCCGAGCTTCTTCTCGATGCCGCCGATCAGCTTCTCCTGCTTGTCGATCTCCTTGGCCAGGCGCGCGAGCTCCGTGTCCTTGTCGATCAGGTCGGCCATGGGCACCAGCACCTCCATCTCGCCGACCAGCTGGGTGGCCGAGAGCGGCGCCTTTGCGGGGTCGTCGAGCCACTCGACGCGCTCGAGCTTGGCCAGCTTGGAGAGGAACAGGCGGTTGGCCGCCAGGCGCTCGCTGTCGCCGGCGGTGCCCTTGGTGAGCAGCGCCTCCAGGGGCTTGCCCGGGGCGATGTTCATCTCGGCGCGGATGTTGCGCACGGCCACGATCACGCCCTTGAGCCACTCGATGTCGCGGGTGGCGTCCTCGTCGATCAGCGCCTCGTCGGCCTTGGGCCACGGCTGGGTCATCACGGACGGCCCCTCGACGCCGGCGAGCGGCGCCACGCGCTGCCAGATCTCCTCGGAGATGAAGGGCATCATCGGATGGGCCAGGCGCAGGATCGCCTCGAGCACTCTTACCAGGGTCTGGCGAGTGCCGCGCTTGGCGGCCTCGGAGGCGCCCTCGTCCCAGAGCACCGGCTTGGAGAGCTCCAGGTACCAGTCGCAGTACTCGTTCCAGACGAAGTCGTAGAGCGCCTGGGAGGCGTGGTCGAAGCGGAACTCTTCCATCGCCCGGGTCACCTGGGCCTGGGTCTGCTGCAGGCGCGAGACGATCCAGCGGTCGGCCAGCGACAGCTCGGCCGGCTCACCACCCAGGCCGGTGTCCTGGCCCTCGGCGTTCATCAGCACGTAGCGCGAGGCGTTCCACAGCTTGTTGCAGAAGTTGCGGTAGCCGTCCAGGCGGCCCATGTCGAACTTGATGTCGCGACCGGTGGTGGCCTGGGAGAGGAAGGTGAAGCGCAGGGCGTCGGTGCCGTGGGGCTCGATGCCCTCGGGGAACTCGGCGCGGGTGGCCTTGGCGATGGCCTTGGCCTTCTGCGGCTGCATCATGTTGCCGGTGCGCTTCTCGACCAGGGTCTCCAGCGCGATGCCGTCGATCAGGTCGATGGGGTCGAGCACGTTGCCCTTGGACTTGGACATCTTCTGGCCCTGGCCGTCGCGGACCAGGCCGTGCACGTAGACCTGCTTGAAGGGCACCTCGCCGGTGAACTTGAGGGTCATCATGATCATCCGGGCGACCCAGAAGAAGATGATGTCGAAGCCGGTGACCAGCACGCTCGATGGATGGAAGGTCTCGAGTTCCGGGGTCTGCTCGGGCCAGCCCAGGGTGCCGAAGGTCCAGAGCCCGGAGCTGAACCAGGTATCGAGCACGTCCTCGTCCTGGGTGAGCGCGAGGTCGGCGGGCAGGCCGTGCTTCTCGCGGGCCTCGGCCTCGCTTCTCGCCACGTAGACGTTGCCCTCGGCGTCGTACCAGGCGGGGATGCGGTGGCCCCACCAGAGCTGGCGCGAGATGCACCAGTCCTGGAGGTCGCGCATCCAGGCGAAGTACATGTTCTCGTAGTTCTTCGGCACGAACTCGATGTCGCCGTTCTCCACCGCGGCGATGGCGGGCCTGGCGAGCTCCTCCACGGCGACGAACCACTGATCCGTGAGCAGCGGCTCGATGACGTCGCCGGAGCGGTCCCCGTAGGGCAGGGTGTTGCTGACCGTCTCGACCTGTTCGAGCAGGCCGGCGGCGTCCATGTCGGCGACGATGCGCTCGCGGGCCTCGAAGCGGGCGAGGCCCGCGTAGGCGGCGGGCAGGGCGGTGTCGATGTCGGCCAGCGGCCTGCCCTGGAGGTCGAAGGCCTCGGCGGCCTCGAGGACGGCGGCGTCCTGGGTGAAGACGTTGATCAGCGGAAGGCCGCAGCGCTTGCCGACCTCGTAGTCGTTGAAGTCGTGGGCCGGGGTGATCTTCACGCAGCCCGAGCCCTTCTCCATGTCGGCGTGCTCGTCGGCGACGATGGGGATGCGACGGCCGACCAGCGGCAGTTCGACGAACTTGCCGACCAGCGAGGCGTAGCGCGGGTCGTCCGGATTGACCGCCACGGCGCTGTCGCCGAGCAGGGTCTCGGGACGGGTGGTGGCGACCACCAGGTAGCCGAGGCCCGCGTCGGTGGTCACGCCGTCGGCCAGCGGGTAGCGGAAGTGCCAGAAGCTGCCCTGCTGGTCCTTGTTCTCGACCTCGAGGTCGGAGATGGCGGTGTGCAGGGTCGGGTCCCAGTTGACCAGCCGCTTGCCGCGGTAGATGAGGTTCTCTTCATGCAGGCGCACGAAGACTTCCTGCACGGCCTTGTAGAAGCCGTCGTCCATGGTGAAGCGCTCGCGGCTCCAGTCGACGCTGGCCCCCATGCGGCGCAGCTGGCGGGTGATGTGCCCCCCGGACTCCTGCTTCCACTCCCAGATCTTGTCGGTGAAGGCCTCGCGGCCCAGGTCGTGGCGGCTCTTGCCCTCCTCGGCGGCGACCTTGCGCTCCACCAGCATCTGGGTGGCGATGCCGGCGTGGTCGGTGCCGACCTGCCACAGGGTGTTGCGCCCCTGCATCCGCCGCCAGCGGGTCAGGGTGTCCATGATGGTGTCCTGGAAGGCGTGGCCCATGTGCAGGCTGCCGGTGACGTTGGGCGGCGGGATCATGATGGAGAAGGGCTCGCCCTCGCCGGAGGGGGCGAAGCGGTTGTCGGCCTCCCAGCGCTCGTACCAGCGGGTTTCGATCTGCTCGGGTTGGTAGGTCTTGTCCATGGGGGCTTCCGGGTGTTCAGGGTGGCGTCGTGGCACGGCAGGCCGCGGCATGGCGGCGCCGCAGGGCGCGAAAAATGGGCTCGATTATAGCCTGCCCGGCGGGCCGGCGTCATGGGCGAGGGCGGATCAGCCCTGGCCGCGCAGGTGATGCGGGGTGACCGGGTAGCCGCGCTTCTTGTAGGTCTGCCAGCACTCGCGCTTGGCGGTAAGCACGTCCTGGTGCTGGTTGATGATCTCGGCGACCCGCTCGAAGCGCGAGAACCACTCGGGGATGCCCGGGTGCAGGTTGAGCAGCGCCTGGGCGCCGGGCTCCGGCGGGCCCTCCCAGCCGATGGTCACCGGCACCGTCGGCTCCTGGTCGCTGCCGAGCAGGGGGCTGTCCAGAAGGGCATGGGGCACGTAGGCGTCGGGGCGGAAGGTCCAGAGCCGCTCGTCGAGCTCCCGGGCCATGGCCTCGTCCTCGGCGTGCAGGTGCAGCCGGTAGCCCTTGCGGTAGATCGTCTCGGCCAGCCGGCAGGCGAACCCGAAGCGGGCCTCCAGGGTGGTGTCGGGGAGGATGTAGAAGTCGATGCGGGTCATGGGATCTCGAAGGGGCCCGGTCAGCGGTCTGGGCTTGTCCGTGGGCAAGCCATCGCGAGGGCGCTGTGAACCCATCCCTGGGCGCTACCTTTGCCATCCATGGCAAAGGACCCTCGCTTTGTCTTGCCCCCGGCGCCCACTACAGCTGGAGCCGGGGCCGGGAAGGAAGTGCTCAGGCGAGTCGGGTCAGCCAGCCGCGGGTGTCCTCGCTGCGACCGTACTGCAGGTCGAGCAGGCGGGTGCGCAGGCGCTTGGCCACCTCGTTGTCGCCCTCGGCGGCCAGCCGGATGCTGCCCTCCTCGGTGACCAGCTCGCCCACCGGGGTGATCACCGCGGCGGTGCCGCAGGCGAAGACCTCGGTGATCTCGCCGGAGGCCGCGCCCTCGCGCCACTCGTCGATGCTGATCGGGCGCTCCTCGGGGGTCAGCCCCTCGTCGCGGGCCAGGGTCAGCACCGAGTCGCGGGTCACGCCCTCGAGGATGGTGTCGGTGAGTCGCGGGGTGACGATGCGGCCGTCCTTGAACACGAAGAACAGGTTCATGCCGCCGAGCTCCTCGATCCACTTGTTCTCGGCGGCGTCGAGGAAGGCGACCTGACTGCAGTCGTGGGCCGCGGCCTCCTTCTGGGCGGCCAGCGAGGCGGCGTAGTTGCCGCCGCACTTGGCGAAGCCGGTGCCGCCCGCGGCGGCACGCTTGTAGTGCGAGGAGAGCCAGATCGAGACCGGCTTCACGCCGCCCTGGAAGTAGGCCGCCGCCGGTGAGGCGATGACGTAGTAGTCGACCTCGTGGGAGGGGCGCACGCCGAGGAAGGTCTCGCTGGCGATCATGAAGGGGCGCAGGTAGAGGCTCGACTCGTCGGCCTCGCCGGCGGGGGTGGGCACCCACGCCTGGTCCCGGGCCAGCAGTGCCTTGAGCGAGTCGACGAAGTCCTCGTCGGAGAGCTCCGGCAGCGCCAGGCGACGCGCGCTGCGCCGGAAGCGCTCGGCGTTCTTCTCGGGGCGGAAGGTCCACACCGAGCCGTCGGCATGACGGTAGGCCTTGACCCCCTCGAAGATCTCCTGGCCGTAGTGCAGCACGGCGGCGGCGGGATCCAGGGTCAGCGGACCGTAGGGGCGCACCTCGTGGCCGTGCCAGCCGGCGTCGAGGGTCCAGCGCACGTGGGCCATGTGATCGGTGAAGTAGCGACCGAAGCCGGGGTCGGCCAGGATGCCGTCACGGATCTGCGGCGCGGTGGGCTGGGCGGTCGGCAGCACGGTAAAGCGTTCGATGGACACGGCAAGGGGTCTCCGCTAGGGCGGGGCGCCGTGGGGCGCCCTCGACACGAAAAAGGGGAACCGGGCCGGCGAGGGCCCGGTGCATGAGAATCGTCATCCCACATGAAAAGGTCACCGTGGGGAAAAGGCAACCCCGCCGGCGGCGATCACTCCTCGGCGACCTCGACCTCGCTGTCGGCCTCGCGGTCCAGCAGGTACTGGGTCAGCAGGCCGACGGGCCGTCCGCTGGCGCCCTTTTCCTTGCCCGAGGTCCAGGCGGTGCCGGCGATATCCAGGTGCGCCCAGGGGAAGGTGTCGGCGAAGCGCGAGAGGAAGCAGGCCGCGGTGATGGTGCCGGCCGGGCGTCCGCCGATGTTCGCCAGGTCGGCGAAGTTGGAGGAGAGCTGCTCCTGGTACTCGTCCCACAGCGGCAGGTGCCAGGCGCGGTCCCAGGCGGTCTCGCCGGCATCCAGGAGATCCAGCGCCAGGTCGTCGTCGTTGGAGAGCAGGCCGGTGGCGTGATGGCCAAGGGCAATGATGGCGGCGCCGGTGAGGGTGGCGATGTCGACGACGCTGGCGGGTTCGAAGCGCTCGGCGTAGGTCAGGGCGTCGCACAGCACCAGGCGGCCCTCGGCGTCGGTGTTGAGCACCTCCACGGAGAGGCCCTTGAGGGTCTGGATGATGTCGCCGGGCTTGGTGGCGCGGCCGTCGGGCATGTTCTCGGCGGCGGCGACGATGGCCACCAGGTTGATCCGGGGCTTGATGGCGAGCACCGAGGTGACGGTGCCGAACACGCTGGCGGCGCCGCACATGTCGAACTTCATCTCGTCCATCGCCTCGCCCGGCTTGAGCGAGATGCCGCCGGTATCGAAGGTGATGCCCTTGCCGACCAGCACGTGGGGGGCCTCGTCGGCCTCCGGGGCGCCCTGGTACTTCATGACGATCAGCCGCGAGGGCTGCTCGCTGCCGCGGCCGACGGAGAGCAGGCTGTGGGCGCCCAGCGCCTCGAGGGCCTCCTCGTCGAGGATCTCGGCGGTCAGCGCGCCGCCGGACGCGGCGGCAAGCTGCTCGGCGCGCTCGGCCAGGTAGGTCGGCGTGCAGACATTGCCCGGCAGGTTGCCCAGGGTGCGGGTGGTCGCCACGCCCTGGCCGATGGCGTCGCCGATGCGCGCGCCCTGGCGGGCCGCGTCGGCGTCGCCCTGCTCGCTGATCAGCAGGGTGACCTGCTCCAGGCGCGGGGCGGGGGCCTTCTCGGTCTTGAACTCGTCGAAGCGGTAGACGGCGCGATGGGCGGCCTCGGCGACCATGCGGGCCTTCCAGTCGCAGGCACGGTCGGCGACCGGCACGTCGGTGAAGGCCACGGCGACGTCCTCGGCCGGCAGTGCCGCGATGGCGGTGAAGGCGGCGTCGACGGCCTTGCGGAAGGCGCCTTCCTGGCACCGGGCGCGCTCGCCCATCCCCACCAGCATCAACCGGTCCGTGTTGAGCCCAGGCGCGAAGGGCACCATCAGAACATTGCCCAGCGTGGCCTCGAAATCGCCGCGCTCGATCAGCTGGCCGATCAGCCGTTCGCTGGCGTTGTCGAGCTTGGCGGCGGCGGGCAGCAGCTCACCGTCCTTGAATACCGGGACCACGAGACAGGCCGTCTCGACCTTGGCGGGATTGGCCGTCTGAACGGGGAATTCCATGGAGTCTCCACAAGACAAGCGAAGGGGGATTCTGGATAATGCCGGCACGTTGCCGAGTCATCCCAGTGTACCCAAGGCAAGGCGTCATTGCATGGAAGTTGGCCGGGCACCGGGGGTGTCCTGCCGGGAGACAACGTTGATCATATTTCGCTACCTGACCCGTGAAATCCTGCTGACCATGTCCGCCGTGGCCGGCGTCCTGCTGCTGGTGATCATGGGCAGTCGCTTCATCCGCTACTTCTCCAACGCGGCGGAGGGGGAGATCCCGGTGAGCATCCTCGGCACCCTGATGCTCTTCCACCTGCCGGGCTTCCTCGAGCTGATCCTGCCGCTGGCCTTCTTCCTGGGGATCCTGCTCGCCTACGGCCAGCTCTACCTCAACAGCGAGATCACCGTGCTGGTGGCCTGTGGCACGAGCCCCCATCGCCTGCTGCAGGTCAGCCTGGTGCCGGCGACCCTGGTGGCCGTGCTGGTCGGCGTCTGCAGCCTGTGGCTGACCCCGGCCGGCGCCCTGCACAACGAGGTGATGCTCGAGGAGCAGCGCAGTCAGCTCGACTTCACGGCCCTGGCGCCGGGCCGCTTCCAGGACTTCGGCGGCGGGCGCACGGCCTATACCGAGGGCTTCAACGACGACGGCACGCGGATGCAGGAGGTGTTCATCAGCGAGCGACAGTCGCGCAGCGACGACACCCCCTCTACCGTGGTGACCCGGGCCGGCGCCGGCTACCAGACCGTCGACGCAGAGACCGGCAGCCGCTTCCTGGTCCTCGAGGACGGCGAGCGCTATAGCGTCGACCCCGGCCGGGCCGAGGCCGAGCGTCTCGAGTTCGGCACCTACGCCGTGCGCCTCTCCGGCGCCGCCCAGCGCCCCGAGCTCGACGCCCCCGAGTACGCCACCACCGTCGCGCTGTTCGGCGCCGAGGCCCGGCCGGCCCTGGCCCAGCTGCAGTGGCGCCTCGGCCTGCCGCTGATGGTCTTCATCCTGACCCTGCTGGCCATGCCGCTGTCTCGGGTCAACCCGCGCCAGGGGCGCTTCTCCAAGCTGCTGCCGGCGATCTTTCTCTACGTGGCCTACCTCAGCCTGCTGCTGGCGGCGCTGGACGCCATCGGCCGCGGCAGCTGGCCGGTGGCGATCGGCATGTGGCCGATCCACGGCGGCTTCCTGGCCATCGGCCTGGCCTTGATGGCCCTGGCCCAGCACAAGGGGGTGAGCGGATGATCACCGACCGTCTCGATCGCTATATCGCCCGCAACGTGCTGGGCGCCATCCTCGTCGTGCAGGTCGTGCTGCTGGGGCTGGACCTGGTGATCACCTACATCAACGACCTCGGCGACGTCGAGGGCGACTACGGCGCCTTCGAGGTGCTGCTCTACCTGCTGATGCGCCTGCCCTGGCGCTTCTACCAGTACGCGCCGGTGGGGGTGCTGATCGGCGCGCTGATCGGCCTCGGGAGCATGGCCTCGAGCAACGAGCTCACCGTGATGCGCGCCGCCGGCCGCTCCCTGGTGCGCATCCTCTGGGGGGTGATGAAGCCGATCATCCTGGTGATCCTGGTGGTGCTGAGCATCGCCGAGTTCGTCAGTCCCCGCACCGAGCAGTTCGCCAGCGCCTGGCGCCTGGAGCAGATGCAGGGCGAGGGGGCGCTGCTCACCCAGCGGGGCGGCTGGCAGCGGGAGGGCGACGACGTCTACCGCTTCGGCGCCATCCGCGCCGACGACACCGTGCTCGACCTGACCCGCTATCGCTTCGAGGACCGCACCCTCGTCGAGGCGCTGAGCGCCCGTCGGGCGGTCTGGCAGGGCGATCACTGGCAGCTCGAGCGGGTCGCCGTGACCCGCTTCGATCAGGGACGCACCGAGGCGCGCCACCACGATACCCTGCCCTGGGAGACCGCCATGACCCCCGGGCAGCTCGACCGGCTGCTGCGCGACGTCGAGACCCAGGCACCCAGCGAACTGTGGCGCTACGCCCGCTACCTGGGCGAGCAGGGCCAGCAGGCGACCCAGCCCTTGCTCTACTTCTGGCAGAAGATGCTGATGCCGCTGACCATGGCCTCGCTGGTGCTGGTGGCGGCCTCTTTCGTGTTCGGCCCCCTGCGGACCGTGGCGGCCGGCACCCGCGTCTTCTACGGCGTGGTCACCGGCCTCGCCTTCAAGTACCTCCAGGACCTGCTGGGGCCGGCGTCGACGGTGTTCGGCTTCTCGCCGGCCTGGGCGGTGCTGGCGCCGACCCTGCTGTGCGCCGGGGTGGGCCTGTATCTGTTGCGCCGTACCGGCTGAGACGAGGACCCCATGCAGCGACGTTTCGATCGACTCGACGACACCTGGCCGGCCGGCCTCAGCCGGCGGCTGGGCGCCATGCTCTACGACGGCCTGCTGGTGCTGGCGATCTGGATCGTCATCGCCGCGCTTCACCTGGTGGTGGTGCGGCTGCTGCTCGACCTGCCGGCCGAGCAGGTCGGCGCGGGGGCCGCCCAGGTGCTCTCGCTGCGCCTGCTGATGGCGCTGGCCGCCTTCGTCTTCTTCGCCTTCTTCTGGACCCGGGGCGGCATGACCCTGGGCATGCAGGCCTGGCGCCTCAGGGTGCAGACCCTCGACGGCTGCTCGATCACCGCCCTCCAGGCGCTGCAGCGCTTCCTGGTGGCGACCCTCTCGCTTCTCGCCTTCGGCCTCGGCTACCTGTGGATCCTGTTCGACGCCGAGAAGCGCAGCTGGCCGGACATCGTCTCCGGGACCCGGGTAGTGGTGCTGCCCAAGCGCCGCTGAGGCGTCGGAACGGCCCGCCAAGAAGGGCGGATCCCGGCCGGGTTTTCGTCCCTCGGCGGTTGCGGTTACCCATGCGAATCATTTACATTTACCTCACGATCAGCGCGAGGTGATGACATGTACGTGTGTCTGTGCAAGAACGTGACCGACCATCGGATCCGCGGCGCCGTCGAGGAAGGCGCGCGCAGCTGGCGCGAGGTCCAGCAGCAGACCGGATGCGCGACCCAGTGCGGCAAGTGCGCCGCCACGGGCAAGGAGATCACCCGCGAGGCCGTCAAGGCCGAGATGAACGCTACCGTCGAGGGGCTCGCCTACGCCGTGTGACGGCAATCGTTATCGTTCGCCTTGGGTTTTGCAAATCCTTGATGTCATTGAGTTATCGGTGGCGATCCCTACACTGGTTGTCACGGGCTGGCCAGGCTCCCGTGCCCATGCCAAGCTGGAATCGTGACGTGACAACCGTGATCGAGGTAATGAGATGAAAGGCGACAGCAAGGTCATCGAGCACCTGAATACCGCGCTCGGCAACGAGCTGGTGGCGATCAATCAGTACTTCCTGCATGCCAAGATGTACAAGGACTGGGGCCTCAAGGCGCTGGCCAAGTGGGAGTACGACGAGTCCATCGAGGAGATGAACCACGCCGACAAGCTGATCGAGCGCATCCTGTTCCTCGAGGGCATCCCCAACCTCCAGGACCTCGGCAAGCTCCACATCGGCGAGAACGTTCGCGAGATGCTCGAGTGCGACCTGAAGATCGAGCACGCCGGGCGCCAGGACTACATCGACGCGATCACCTACTGCGAGCAGGTCAAGGACTACGTCAGCCGCGACCTCTTCCGCGATATCCTCGCCGACGAGGAAGAGCACATCGACCACATCGAGACCGAGCTCGGGCTGATCGACAAGGTCGGCATCGAGAACTACCTGCTCAAGCAGATGCAGGAAGCCGGCGACGAGTAAGCCCCGCACGGCGAGCGAGCGCCGCACGCCCCATCGGAACGCCCAGCGCCCCGTGGCTCACCGCCACGGGGCGCCTTGCTGTGGTGGGGCGTGACCGGCGTCGCGGCGGCGGGCTTACGGAAAGGCCTTCTCCAGGGCGAAGCGCGGCACCGGCTCGCCCTGGACCTCGACGGTCTCGAGGAACATCTCCAGCGGGCGCGTCCAGAGCCCGTAGTCGCCGTAGAGCGCGCGGTAGACGACCAGCGGCTCCTCGGTCTCGCTGTGCCGGGCGACGCCGAGCACCTCGTAGAGCGGGCCCTTGTAGTGGCGATAGATGCCGCGGGGGGCCTTGTGATCCATGTGGTCCATGGCAGCGGTTCCTCAGTGGCGGGTGGTAGCGTGAAGGGGCGCGTCAGGGCGCGGCGGCCTGTTTCGCTAGCCGGGCCAGCACCCGGGAGGCGGCGGTGAAGCCGAAGCTGCCGGTGACGAAGGTGGCCGCGCCGAACCCGGAGGCGCAGTCGAGCCGGGTCGCCTCCCCCGCGCCGGGCTTCTGCAGGCAGACCTCGCCGTCGCTGCCGGGATAGACCAGCTGCTCGTCGGAGTAGACGCACTCCACCGAGAAGCGCCGCTTGGGGTTGCGGGAGAAGCCGAAGTCGCGGCGCAGGCGGGCGCGCACCTTGGCCAGCAGCGGATCGTGCTCGGTGCGGGTGAGGTCGGCCACCCGGATGCGGGTGGGGTCGGTCTGGCCGCCGGCGGCGCCGGTCACCACGATCGGCAGCTTGCGGCGCTTGCACCAGGCGATCAGCGCCGCCTTGGCGACCACGCTGTCGATGGCGTCCACCAGCTGGTCGGCATCCTCGGGGATGCGCTGGGCCAGGTTGGTGGGGGTGACGAAGGCGCTGTCGGCGACCACCTCGATGCCCGGCTGGATGGCGCGGCAGCGCTGGGCCAGCACCTCCACCTTGGGCCGGCCGATGGTGCCGTCCAGGGCGTGCAGCTGGCGGTTGACGTTGGAGACGCAGACGTCGTCGAGGTCGATCAGCGTCAGCTTGCCGATCCCCGAACGGGCCAGCGCCTCCACCGTCCAGCTGCCCACGCCGCCCACGCCCACCACCACCACGTGGGCGGTACGGAAGCGCTCGGCGGCGCGGTGGCCATAGAGGCGGCGGATGCCGCCGAAGCGGGCTTCGAAGTCGTCGGGCGTGGCGGCGGGGGAGGCGAGCGGGGCGAAATCGGTCATGGCATCACGCTGGAGAGTGGCGACGGGGCAGGGTCGGCAGGTGGCCGGTCCAGCCGAACCGTTCGAAGAGGGCGGTCATGGTGGCGTCGAGCGGGCAGTGCAGGTCGAGGCGTTCGCCGCTGACCGGGTGGTCGAGGCTCAGGCCCACCGCGGCCAGCAGCAGCCTGGGGCAGGCCAGCCGCTCGGCGAAGAAGCGGTTGTGGTTGCCCTTGCCGTGCTTGGCATCGCCGATGATCGGGTAGCCGCGCCGCGAGAGATGGCGGCGGATCTGGTGGCGGCGGCCGGTCAGGGGGCGCGCCTCCATCAGCGAGTAGCGGCTCTGGGGGTAGCGGTCGACCCGTACCGGCAGCTCCACGCTGTCGAGCCGGCGCACCTCGGTCGATGCCTCCATGGCGGGCATCTCCGCCTTGGGGCGGCGGCCATCCTCCTCGCGCAGCGGGTAGTCCAGGCGCTCCTGCGCCGGGCCGATGCCGCGCACCACCGCCAGGTAGCGCTTGGTCACCCGACGCTCGGTGAAGGCCGCCTGGAGCGACGCCGCGATCTCGGGGGCGAGGGCGAAGACGATCACCCCGGAGGTGGGGCGATCCAGGCGATGCACCGGGTAGACTCGACGCCCCAGCTGGTCACGAAGGCGCTGCAGCAGGAACTCGCGCTCGCCACGGGCGAGCGCGCTGCGGTGCACCAGCAGGCCGGCCGGCTTGTGCACGGCGACCAGGTGATCGTCTTGGTGGAGAAGGCTGAGCGGTGGCGTCATCGATGCGTCGCGGCCGGGACAAGGGGGCGCCATTGTCGCCCCCCGGGGTCGCGCTGTCATCCCGGCCGTGCCCGCCGCGCTGCTGTCGCCCCGGCCGGGGGCGCAAGAGCGGCCCCTAGAGGTGGGCCAGCACGGTCTCGGCGCTGCTCGCCTCGACGCCCTTGGCGTCGATGCCGAGGTACTCCACCACGCCGTCGTCGGCGATCAGGGCGAAGCGCTTGCAGCGCAGGCCCATGCCGCCGCCGGAGGCGTCCAGCTCCATGCCCAGGGCCCGGGTGAGCTCGGCGTTGCCGTCGGCCAGCATGGTGATGGCCTGGGCGTTCTGGTCCTTCTGCCAGGCCCCCATCACGAAGGCGTCGTTCACCGAGAGGCAGGCGATGGCGTCCACCCCCTGGGCGGCGATCTTGTCGGCATTGACCACGAAGCCGGGCATGTGGGTGTTGGAGCAGCCCGGCGTGAAGGCGCCGGGCACGGCGAAGAGCACCACCCGCCGGCCGGCGAAGAAGTCCCCGGTGGCGAGGTCCTCGGGGCCGTCGGGGCCGTTGGTCTTGAGGGTGATGTCGGGAATCTTGTCGCCCTTGGCAATCGTCATGGGATGCTTCCTTGTCGTGAAGAACGGTGGTGACCATCGGTCGTGAAGGTCGGTCGTTCGGGTCGAGGGCCGGGCGCGCGACGCGCGCCTCGGGTCCGTCCCACAGTGTGGCGGGCCGGCCGGCGGTTCGCCAAGGGGGAAGGTGTCCTTTCGCCACCCCGGGGCGCCGTTCGCCGCGGCGGGCTCCACCATGGTCGGCTCGCGTCGAACGGCACGATTCGTCATGCTGGACCGATCGCCGCCCGGAGTCCGACCATGTCGCATTCGCCCGCCTATCGTCTCGCCGCCACCGTGCTGCACGGCTTCGACGAATACCGCTCGCGCTTCAAGCAGATCACCGATGACGCCAGCCGGCGCTTTCGCGACGCGGCCTGGCGCGAGGCTCAGCAGGCCTCGGCGGAGCGGATCGACCTCTACGACGAGAAGGTCCAGGACACCCTGGTGCGCCTCCGCCGCACCCTCGATGACGAGCAGCTGACCCACTGCGAGTGCTGGCGGGAGGCCCGCGGGCACTACGCCGCGATGATCGACCAGCGACTCGACTACGAGCTTGCCGAGACCTACTTCAACTCGATGTTCTGCTCGCTGTTCCACCATCGCCACATCCGCAACGACTGGATGTTCGTCTACAGCTCCCGGGAGCGGGCGGCGCACCACTCCGGCCTGGAGCTGTGTCGGACCCGGCGGGTGGGCGGCGACTGGGGAGCGGGCCTCGCCTGGGCGCTCGGCGAGGCGCGCTTCGAGACCCCCTTCGTCGACCTGGCCCGGGACGTCGAGCTCGGCAGCGAGGTGCTGCGCCGCCTGCTGCCTGCGGCGATCCTCGAGGACCCCGAGGCCGAGATCGAGCTGATCAAGAGCGTCTTCTACCGCAACAAGGGCGCCTACCTGGTCGGGCGGGTGCTCGGCGGCGGCCGGCAGGTGCCGCTGGTGCTGCCGGTGCTGCACCGTGAAGGCGAGGGGCTGCACCTGGATACGCTGCTGATCGAGCCCGACGAGGTCTCGATCATCTTCTCCTTCACTCGCGCCTACTTCCAGGTCAAGGTCGTGGTGCCCAGCGAGTTCGTGCACTACCTCCAGGAGCTGATGCCCGACAAGCCCCAGGGCGAGCTCTACGCCGCCATCGGCTTCTACAAGCACGGCAAGACCGAGTTCTTCCGCGCCCTCAACCACCAGGTGGCCCGGCGCGAGGACCAGTTCGTCATCGCGCCCGGGGTGCGCGGCATGGTCATGGCGGTGTTCGTGCTGCCCTCGTTTCGCACCGTGTTCAAGATCATCAAGGACCGCTTCGACCCGAGCAAGGAGATGACCGCCGAGAACGTGCGCGACAAGTACCGCCTGGTCAAGCGCCACGACCGGGTGGGGCGCATGGCCGATACCCAGGAGTTCTCCAACTTCATCGCCCGCCAGGACCACTTCGATCCCGACTGCCTGGCGCACCTCCTGGAGGTGGCGCCCTCCACGGTCTATTTGCGCGGCGACAAGGTGATCATCAAGCACTGTTACACCGAGCGCATGATGACCCCCCTCAACCTCTACCTCGAGACCTGCGACGAGGCGGAGACCCGGGCGGTGCTCAAGGACTACGGCAACGCCATCAAGCAGATGGCCGCCGCCAACATCTTCCCCGGCGACATGCTGCTGAAGAACTTCGGGGTGACCCGCCACGGCCGGGTGATCTTCTACGACTACGACGAGATCTGCTACCTCACTGAGTGCCGCTTCCGGCACATCCCCGAACCCCTCTACCCCGAACAGGAGCTCGCCGACGAGCCCTGGTATTCGGTGGGGCCCAACGATGTCTTCCCCGAGGAGTTCGGTCCCTTCCTGTTCGCCGACGTGCGCCTGCGCAAGCTCTGCTACCAGCTGCACCCGGAGCTCTTCGACGCCGACTACTGGACGGGCCTGCAGCGGGCCATCCTCGACGGCCGCGTGATCGACGTCTTCCCCTACCGCAACAAGCGCCGCTTCGTCGGCGACGACGGCAACGGCCTGACCTACTAGGCGTAGCACCGGGTCAGCCCGGGCGGGCCGTGTCGCGCTATGCTGTAGGCAACCGAGCCTGCCTCGCCCGCGACCCACCCCAAGGAGAACGCCCATGCTGGACCTCATTTCCCACCCGGCGGAGCATGTCGTGGCGATGAAGGCGAGCGGTGTCGTCACCGGCCAGGAGCTGCAGGGCGCCATCGATGCCATCGAGGCCGCCAAGCAGGCCCACCCCCGGGTCAGCCTGGTGGTCGAGATCGACGGCCTGCGCTGGTTGACCCTGACCGCCCTGCTGAAGGACATCGGCTACGGCCTGACCCAGCTCGGTGATCTCAGGCACTACCACCGCGCCGCCGTGGTGACCGACCAGGAGTGGGTCACGCACCTGGCCCATCTGGAGGAGCGGCTGTTCAAGGCCGTGGAGATCCGTACCTTCCCCCGGCGCGAGCACGCCGCGGCCATGGCCTGGGTCGCCGAGCTGCCCAGGGGGGAGCACGAGGATCCCGAGGAGGATGGCTATCACGGCGCCTGAGGGGGCGCGTGTCGTCCCCTCGCCCGCGCCGCCTGGCCGCCACCGGGCCCGGAATGGTAGTGTCGGGCCTTGGCATCGCAGGGATCATGCGGGGCGCGCAAGCCCCTCGGGCGAGAGGTGATGAATGGCCGAGCAGCAAGCACCGCACCTGGTGGTGTTCACCGGCGCGGGGATCAGTGCCGAGAGCGGCATCCAGACCTTTCGCGCCAGCGACGGCCTGTGGGCCGACCATCCCATCGAGGCGGTCGCCACCCCCGACGCCTGGCGCCGCGACCCCGAACGGGTGCTGCGCTTCTACGATCAGCGTCGTGACCAGGTGCGCCGGGCCCGCCCCAACGCCGCCCACAAGGCGCTGGCAAGCCTCGAGAAGCGCGGCTTTGCGGTCAGCATCATCACCCAGAACATCGACGACCTGCACGAGCGCGCCGGCTCGCGTCGGGTGCTGCACCTGCACGGCGAGATCCTCAAGGCGCGCTCCACGGTGGATGCGCGCTTGCACTATCCGCTGCCGCGTGGCGGCATCCGCCTGGGGGATCTCTGCGACAAGGGCAGCCAGCTGCGCCCCGACGTGGTGTGGTTCGGCGAGGGCGTGCCCCATTTCGGCGAGGCCTGCGACATCGTGGCCGAGGCCGACCTGCTGCTAGTGGTGGGCACCTCGCTCGCCGTGATGCCGGCCGCGGCGCTGCTCGAGCACGCCCCGCTGGACGCGCCCTGCGTGCTGGTCGACCCCGAGGCCCGCGCCCTCGCGCCTCCCGGCACGCTCGGACTCGCGCAGCCGGCCGGCAAGGGCGTGCCCGCCCTGGTGCGCCACTGGACGCGCGAGGGGCGCCTGTGGCTGCCGGAGACCCTGCTGGGCGAGGCATGAGGCGGGCGCCATGCTAGAATGCGGCCCCCTTCGCCGCCGGGACCCCGCCACCATGCAGCACGATACCCTCCAGGACACCGCCGTCGAGCGCGACCCCGCCGCCGGGCTCTCTTGCGACCCCGCCACCGGTCATCCGCGGCCCCCGCGGCGCGAGTTCAAGGCGCGCGGCAGCTTCGTGACGCGCTGCGAGGGGTGCAACCTGCCGGCGCTCAACTGCCTCTGCCCCTATCGGGTCCGCGCCGAGAGCGAGGCGAAGGTGTGGCTGCTGACTCACCCCCTGGAGCACCACAAGCCGACCAACACCGGCCGGCTGATCGGTGACGTGCTGGGCGATACCGAGGTCTTCACCTGGTATCGCACGGCGCCGGACGAGCGGCTGCTGGCGCTGCTCGACGACCCGCGCTACGACCCCTTCGTGATCTTCCCCGACGACCAGCCCGACTATGCCGAGCGGGTGGTGGGCATGGAGCGCGTCGCGGCCGGCAAGCGGTCGGGGCGGGTGCCGGTGTTCATCATCCTCGACGGCACCTGGCGACAGGCGCGGCGCATCTTCCGCAAGAGCCCCTACCTCGAGCGGCTGCCGGTGCTGCCCCTGGCCACCGAGCGGCTGACCCGCTACCGGCTGCGCAAGCCGGCCTCGGCGGCCCACCTGTGCACCGCCGAGGTGGCCATCGAGCTGCTGCGCCAGGCCGGCGACCGCGACGCCGCCGAGGTGCTCGACGACACCTTCGACGCCTTCAACGACAGCTACGCCGCCAGCCGGCGCCACGAGAAGCTCGAGGCGCCCACCCCGGCGATGCGCCGACTGCTGGAGCGGGCCGGCCGTTAGACGCGTCTCCCGCGCCGAGCCGGTGCCGCCTTTGACCCCCGCGGCCCGGCCTCACTCCTGATGCTTGCCGAGGATCCAGTCGACCAGCTGCCTGGCCTCGTCCTCGCTCACCTCGGGACGCTCCCCGGCCTCCGGCATGGTCGCCGAGCCCCAGTGCTCCTCGCCGCCGCTCATCACGACCTCGACCAGGTAGTCGTGCATCTCGCTATCCGCGTACTTGGCGGCGATGCTGTTGAAGCTCGGCGCCCGCGGGGTGTCGTCGTCCCGGGCGTGGCAGCCCAGACACTGCTTCTCCTCGGCGAGCTTTTGCATGTCGCCATGCATGTCCGCCGTCGCGGAGGCGGCGCCCAGCAGCAGGCCGCCCAGCGTCATGACCAGCATGGTTGTCTTCATCGTCTCGTCCCCCTGCATCGATCTCGACTCCCCCGTCGGGGGCATCGCCCAAGGCGGCCGCCGGCCGTTAGACTGGCGACCGCTGCCTTGAACATAGGTCAGGGAGTCGGGGGTCGGTTTCTGCTTTTTCTCATGCATGGGCGGCCGCCGTTCATGCCGACTCGGCGTCGTGCCCAGAGGACCGCCGCGCCTTTCACTCGGGCCCGCCGCCGCGCCTTTCACTCGGGCCCGCCGCCGCCCGGTCTCGAGGCTTGGCGCCTGGAGCGACAGGGGTGACGGCGAGAGAGGCAGCGGTGGAGAGCGGAGCGGGGATCAGCCGCCGAACAGCTTGCCGGCGATGCGGAAGCCGGCGATCCAGGTGCCGGCGGCGGAGCCGAGGGTGGCAGTGAGGAACACCAGCAGGGTGCGCGAGACCCGGTTGCGCCACCAGCCCCTGAGCTCGGTGACGTCGTGACGCAGGGTCGAGAAGTCGCGCACCTTGGGCTTGCGCAGCCACAGCTCGACCCCGGCGGCCACGAAGCCGGCGCCGATGGTGGGGTTGAGCGAGGTGAGCGGGGCGGCGACGAAGGTGGCCGCGACCGTGAGCGGATGTGCCAGGGCGACCAGGGTGGCGGCGCCGGAGAGCACGCCGTTGATCAGGAACCACTCCGCCACCAGCTGCCAGCCGAGCTCGGTGTTGCGCGAGAAGCCGATGGCGAAGCCGGTCAGCACCAGGGCGGTGATCGCCCAGGGCAGCGCCTTCCAGAGCTTCGACGGCGGCGGCGTGGCCTCCAGGGCCTCGCGCTCCGGGCGGGGCGCCTCGGGCAGCGGCTGTTCCAGCCGTTCGGCCATGCCCTTCATGTGACCGGCGCCGATCACCACCAGTACCCGGCGGTAGCGGCCGGGGGCGGCGTCCTCGGCCAGGCGCAGCACCATGTAGCGGTCGCGCTCGTTGATCAACGGTTCGTAGAGCGAGGCCGATTCGGCGGCGAACTCGCTGAAGGTGGACTCCAGGACGTCGCCCTCCTTGAGCCGCTCGATCTCCTCGGCGGAGACCTGCTGGCGCGAGAGCACGCTGCCGAGCAGCCCCGAGAACAGCGAGAAGCGTTGCCACCAGGGCACGTTGTGATAGATGCGCTTGAGGGTGATGCCCACGTCGCGGTCGATCAGCAGCAGCGGCAGGTCGGCGTCGCGGCTCTCCTCCAGGGCGGCGCGCATCTCGGCGCCGGGCTCGATGCCCGACTGCTCGGCGACGCGCTGCTGGAAGGCGCCCAGGGCCAGGCTGGCCGCGACCATGCCGGCCTTGCCCTGGCGGAAGATCTGGAACAGGTCCTGCTCGCCCAGGGCATCGGGGTTGGTCAGGCTGTGGTGGCGCGAGTCGCACAGCTCGATGGCCACGGCATCGAACTCGCCGGAGCGGATCAGCGCGCGCACGTCCGCGGCGCTCTCGGCGGAGACGTGGGCGGTGCCCAGCAGGGTGTAGCGGGTCTCGCCCACCACGAGCTCCCGGCGCGGACCGCTGGTGGTCGCGTCCTGCGGGGGAGTGATCACGGAGTCCTGGGAGTCGGTCATGGACGCTCGGGCTGTGGGAGTGAAGGCTCGATTATCCACGAAGCGCCGGGGCAGGCCAAACCCGCCGCGACGCTTGCATGGGCTTTCCCTACTTGCGCCAGAAGGCCGGGGTGAACAGCACCAGCACGGTGAAGATCTCCAGGCGACCGAGCAGCATCGCGACCACCAGGATCCACTTGGCCAGGCTCGGCAGGTCGCCCGGTCGTGTGAGCCGCGCTGGCTGGCCAGCGCGCCGGCGACGCCCTACTTGCGCCAGAAGGCCGGGGTGAACAGCACCAGCACGGTGAAGATCTCCAGGCGACCGAGCAGCATCGCGACCACCAGGATCCACTTGGCCAGCGACGGCAGGTCGCCGTAATGCGCGCTGGCCTCGCCCAGCGCCGGGCCGAGGTTGTTGAGCGCCGAGCCCACCGTCGACCAGGCGGTGACCTGGTCGACGCCGGTGGCCATCACCCCCACCAGCATCAAAAAGAACAGCATCACGTAGGCGGAGAAGAAGCCCCACACCGCCTGGGCGATGCCATCGGGCACGCTGACCTTGCCGATCTTCACCGTGATCACCGCATTGGGGTGGATCAGGCGCATCACCTCGCGCATGCCCTGCTTGAGGATCAGGATGATGCGGATCACCTTCATGCCGCCGCCGGTGGAGCCGGAACAGCCGCCCACGAAGGCCGCGACGAACAGCAGGAAGGGCAGGGCGCCGGGCCAGGTGGAGAAGTCGGCCACCGCGAAGCCGGCGGTGGTGGCCACCGAGACCACCTCGAACGCCGCATGGCGCAGCCCCTCGGCGGTCGAGTAGAGGTCGCTCAGCCACAGCGAGACCGCGGTGATCACCGTCAGGCCGCTCAGGAAGAGCATCAGGAAGCGCGCCTCGGGATCCTGGAAGTAGTGGGTCAGGCTGCGCTGCCGCCAGGCCAGGAAGTGCAGGCTATAGCTGAACGCCGAGATGAGCAGGAAGCCGGTGCAGATCATCTCGATGGTGGCGCTGTCGAAGTGGCCGATGCTGGCGTCATAGGTCGAGAAGCCGCCGATCGCCACGGTGGAGAAGCTGTGCCCCAGGGCGTCGAACCAGTCCATGCCGGCGGCCATGTAGGCGAGCATGCAGGCCACGGTCAGGGAGGCGTAGATGTACCACAGCGCCTTGGCGGTCTCGGTGATGCGCGGGGTGAGCTTGGAGTCCTTGAGCGGTCCCGGGATCTCGGAGCGGTAGAGCGCCATGCCGCCGACCCCCAGGGTCGGCAGGATGGCCACGGCCAGCACCACGATCCCCATGCCGCCCAGCCACTGCAGCTGCTGGCGATAGTAGAGCACCGCCTTGGGCAGGAACTCGATGCCGGTGATCACCGTGGCGCCGGTGGTGGTCAGCCCCGAGAAGGACTCGAACACCGCGTCGGTGGGGGACAGCGCGGTGTCGCCGGTGAGCATCAGCGGCAGCGAGCCGAACAGCCCCAGCACGCTCCAGAAGAGCGCCGCGATCAGGAAGCCGTCGCGGGTGCGCAGCTCCTTCAAGGCGTGGCGGTTGGGCAGGTACATCATCGCCCCGGTGGCCACGGTGATGCCGATGGCCACCGCGAAGGCCTCCCACATGCCGTCCTGGTACAGCAGCGAGATCAGGATGGGCGGCACCATGGTCAGGCTGAACATCATCAGCAGCAGGCCCAGGATGCGCAGGATCATGCGCAGGCTCATCGGGCGGCTCTCCTCGGGTCGCCAGGGGGGACGGGGCGGGCCATCAGAAGAACGTCAGTCCGACCTGGAAGAGGCGCTCGACGTCGCGCAGTCGCCGCTTGTCGATCACGAACAGGATGACGTGATCGCCGGACTCCACCACCACGTCGTCGTGGGCGATCAGCACCTCCTTGCCGCGCACCACGGCGCCGATGGTGGTGCCCTGGGGCAGGTCGATCTCGCCGATGGCGCGGCCCACCACCTTGGAGGACTGGGTGTCGCCGTGGGCGATCGCCTCGATGGCCTCGGCGGCGCCGCGGCGCAGGGAGTGGACGTTGACGATGTCGCCGCGGCGCACGTGGGTCAGCAGGCTGCCGATGGTGGCCTGCTGGGGGGAGATGGCGATGTCGATCTCGCCGCCCTGGACCAGGTCGACGTAGGCGGCGTTGTTGATCAGCGTCAGTACCTTCTTGGCGCCCATGCGCTTGGCCAGCATCGACGACATGATGTTGACCTCGTCGTCGTTGGTCAGGGCGCAGAAGATGTCGCAGTCCTCGATGTTCTCCTCCTCGAGCAGCCGCTTGGCGGTGGCGCTGCCGTGCAGCACCACGGTGCGGTCGAGGCGTTCGGAGAGCTGGGTGCAGCGATTGAGGTCGTGCTCGATGATCTTGACCTGGTGGCTGTGCTCCAGGTGCTCGGCGAGGCGCTCGCCGATGTTGCCGCCGCCGGCGATCATCACCCGGCGGAAGTCGCGGTCGAGGCGCCGAAGCTCGCTCATTACCGCGCGGATATCGCGCCGGGCGGCGATGAAGAAGACCTCGTCGTCGGCCTCGATCACGGTGTCGCCGCGGGGGATGATCGGTCGGTTGCGGCGGTAGATGGCCGCCACCCGGGTGTCGACGCTGGGCATGTGGCGGCGCAGGAAGCCGAGCTCCTGGCCCACCAGCGGGCCGCCGTAGAAGGCCTTGACCGCGACGAGCTGCACCAGGCCGCTGGCGAACTCCAGCACCTGCAGGGCGCCCGGGTGCTCGATCAGCCGACGGATATGGTCGGTGACCACCTGCTCGGGGCTGATCAGCACGTCGATGGGCACCGCGTCGTGGGCGAACAGCCCCTTGCGGGTCAGGTAGGCGGTGGCGCGCACCCGGGCGATCTTGGTGGGGGTGCGAAAGAGCGTATGGGCCACCTGGCAGGCGATCATGTTGACTTCGTCGGAGTTGGTCACCGCGATCAGCATATCGGCGTCCTCGCCGCCGGCCTGGCGCAGCACCATCGGGTAGGAGCCGGCGCCGGAGACGGTGCGGATGTCGAGCCGGGTGTGCAGCTCGCGCAGGCGCTCGCCGTCGGTGTCCACCACCGTGATGTCGTTCTCTTCCCGGGCCAGGTGTTCGGCCAGGGTGCCGCCGACCTGGCCGGCGCCCAGAATGATGATCTTCATCGATGTGCTATCCGCTCTGCTCAGCCCCCGGGGATCGAGAGCGGCGCACCCTGTGCGCCGCAGCATACCGAGGCAAGCCTAAATCAGCCGTCGGCAGAAGAACAGGTCGCGCCGGCTCAGTCGAGGGTGAAGCCGACCTTGATGGTGACCTGCCAGTGGGCGACCCGCGCATGCTCGATGTGACCGCGGGTCTCCACGACCTCGAACCAGCGCATGCCGTGCAGGCTCTCCGCGGCCTTGGTCAGGGCGTTCTGGACGGCGCTCTCGATGTCCTTCTCCGAGGACCCCGTCAGCTCGATGTGCTTGTAGGTGTGATGGCTCATGCCGCCTCCTGTCTGGCCTGTCGGGCCCCCGCCGGTCAGGCGGGGCGCTTCTCCAGTCTGGCATAGAAGAAGCCGTCATGGCTGTCGGGCTCGGGCAGCAGCTGGCGGCCGGCGCCGGCGGCGCGGCCCCAGCCCAGGTCGGCCGGCATGGTGGCCTCGGCATCGGGGGTGCGCGCCAGGAAGGCGTCGATCTGCTCGGCGTTTTCCTCGGGCAGCACCGAGCAGGTGGCGTAGAGAAGGGTGCCGCCCGGGGCCAGCAGCGGCCAGAGGTTGTCGAGCAGGCGGGCCTGCAGCTCGGCCAGCCTGGCGATGTCCGAGGGGCGGCGCAGGCGCTTGATGTCCGGGTGGCGACGGATCACGCCGCTGCCCGAGCAGGGCGCGTCGAGCAGGATGGCGTCGAAGGGCGTGCCGTCCCACCAGTCCCGCGCGGTGGCATCGCCCGCCGCGAGGGTCGCCTCGAGCCCCAGGCGGGAGAGGGTGTCCTCGACCCGGGCCAGGCGCACATCGTCGCTGTCGATCGCCTGCAGGTCGAGGTCGAAGAGCTCCAGCAGGTGAGCGGTCTTGCCGCCCGGGGCACAGCAGGCATCCAGCACCCGCGCGCCGGGGCGCGGGGCCAGCGACGGGCCGAGCAGCACGGCGGCCAGCTGGGCCGCCTCGTCCTGGACGCTGACGTGTCCCTCGGCGAAGCCGGGCAGCGTCTCGACGTCGCACGGGGTCTCCAGCGTCAGGCCGTCCGGGGCGTGCAGGCAGAGGCGCGCCTGGATGCCGGCGCCGTCGAGGCGGCCCAGGTACAGCTCGCGGTCGCCGTGGCGGCGGTTGACGCGCAGCGTCATGGGGCCGGCCAGGTTGTTGGCCTCGCAGATCGCCCGCCAGTCGTCCGGCCAGGCCTGGCGCAGGCGCTTGAGCCACCACTTGGGGTGCAGCAGGGCCACCGCCGGGTCGCGGTCCGCCTCGGCCTCCAGCTCGGCGCGCTCGCGCTGCAGGCGGCGCAGGCAGCCGTTCAGCACCCGGGTGGCCCACTCCTTGCCGAGCAGGCGCGCGGCACCGGCGGTCTCGCCCACCGCGGCATGCACCGGGATGCGCAGGTAGAGCTGCTGGTAGATGCCGAGCAGCAGCAGCGCCTGGACGTCGGCGTCGCGGGCCTTGAACGGCTTGGCCAGCAGCGCATTGGCCAGCGCCTCGAGCCGCGGCAGGGTGCGGCAGGCGCCGAAGCAGAGCGCCTTGAACAGGGCGCGGTCCCGGGCGACCACCTGGTGGTCGTCGAGACCGGTGAGCGAGCCCTTGCCGGTGATCACCGGGGCGAGGGCGCGGGCGGCGGCGGCGCGCACGGCCAGGCCGTTATCGCGGCGCTGCTCCCGGGCGCGGGGGGCGGGCGTCTGCTGGCTCATGCCGGGCTCTCCTCGTCGTGGTGTCCCAGGCGGCTGCCCGGGGGGAATCGCTCGGCGCGCGCCTTGAGCAGCTCGCGCACCGCCAGGGGCTTGCCGCCGGGCAGCTGGGCGCGGCTCACCGCCAGCACCTGGTCGCCGGCTTCCCCGCAGGCGATGCGCAGGGCCTCGTCCGAGGGCGCCAGCAGGGTGCCGGGGCGGGCCGGGACGGCGTCCGGCGCCGACGGCTCGGCGTGGGCCATCAGCAGGCGCAGGCGGTCGTCGCCCAGCGCGCACCAGGCCACCGGCCAGGGGTTGAAGGCGCGGATGCGGGCGGCCAGCGCCTCGGCCGGGCGGCGGAAGTCGAGCTCCGCCTCGGCCTTGGAGAGCTTGGCGGCATAGGTGACGCCCTCGGCGGGCTGGGGCGTGGCGGCAAGCCCCTCGCCGGCCAGGGCCTCCAGGGCCTCGACCAGCGCCTCGCCGCCCAGGCGCGCCAGGCTGTCGTGGAGCTCGCCGCCGGTGGTGGTGGTGGTGATCGGCGCTCGCCTGACCAGCAGCATGTCGCCGGTATCCAGGCCCGCGTCCATCTGCATGATGGTCACGCCGCTCTCCTCGTCGCCGGCCTCGATGGCCCGCTGGATGGGCGCGGCGCCGCGCCAGCGGGGCAGCAGTGAGGCGTGCACGTTGAGACAGCCGCGCGGAGGGATGTCGAGCACGGCCTGGGGCAGAAGGAGGCCGTAGGCCACCACCACCATGATGTCGGCCTGGTGGGCGGCGAGCTCGGCCTGCACCTCGGGGCCCTTCAGGGAGACGGGCTGGTGGACCGGCAGGTCGTGGCGCTGCGCCAGCGCCTTGACGGGGCTCGGGGTCAGCTTGCGGCCGCGGCCCGCCGGGCGGTCCGGCTGGGTGTAGACGGCGACGACGTCATGGCGGCTCGCCAGCAGCGCCGACAGGCTCTCGGCGGCGAAGTCGGGGGTACCGGCGAAGATGACGCGCAGGGGTCGGGACATGTTGAGGGCCTTGCCAGTGGGCGATGGCCCTCATGATAACGGAGGCGGCCGGAAACGACGAAGGCCGACGTGCAAACGTCGGCCTTCGAGGGTGGCGGGACGGCGCCGCCGGGCGCCCCGGCGATCAGGCGGGCTGCATCTGCTTGTGGCGCTTCTGCATCTTCTTCATCACCCGGTCGCGCTTGAGCGGCGAGAGGTAGTCGACGAAGAGCACGCCCTCCAGGTGGTCGTACTCGTGCTGGATGCAGTGCGCAAGCAGCCCCTCGGCCTCGAGCTCGTAGGGCTGGCCGTCGCGGTCCTGGGCCTTCAGGTGCACCTTCAGTGCACGCGGCACCTCGGCGTAGTATTCGGGGATCGACAGGCAGCCCTCCTGCATCGGCTCACGCTCCTCGCCGATGGGGGTGTAACTCGGGTTGATGAGCACCAGGGGGCTTGTGCGGTCGTCGCTGACGTCCATGACGATGACCCGACGGTGGACGTCCACCTGGGTCGCGGCGAGTCCGATGCCGCTGGCGTCGTACATGGTCTCGAGCATGTCGTCGACCAGGCGGCGCACCTCGTCGTCGACCGTCTCGACCGGCGCGGCGACCGTGCGCAGCCGCTCGTCGGGAAATTCGAGGATGGGTAATTTGGCCATGGCGTTGGAATCACCGTTATGCTGTCATTTACAAAATGACACTATTCTAGAAGGGCGCGCTCGACGGCGAAACCGCCGAACGTGCCTCACATCAACAGCTTCTGACTATACCACGTCGCCAACGTTCCATGGGCGACGGGCGAGGGGCCAGCAACCCGGGGGAGAGCAGGGATGAAACAGACAGGATGCGCAGCGCGCTGGTGTCGGCGCCTGACAGTGGGGCTCACGGCCGTGCTGATGAGCGGGCTGCCCCTGGTCCAGGCCCAGGGGCTCTCCTGGGACGACGGCTTGAGGGGCGATGCACCGGACCGCTATACCGTGGTGAAGGGTGACACCCTTTGGGACATTTCCGGGCGCTTCCTGCAGCACCCCTGGCAGTGGCCCGAGGTGTGGCAGGTCAATCCGCAGATCGAGAACCCCCACCTGATCTACCCCGGCGATATCGTCTACCTCTACGATTGCAACGGCCGGCCCTGCCTCGGCCTGGAGCGTGGCCAGGGGATGGTGCGGCTGTCGCCGAAGGTGCGCACCTCGTCGCACCGCGAGGCCATCGAGCCGATCCCGCTGGACGCCGTGCGCCACTTCCTGCGCGACCATCGCGTGATCGAGGACCCCGAGGCGCTGGACGAGCTGGCCTACGTGATCGCCGGCGACGACGGCCGGCTGGTCAGTGGCCGCGGCGATCGTCTCTACGCTCGCGGGCACGTCGAGGGCGGCGGGCGCGTCGGCCTCTACCGCGTCGGCGAGCAGTACGTCGACAGCGCCACCGGCGAGTCGCTGGGCCTCGAGCTCGAGAGCGTCGGCGAGGCGCGCCGGCTGCGCCAGGAGGACGACATCGTGGTGATGGAGGTGACCGCCGCCCGCCAGGAGGTCCGCGACGACGACATCGCGTTGCCCCTCGAGGATCGCCGCCTGGTGACCGAGTTCCTGCCCCGGGCGCCCGACCGCGAGATCGACGGCCGCATCCTGGCGGTACCGGGCGGCGTGCGCTTCATCGGGCCGCTGCAGGTGGTCGCGCTCGATCGCGGTCGCCGCGACGGCCTGGAAACCGGCCACGTGCTGATGGTCGAGCAGCAGGGCGAGCTGGTCGACGACCCGCGTACCGGCGAGCCGCTGCGCCTGCCCGGCGAGGATGCCGGCCTGGTGATGGTCTTCCGGCCCTACGAGAAGATGAGCTACGGCCTGGTGATGGAGGCCAAGCGCATGCTGTCGGTGGGCGATCGCATCCACAGCCCCGAGCGCCGGCTGGACACGGCGCTGCGCTAGGCGCGGCGGCCGCGCTGTCGTCCTGACGCGCCGTGCAGGCCCACGCGATGCAGTCCCGCGAGTGGCGCGCCCTGGCCCGGCTGCCCGGCATCGGGCCGCGGCGGCTTGGCGAGCTTACGGCGGCGCGCCCCGACTGGCCGGCCGGCGTCCTGGCCGTGCTGCCCCGGGAGGCCGCCACGGCCCTGCGGCTGTGGCTCGACCATCCCGCACGCAGCCCCCTCACCGCCGAGCTCGACGCCGAGGAGGCCTGGCTCGCCGCCGGTCCCGCCCGCTACCTGCTCCATCCGGGCCACCCCCGTTGGCCGCGGCTCCTCGACCAGATCGCCGATCCGCCGCCGGTGCTGTGGGCGATGGGCGATCTCGCCGCGCTCGAACCGCCGCGACTCGCCATGGTCGGCTCGCGGCGCTCCACCCGCGAGGGGCTCGCCAACGCCGCCGGCTTCGCCGCCGAGCTCGCCGGCCGCGGCTGGTGCGTGGTCAGCGGCATGGCGCTCGGCATCGATGCCGCCGCCCAGCAGGCCGCCCTGGACGCCGGCGGCACCAGCATCGCCGTGCTCGGCTGCGGGGTCGACGTGGTCTACCCGCCGCGCCATCACCGCCTGCACCGGCGGCTGCAGGAGACGGGCGGGCTGCTGCTCTCCGAGCATCCCCCTGGCACCAGGGCACGGGCCGGCTTCTTCCCGCGGCGCAACCGCATCGTCACCGGCCTGTCGCTCGGGGTGCTGGTGGTCGAGGCCGCCGAGAAGAGCGGCTCGCTGGTCAGCGCCCGCCTGGCCCTCGAGCAGAACCGCGAGGTCTTCGCCCTGCCCGGCTCCATCCATAATCCCGTGGCGCGGGGCTGCCTGCAGCTGATCCGCGACGGTGCCGTGCTGGTACGCCAGGTGGACGACATCCTCGCCGAGCTTCGCCAGTGGGTCATGGAGCAGGCCCCGGGACGTGCCCTGGAGGATGACCAGGAGAGCGCCTTCGCCGGGGCGCGCGACCTGCGGGAGTCCGGGGAGGACTCGCTGCTGCGCTGGCTGAGCGACACCCCCACCCCGGTGGATGCCCTGGTCTCGCTGACCGGCCGCGGCGTCGCCGAGTGCCAGCGTGGCCTGCTGGCGCTCGAGCTCGAAGGCGCCGCGACCCAGGCCGCCGGCGGCTGGGTGCGCCTGCCGACCCGATCGGGAGCGTGATAGCATACGCCTTCCAGGATGCCGCCCCGCGGCACCGATCCCGAGGCGAGGAGACCCATGAACGACAGCGCGCTTGCCGATGCCGTCGCCGCCCTGCGGGCCGGCGGCGTGATTGCCTACCCCACCGAGGCCGTCTGGGGCCTCGGCTGCGACCCCGACGACGAGGCGGCCCTTGAGCGCCTGCTGCGCCTCAAGGCTCGCGACCCGGCCAAGGGCGTGATCCTGGTGGCCGCGAGCATCGCCCAGTTTGCCCCCTGGCTCGAGGGGCTGACGTCGGCGCAGCGGGCGACACTGGAGGCGAGCTGGCCGGGGCCCACGACCTGGCTGGTGCCCGACAACGGCCGCGCCCACGCCCTGGTGCGGGGAGAGCATGACCGCGTGGCGCTGCGCGTCAGCGACCATCCGCTGGTCATCGCCCTCTGCGAGGCCTTCGGCGGCCCGGTGGTCTCGACCTCGGCCAACCGCGCCGGCGAGCCGCCGGCGATGAGCGCCGACGAGATCCGCCGCGTCTTCGGCGACACCCTCGACGGCGTCCTCGAGGGCGCCCTCGGCGGGCTCGCGCGTCCCAGCACCATCCGCGACCTGGCCACCGGCCGGGTCCTGCGTTCCTGATCCACTCCCCCGATTTCCCCAGGAGGCACCGGTGGCCCACGCCCATCTGGACGACGTCAAGACCTACCTGCTCGACCTGCAGGACCGCCTCTGCACGGCGCTGGCCGCCGAGGATGGCGGCCGCTTCCGCGAGGACAGCTGGCAGCGCGAGGAGGGCGGCGGTGGCCGATCCCGCGTGATCGAAGAGGGCCGGCTCTTCGAGAAGGGCGGCGTCAACTTCTCCCACGTCTTCGGCGAGCGCCTGCCGCCCTCGGCCACCGCGGCGCGGCCGGAGCTCGTCGGGCGCAGCTTCCACGCCGTGGGGGTCTCCTGGGTGCTGCACCCGGAGAATCCCCACGTGCCGACCAGCCACGGCAACGTGCGCTTCTTCATCGCCGAGAAGGCGGGCGAGGCCCCGGTGTGGTGGTTCGGCGGCGGTTACGACCTGACCCCCTACTATCCGGTGTTCGAGGACGTGGTGCACTGGCACCGGGTGGCCCGCGATGCCTGCGAGCCCTTCGGCGAGGCGGCCTATCCGCGCTACAAGGCGTGGTGCGACGACTACTTCACCCTCAAGCACCGCGACGAGACCCGCGGCGTCGGCGGGCTCTTCTTCGACGACCTCAACGAGGAGGGCTTCGAGGCGAGCTTCGCCTTCCAGCGCGCCGTGGGCGACAGCTTCCTCGACGCCTACCTGCCCATCGTGCGGCGCCGCCGCGACACGCCCTATGGCGAACGTGAGCGCGACTTCCAGCTCTACCGCCGCGGTCGCTACGTGGAGTTCAACCTGGTGTGGGACCGCGGCACCCTGTTTGGCCTGCAGAGCGGCGGGCGCACCGAGTCGATCCTGATGTCGATGCCGCCCCTGGCGCGCTGGATCTACGACTGGCACCCGGAGCCGGGCAGCGCCGAGGCGGCGCTCGACGACTACCTCAAGCCCCGCGACTGGCTGGCCGAGGCGGCCGAGGAGGAGCAGGCATGATCGATCGCTACTGCGTCTTCGGCCACCCGGTCGGCCACTCGAAGTCGCCGGCCATTCATGGGGCCTTCGCCGAGCAGACCGGCGAGCGCCTGGAGTACACCGCCATCGAGGCCCCGCTGGATGACTTCGCCGGCGCCTGGTGCGCCTTCGTGGCCGAGGGGGGCCGCGGGGCCAACGTCACCGTGCCCTTCAAGGAGGCGGCGTTCGCCCTCTGCGACACCCTGAGCGAGCGCGCCCGCCGCGCCGGGGCGGTGAACACCCTGATCCTCGGCGGCAACGGGCTGACGTATGGCGACACCACCGACGGCGTCGGCTTGGTGCGCGACCTCAAGCGTCACGACGTGCGCCTGGCCGGGGCACGGATCCTGGTGCTGGGCGCCGGCGGCGCCGTGCGCGGGGTGCTGGAGCCGCTGCTGGACGAGGCGCCGGCCGGCGTGCGGATCGCCAACCGCACCGCGGCCAAGGCCGCGGCCCTGGCGGCGGACTTCGGCGACCTGGGGTCGGTCGTCGGCGACGGCTTCGCCGCGGTGGAGGGGCCATATGACCTGGTGATCAACGGCACCAGCGCGAGCCTCGCCGGCGACCTGCCGCCGCTGTCCGACGCCCTCTTCGCCCCCGGGGCGACGGCCCACGACATGATGTACGGCGCCGCGCCCACGGTGTTCCTGCGCTGGGCCGCCGAGCGCGGCGCCCGGCCCGTGGACGGCCTCGGCATGCTGGTGGAGCAGGCCGCCGAGTCGTTCTTCCAGTGGCGGGGCAAGCGCCCCGATACCGCCCCGGTGCTGGAGGCGCTGCGCCGGGCGCTGTGAGGTGCTGGCCTAGTTCCCGGAGAGTGGTCGCCGATAGCGAGGAGCGCCGGGTGCAGGCCAGAGAGGAGGTCCTACGCAGGGGTGAGGAGGACACCTCCGAACGGGCTGGCCACGGATGGCCAGCACCGGTCATGCAAGCGGAGCAGGATGCGAGAGCGCCGCAGGGCGTCGGTAGCGCCCAGGGAGGGGTTCACAGCGCCTCCTCGGCGGCCCGGTACCCGGCTATGCTGCGATACCGCTGGGCTCGGCTCAGCGGCGCTTTACGTACAGCCCCACCATGCACATCGCCATGCCGGCCACCGAGAGCAGCATGCCGCCGTTGACCAGCCAGGGATGGCGGTCGACCCAGGGCACGAAGGGCTGGGCACTCTCGCGGCAGACGCCGGCGCGATAGTCCCAGTGCCCCTCCTGGAGCAGCACGCAGTCCCGCACGTCTCCCAGTTCGACGAAATAGACCCCCATCAGCACCAGGATGGGCAGTACCAGCAGCAGCAGTCCGATCTTCAGCATGGCAATCGTGCGTTCCTTCAGGGGCGTGGGCAGTTGGGGGTGCGGCCGGCCCGGCGGGCCTGCTCGTAGCGCGCCATGGCCTCGTCCAGGCCCGCTTCCAGGCCGCCGATGCGCTGGCCGTGGCTCGGGTGGGTGGAGAGCCAGGCCGGCGGCCGGGCGCCGCCCGCCGCACTCATGTTGTTCCACAGCGCGACGCTCTCCCGCGGGTCGAAGCCGGCGTCGGCCATCAGGGTCAGGCCCAGGGCGTCGGCCTCGCTCTCGTGGGAGCGCGAGAAGGGCAGCAGGATGCCGTACTGGGCGCCCATGCCCAGCGCCGCCATCATGGTCTCGCCGCCGGCGCCCTGCAGGCCGGCCGCCGAGGAGATGGCCGACAGGCCGATCTGGGTGGCGGTCTCGGTGGAGGCGCGCTCGTTGGCGTGGCGGGCCAGCACGTGGGCGATCTCGTGGCCGATCACGGTGGCGAGCTGGTCCTGGTTGCGCGCCACGTCGAGCAGGCCGGTGTTGATGCCCACGTAGCCGCCGGGCAGCGCGAAGGCATTGGCCTGCTCCGAGGCGAAGACCTTGACCTGCCAGTTCTGATTGCGCGACTGGGGCGGGAGGGCACGCACCACGGCGTCGGTGACGCACTGCACGTAGCGCAGCGGGGCGCCGCCGACCGTCGGCAGCTCCTGCTGGTACTGGGCGAAGGCCTGGGCGCCCATCTGGTCGAGCTGCTCGTCGGAGAGCAGCGTGAGCTGGGAGCGGCCGGTGGGCGAGGTGGTGCAGGCGGCAAGCCCCAGGCTCAGGGCGCCGATAGCGAGGCAGTGAATCCAGCGCATGGGGAGAATTCCTTGATGAGCGGTGACATCCAGTCAGGTAAGACGCTGGACGGCGATCGGAGTTCGCCACAAGATACCCGGAACGCTCAGAAGATCAACCACAGCAACGGTGCGCCCGGCGGCATGAGGCTTACCCGGCGACAGGTCGGCGAGGGGGCGCTGTGAACCCCTCCCTGGGCGCTACCGACGCCCTGCGTCGCGTTAGCGTCCTGCTCCGCTTGCAGGGCCGGTGCTGGCCATCCCTGGCCAGCCCGTTCGGAGGGATCCTCCTCACCCCTGGCGTAGCCCCCCCCCTTCGACCTGTCCCCGGCGCCTCATGCGATGCGTGCCCATCATCGACATGGACAAGGAGAGGATCATGGACCCCGAGCTCTCGCGTCGCCTGCTCACGCTGCTCGACCACGTCGAGCCCTGGCTGCCGCCGCCCCCCCAGGAGGTCGACTGGACCCGGGACGTCGCCGCGCTCTGGCAGCGCCATGCGCTGGGCGGGCGGCTGCTGCCGGTGCCGCCGCGGGACGCCCTGGGGCTCGACGACCTGCTCGGCATCGAGCGCCAGAAGCTGGCGCTGGTCGACAACACCCGGGCCTTCCTGCAGGGGCTGCCGGCCAACCACGCCCTGCTGTGGGGCTCCCGGGGCAGCGGCAAGTCGTCGCTGATCCGTGCCCTGCTCAACGGGCTGGCCGCCGAGGGGCTGCGCCTGGTGCAGGTCGACCGCCATGACCTCGCGGCGCTGCCGACGCTGGTGGAGCTGCTGCGCCGTGAGCCCCAGCGCTTCGTGGTCTACTGCGACGATCTCTCCTTCGAGGGCCACGACGACGCCTACAAGGCGCTCAAGAGCGTGCTCGACGGCGCCCTGACCGGGCCGCCGCCCAACGTGCTGCTCTACGCCACCTCCAACCGCCGTCACCTGCTGCCGGAGTCGATGGGCGACAACGACGCCTCCCGCCTGGTGGGCGACGAGCTTCATCACGGCGACGCCGTCGAGGAGCGGATCTCGCTCTCCGACCGCTTCGGGCTGTGGCTCGGCTTCCACCCCTTCAACCAGGACGTCTACCTGGAGGCCTGCTGCCACTGGGTGACCCAGCTGGGCGGCCGCGAGGACTGGAACGCCGAGGCCAGGGCCGAGGCGATCCGCTTCGCCACCCTGCGCGGCGGGCGCAGCGGCCGGGGCGCCTGGCAGTTCGCCACCCACTGGGTGGGCCGGCGGCGCCTGCACGAAAAGTCAGATAAGACTTGAGCAAATCCCGGCAGCGGGACTGACTCGGCGACAGGCCCGACGACTTCCCTGCGACCTGTCCCCGGCGCCCCGCCGGTGCTCTGGCGACGTTACCCTTTTGGAATCAGCGAGCCGTCCTCGCCCACGCCCAGGCGCACGGTGGGGGTGAGCAGACCGGCGGGCAGGGTCATGCCGAGCCCGCTCAGGTCGCCCGGGGTGATGGCGAGCTCGCTGCCGGCGGGCAGCTCGCCCTGGCGGGCCAGCTGGCGCGCCAGGTCCACCATCGGCGCCAGGCGCTCCCGGTCGCCGCCCAGCAGGTCGAAGGCCACCGGCAGTCGCAGCTTGGCATCCTGGCCCGAGGTGAGGGTGACCGACTCCTCGTAGTCGCCGCTCACCGGCTCTACCCCGGGCATGTCCAGGCGCCAGCGAAAGCCCGACATCTCCACCGGCGGCATGCCGACCGGCAGGCCCAGGCCCATGGCCAGGGTCGCCTGCACGGGCAGGCTGCCGGCGCCGAGGCCGGAGGCGATCAGCGAGGTCAGGTCGCCGGTGTCGAGGCGCGCATCCACGGCGAGCGGGCCGATGCGGACCTCCTCCACGCCCAGCGAGGTCACCGCCAGGCGGAAGGCGAACAGGCCGGTCTGGGGGAGCGCCAGGCAGCCGCCCAGCAGGGCGGTCAGACAGAGCGGGGCGAGCAGGCGCCAGCGGCGCGCGAGGGAGCGAAGACGCATCGGGGATCCTCCGGAAAGCGGTGCTGCAGCGCAGCGTGGAGGCGTATTTCAGGGCCAGCGGCCCGCCGCGTCAAGGCGTCGGCGCCCCTCCTTGTGCCTCTCGCAAGCGGGCCTGTCGGCCCCAAACGACACCGCCCGGCCCGTCAGCGATGACGGGCCGGGCGGCGGTGGGAGTGGAGGACGACGCGAGGGCTCAGCGGCGGCTCTTGCGCGCCTCCTTGGTGCGACCCAGTTCCCGCTTCTTGGCCTTCTCCCGGTCGCTGGCCCCCGCCATGTTGTCGTAGGGGTTGTCACCGGAGAGGAACTCGAAGCGCATCGGCGTGCCGCGCACCTTGAGCACCTTGCGGAAGGTGTTGGTCAGGTAGCGCTTGTAGGCCTCGGGCAGCGAGCTCGTCTGGTTGCCGTGCACCACGACGATCGGCGGGTTGCTGCCGCCCTGGTGGGCCATGCGCAGCTTGATCCGCCGGCCGCGCACCATGGGCGGCTGGTGCGCCTCGGTGGCGTCCTGGAGGATGGTGGTCAGCCGGTTGGTGGACCAGTGGGCGTTGGCCGAGGCGAAGGCGCGCTCGATGGAGGGGTAGAGGTCGCCCACGCCGGTGCCGTGCAGCGCCGAGATGAAGTGCAGGTCGGCGTAGTCGGCGAAGCCCAGGCGGCGCTTGATCTCGGCGCGCATCTTCTCCTTGGCCTCGCTCTCCAGGCCGTCCCACTTGTTGACCGCGAGCACCAGGGCGCGGCCGCTGGTCAGCACGTAGTCGAGCAGATGCAGGTCCTGCTCCACCAGCCCCGAGCGGGCATCGAGCACCATGATGGCGACGTGGCACTCCTTGATCGCCTCCAGGGTCTTGATGATCGAGAACTTCTCGGCCACCTCGCGGACGTTCTTGCGCCGTCGCACCCCGGCGGTATCCACCAGCACGTAGGGCTTGCCACGGCGCTCGAAGGGGATCTCGATGGCGTCGCGGGTGGTGCCGGCCTCGTCGAAGACCACCACCCGCTCCTCGCCGAGCAGGCGGTTGACCAGGGTCGACTTGCCGACGTTGGGGCGGCCGATCACGCCGATGCGGATGCCCTTGGTGCCGGTGTCGGCGGGGATGCTCTCGTCGCGGGCCGGGAAGGGCGAGAGCACCTCCTCGATCAGCGTGGTGACGTTGCGGCCGTGGGCGGCGGCGATGGCGTGGGGATCGCCCAGGCCGAGCTGCCAGAAGTCGGCCATGGCGCTGTGCTCTTCCAGGCCGTCGACCTTGTTGACCACCAGCCAGGTCTTCTTCTGGTTGACCCGCAGGTGGTTGGCGATGGCCTCGTCGGCGACGTTGAGGCCGGCGCGGGCGTCGACCAGGAACAGCACGATGTCCGCCTCGTCGATGGCGGCCAGCGACTGCTCGGCCATGGCCGCGTCGATGCCCTCCTCGTCACCGCTGATGCCGCCGGTGTCGATCACCGTGTAGGCCTTGTCGCCGAGCATGCCGTTGCCGTACTTGCGGTCGCGGGTCAGGCCTGGGAAATCCGCCACCAGGGCGTCCCGGGAGCGGGTCAGGCGGTTGAAGAGGGTCGACTTGCCGACGTTGGGACGGCCAACCAGGGCGATCACCGGGGTCATGGGCGAAGCTCCAGGGCGTCCAGGGTGCCGTCGTCGGCCAGCGCATAGACGCGACGACGATCGGTGAGCGGCGGCACGCTGAGGCCCGAGCCGTCGATGCGGGTGCGACCGACGAGCTCGCCCTCGCGGGCGTCGAGCAGGTGCAGGTAGCCCTCGGCATCGCCCACCACCAGGTGGTCGGTGGCGAAGGCCGGTGCGGTGAGGGAGCGACCCTCGAGGGCCTCGTTGCGCCACAGCTCGTTGCCGGTGCCGGCATCCACGGCGATGACGTGGCTGGCCTCGTCGATCACGAACAGGAAGTTGCCGACCAGGATCGGGGTCAGGTAGCTGGAGAGCTCCCGGGCCCAGAGCATCTCGCCGGAGCGGGCGTCCAGCGCGGCCAGGCGGCCGTTGTAGCTGGTCACGAACAGGCGGCCGTCCTGGGTCAGGACCGGCTGGCCGGCCAGGTCGACCAGGCGGTCGATCTCGCTCTGTCCGCGGGGCACGGCGATGCGGCGATCCCAGAGCGGCTCGCCGCTGCGGTTGTCCAGGGTGACCAGACGGCCGTTGGCGAAGCCGGCGAAGGTGACCGGATCGATCACCGTCGGCGTGCCGGTCCCGCGCAGGCTCAGCGAGGGGCGGGGGCCGCTGTAGACCCAGCGCTCGGCGCCGCTGTCGCGCTCCAGGGCGGTGACGCGGCCGTCGACGGCCTGCACCACGAGCAGGTCGCGGCTGGCCTGGGGCGCGGCGAGCACCTCGCTGGTGACCCGCGCACGCCACTGGATGCTGCCGTCGGCCTGGTCGAGGGCGAGCACCTCGCCGTTGCGGGTGGCCAGGAAGAGGCGTTCGGCCACGGCGGTCAGGCCGCTGGAGACCGGGGTGTCGAGCTCGACCTCCCAGCGGGTCTCGCCGGTGTCGGCGTCCAGGGCCTCGACCAGGCCGCGGGCGTCGGCGGCGAACAGGGTATCGCCGTCCTGGGCGGGCGCCACCGGGTAGCCGGCGTCACCCAGCCCCTTGCCGACGCGCTCGCTCCACAGGGTGTCCAGCTCGGTGGTGGTCGCGATGTCGGTGAGCTCGCGAGGGGCGTACTCGGGCTCGGGGGTAGAGGCGCAGCCGGCCAGCACGGCCAGGGCCGCGCCGGCGGCGATCAGCAGGGGGGATCTCATAGGATGGCCTCCTCGGTGCCGAGGTCATCCAGCTTGAGCTGGACGCCGTAGAGCGGTTGATCGTGCTGCTCGGCGAGGGAGAGGGCCTCCTGCCAGGCCTGGCGCGCCTGGTCGACGCGGCCCAGGGCGTGGTGCGCGTCGCCGACCACTTCGGCGCGCTGCGCCGCCAGGGCCTCGGGGATGCCCTCCAGGGTGGTCAGGGCGGTCTCGGCCTCGCCCTCGACGAGCTGCAGGCGGGCCAGGCGCAGGCGCGCCAGCCCCTCGAGATAGCCGCGCTCGCTCTGCTCGATCACCGCCGCCAGGGCGGCGCGGGCGCGGGCGCGGTCGTCCGCCTCGACGGCCAGGCGGGCGTCGAGCAGGCGGGCCAGGTCGGCGTAGAGGGTGGTGCCGTGCTCGTCGGTGATCTCGGTCACCAGCTCCTCGGCGCGACGCCGGGCGTCGTCGCCCAGATCGTCGCGGCCGGTGAGGTCGACCAGCTGCTGGTAGCGCAGCGAGGCGGCCTCGCCCTGGCTCGCCTGGTAGTCCTGCCAGGCGTTCCAGCCGAACACGCCGGCCGCCGCGATGGCGGCGCCGGCGATCAGCGAGGTGCCGTTCTCCTTCCACCAGCGCTTGATGGCCTCAAGCTGTTCTTCCTCGGTTCTCAGCTCCGCCACGGGCGGTCTCCTTTGATGCGGGTGTCCGTCAGGCGAGCGTTTCGCCGTTCAGCAGGGATGTCAGGGTGTCGACGAGCTCGGCCCGGGGCAGGCGCTGCTGTTCGCGCTCCTCGCGCAGGAACTTCAGGGTCACGCTGCCCTCGGCCAGCTCGTCCTCGCCGAGCAGCAGGGCCAGGCGGGCGCCGCTCTTGTCGGCCTTCTTCATGCGGCTCTTGAAGCTGCCGCCGCCGCAGTGCAGCTGGACGCGCAGCTCGGGCAGCGCCTCGCGCAGGCGCTCGCCGAGCAGCAGGGCTTGGCCGGTGGCCGCGTCGTCCATGGGCAGCAGGTAGACGTCCAGCGCGCCGCGGGCCTCGGCGGGCACGAGTTCGAGGGTCTCGAGCAGCAGGATCAGCCGCTCGATGCCCATGGCGAAGCCCACCGCCGGGGTCGGCTTGCCGCCGAGCTGCTCGACCAGGCCGTCGTAGCGGCCGCCGGCGCAGACCGTGCCCTGGCTGCCGAGCGCCGTGGTGGTCCACTCGAAGACGGTGCGGCCATAGTAGTCCAGGCCGCGCACCAGCCGCGGGTTGATCACGTAGTCGATGCCGGCGGCGTCGAGCATCGCGCAGAGCCGCTCGAAGTGCTCGCGGGAGGCCTCGTCGAGGTGGTCCATGAGCTTCGGGGCGCCCTCGATGAGCTCGGCCATCGCCGGGTTCTTGGAGTCGAGGATGCGCATGGGGTTGCTGGTTAAGCGACGCGTCGAGTCCTCGTCCAGCGCCTCGGCGTGCTGCTCGAAGTAGGCCACCAGCAGGTCGCGGTAGGCGGCGCGGGCCTCCAAGGAGCCCAGGGAATTGAGCTCCAGGGTGACGTGCCGGTCGAGGCCGAGCTGCTGCCAGAGGCGCGCCGAGAGCAGGATCACCTCGGCGTCGATGTCTGGCCCCTCGAGGCCGAAGGTCTCCACGCCGATCTGGTGGAACTGGCGATAGCGGCCCTTCTGGGGACGCTCGTGGCGGAACATCGGCCCCTGGTACCACAGCCGCTGGGTCTGGTTGTGCAGCAGGCCGTGCTCCATGGCGGCACGCACGCAGCTCGCCGTGCCCTCGGGGCGCAGCGTCAGGCTGTCGCCGTTGCGGTCGTCGAAGGTGTACATCTCCTTCTCGACGATGTCGGTGACCTCGCCGATGGAGCGCTTGAACAGCGCGGTCTGCTCGACGACCGGGGTGCGGATCTCGTCGTAGCCGTAGCGGCCCATCAACGCGCGCACCTGGCCCTCGAAATACTGCCAGAGCGGGGACTGCTCGGGCAGCAGGTCGTTCATGCCACGGATGGCCTGGATCTTCTTGCTGGTGTCGGACTTGCTCACTGCTTGCTCCTTGTGGGGGCGCCGGCTCAGGCGTCCCGGGCGATCACGTCCTGCTCGGCCTGCTGCTTCTCGCGCACCTTGTCGCGGATCAGCCGCTCCAGGTCGTCCACCAGGTGGTCGTTGCGCAGCTTGCTGGCCGGCTTGCCGTCGAGGTAGACGAGGTTGGCGGGGCTGCCGCCGGTCAGCCCGACGTCGGTCTCCTTGGCCTCCCCGGGGCCGTTGACCACGCAGCCGATCACCGAGACGTCCAGCGGGGTCATGACGTCCTCGAGGCGCTCCTCGAGGGCGTTCATGGTGCCGATGACGTCGAAGTTCTGGCGCGAGCAGCTGGGGCAGGCGATGAAGTTGATGCCCTTGGACCGCAGCTTGAGGCTCTTGAGCATGTCGAAGCCGACCTTGATCTCCTCGACCGGGTCGGCGGCCAGCGAGACACGGATGGTGTCGCCGATGCCGTCCATCAGCAGCATGCCGAGGCCGATGGAGGACTTGACGGTGCCCGAGCGCAGCCCGCCCGCCTCGGTGATGCCGAGGTGCAGCGGCTGCTCGATGCGGGTGGCGAGGTCGCGGTAGGCGGCCACGGCCATGAAGACGTCGGAGGCCTTGACGCTGACCTTGAAGTCCGGGAAGTCCAGGCGGTCGAGGTGGTCGATATGGCGCATCGCCGACTCGACCAGCGCCGCGGGGGTCGGCTCGCCGTACTTCTTCTGCAGGTCCTTCTCCAGGGAGCCTGCGTTGACGCCGATGCGGATCGGGATGCCGTTGTCGCGGGCGGCGTCGACGACGGCGCGCACGCGCTCCTCGCGGCCGATGTTGCCGGGGTTGATGCGCAGGCAGTCGACGCCGAGCTCGGCGACGCGCAGGGCTATCTTGTAGTCGAAGTGGATGTCGGCGACCAGGGGCACCTCGACCTCGCGCTTGATGCGCCCGAAGGCCTCGGCGGCGTCCATGTCGGGCACGCTGACGCGCACGATGTCGGCGCCGGCGGCCTCGAGCTGGCGGATCTGGGCCACGGTGGCGGCCACGTCCAGGGTGTCGGTGTTGGTCATGCTCTGGACGGAGATGGGAGCGTCGCCCCCGACCGGCACCTTGCCGACGTGGATCTGGCGCGACTTGCGACGAACGATGGGGGATTGTGCGTGCATGATGACGGAATCATTCTCCCAGGGTGAAGCGGGCGACGTTGTTGGCGCCGGCCCGGGCCGTGAGGTCGACGGGCTCGCCGCCCCAGTTGAGCTCGACGCCGGTGGCGTTGCCCACGGTCAGGCGAAACGGCGGGGTGCCCTCGACGCGTGCGGAGGTGCCGGGCTGCTGGAGGCCGACGAAGATGCGCTGGTTGTCGGCATCGAAGATCTCGGTCCAGGACTGCTCGTTGAAGGTCAGCTCCAGCACGCCGCGATCGACGGCCTCGCTCGCCGCTTCTGCCTCGGGCTCGCCTGCCGCGGCGTCGGTCTCGGCCGTCGGGGCCTCGTCGGCGTCGGCGGTCTGCGTCGCGCTCTCGGCGGTGGCCGCGGCGGCGTCAGCGACGGCCGGTTCGGCCTCGCCCTCGGCGGGCGCCTGGGCGTCGTCGGCCGCGGTGGCGGCCTGCCCCTCGTCGCTGGTCTCGTCGACCAGGCCAAGCGCCGCTTCCCCCTCGGGCAGCGGCGGCAGGTCGTCGGCCTCGGCGCCGGGCTCCTCGGTGATGGTGGTGCTGCCGTCGAGGCTGTCCACCGCCACCGGGCCGCTGTCGCCGGGGGTGGGCGGCTGGCTGCCGCCGCGGCTCTGCCACCACATCAGGGTCAGGCCGATCATCCCGGCGATCACCAGCAGGGTGACCAGGCGGAACAGCCAGGTGCCGAGCCGCGAGGGCGGCTTGTTGACCACGTGCACCGGGGTGACCCTGCTCTCCTGCTCCTCGCTGCCGAAGTGGGTGCGGTAGGCGTCGAGGATCGCGCGGTCGTCGAGGCCCAGCAGCTGGGCGTAGCTGCGCAGGTAGCCGCGGCGATAGGCGGCAACGGGGACCTCCTCGTAGTGGTCGTTCTCCAGCCCCTCGATCACCGCCGGACGCAGGTTGAGGGCGTCGGCCACCTCGTCGCGGTCGAGCCCCTGGGACTCGCGCTCGCGACGCAGCAGTTCGCCGGGCGAGGCCAGGCGGGGCGAGGTCTCGGCGGCGGCGTCGTTATGAATGTCGCTCATGTCTGAGCATCCTTCGTCAGAAAACGGTGGTCAGGGCCCGGCACGCGTGCCCTCCAGCCAGGGCCCGGCACGCGTGCCCTCCAGCTGATCGGTATAGAAGTCGGCGCTCGCCGTGTCCCCGCGCTGACGGGCGAGATCGCGGGCCAGGCGCAGGGCCTCGGCCTGGGGGCCGGCCAGGCGCATGTAGCGCTCCAGCTGCCGCTCGGCACGCTCGAGGTTGCCCTCGGCGGCCTCGAGCTCGGCCAGCAGCAGGTAGCTGCGCGCACCCCGCGGGTCGATGGCCTGGGCGCGGGCGAGGCTCTGGCGCGCGGCGGTGACCTCGCCCATCTCGAGGCGGCACTGACCGAGGTTGGCGAACAGCTGCCCGCGATTGGCGTACTGGGTGTCCTCGGAGGCGCGCTCGAGCTGCTCGCAGGCCTCCGCGATGCGGCCCCGATCATACAGGAAGGCGGCGTAGTTGTTGCGCGTGCGGGTCAACGTCGGGTCGGCCTCGATGGCGCGGCGGAACATCTCGCCGGCCAGCGCCCCCTCGCCCTGGCGCTGGTGGACCATGGCCATGGCCTGCAGCGCCTCGGCGTCGTCGGGATCGATCTCGAGTGCCCGGTCGAGGGCATTGAGGGCGCGGGGCAGGTTGTCGCGCTCGAGGTAGGCCACGCCGAGGCGGGTGTAGGCCGCGGCGGCCCCGCTGCCGTCGTCCACGGGCAGGTTGGCCTGGGTGGCGCAGCCGGACAGCCAGAGCGTGCCCAGCAGCATGAGGGCGGCGGGGAGCTGCCGAAGGCCGGTCATGCTCGGGCAAGGGGTCATGGCATCCTCTCCAGATAGGCACGCAACCAGGAGCCGCGAGGGGCGTGCGACACGCGGCCGACGGTGAAAAAAGGCCCGTCCATCAAAGCGCCGAGACCGGTTGAAGTCAAGGCGCCCCCCCGCTCAGTCGGCGTCGATCTGGATCGACTGGATATAGCGCGCGTGACGCTTGGTGCGATCCTTGACGCGGCCCACCAGCTGGCCGCAGGCGGCATCGATGTCGTCGCCGCGGGTGGAGCGGATCGGGGCCGTATAGCCCAGCTCATAGAGCCACTGCTGGAAGCGCATCACCTGGTTGCGCGACGGCTTCTCGTAGCCCGAGTGCGGGAAGGGGTTGAACGGGATCAGGTTGATCTTGCACGGCAGCTCCTCGAGCAGCTCGGCGAGCTGGCGGGCGTGCTCCTGCTGGTCGTTGACGTCCTTGATCACCGTGTACTCGATGGTCACCTGGCGCGTGTCGTGGCACTTGGCCAGGTAGCGCTGGCAGGCATCGAGCAGACTGCGGATGTTGTACTTGCGGTTGAGCGGCACCAGCTCGTTGCGCAGCTCGTCGTTGGCGGCGTGCAGCGAGACGGCGAGGCTCACGTCGAGCTCGTCGCCGAGCCTGTCGAGCATCGGCACCACCCCGGAGGTGGAGAGCGTGACGCGGCGCTTGGAGAGGCCGTAACCGTCGTCGTCGAGCATCAGCTTCATGGCCGGCACGACGTTGTCGTAGTTCAGCAGCGGCTCGCCCATGCCCATCATCACCACGTTGGTGACGGGGCGGTTGGTGGTGTCGCGCCGCGGCCCCACGCTGCGCTGGGCCACCCACACCTGGCCGATGATCTCGGCGGCGGTGAGGTTGCGCTGGAAGCCCTGCTTGCCGGTGGAGCAGAAGCTGCAGTCCAGCGAGCAGCCGACCTGGGACGAGACGCACAGGGTGCGCCGCTTGCCGTTGTCGGCGGGGATCAGCACCGTCTCCACGTAGCTGCCGTCTTCCACTTCGAGCACCCACTTGCGGGTGCCGTCGCTCGACGAGCCCTCGTAGACCACGCCCGGGCCGCGAATCTCGGCGACCTCGGCCAGGCGGGTACGCAGCGCCTTGGAGAGGTTGGTCATGGCCGCGAAGTCGTCGCAGCCCTCGATGTGGATCCACTTCATCACCTGGGCGGCACGGAACTTCTTCTCGCCGATGGAGAGGAAGAAGGCTTCCATCTCCTCGCGCGTCATGCCGAGCAGGTTGGTGAGTCGGGGAGCAGTGGTGGCGGTCATGGTGGTCAGCGCGTCGGTGGGGCAGGGGGCGGGGGTGGGAACACCCCCGCGGACAGGCCGGATCAGCGTGCGCAGATCTCGTCGGCCTCGAAGAAGTAGGCGATCTCGCGCTCGGCGGATTCCGGGGAGTCGGAGCCGTGCACGGCGTTGGCGTCGATGGTCTCGGCGAAGTCGGCGCGGATGGTGCCGGCGGCCGCTTCCTTCGGGTTGGTGGCGCCCATCAGGTCACGGTTCTTGGCGATGGCGTCCTCGCCCTCGAGCACCTGCACGATCACCGGGCCGGAGGTCATGAAGCCGACCAGGTCCTTGAAGAAGGGGCGCTCCTTGTGCTCGGCGTAGAAGCCACCGGCCTTCTCCTCGGAGAGCTGCATCATCTTGGCGGCCACGATCTTCAGGCCGCCCTTCTCGAAACGGCTCTCGATCTCGCCGATCACGTTCTTGGCAACGGCGTCGGGCTTGATGATGGACAGGGTGCGCTGGTTAGCCATGGGGCATGTCTCCGATTGGATGTGGGCTAGCCGCGGGTCGGGCTAGCGCAGGATGGATGCTGTGATCGTCGTGTGCCGGGGTCGTCTCGCGACCGTGGCGCCTGTCGACGAGGGATAGCGCCGCGCCGCCCGGGGCTCCGCGGCGGGAGCATCGGACGGCGCGGCGAATCGGGTTAGAGCGGCCGGCGTTCCGGCGTGCGGCGCGGTTCGCCGTCGGGCCGGGGAGTATAACGCCCCGAGCCGACGTTGAACAATCGTGCAGGCGCCGTCGGTCAGACGGTGAAGCTCTCGCCGCAGCCGCACTCGTCCTTGACGTTGGGGTTGTTGAAGCGGAAGAAGCGGTTGAGCCCCTCGGTGACGTAGTCGACCTCGCTGCCGTCGAGCATCTCCAGCGCCTCGGGGGCGACGAAGACGGTCACGCCGTGCTCCTCGAAGCTCACGTCGTCGTTGGCGGCCTCGTCGGCGAAGTCGAGCACGTAGCTGTAGCCGGAGCAGCCGCTGGGCTTGACCGAGACCCGCAGGCCCAGGCCGTGGCCGCGCTCGTCGAGTACCCGGCGGATCTGCTCGGCGGCGGACGTGGTGATCGAAAGATGCGCCATGGTCTCTCTCCTGATCGGGATGGGTCAGACCGCCCGGCGACGCAGCCCCGTGAGGGCGTGTCGCAGGGCGTCCAGGGTGCGGTCGATGTCGGCCTCGGTGGTGAAGCGGCCGAAGCTGAAGCGCAGCGAGGCCAGCGCCAGGTCGCGCGGCACGCCGATGCCCTTCAGCACGTAGGAGGGTTCGACGCTGGCCGAGTTGCAGGCCGAGCCGGTGGAGAGCGCGATATCACGCAGCGTCATCAGCAGCGACTCGCCGTCCACGCCCTCGAAGGCCAGGTTGAGGATGTTCGGGACCGAGGCCTCGACCGCGGTATTGCGATGGATGCCGTCGAGGTCGGCGAGGCCCGCCAGCAGGCGGTCGCGCAGCGCTTCGATGCGGGCCTGGTCGGCCTCCCCCTCGGCGGCGGCGAGGGCGAAGGCCTCGCCCATGCCGACGATCTGGTGGGTCGGCAGGGTGCCGGAGCGCATGCCGCGCTCGTGGCCGCCGCCGTGGATCAGCGCCTCGAGGCGCAGGTCCGGGTCGCGCTTCACGTAGAGGGCACCGATGCCCTTGGGCCCGTAGGCCTTGTGGCCCGAGAGCGACATCAGGTCGATGCCGAGCCGCGCCACGTCGAGCGGGAGTCGCCCCACCGCCTGGGCGGCATCGACGTGGAAGATCGCCCCGCCGGCGTGGACCACCTCGGCGAGCGCCGCCAGGTCGTGGATGACGCCGAGCTCGTTGTTCACCGCCATCAGCGAGACCAGCACGGTGTCCTCGCGCATCGCCTCGGCGAGCCGTTCCGGCGAGATGCGCCCGTCGCGTGACGGGGCGAGCCAGGTCACCTCGAAGCCCTCCTCCTCCAGCGCCTTGGCGGTGTCGATCACCGCCTTGTGCTCGATGGTGGAGGTGATCAGGTGGCGGCCCCGGGCGCGGTTGGCGCGCATGACGCCAGTGAGCGCCAGGTTGTCGGCCTCGGTGGCGCCGCTGGTCCAGACGATCTCGCGGGGATCGGCGCCGATCAGGTCGGCGACCTGGCGCCGCGCGCTCTCCACCGCCTGCTCCGCCTGCCAGCCCAGCATATGGCTGCGCGAGGCGGGATTGGCGAAGATGCCGTCCATCGTGAGGTAGCGGCTCATGGCCTCCGCGACCCGCGGGTCGACCGGGGTGGTGGCGGCATAATCGAGGTAGACGTGTGCGCTCATGGGCTCGCAGTCGGTTCCGGAGTGGGGTGGCAGGGGCGGCGGCTCAGAGGGTCGAGGCCAGGATGCCGTCGTCGCGGCGGCCGCGCTGGCGGCTGGCGATCTCGAGGATCTCCTCGCGCCCGGCCAGCTGTCCCAGGGTGACCTGCTCGAGGAAGTCGTGAATGTGCTCGGAGAGCTCGCACCACAGGTGGTGGGTCAGGCAGGTATCGCCCTGCTGGCAGTCCGAGAGGCCGCCGCAGCGGGTCGAGTCCACCGATTCGTTGACGGCCTGGATGACCCGGGCCACGGTGATCTCGTTCGGCGCCATGGCCAGCAGGTAGCCGCCGCCCGGGCCGCGCACGCTGCCGACCAGCCCCGCACGGCGCAGCCGCGCGAACAGCTGCTCCAGGTAGGAGAGCGAGATCTCCTGGCGCTTGGAGATGTCGGCGAGGCTGATGGGGCCGGACTCGGCGTTCATCGCCAGGTCGAGCATGGCGGTGACGGCGTAGCGTCCCTTGGTGGTCAGGCGCATGAGGAGCTCACCTCGGCACCGACGCGCGGGTCGGCAGTCAATGTACGTGATCGGCCATTATGATAAAGGCCGAGTATCATGGTCAACCATTGTGCCGGCGAGGGGGCGCCTGGTGGTCAGGCGTGTCTTGCGCCTCCTGCTGCGCCGCGCGCGAAGCGGCGTCCGCGCCCTGGATCGGCGGGCAGCCCTCGTCGAGGATGTCGGCGAAGTCCTCGTCGCGCAGCTCCGGCAGGCGACCGTCGCGGTAGCTGGCGTCGACCTTGCGCAGGGTGGTGCACATGCGCTCGATGCGCTCGTCCACGGCGTGCATGTGATCGAGCATCGCCTGGATCGAGCGGGCCACCGGGTCGGGCATGTCCTGGCTGACCCCGTAGGCGTCGAAGCCGAACTTGCGGCGCATCGCCTCGCGGCGCTCGGGGTCCACCGCGATCGCCTCGGGGTCGTCGGGCTCGCTGCGCTGGACCACCTTGCCCGGGATCCCGACCACGGTGGCGCCGGCCGGCACCTCCTTGGTGACCACCGCGTTGGAGCCGATCTTGGCGCCGGTGCCGACGGTGAAGGGGCCGAGGATCTTGGCCCCGGCGCCGACGATCACGCCGTCGCCCAGGGTCGGGTGGCGCTTGCCCTTGTTCCAGCTGGTGCCACCCAGGGTCACGCCCTGGTAGAGGGTGACGTCGTCGCCCACCTCGGCGGTCTCGCCGATCACCACGCCCATGCCGTGGTCGATGAAGAAGCGGCGGCCAATGGTGGCGCCGGGGTGGATCTCGATGCCGGTCAGCAGGCGCGCCAGCTGCGACAGGGTGCGCGCCAGCCACTTCAGGTTCCTGCGCCACAGCCAGTGACTCATCCGGTGCGCCAGCAGGGCGTGCAGTCCCGGGTAGTTGGTCAGCACTTCCAGGAAGTTACGGGCCGCCGGGTCGCGGGCGAATACGCTGTTGATGTCCTCGCGCAGACGTTGAAGCATGCAGCGGTCCTTGGGTGGCGTGGCGAACGGGGAGTCGCTTCATAGTGGGGGCGCGCCGCGCCGGCTTCAAGGCGCGGGGCTCATCGCCCCCGGGCCTCATCGTCCGGAGAGCCCTCGCCTGGCCGGCGCTCGGTCTGCTGCTCGGTGGCGGTGAGGATGCCGCGCAGTATGTTGAGCTCCATGCGCTCGGGGCGTGCGCGCAGGGTGAAGCGGCGCAGCCGGGCCATCAGCTGTCGCGGCATGGCCGGGTCGTGGAAGCCGATGCCGATCAGGGTGCGCTCGAGGTGCTCGAAGTAGCGCTCGAGCTCCTCGTGGCTGGCCAGCGGCTGGGTCGGGGCCGCTTCGTCCGTCGCCGCCGCCTGCTGGCCGAGCCAGGCCTGGCGGCACTCGTAGGCGAGCACCTGCACCGCGGCGGCCAGGTTCAGGGAGCTGAAGTCGGGGTTGGTGGGGATATGCACGTGGGCGTGGCAGCGCTGCAGCTCGGCGTTGGTCAGGCCGCTGTCCTCGCGGCCGAAGACCAGCGCCACCCGGGCCGCCGGGTCGGCGAGCTCCTGGGGCAGACGCTCGCCCAGCGCCCGGGGGGTGATCATCGGCCAGGGCAGGGTGCGCGAGCGGGCGCTGGCGCCGACAACCAGGGTGCAGTCGCCCACCGCCTCCTCGAGGGTCGCGACCGTGCGCGCGGCGTGGACGATATGGTCGGCGCCCGAGGCGCGGGAGACGGTGTCGGCGGTGAGCGGCTCGCAGCGCGGCGCCACCAGGGCCAGGTCGGCCAGGCCCATGTTGTGCATGGCGCGGGCGGTGCCGCCGATGTTGCCGGGGTGGCTGGTGCCGATCAGGACGGTGCGGATGCGCTCGAGCATGGTGGGGCCTGTGGATCCTGGATGAAACGGGGAGCGGCGATTCTAGCATGTCGGCCGCCCGCCACGAATGGCGCACCCGGGACGCTTCTGCTAGGATTCGCGCCCGATCCGTTCTTTAACACCACCGACTCCCCAAGGCCCGATCATGCATCCGATGGTCCAATTCGCCCTGCGTGCCGCACGCAGTGCCGGCGAACAATTCCTGCGTATCCGCGAGCGAATCGAGAACTCCCACCAGGAGCCCAGCCTCGACCGCCTGCTCGAGGACGCCGCCCGCAACGCCGAGACGCTGATCGTTCGTCAGCTCGCCCGCGGCTATCCCCAGCACGGCGTCCAGGGGCGCTTCACCCCGCATCGCCCCGGCGAGGGCGAAGGCGCCGACACCCTCTGGAAGATCGAACCCTTTCACGGCTACTCCGACCTGACCGTTGCCGCTCCCGGCTTCGCCCTGTCGGTGGTGTGCCTGGTCAAGGGCCGCCCGGAGCATGCGGTGGTGATCTGCCCCTTCAGCGACGACGAATACCTGGCCAGCCGCGGCCGCGGTGCCCAGCTCAACGGCAAGCGCATCCGCGTGACCAAGCGCACCGCCGTGGCCGGCACCCGCGTCGCCATGGGGCTGCCCGAGACCTGGCTGCGCCCGCGCCTGCTGCCCGCCTACCTGACCCTGGTCCAGCAGCTCGGCCCGCAGATCGAGCAGCAGCGCGCCTCCGGCAGCGGCCTGCTCGACCTGGCCGACCTGGCCGCCGGTCGTGCGGATGCCGCCTTCGTGCTGGGCCTCGAGGAGCAGGACCTGCACGTCGGCTCGCTGCTGCTCAAGGAGAGCGGCGCGCTGATGGGCACCCCCGACGGCCAGCCCAGCGTCGAGGTCGAAGGCCCCCTCATGGCCGCCGGCCCGCGCCTCTACAAGGCCCTGGTGCAGCAGCTCAAGCCGCACTTCTGAGCCCCGGCGCCCGACCGCCTCGGCGAATGACGAGACGCCCCCACGGCCCCGCCGTGGGGGCGTCTTGCGTCGTGGGAAGGGCAAGCCGGCATGGCGTTCCCGGTCGCTTTGGTGGTGTCGAGGCGTCAGGTCGGGGAGCGCCCGAGTTCCCGCTTCAGCCACTCGGCGAGCCGCGCGATGTCGCGCCGCGGGGCGCCCGACGGCAGCCACAGCCCGAGCCGGGCGGGGGTCTCGATGAAGCCCCAGGGCGCGACCAGTCGCCCGGTGCGCAGGTCCTCCTCCACCAGGTAGGAGGGCGCGATGGCCACCCCCAGGCCCACCAGCGCCGCCTCGAGCATGTAGTGGAGGTGCTCGAAGGCCTGGTCGTGGCGCATCGTCGCGGAGTCCAGCCCCTTGGCCGCGAACCACTGCGACCAGGCCTGGGGCCGCGACTGGGTATGCAGCATGGGCAGTCTCGTCAGGTCGGCGGCGGCGGGGTCGGGGATATCGAGCCTGTCCGGCGCCAGTACCGGCCCCATGCGCTCCGGCGCCAGCTCGATCACCCGCACGTCATCGGGCCAGGGCGGCTCGGCGAAGCGCAGCACGGCGTCCACCTCGGTGCCGAGCCGGCCGGCCACCTCCTCATCGGCGGTCAGGTGCAGGTTCAGCTCCGGGCACTGGGCCTTCAGCCGATCCAGCCGGGGGATGAACCAGCGGGCCAGGAAGCTGCCCGGGCAGCCGAGCACCAGCGGCGCCTGTGAGGCGCGCCGGCGCAGCTGGGTGCAGGCCTGGCCGAGTCGCTCGAAGGCCTGTGAGGTCGAGGCACGCAAGAGCTCGCCCTCCTGGGTCAGCGCCAGGCCGCGGCCCTGGCGCCGGAACAGCGTCACGCCGAGCTGTTCCTCGAGCTGCTTGAGCTGGCGACTGACCGCCCCGTGGGTGACGTGGAGCGCCTCGGCGGCGCGGGTGACGCTCAGCGTGCGGGCCGTCTCGTCGAAGGCGCGCAGGGCATTCAGCGAGGGCAGTCGATCACTCAAGGCGGGCTCCTGACATGTCAGCTTTTCTCACAGATTAGCGAGCAATGATCGCTTATCACAGGGGGCGGCGCGATATATCGTGGTGGCCATTCCCCACTGACCGTCAGGAGTCGTCACCATGGGTCTGCCGCACCCCACCGCCGAATTCGCCCCCGATGCCGATGGCTTCTTCGGCCGCTTCGGTGGCCGCTTCGTCGCCGAAACCCTGATGCCGCTGATCCTCGAGCTGCAGGAAGCCTACGCGTCGGCCAGGCAGGATCCCGCGTTTAACGCCGAGCTGGACGCACTTCGCCGCGACTACATCGGTCGCGAGAGCCCGCTCTACCTCGCCGAGCGGCTGACCGAGGCGCTCGGCGGCGCGCGGATCTATCTCAAGCGCGAGGACCTGATGCATACCGGCGCGCACAAGATCAACAACTGCATCGGCCAGGTGCTGCTGGCCCGGCGCATGGGCAAGCAGCGCATCATCGCCGAGACCGGCGCCGGCATGCACGGCGTGGCCACCGCCACCGTGGCGGCCCGCTTCGGCATGGAATGCATCATCTACATGGGCAGCACCGACATCGACCGCCAGCAGCCCAACGTGCAGCGCATGAAGCTCTTGGGCGCCAGGGTGATCCCGGTGACCAGCGGCACCGGCACCCTGAAGGATGCGATGAACGACGCCCTGCGCGACTGGGTGACCAACGTCGCGGACACCTTCTACATCATCGGCACCGTGGCCGGCCCGCACCCGTATCCGGCCATGGTGCGCGACTTCCAGTCCGTGATCGGCCAGGAGGCGCGCGAGCAGCTGGCCGAGAAGGAGGGCCGGCTGCCCGATTCGCTGGTGGCCTGCATCGGCGGCGGCTCCAACGCCATGGGCCTGTTCCATCCCTTCCTCGAGGACGAGGACGTGCGCCTGATCGGCGTGGAAGCCGCCGGCGAGGGCCTGGAGACCGGCAAGCACGCGGCCAGCCTGCAGGGCGGCAGCCCCGGCGTGCTGCACGGCAACCGCACCTTCCTGCTGCAGTCCGCCGAGGGCCAGATCACCGACGCGCACTCGATCTCGGCGGGCCTGGACTACCCGGGCATCGGCCCCGAGCACGCCTGGCTGCATGAGGTCGGCCGCGCCGAGTACGTTGCCGTGACCGACGACGAGGCGCTCGACGCCTTCAAGACCCTGTGCCGCCTGGAAGGCATCATCCCGGCGCTGGAGTCGTCCCACGCCATCGCCCACGCGATCAAGCTGGCGCCGACGCTGCCCGAGGACCACGTCATGGTGCTGAACCTGAGCGGGCGCGGCGACAAGGACATGACCACCGTCACCGAACGCCTGGCCGACGAACTGGCCGCCGACGCCCCGGCAGAATGAGGAGAGCGAAGATGACCCCACGCCACGACCGCATCGCGCGCCGCTTCGACGAGCTCAAGACAGCCGACCGTGCCGGCCTCGTCACCTTCATCAGCGCCGGCGATCCCGACTACGCCACCAGCCTCGAGACCCTGCTGGCGCTGCCCGAGGCGGGCGCCGACGTGATCGAACTGGGCATGCCTTTCACCGACCCGATGGCGGACGGCCCCTCCATCCAGGCCTCCACGCTGCGCGCCCTGGAGGGCGGGCAGACCATGGCCAGGACGCTCGACATGGTGCGCGCCCTGCGCGAGCGCGACGACGCCACCCCGGTGGTGCTGATGGGCTACTACAACCCGATCTACTGCCGGGGCGTCGAGGCCTTCCTCAGTGAGGCCGCCGAGGCCGGCGTCGACGGGCTGATCGTGGTCGACCTGCCGCCGGAGCACGACGCCGAGCTGTGCCTGCCGGCCCAGGCCCACGGCCTCGACTTCATCCGCCTGGCGACCCCGACCACCGATGCCGAGCGCCTGCCGCTGGTGCTCGAGAACACCTCGGGCTTCCTCTACTACGTCTCCAGCACCGGCGTGACCGGCGCCGCCGCGCCGTCCGCCGAGCGCGTGGCCCAGGAGGTCGAGGCCATCCGCGCGCACACCGCGCTGCCGATCGGCGTCGGCTTCGGCATCCGCACCCCCGAGCAGGCCGGGCGCATCGCCCGCTTCGCCGACGCGGTGGTGGTCGGCTCGGCGCTGACCGACACCGTGGCCGAGGCCGAGAGCCCCGCCGAGGCCGCCCGCGGCGTGCTCGCGCTGACCCGTGAACTCTCCGCGGCCGTGCGCCGCGCCCGGGAGACGGCCGAGGCCTGAGTCTCGTCCCGGCCCGCTCTTCCCGGGGCGCCGCCACGAAAAAAGCCACCCCGAGGGGTGGCTTTTTGGTGGGCGCGAGGCGGCCGGCCGTCAGGGCAGCTCCTCGGCCTCCGGGTCTTCCTTCTTGGTCGGGATCAGATCCTCGCGGCTGAGCTTCAGCGGCAGCAGCAGGGCCGCGGAGACGTAGATCGACGAGAAGGTGCCCACCACCACGCCGATGATCAGCGCCACCGCGAAGTTGTGGATCATGTCCCCGCCCAGGGTCACCAGCGCCAGCAGCACCAGCAGGGTGGTGCCGGAGGTCGCCAGGGTGCGCGACAGGGTCTGGTTGATGGACTCGTTGAAGATCGCCGGCATGTCGTCGATGCGCGACTTGCGGATGTTCTCGCGGATGCGGTCGTAGACCACGATGGTGTCGTTGAGCGAGTAGCCGATCACGGCGAGCACCGCCGCCAGCACCGTGAGATCGAACTCGAAGCCGAACAGCGCGAAGGCGCCGACCACGATGATCACGTCATGCATCAGCGCCAGCAGGGCGCCCACGGCGAACTTGTACTGGAAGCGCGCCGCGACGTAGAGCATCACGATGCCCAGCGCCACCAGCATGCCCATGCCGCTCTGGTCGCGCAGCTGGTCGCCCACCTGGGCCCCGACGAACTCGGCGCGCACCAGCGAGACGTCGTGGCCGGCCTCCTGCAGCAGCGCGACGATCTGGTCGCCGACGCCGGCCTCGAAGGCCTGCTGGAGGCGGATCAGCACCTCGGTGGAGGCGCCGAAGGTCTGCACCGAGACGTCCTGAAAGCCGGTGGCCTCCAGGGTCTGGCGCACCGTTTCCAGGGCCGGTGCGGAGGCGAAGCGCACCTCGACCAGAGTGCCGCCGGTGAAGTCGAGGCCCAGGTTGAGGCCCATGGCCACCATCGCGACCACCGAGGCCAGCAGCATCGCCACCGAGAGCGCGAAGGCGCCCCGGCGCTTGCCCATGAAGTCGAACTGTCGTTGGGTCAGGGATTTCATAGGCACCTCTTAAATCCAGAGCGTCTTGATGGGCTTGCCGCCGTAGCACAGGTTGACCATGGCACGGGTCACCATCAGGGCGGTGAACAGCGAGGTCAGGATGCCCAGCGAGAGCGTCACGGCGAAGCCCTTGACCGGCCCGGTGCCGATCGAGAACAAGATCAGCGCCACCAGCAGGGTGGTGATGTTGGCGTCGACGATCGAGGTGAAGGCGCGCTCGTAGCCGGCGTGGATCGCCTGCTGCACCGAGAGCCCGCCGCGCAGCTCCTCGCGGATGCGCTCGAAGATCAGCACGTTGGCATCCACCGCCATGCCCAGGGTCAGCACGATGCCGGCGATGCCGGGCAGCGTCAGGGTGGCCCCGAGCAGCGACATGGCGGCCACCAGCAGGGTCAGATTGAGCGCCAGGGCGACGTTGGCGAAGACCCCGAAGACCTTGTAGCGCGCCAGCATGAAGAGCACCACCAGCAGCAGGCCGATCTGCACCGAGAGCACGCCGCGCTCGATGTTCTCGGCGCCGAGGCTCGGCCCGATGGTGCGCTCCTGGGCGAAGTAGATCGGCGCGGCGAGCGAGCCCGAGCGCAGCAGCAGGGCGAGCTCCGCCGCCTCGGTGGGCGAGTCGAGCCCGGTGATGCGGAAGCTGTTGCCCAGCGCGCTCTGGATGGTGGCCAGGCTGATGATGCCGCGCTCGGTGTAGGGGGTGCGCTCGACCACCTCCTCGCCGTCGACCATGCGGGTGGTCTCGCGGGTCTTGTGCTCGATGAACAGCACCGCCATGTTGCGGCCGATGTTGGTACGGGTGGCGCGGTTCATCAGCGTGCCGCCGGTGCCGTCGAGGTCGATGTTGACCTGCGGGCGGCCGTTCTCGTCGAAGCTGTGGTTGGCGTTGGAGACGCTGTCGCCGGTGATGATGACATCGCGCATCAGGTCGGCGCGGCGCCCCTCGGCGTTGCGGAAGTCGAAGGACTCGGTCTCGCTCTCCGGGGTGTCCGGGCGCGCCTCGAGGCGGAACTCGAGGTTGGCGGTGGCACCGACGATGCGCTTGGCGGCCACGGTATCCTGCACGCCGGGCAGCTCCACCACGATGCGGTCCGGCCCCTGGCGCTGCACCAGCGGCTCGGCCACGCCCAGCTCGTTCACCCGGTTGCGCAGGGTGGTGAGGTTCTGGTTGATGGCGTAGTCCTGGAGCTCGTCCACGGCCTGGTCGGTCATGGTCATCACCAGCCGCGCGCCGCGATCATCGCCCTCGCTCTGGTAGGTGAACTCGGGAAACTCGCGGCTGAACAGGCTGCGCGCCTCGTCACGATCCTCGGCGTTGGCGAAGGCCATGGAGACGGTGCGGCCGTCGATCTGGGTGTCGCGGTAGCGGATCCGCTCCTCGCGCAGCTGCTCGCGCATGGCGCTGGCGTTGACCTCGAGGCGCTGCTCCAGGGCGGCGTCCATGTCGACCTCGAGCAGGAAGTGCACGCCGCCGCGCAGGTCGAGGCCCAGGGTCATGGGCGAGGCGGAGAGCGACTGCAGCCATTCGGGGGTCGATTCGGCCAGGTTCAGCGCCACCACGTAGTCGCTGCCGAGCATCTCGGCGATGCGGTCGCGGGCCTGGATCTGGTCGTCGGCGTTGTCGAGGCGGATCAGCACGCGGTTGGCGTCGCGCTCGGCCTCGAGGATCTCGATGCCGGCCGCGTCGAGGTCGTCACGGATGCGCTCGAGCTGGCGCTCATCGAGGGTGGTGTCGCCCCGTTCGCTGCTGATCTGGACTGCCGGATCCTCGGGAAAGAGGTTGGGGAGGGAGTAGATCAGGCCGGCGAGGAGGACGATGAGTATCAGCAGATACTTCCACAGGGGGTAACGGTTGAGCATGGGGCCCTGTCCTCAGGTTACGGACGTTGGAGGCTGACAAGGCGGACCAGGCGGGCAATGGAGGAGGGAGCCGGTCGCGCGGCTCCTGCCGCACCGGCCGCAGGGCGGTCCCCGCCGCGGCCGAGGCTGGCCGGCGACGGGGACGAAGGGCGCCCGGGTCAGATGGACTTGATGGTGCCCTTGGGCAGGACGGCGGCCACGGCATTCTTCTGCACGTTGACCTCGGTGCCCTCGGCGATTTCCATGCTCAGGAACTCGCTGTCGTCGCTCACCTTGGTGATGCGGCCCAGCATGCCGCCGCCGATGACGATCTCGTCACCCTTGGAGAGGTTGCTGATCAGCTGCTTGTGCTGCTTGGCGCGCTTGGCCTGGGGGCGCCACAGCAGGAAGTAGAAGATGGCCACGAAGCCGACCAGCATGACGATCTGGGCGATACCGCCACCGGGGGCGGCCGCGTCCTGGGCCATGGCCGGGGAAATGAAGAAGTCCAGCATGTATGACGATCTCCTGGGGGATGAAAGCGGGTGTCGATGTCCGGCCCGGCGGGCCGGACACGGGTCAATTCGGTGCGGGAGGAACCGGCAGGCCGCGCTGCGTATAGAAGCCTTCCACGAAGTTCGCCAATGTACCCGCTTCGATGGCACCGCGCAAACCGGCCATCAGGCGCTGATAGTGGCGCAGGTTGTGGATGGTATTGAGCATCGAGCCGAGCATTTCGCCGCAGCGATCGAGGTGGTGGAGATAGCTGCGCGAGAAGTGCTGGCAGGTGTAGCAGTCGCAGCCCTCCTCAAGCGGTCGAGTGTCGTGGCGGTGCTTGGCGTTGCGGATCTTGACCGTGCCCTCGGCGGTGAAGAGGTGGCCGTTGCGCGCGTTGCGGGTCGGCATCACGCAGTCGAACATGTCGACGCCGCGGCGCACGCCCTCCACCAGGTCCTCGGGCTTTCCGACGCCCATCAGGTAACGCGGCTTGTCGGCCGGCATCCATTCGGGCAGGTAGTCGAGCACCTTGATCATCTCCTCCTTGGGCTCGCCCACCGAGAGGCCGCCGATGGCGTAGCCGTCGAAGCCGATCTTCTCGAGACCCTCGAGCGAGGCCTCGCGCAGCTTGGGGTACATGCCGCCCTGGATGATGCCGAACAGCGCCGAGGGCGAGTCGCCGTGGGCGTCGCGGGAGCGCTGCGCCCAGCGCAGCGACATCTCCATCGACTTCCTGGCCTCGTCCATGGTGGCCGGGTAGGGGGTGCACTCGTCGAAGATCATGACGATGTCCGAGCCCAGCGAGCGCTGCACGGCCATCGACTCCTCGGGGCCCATGAAGACCTTGGCGCCGTCCACCGGCGAGCGGAAGTGTACCCCCTGCTCGGTGATCTTGCGCATGGCGCCCAGCGAGAAGACCTGAAAGCCGCCGGAGTCGGTGAGGATCGGCTTGTCCCACTGGGCGAAGTCGTGGAGGTCGCCGTGGCCCTCGATCACCTCGGTGCCGGGGCGCAGCCAGAGGTGGAAGGTGTTGCCAAGGATGATCTCGGCGCCGATCTCCTTGACCGACTCGGGCGTCATGCCCTTGACGGTGCCGTAGGTGCCTACCGGCATGAAGGCCGGGGTCTCCACGGTGCCCCGGGGGAAACTCAAGCGGCCGCGCCGGGCCCGGCCGTCGCTGGCCAGGCGCTCGAAGGTCATGAAGCTTTCTTTACGCATGGATATCTCGCTGTGCCTCGAAGGGGCCCTGCGCCGACGGCGGCCGGGGCCCGGGTGTCAGGGCCCCCGAAGGAGGTTGTCGAAAGGGCGCGGGCGGTTCAGCGCGCGCGCTCCAGGAACATTGCGTCGCCGTAGCTGAAGAAGGCGTAGCGCTCGGCCACCGCCTCTCGATAGGCCGCCATTGTCGTGTCGTAGCCCGCGAAGGACGAGACCAGCATCAGCAGGGTCGACTCCGGCAGGTGGAAATTGGTCACCAGGGCGTCGACCACCCGCCACTCGTAGCCGGGGTAGATGAAGATATCGGTCTCGCCGCGGTAGGGGGCGATCTCGCCTCCCTGTTGACGATCAGCGCCGCTCTTCAGGCACGCCGATTCCAGGCAGCGCACGCTGGTGGTGCCCACCGCGATCACCCGGCGGCCCGCAGCGCGGGCGCGGCGCACCTGCTCGCAGGCGGTCTCGTCCACCTCGATCCACTCGCTGTGCATCTGGTGCTCGCGGATGTCGTCGGCGCGCACCGGCTGGAAGGTGCCGGCGCCGACGTGCAGGGTGACGTAGGCGCTCTCCACGCCCTTCGCGGCCAGGGCCTCGAGCAGCGGCTCGTCGAAGTGCAGCCCGGCGGTGGGGGCGGCCACCGCGCCGTCGCGGCGCGCGTAGACGGTCTGGTAGCGCTCGCGGTCGGCCAGCTCGTCCTCGCGGGTGATGTAGGGCGGCAGCGGCATGTGGCCGTGGGCCTCGAGCAGCGTGATCAGCGGCGTCTCGCCGAGGAAGCGCAGCTCGTAGAGCGCGTCCCGGCGCCCCTCGACCACGGCGCGGATGTCGCCCTCGAAGACGATCTCGGTGCCGGGCTTCGGCGACTTGCTCGAGCGCAGGTGCGCCAGGCCCCGGTGGGCGTCCAGCGGACGCTCGAGCAGCATCTCCACCTTGCCGCCGCTGGCCTTGTGGCCGTGCAGGCGGGCGGGAATCACCCGGGTGTCGTTGAAGACCAGCAGGTCTCCTGGCTCGAGCAGCTCGACCAGGTCGGGGAAGCGGCGGTGCGCAAGCCTGCCGCTCGCGCCATCGACGCACAGCAGGCGGCAGTCGCTGCGCTGTTCGGAGGGGTAGCGCGCGATCAGCGCCTCGGGGAGCTCGTAGTGGAAGTCGGCACGCTGCATGAGACGTTTCGGTCCGGAAGAGGGGCGTCGTGGGCGGCTCGCGGTGAGCCGCACAAAGCCCGATAGGATACCGTCTCGACGCGGCGAAGTCAGCCGGCCGATTGACCTCCCCCGGCGCCCACGTATAATGCCATGCGCGTTGCCGGCGTGGCGGAATTGGTAGACGCAGCGGATTCAAAATCCGCCGGGGGAAACCTCTTGTCGGTTCGAGTCCGACCGCCGGTACCAGCCTCTCTGTGAACCTAGAAACCATGCGGGTTCAAGGGGTTAGGGGCCTAGATCAGATCCTAGGGTGTGACACTTCGGTGATCCACTTTCGAGATCTGATATGCCCTACGGAACCTACCTGGCGCGCAGTCGTCACCGCACCAACTGGTATTCCGGAATCGTCATTCCCCATGACCTCCGCGATACCTACGACCTGTATGGTCCCGGGAAGTAGTGGACAGGGTCTTTATGAAATCTTTCGGGCTCATCCTGCCAGCGTTCAAGAATGAAACCAACGGGCGTTTTGCCCTTCAGCGCTCTTAATGGACGAGCGCTGTTATAGGCCCACAGGTAGTCTTTCAGGTGAGCGCTTAGCTCCTCCAAGGTCGCGTAATGAAAGCTTCGAATCGTCGCTTCCTTGATCGTGCGGTTCATCCGCTCGACCTGCCCGTTGGTCCAAGGATGGAACGGCCGTGTCAGACGGTGCTCAATGTCATGTCGATGGCATATCACATCGAACCGGTGTGGCTTGTAGGCTTCTGTCCCGAGGCGCTTGGCGAATTGTGCGCCGTTATCCGTCAGTACGGTATGAATCCGGTACGGCAGCTGCTGGAGGGTGTCTTCGAGAAACTCAGCCGCCTGCTCCCGTTGTGCCTTACGATACAGCTGGGCATGAACGAACTTCGAGGTTCGATCAACGGCCACGAATAGGTATGCCTTGCCTTCTCCGGTGCGGACCTCACAGATATCTATGTGTAGGTAACCGATCGGGTAACGATTGAAGGACGATGTGTTCGGCTTTCCATCCAGTTGACGCGGCAGTTGGCTGATGTCGTGGCGTTTATACAGCCGATGCAAGCTTGAACGCGTCAGATGAGGGATGAAACGCTGCAACGCGAAAAGGCAGTCATCCAAGGGAAGCCAGGTGGTGCGCCGGAAAGTCACAGCGGCGGCTTCCTCAAGGTCTGACAGCGACGTGGAGCTCGGCTGTTTAGGCCCCATGCGCTCATCTTGAACGGACGTGCGACGACGCCATTTGCGGACTGTTTTGGGGTTGAGATTGTAACGCCGACTCAACTCCGCGACCGAAGCGGACGATCGCTGTATGTCTTCTCGGATGGCGTGCGTGGTCTTGGCGCGTTGATGAAGTACTTGAGCCGTGGATCCTCCTCGGACAATGGTTCGTACCATGGACCATTAAACTCCGGGGCTAAACAGCTAGCCTTTAAACAGTGGTCAATAAGCTGGTATGCTGGTTTATTCTTCTTGTTATACCGTCTTAGCCCGGCACTAAGCCGGGCTGCCTTTCACAAGTTTTGATCATGCTTTAGTTATCAGATCGTAGACCTCGGGTCGCCGGTGAAGTGAGAAGTTGAAGATGTTTTCACGAATTTCACGAGTCCGGTCTAGGTCGCACTCATAGGTGATCAATTCATCTTCCATGGTGCTGGCCATGGCCATGATTTCACCGGTTGGGCCGATGATGCAGCTCTGACCCAACAGGTCACAGCCTTCCTCCTTGCCTGCCTTGGCCACCCCGACCACCCACATGCCATTCTGGTAGGCACCTGCCTGCATGCAGAGGTGGTTGTGGAAGCCTTGCAGGTGGTCATGCTCTGGCACAGGCGGGTAGTGGATCGGCGTGTTATAGCCGAGCATCATCAGCTCGACCCCCTGCAGGGCCAACATCCGATAAGTCTCGGGCCAGCGCCGGTCGTTGCACAGCGCCATGCCCATGGTTCCCCCGAAGGCTTGCCAGGCACCGAAACCTTGATTACCCGGCTCGAAATACCGCTTTTCGAGATGCTGAAAAGGCCGCCAGGGCTCATGCTCGGCATGTCCGGGAAGATGTACCTTGCGGTACTTACCAACGATGCGGCCCGATCCATCGACTAGGATGGAGGTGTTGAAGTGGCGTGTCTTGCCATCTTCTTGCGCCAGTTCCCCATAGCCTAAATAAAAGCCGATATCTAATTCTCGGGCAGCATCGAACAATGGCTGCGTCTCAGGGCCGGGGAGTTCTCGTTCGAAGAAGGCGTCAACCTCGGCCTGATCTTCGAAGTACCAGCGCGGGAAGAATGTGGTCAGCGCCAGTTCCGGGAACACCACCAGCTGGACCCCGCGGGCCTTGGCCTGGTGCATCAGGTCAACCATCCTAGCCACGGCCTGGGAACGGGACTCTGTCCTCTCGATGGGGCCGAGCTGAGCGGCCCCTACCATCAGTTTTCGACTCATGCGTATATCCTTGGGCTCACTCGCTGAGATCCAGCATCACCTGAAGCAGGACATTGACGCCTGCCTCCAGATCAGCGGGTTCGGTATGCTCGTTGATGTTGTGACTGATCCCGTCGGCGCTGGGCACGAAGATCATGCTGGTCGGACAGATCCGGGCGAGCATCTGAGCATCATGGCCAGCGCCGCTGGGCATGCGCATGACGGAATGCCCTAGCGCCTTGGCAGCGGATTCCACCCGGTCGACCATAGCGAGATCGAATGGAACGGGGTCGAAGCGAGCCAAGGTGCGTCGCTCGAACTCGATGCCCTCTCGGTCAGCCAGCTGGTTTACAAAGTCAGCCAGCTCCTGCTCGGCCTGCTTCAATCGTTCGTTGTCGGTATTGCGTAGATCGACCGTGAAGCGAGAATGGTTAGCCACGACATTGACTAGATTCGGCGCGATATCCAAATAGCCGACCGTACCGACTTGATCCCCCCCGATCCGGTTTACCAAGTCGCGTACGAAGGTAGCCGTGGCCATCGCTGCATAGCCTGCGTCATGCCGCAGGCGCATGGGAGTGGTGCCGGCATGATTCGATGTGCCGGTGAAGGTTAGTTCTGTCCAGGAGATACCCTGAACTTTCTCCACGGCACCAATCGTGATGCCGGACTCTTCAAGCACCGGTCCCTGTTCGATATGCAGCTCAACGAAGGCGTGCACCTCGGGATTTCCCACCGACATGCTTCCCCGTGCCTCAATGGCATCCAGGCAATCACCGACCTTTTCGCCGTCGATCCCTTTGGTCGCTAGTGCTTCTTCCAGGGGCATGCCGCCTACATAGACCAAGCTACCCATCATGTCCGGAGCGAAACGTGCCCCTTCCTCGTTGGTGAAGAACGCGACACATAGGGGGCGGCGCGTCGTGATGCCCGCGTCATTGAGGGTCTCGACAACCTCCAGCCCTCCCAAGACCCCCAAGTTCCCATCATAGAGACCACCAGTGCGGACGGTATCGATATGAGAGCCCGTCATCACAGGGGGGCCCTTCTCCTGACCGGGGCGCAGGCCGAAGACATTGCCCATGGCATCGGTGGTGACCTGCAGGCCGAGCTCACGCATCCAGCCGATGACTCGCTCTCGGCCCTGGCGATCTTCCTCACTCAAGGCCAGGCGGCAGACGCCACCACCTTGCAGTGCACCGATTTCCCCCAGTGACTGAAGTCGCTCAAGTAGCCGCTTGCCATTGATACGAAGAGTGTCACGCATGCTCTAGAGCCTCATTTTCCACCTCGGCCGATCCGCGGCCGACGAGTTCACGATATACCGCTTCGTCCGTTGCCCCTTCACTGCCGATGACAAGCACACGACTCGCTTCGTCCAGGCCGAGAGCGGCACTCAGCTCCGGCTGCTGGCGCGCGATCAGTAGACCGACGAGACCTGCTACGGCACTCTCCCCGGCCACTAACGGTGCGTCGCCGGCTGCGCCATTAGCCAACAGCCGCATCGCCTCCACCGCGGAATCGTCGGAGACCGTCATGAAGTCGTCTACGCCTTCGTCGAGCACTTCCCAGGCCAACAACGAGACCTCGCCACAGGCCAATCCGGCCATCAGCGTATCCAGTTCGCCCTCGACTGCCGTTGGACTGCCGGCACGCACGCTGGCATAGAGGCAGGCGGCGCGGTCAGGCTCGACCACGACCACACGCGGACGGTCCGGGCCATAGGCTTCCCAGAGTTGGGACAGGGCAGCGGCCGCCAGCCCACCTACACCGCCTTGAACGAAGCAGTGGGTCGGTGGTTCCGGGAGTTGCTGTACCGCTTCGTCGATCATGATGGTGTAGCCCTGCATTACGTCGCGAGGCACCTTCATATAGCCCGGGTAGGAGGTATCCGAGACTACGAACCAGCCATTGGCCTCGGCATCCCGTGCAGCCTGCCGAACCGAGTCGTCGTAATTGCCATCGACTCGACGCACCTCGGCCCCGAAGCGAGTAATCGCATCCTCACGCCCCTGGGAAACGGTGGCGTGCAGGTAGATCACGCAGCGGGCGCCGAACTGCTGGGCGCCCCATGCGACCGACCGGCCATGGTTGCCGTCGGTGGCGCAACACACCGTCAGGCCTGACACGATGTCTTTGTAACGCCCCGCCATCAGGTCCGAGGAGGACACCTCCTCAGGCAGGTGGGACTTGAGCAGTTGCAGGACTGCGTAGGCGCCCCCCAGTGCCTTGAAACTGTTCAAAGAAAAACGATGAGCCTCATCCTTGTAGGTGATGGAGGCCACCTTGGCCTCTTTAGCGAGCCCTTTCAGGGAAACCAGAGGAGTCGGCGCGTACCCCGGCCAGGTACGGATTTCATCTCGGGCCTTGTGCATAGCGTCCAGGTTGAGTACGGCCCGCTGGCGGTCGCCGATCGGCACTCCTCTGCTCGCTCTAGGATTGGAAAAATGTGCGACAGAGTCATGATTTATATGAGTTTTCATGGCAGTCCTTGAGTATGGCGGAGAGCAGTATCGGCCACGCCGTCTCCCCAGCAGCTGGGAGTGGCCCGATGGGGTTCAATCTGGAATCATATTTTCATTATGTCAATGCATGGAAAAGTATTTTCATTTCTTTCGGATCATGGCAGGGTGACCTTATGAGCAAACACGACGACACACTGGAAGCACGCATCCGGGCCCACTACGAGGCCCTTCCCAAGGCGGAGAAACGCCTGGGCGACATGCTGCTTAGCTTCCCTGGAGAGATTGCTACCTACAGTGCGGGGGAGCTGGCGGAGGCTGCCGGGACGTCACGTGCAGCCGCCTCGCGCTTCTTCCAGCGACTCGGGTACAAAGATTTCAATGAAGCGAGACAGCAGGCTCGCGAGGCGAAGCGTTGGGGCTCGCCAGTCTACCTCTCCTCGGCGGCCCCGCAGGAACGCCCCTCCATGCCGAGCCAGCCGATTGCCGACCATCTGGCGCAGGAAACCCAGAACCTAATGCAAACCCTAGAGGCGATACGCAGCGATCAGCTCAGGGAGGTCATCGAGGCTATTGCCGGCGCAAGGCAGGTCCATGTGGCCGGGTTCCGCAACAGTTACATGCTGGCCAGCTACCTGCATCGCCAGCTGCAGATTTTACGCCCGGGTGTCGGCCTGATACCCAACACAGGGCAGACACTCGCCGAGGACTTGGTCGACATCGGTGATGACGATGTCGTGGTGGTGGTGGGGCTTCGGCGGCGGGTGGCCATGGTGTCTCAGGTGCTCGATATGTCCCGCATTCAAGGGGCCAGCACGCTGTTGCTGACCGACCCCTATGCCGATCACGGACTGGAGGCGACGTGGACCTTCACCTGTCAGGTCAACTCCCAGTCCCTGTTCGACAGCTACTCGGCCACCATGAGCATCCTGAATTTGATTTGCACGCAGCTCTTCCAGAAGAACATTGCCTACAGCCAGGAAAGGCTGAAGCGCATCGAAACGTTTCATGACAACCTGGATGAGCTGAATGCGTATGCCTGGCTGACGAAGGACGTGCCTGGATAAACAAAGAACAACCCAACATGACAAAACAACAATAGTTAATGACAGATTGCCTGAGAAGATAGCTCGACAAGCGCATCGAAAACTACAACAGTCTAGCCTTGGAGTAACAGGATATGGCGATATCACCGGATGCCATTTACAGAACAAGCAAGACGCTGGACACCTGGATTGAAAGAGTTTGCGTCTTGATTCTCACCGCCCTGGTTCTTGTGGTATGGCTAGGCATTCTTTCCAGGTATGCCCTGCCTTGGAATTTCACGTTTACCGAAGAGCTGGCACGATACCTGATGATATGGGTAGCGCTGCTCTCGGTGTCGATCGGCATATGCAGGCGGCAACACGTAGGCATGCTGGTCCTGTTCGATCGCTTCCCCAGTCGAATGAAAAAATGCCTCGCCGTCAGTTTTGATATCATCGCCATGATTTTCTTTGGTGTTATCTTTTTCTACAGTCTCAACTACGTATCCCGTGGCTTTGATCAAGTCACCATGATCTTCGGTATGCCTCGCGGCATCCCCTACATGATCATTCCCATTGCCTCGGGCCTGGCATGCATACAGTTATTGCTGTCCGCCATCGGCGACCTGTTCAAGACCGAACCGACGCTCGCCGTCGAACGCACCTGAGGAGACTCCACGATGGTTATTGTCGCAAGCGCTTTCTTCGGCCTCCTCCTCTTGGGCATGCCAGTGGGTATCGTTCTTGGGGTCGCAGGCATGGTCGGTATTCTTGATATGGGAGGCGGCCATTTCCTGGCCATGGTGCCCGATCGTTTCTTCTCGGGACTTAACCTTTTTCCTTTCCTCGCCATGCCGTTTTTTATCCTGGCCGGTGAAATCATGAACCGGTCTGGCTTGACCATGAATCTCGTGAACTTTGCCCAGGCACTGGTCGGTTGGCTTCGGGGCGGCATGGCCCATTCCAATATGTTGGCGTCCGTGATGTTCGCAGGCCTAACCGGTTCGGCCACGGCCGATGCCGCTGCCTTTGGCAACACCCTGGTGCCCGCCATGAAAAAGGCTGGTTACAGCGGCCCCTACGCCTGTGCCGTCACGGCGGCCGGGTCCATCATCGGCCCGATCATCCCGCCTTCCACCCTGGCGATCATCTATGGCTCCCTAATGGGTGTCTCCATTGCCGGTCTGTTTGCTGCCGGTATCATCCCTGGACTGCTGCTTTGCCTGGTATGCATGTGCCTAATCGCGGCCACGGCGCGCCGGCTCAACCTGCCCAAGGATGACCGCGGCCCGAGCCTGGCGCGCATCCTGAGGGAGTTCCGCTACAGCATCCTCGCTCTGATCCTGCCGGTGTTCATACTCGGCGCCATCCTGACGGGCATTACCACGCCCACCGAGGCCGCGGCCCTGGCCGTCTTCTACGCACTTTTCGTGGGCTGTGTGGTGTATCGCAACATCAGCTGGAAGGATCTGTATGACATGCTGGCGCGCACGGCCCTGATCACCGGCGTCATCTTCCTGATCATTGCCTCGGCGTCGATTCTCGGCTGGTGGATGACCTTCAACCAGATTCCCCAGCTGATCGCCGATGGCTTCCTGTCCATCTCCGAAGACCCCGCGGTCATCGTGGGCATGATACTGGCCTTGCTGCTGTTCATCGGCCTCTTCATGGACATCAATGCCGCGCTCATCATCTTGGCCCCGGTGCTGGCACCGCTGTCGCTCGCTATCGGCCTCGAACCGGTGCATGCCGGCATGATCATCATCCTCTCACTGACCATCTCGCTGATGACGCCGCCTGTCGGCGCCTGCCTGTTCGTCCTGGCCTCGGTAACCGGAGAACGCATCGAGGCCATTACGCGATCGCTGTGGCCATTCATTCTGGCGCAGCTACTAGTGTTGGTCGTCACCGCCTACTGGCCGTCGATCTCACTGTTCATCCCACGACTGCTCGGGCTAGCTGGCTAGCTAGCTCGGACGCTTGGCCTATCAAGGAGTACACATGGCTAATAACAAACTCAAGACTCTTGCCGCGGCTACCCTCACCATGACAATGGTCGGCAGCCTATCTGCTCAAGCAGCCACTACCCTGCGTATCGCTCACCTGAATCCGCCCGATCCCACCGGCAGTCATTCCGCTGCCATGGTGGCTGTCTTCAAGCAGCTTGTGGAAACGGCCACCGATGGCGAGATCAAGGTCGAGGGTTACCCGTCGGGTCAGTTGGGGGATGACGCCAACGCCATCAACCAAGTCGGTCAGGGGATCGTCGAGTCGTCGATTTCCTCTGCAGGTGGCGTGGCCGAACACTATCCGCGAATCGGTATCTTTGACATTCCATTCGCTTTCCCCAACATTGGGGTGGCCACCGATGTTATCGACCTGTCCAGTGACTTTGGCCAGCAACTGGCAACCGACCTCGAGGAAGAAACCTCAGGTCTTAAGGTCATCGGACTGATGGACAGTGGTGGCTTCTTCCAGTTTACCAACTCACAGCGTCCCATCGAGTCAATTGAGGACATGGACGGCCTGCGTATCCGCACCATGACCCTCGCGACCCACGAGGCCATGACGAATGCCTTGGGCGCTCGGGCGACACCGCTCGCGTGGTCTGAGGTCTATACGGCGCTACAGACTGGTGTCGCCGACGGCCAGATGAATCCCATCCAGCAGACTTCCTTCGCCAACTTCGAAGAAGTTCAGGACTACCTCACCATCAGCAATCACTTGATCACCCCCTATGTGTGGCTGATCAATGATGATTTCTACGCCAGCCTCTCGGATGAACATCAAAAAGTCATTGACTGGGCCTCGGAGATTGCCGTCGATGCCGGGCGTTCCATGTCGCGGATTATTGAAGCTTCCGACAATGGCCTTCCGAAGCTAGAGAATGGCATGGAGATCAACACACTTAGTCAAGAGGCCCGTGACGAGTTCATTGAAACCAGCCAGCCTGCTGTTCGTGAAGTTATTGAAGAGCAGTATGGAGAAGAAGGCATTGCTCTTCTCGAAAGCATGATGAGCGAGATTGAGTCTCACTCTAGTAATTAATCCAAACTATCGTGGAAGGGGGCAAGATATTTAACTGACACTCAATAGTTGGACGGTTCATTCGTCCGGCGCAAGGCCTGACTCCTGTACTGTAAAGGGGGCAGGCCTTTTAGTTATGGATTGAAGGCTTGTGCCGGTCCATCTCATCATCTTCGGTATCTTGTCGGGCCAGCTCGGCGAGCGTTGGCACCTCACTCCGCTTGATCATGCGGTGCAGGCCGGAATGTGATTGACCTTCCCCCTAATCTAGGTCCACCCACAATGTGAGAAACCGCCCCTTCATGCACACCGCTGGACATAGGCGACGGGCGGCATATAGCCCAGCGAGCTGTGCGGTCTGACATGGTTGTAGTGGGCTCTCCATTGGTCGATTTCATGTCGGACATCGGTCAGGCTCAGAAACCAGTGCTGATTGAGACAGCCATCCCGGAATTTGCCGTTGAAGCTCTCGATGAAGACATTCTGTGTCGGCTTGCCCGGTTGGATGAAGGCCAGCGTGACCTTCCGCTCACGCACCCAAAAGAACATCGCCTTGCTGGTCAGCTCGGGGCCGTTATCGCAGACAATCGAGGCAGGCAGCGAGCGCTGTTGCGCGACCTCGTCCAGGAACCTGGCCAAGCGACGCCCGGAAATGGACGTGTCCACCAGCTGACCAACACACTCTCTGCTGAAGTCGTCCACGATGTTCAGCACGCGGAATCGGTGCCCCGAGGCCAGCTGATCTGAGACGAAGTCCATCGACCAGCGCTGGTTGGTCCTGTCTGGACACGGCATCGGCGCTCTTGGCCGCACCAGTCGCTTGCGCCGCCGGGTGCGGACCTGAAGCCCAGCCTCACGGTACAGCCGGTAAGTTCGCTTGCGATTCACCACCAGGCCCTCCTGACGCAACAGTGCGTGCAGCAACAGGTAGCCGTAGCGGGGGTAGCAGGTCGCCAAGGCGTTCAGTCGCGCCCGAAGCGGCTCATCGTCACGCGGCATCGCCTGGTAGCGGGCCACCGATCGTGGCAGGCCCAGCAATCGACAGGCATGTCGCTGGCTGAGCCAGCCGCCTGTCACCAGATGCGTTACCGCCCGCCGCTTCGCTTCGGGCGTCACCACTTTCCCGAGACGATCTCCTTGAGAGCAGCATTGTCGAGAGCGCTTTCCGCCAGCAGCCTCTTCAGGCGGGCGTTCTCTGCCTCCAGCTCCCGCAGACGCTTGGCCTCTGATACCTCCATACCGCCGTACTTGGCCTTCCAGCGATAGATGGTCTGCTCGGTGACGCCATTCTGCCGAGCCAGCTCGGCCACCGAGACGCCGCGCTCATGGGCCTTGAGGATGGTGATGACCTGCTCTTCGGTGTGTCGATTACGCTTCATCGCGAGATCTCCGGCTATCAGGGTAAACGTAGCGGAAATCTCACATTGGGTGGGCCGGTTTCTGGGGGAAAGGTCATGATGGCCGTGGGCTCAGGAACTCGGACCACGGTCAGCACTTCTCCTGCTCGTGAGAGAGCGTGGTCAGCAGGTTATGGCGGTTGTTTGCGTGGCCTACGATGACGATAGTCCACAGTTAGGTGTGACACTTTAGGAAAATCTGTTTTTTCGGCATTGTCAGTAAGTGGTTGTTTGGATTCAAAATCCGCCGGGGGCAACCTCTTGTCGGTTCGAGTCCGACCGCCGGTACCAGCCAAGCAGGTTCCATGGCTGCCTTCCCCATGCTGCCTCATTGCAGGTTTCGCACCCAGCGCCTTGCATCAAGGGCATCGACTCGCCCTGCCTGCTTCTTCCGGTGCCTCGTATTGTCCTTCGCGGCCATCTGACACCTCTTCGGATAGAGTCCGGCTGATCCTTCGACTCCCACCGTCGTGCTCGAAATGTCGAGTGCCTGCTTGACGTCAGGGGCCAAGAGTCCAATTTGGACGCCCCTCGTCATCTGACCTTGTGACAAGCTTTCTAGGTCTGGCACTCGTCGGCTTTCAGAAAGTTGAATATCTCTTCGATGTCGTCTGGATTTTGGGGCTCCGAAAGAGCCCGGTTTATCTTTCTGTTCCCATGGTGTTTTTGTTGACTTAAGTCCAGCAGTGTTCCGTTGCAGAGATGTTGTTTTCCGCTGCTCGGCAGAATGAATACTTTGGGAAGGAGCTTTCTTTTGGGGTTCTGCTCGACGACGATGGCAGTTTCTCCGGTGTCAAGCTGAACGGCTGAGCCGGGAGGGTATATGCCAATGCATTCGATGAATTTGACGGCCAGGAACTTGTCGAAGAGCTCTCCGGATTCTTCGTATATGATTCTTAATGCTTCAGTGGGTGGTTGGGCTGGGCTGTAGACCCTCTCGCTTGTGATGGCATCGTAGGTGTCAACGATGGCGATGAGCTTGGCCTCATCCGAGATGTCGTCACCTTTCTTTCCGTAGGGATACCCTGCTCCGTTTATTCGTTCGTGATGATCCCTGCTTGTTCTTAGCACCGTTTCCGGCAATGTCTTGTCTCTGCTCAGTATTTTATAACCTTCCAGGACATGATTCTTTATGATGTCGAATTCTGCGTCGCTGAGCCTTTCAGGCTTATCGAGAATCTCTGCGGGGATGCTCATTTTTCCCACGTCATGGAGCATCCCTGCCAGCCCCACCTCTTCGATGTTTTTCATCTCCCAACCGAGATGCTTGGCAAATAGCATCGCTAGAATCCCGACGTTCAAGCAGTGCTCGGCGGTGTATTCGTTCTTGTTCTTTATTCTGGTGAGCCAGTAGAGCGCATTCTGGTTTCTGATAATGGATTGTGCGAATGACTTTACGACCTCCTTGGCTCTGGGGAGGTTGTTGTGCCAGTTCTGGCTGTCGCTCATCAGGTTCTTGATCATTCCTTTTGCGTCGGCATGCTCTTTTCCTATCTCTTGTATTTCCTTCCTTATGGGAATGGGGTTGCTTGATGGCTCGTAAGGCAGGCCTTTGTTGGTCTTGGTGTCGACACGTTTTTTTGTATAGGGGAGCGAGGCGCTTGAATGAACGATGTTCGTAGAAGACTCGTCAACGGAAATGTAGACCGTGCTGGCGTACTTTTTTATCTTCTTTATATCGTTCTGGTTTCTGATCAAGAGCCCCTCCAGCGTGAAAGGGGTCTCGAGCCAGGGTCTGTCGAGTTGTGCAACGTACATGCCAATACGCAACGCGGAGGTCGGGATCTGGATCAGGTTTCTATATATAGGGATGTGCTCATTCAGCATGGATGCGTCTTCCTGGTGTAGGGTCCGCGCCAGAAGCCTGAATTATCGGTCGGCTCGTTCTTCTGTATTAGGCCTTTCGGAGAGGCTATGCAAGCATCAAATACCTGCCTGCCGTAAACGGTTGATACGGCAGTCCATCTTGACTGTGCTCATCAGAGTTGCCAGAGGCGCTATGCCGTTGGGCGTGCTGGATCCGTTGCGCTGCTGTTACATCTAAATGCCATGATTTTTCGGGACATAGGCACGCATTGGCAGGCCATGTCCTGCCCTCGCCAGCCGCCAGGCCAGCCCGCTCAGTCGATGCGGGTCATCCGGAAGCCGGCGTTGATCAGGCAGTAGAGCCCATAACTGAAGAGCCCGAGGGCCACCGCGCCGAGCAGCCAGGGGCCGAAGGGCTGGGCGGCGAGCACGGCCAGGGCCCCGCCCAGGCCCTGGGCCTCGCTGGGGTCGGTCCGCCAGGCGGCGATGCACAGGAACAGCCCGATGATCATGAAGACCACTCCGCGGGCCGAGAGGCCCCAGCGGGTGATGCCCTCGAAGAGGCGGCGCTGAACGGTGCTCATCTGTCGGTGATGCCAGTTGCCGAGGTAGGTGCGGGCCAGGGCACGCCACAGCTGGCGCAGGCCGATCCCCAGGAACACCAGGCCGACGGCGAAGACCAGGACGACGCCGCCCCGATGGCTCATCAGCAGGGCGGTGCGGTCCTGCGCCGCGGCCTCGCCCGATTCCATCGCCGCATGGCGCAGCAGGTCGAGGCAGTAGGTGCCGAGACTGGCGTGGAGAACGCCGCTGATCGTGAAGCCCAGGCGGGTGACCAGCCCCTTGAGACCGCGGCCGACCTCCTCGGTATCCACCAGTGCCTGCAGCAGCCGCCACAGGGCATAGGCGAACAGCCCGAGGCCGAGCAGCCCCAGCATGGCATCGCCGAAGGGGCGATGGGCCAGCTGGTTGATGGCCGCCTTGGTGCCGGCATGGCCGCCGCCCAGGCCGGCCGCGGCCAGCACGGCCAGGCCCCCGACCAGCAGGTAGACGACGCCCTTGGCGACATAGCCGAGCCGCGCGGCGAGGGCGAGACCGCGCTTGAGGCGTCGCTTGGCGAGGGGATGAGAGGCGTTCATGGGGGCTCCGAGGCGCGGGGTGCCGTCGCGAGGGGGGGCTCAGGCCAGGCCGACGATGACCAGGGCCAGGGTGCCGAAGGTCAGGACATAGCCTAGCAGGGCCATCAGGCCGTCGTGGGCGAGCAGGGCCAGGGCGAACAGCGTCAGGGCGAGCCCCGCGCCGTTGGCGGTGAAGGGCACCACCTCCATGGGCGGCATGGCCAGGGCGATCAGCAGGCTGGTCAGGGCCACGGGGAGGTGCGCCGGCCGGCGAATGAGCAGCGTCAGGCGCGGCTTGAGCAGGCGGTCGACCCAGCGCGCCGGCCGCTCCATCCAACGGACGACCGCGACGAAGCGCGCCCGGGAGACCCGGCGGCGCAGCAGCCAGGACGGCAGCCAGATATGCTCCCGGCCGGCCAGCAACTGCACGGCGGCGAGCACCACCAGCATCGCCATCAGGGTGGGCACGCCGGGAATGTCGCCGATCAGCGGCGCCAGGGTGACGAGCCCCGCCACCAGCAGGAAGGGGGCGAAGGAGCGACGCCCGAGGCTGTCGAGGATCGCTTCGAGGCTCACGCTCTCGGCGTGGCGCCCCGCCTGCTGGACCCGCGCCAGCAGCCGGCTCAGGTCGCCTCCAGTGGGTTCCGGCTCGGCCGCCTCACCGGCCATGGCGCTTGCCCGTCCACAGCAGCAGGCCGCCGAGCAGCAGCAGGGCGGGGCCGACGAAGGCGATGGGGCTCCTTGTATGCCAGCCGATGACCGGCAGCAGGGCGCCGGCGATCAGCAGGGCGAGGGCCAGGGTGCGAACCGTCATGGGCGCTCTCCGTGCGAGTGTCCGACCAGTGTAACGCCCCGATCGCCCGGGCTGCAGTCCCCGCGTGGCCGCCCCGGTGGGGGCTGTCGCCGCCCGACGGGATGGCGTAGAGTAGCCCTGTCACAGTCCTTCGCCTTTCCCTGGCGGAGGACTGTTTTCGTTGGCAACCCCGAAAGCGTGCAATCAACGTTGACGGTGTCCTGGAGGCCTTATGACCATGCGTCCCCCCCTGATCATCAATCGGCTCGATGCCGAGCGGCTGCAGCGCCTCATCGATGCGGCCGATCACGACACCCTGGCGGTGGCCGAGGCCCTCGAGGAGGAGCTGGCGCGGGGCGAGGTCGTCGACCCGGAAGAGGTCCCCGAGGACGTGGTCAGCATGTGCAGCCAGGTGCAGTTCACCGACCTGGACCGCGACCGCCAGATCATCCGCACCCTGGTCTATCCCCATGCGCTGAGCACAACGGAGGATGGCATCTCGGTGATGGCGCCCGTGGGCGCGGCGCTGCTCGGCCTGCGCATCGGCGATACCATCGCCTGGCCGCTGCCGGGCGGTCGCGAATCGCGGCTGCGCATCGACGCCATCCTCTGGCAACCCGAGCGGGAAGGCCAGTTCCACCGCTGAGACGGCCCCTTCGACGATGGAGATCACCATGCCGTTTTCCCTCTGGCTCTCCCTGGCGGCGGTCTGCACCATGGGCGCCATGTCGCCCGGCCCGAGCCTCGCCATGGTGCTGCGCCACACCCTGGGCGGCGGGCGGGTGCCGGGCGTCACGGCGGCGCTCGCCCATGCCCTGGGCGTGGGCCTCTATGCCCTCCTGACGGTCTGGGGGCTGGGCGCGGTGATCGTGCGCCTGCCGACGCTGTTCCAGGCGATCACCTGGGCGGGGGCCGCCTACCTGGCGTGGCTCGGCATCCAGGCGCTGCGCGCCGGCCGGGCAGGCGCCCTGGAGGCCGCGGGCCGCGCCACCAGCCGCCGCCAGGCCGCTCGGGAGGGCATGCTGGTGGCCCTGGCCAACCCCAAGCTGATCCTCTTCTTCATCGCGCTGCTCAGCCAGTTCGTCACGCCGGGGATGAGCCTCGCGGCCAAGGCGCTGGTGGTGGGCACGGCGATGGTCATCGATGCCGGCTGGTACGTGCTGGTGGCGGTGGGCCTGTCGCACTCCCGGGTGCTGCCCTGGCTGCAGGCCCGCGCCCACTGGCTCAATCGCATCACCGGGGTGCTGCTGCTGGCGCTGGCGCTGCGGGTGGTGGCGGGACCGCTGGGCTGAGGGGCCGATCGGCCGCGTCGCTTGAGCGTATGTGGCGTCTGCATCGATCGAGCCCCCTGGCTCAGTCGCTTGGTGGAGGCACAACGTTGATTGGCGTGATGCGCCTTGAACCGTTGAGTCAGGCGTTTTGCTGATAGGCTGGGTACGAGTCTTCTGGCGGAAATCCTCCTGGATGAACGATCTGACGATGCAGGCCTCGCGGCTGGTGGTGGTGCTCGAGGAAGACCCCGATGCCGCCGCCACGCTCTCCCTGCAGCTGCGTGCTCTGGGCATGGAATCTCGCTACTGTCGCCAGGGCCAGCACCTGATCGGCGAGGTCGTGGCGCGCCGCCCACACCTGGTCATCATGGCCCTCGAGTTCGGCCAGCACGACGGCTTCGCCATGCTGCGCCGGCTCGCCGAGAGCGGCTACCGCGGCCGGGTGCTGCTGCTCAGCGGGGTGGAGCGCAAGATCGTGCGCATCGCCGAGCGGCTGGGCCAGGCGCTAGGGCTCGCGATGCTGCCCTCGCTGGGCAAGCCGATGCGCCTGGGTGAGCTGCGCCGGCGCCTCGAGGACCAGGCCGCGGGCGGCGAGCCCGATGCCCTCCCGCCGTGTCGTCTCGAGGAGCTCAACCAGGCCTTCGCCCGCCAGGAGATCACCCTCCACTACCAGCCCCAGTTTGATCTCTCCACCGGTCGCCTGAGCGGCGTCGAGGCGCTGGTGCGCTGGGCCCACCCCGTGGCGGGCCTGCTGGTGCCGGGCCGCTTCCTGCCGCTGCTGACCCCCGACCAGAATCGCCACCTGACCCGCCGCGTGCTGCAGCTGGCCCTGGAGGATGCCCAGCACTGGCGCCGCGCGGGGCTCTCGCTCTCGCTGTCGGTCAACGTTACCGCCGACGACCTGACGTGCCCGGAGCTGCTGGCGCTGGTCAGCGAGGGGCGCCGCTCCCTCGGCGACGCACCGGTGGTGCTGGAGATCACCGAGACCGCGGCCATGGAGGACGAGCTGCTCGGCGGCGAGGTGGCCGCCCGGCTGCACCTGAGCGGCCTGGAGGTCTCGGTGGACGACTTCGGGGTGGGCTTCTCGTCCCTGGCGCGGCTGCAGCTGCTGCCGATCAGCGAGCTCAAGGTCGATCGCAGCTTCGTCAGCCGCCTGCTCGAGGATCCCCAGGACGCCGCCATCGTCGAGGCGGTGGCGCTGCTCGGGCGCCGGCTGGGCATCCGCGTGGTGGCCGAGGGGATCGAGGACCTCGCCTGCCTGCCGCTCCTGGAGCGCTTCGGCTGTACCCACGCCCAGGGCTTCGGCCTGGCGCGGCCGATGCCCGCCGGCGACATCCTGACGCTGGCCCGCGCTCAGTCGCCGATCCGCGCCAGCAGCGCCGCCAGCGGGGCGTCCCCCGGCAGCACGCCGTAGGCCGGGCCGGCCTCGCCGCCTAGCCGCGAGCGGCAGAAGGTCTCGGCCACCGCCGGCGGGCCATGGCGCAGCAGCAGCGCCCCCTGCAGGCACTGGGCGAGGCGCTGGGCCAGCCAGCGGGCGCGGGGCTCGAGCGTCGCCGGCGCCGCGCCGAGCTCCGCCTCCAGGCCGGCCCAGGCGCGATCGAGATCGCCCTGGCGCCCGCGTGCCGCGCGCACCTCCTCGCGCACGGCCTCGAGCGACGCCGGATGGCGCGCCAGCACCCGCAGCAGGTCCAGGCAGATCACGTTGCCCGAGCCCTCCCAGATCGAGTTGACCGGAGCCTCGCGGTAGAGCCGGGCCAGCGGCGCCTCCTCCACGTAGCCGATGCCTCCCAGGCACTCCATGGCCTCGGCCATGAAGGCGGGGGTGCGCTTGTTGTGCCAGTACTTGGCCAGGGTCGGCAGCAGCCGGGCCAGGGCGGCCTCGCTCGCCTCGCCGCGGGCCGCGCCGTCGAAGGCCCGGGCGGCACGCAGCGAAAGCGCCAGGCCTGCCTCCACCTCCACGGCCATGTCGGCCAGCAGCACCCGCATCAGCGGCTGCTCGGCCAGGGCGCGGCCGAAGGCGTGACGCTCGCGCACGTGCCGCCAGGCCTCCACCAGGGCCTGGCGCATCATGCCCACTGGGGCCGTGGCGGCATCGAGCCGGGTCTGCTGGACCATCGCCAGGATGGTGGCGATGCCGCGCCCGGGCTCGCCGATCGCCTTGGCCCAGGCGCCGCGGTACTCGATCTCCGCCGAGGCGTTGGCGCGGTTGCCGCACTTCTCCTTGAGGCGCTGCAGTTCGATGGCGTTGCGCTCGCCGTCCGGCGTGAAGCGCGGCACCAGGAAGCACGAGAGGCCCGCCTCGGTCTGGGCCAGCGTCAGGAAGGCGTCGGACATCGGGGCGCTGCAGAACCACTTGTGGCCGGTCAGCCGCCAGCCGTCCAGGCTCGTTTCGGCTCGCGTGGAAGTGACGAGGGCCTCGGCTCGCGTGGAATTGCTTCGCACGTCGCTGCCGCCCTGCTTCTCGGTCATCGCCATGCCGACGGTCAGCCCGCGCTTCTCGCTGGCCGGCCGTACGCGGGGATCGTAGTCCCAGGCGAGCAAGCCCGGCGCCCAGCGGGCCGCGATCTCGGGTGCCTGGCGCAGCGCCGGCACGGTGGCGTGGGTCATGGTGATCGGGCAGCAGAATCCGGGCTCGGCCTGGGTCAGCAGGTAGAGGGCGGCGACGTGGGCCTGGTGGCCGCCGCGTCCCTCCTCCTGCCAGGCCACGGCGTGCCAGCCATGGTCGATGGCGAGGCGCATCAAGGCGTGATACGCGGGGTGGTAGTGCACCTCGTCGAGTCGGCGGCCATGGCGGTCGAACAGGCGCAGCGCCGGCGGGTGTCGGTTGGCGTCCTCGCCCAGTGCCTGGACCTCGGCGCTGCCGACCTCGCGGCCCAGGGGCGCGAGGCGTTGGCCCACCCAGGCCGGCGCCTCCCGCGCCAGCGCCTCGCCCAGCGGGGCGTCCTCCTTGAGCAGGTCGCGGTCGCCCGGCGGGGCGGGCTGGTTGGTCACCACATGGGTCGCGAGGCGGGTGCGGGCGGGGGCATCGGGCATGGTCGAGCTCCGCGAGAGGGGCCTTGCCTGAGCATGGTCGGCGCCCCCGGGGTGGTCAACGCATGGCGTGACGCCTCGGCCGCGACTGGTTAGGCTGAAGGCAACTTCATCGGAGTCCCCCATGACCGCCCAGCCTTCCCCGGCCGATGCGCCGCCCGAGCCCATCATCGCCGACGAGCAGATCCAGCTGGTGGATCCCCGCAACCGCCCCTGCGGGAGCGCCCCCCGGGCCGCCATGCGACGTTTTCGCTTCTGGCACCGCGCCACCTACATCGTGGTGCGCAATGCCCGCGGCGAGCTCTGCGTGCAGCGGCGCACCCTGACCAAGGAAGTCTTTCCCGGCGGGCTGGACCTGGCCGCTGGAGGCGTGGTCGGGGCCGGCGAGGCGGTGCACGTGGCGGCGCGCCGTGAGCTTGCCGAGGAGCTCGGCATCCGCGGGGTGCCGCTGCGCCACGCCCTGGAGTTCGTGCACGCCGAGCGCGGCAACCACATCTTCGGCAGCGTCTTCCTGGTCGAGCATGACGGGCCGCTGACCCTGCAGGCCGACGAGGTGGCCGACGCCTTCTGGCTGGCGCCCGACGATGCCCTGGCCCTGGAGGACATCACCCCGGACACCCGCCAGGCGGTCGAGGCGCTGCGGGCCGCCGGCGAGCTCGGCGCCCCGCTCGAGGCCGGGTCATGAACCGCCCCGCGCAGCTCGATGATCTGGACGCCCTGCTCGCCACCCTCGAGGGGGTGGTGCTCGGCAAGCCCCGGGAGGTACGCCTGGCCCTCTGCTGCCTGCTGGCTCGCGGCCACCTGCTGATCGAGGACCTGCCGGGCCAGGGCAAGACCACCCTGGCCCAGGCCCTGGCACGGGTCGTCGGGCTCGACATGCAGCGCCTGCAGTTCACCAGCGACCTGCTGCCCGCCGACGTGCTCGGCGTCTCGGTCTTCGATCCCCGGGAGGGGCGCTTTCGCTTCCACCCGGGGCCGATCTTCCATGGCCTGGTGCTCGCCGACGAGGTCAACCGTGCCACGCCCAAGGCCCAGAGCGCGCTGCTCGAGGCGATGGAGGAGGGGCGGGTGAGCGTGGAGGGCGAGACCCGGGCGCTGCCGGATCCCTTCTTCGTCATCGCGACCCAGAACCCCCAGGAGCAGGCCGGCACCTTCGCCCTGCCGGAGTCGCAGCTCGACCGCTTCCTGATGCGCCTCTCGCTGGGCTATCCGGATCCCCGGGCCGAGCGCGAGATCCTGCGCGGCCAGGCCGGGCGGGGACGGCTCGCCGCGCTGCCGGCGCTCCTCGACGCCGAGCGGCTGCGCGCCTGGCAGGCGCGCCTGGACGACATCCACGTGGCCGAGGCGCTGCTCGACTATGTGCAGGCGCTGGCCGCGGCCAGCCGCGAGCGGCCCGAGTCCACCTGGGGGCTCTCCACCCGCGGGGTGCTGGCGCTTCTCCAGGCGGCGCGGGGCTGGGCGCTGCTCGAGGGGCGCGACCATGTGCTGCCCGAGGACGTCCAGGCGGTATGGGTGCCGGTGACGGGCCACCGGCTCAGCAACGGGCCGCGGGAGGAGGGCGAGGCCCTGGCGCGACACCTGCTGACCCGCGTGTCGGTGATGGGGTGAGCGCGATGGCCGAGGGGACGGCCCGTGACGTCCGCCGCGAGCGGCTGCGCCGCTGGTGGCGGGGACGCCTGGCCACCCCGGTCGACGCGCCGCTGCCCCAGCGGCGGCTGTTCCTGATCCCGACGCGCTTCGGCCTGGGCTGGGCGACCCTGGTGGTCGTGCTGCTGCTGTTCGGCATCAACTATCAGAACAACCTGGCCTATGCCCTGGCCTTCTGGCTGTTCGCCATCGCCGTGGTGGCGCTGCTGCGCGGTTGGTTCAACCTGCTCGGGGTCACGCCCGCGCTGCACCTGCCCCGGGACGTTTTCGCCGGCGGCGAGGCGCGCCTTCGCGTGGTGGTGCGGGCCCGCCGCCCGCGCACGGCCCTCGAACTGCGCGTCGATGGCGCCGAGGCCTGGCTGGAGGTCGCCGACGGCGTCGGGGAGGCCGAGCTTTCCCTTCCGACGCCCACTCGCGGCCCTTTCGCCCTGCCCTGGCTTCGTCTCGAGACGCGCTGGCCGCTGGGGCTGGTGCGCGTGGTGGCCTGGGTGAGCCATGACGCCGAGCTGCTGGTCTGGCCACGCCCGCTGGAGGAGGAGGCGCCGTCGGGGCGCCGTCGGGACGCCGACGAGGCGGCCGGCGACTTCGCCGGGCTGCGCCGCTTCCAGCCCGGCGACAGTCCCGGCCAGGTGGCCTGGAAGCAGTGGAGCCGCAGCGGGGTGCTCGCCACCAAGCAGTTCAGCGCGCCGCCCCGCCGCGAATGCTGGCTCGACTACGACGCCTGCCACGGTACCCCGGAGCGACGCCTGTCGCTGCTCTGTGCCCGGGTGCTCACCCTCCACCGTGCCGGGGAGCGCTTCGGCCTGCGGCTGCCGGGCCTGACCCTGGCCCAGGGGGAGGGCGACGGCCAGCGCCGTCGGGCGCTGGATGCGCTGGCCCGTTTCGCGCCGCCGACCGGGGAGGGCGCCGGGTGAGGTCGGCTCGCCCGGCGGCGGGCCCACCCGGGGGGCGCTCGTCGCGGCGCCTGGAGCCCGCGCTGCTGCGCGAGCTCTTCCTCGGCCAGTGCCTGGTGCTGGCGCTGCATCTGGCCTGGATGCCCGCCTGGCTGGCGGCGCTGGCCCTGGCGGTGGCCGGCTTTCGCGGGTGGCAGTGGCGTCGCGGCCTGCCCCGGGTCGGCGTGGTGACGCGGATCGCCGCCGTGGGGGGCCTGGTGCTGGCGCTGCGCTGGGAGTACGGCACCCTCGGCAGCATGGATGGCCTGATCGGCCTGCTGCTCGGCGTCTATCTGCTCAAGCTGCTCGAGACCGAGGACCGTCGCGACGCCCGGGTGGTGGTGATGATCGGCCTGATCGCCACGGTCGTGGCCTTCCTTCATGACCAGGGCGTGCCGATGGCCATCGGGGCGCTGCTGGCGCTCGCCTGGCTGCTGCAGTCGCTGGTACGGCTCGCCGGGGGGCGCGACCCTCGCCAGGCATGGCGGGAGGCGGCCTGGCTGCTGGCGCTCTCAGCGCCGCTGATGGCACTGCTGTTCGTCGCCTTCCCGCGCCTGGGGCCGCTGTGGAGCATGCCGCAGCTGGACCGCGCCGCCACCGGGCTCTCCGACACGATCGCCCCGGGCGACATCGCCGAGCTCTCGCGCAGCGCCGACCGCGCCTTTCGCGCCCGCTTCGAGGGGCCCGAGCCCGCCCCGGGGGAGCGCTACTGGCGGGTCTATACCCTGTCGCACTTCGACGGCGTCCGCTGGTCGCGGGCCTCGCCCGAGCAGCTCGCCGCGACCCTGGAGCGCCCCGTCGAGGCCTTCGCCGGCGTCGGTACGCGCACGCCCTGGCAGGCGCCAGGCGGGACGCGCTTTCGCGCGGAGCTGCTGCTGGAGCCCGATAGCCGCCCCTGGCGCCCCTCCCTGGGCGCGCCGCTCGCCAGCGGCCAGCCCCAGCGCTACCTGGGCGACGGCACCCTGGAGGGACTCGCCGCCCTGAGCTCCCGCGCGCTGCTCAGGCTCGAGAGCAGCGGTGCGGCGCCGGCCCATCCCGATCCCGCCGGGTCGCGCTGGCACCGCCTGCTGCCGGTGGAGGCCAACCCCCGCACCCGGGCGCTGGTCGAGCGGCTCTGGCGCGACAGCGGCGGCGACCCGGACGCCTACCTCCGGGCGATGATGGCGCGCTTCGGCGAAGCGCCCTATCGCTATACGCTCTCGCCGCCGCGGCTCGGCGGCAGCGATCGCGTCGACGACTTCCTGTTCGACACCCGGGCCGGCTACTGCAGCCACTACGCCTCGGCGGCCGCCGTGATGGCGCGCATGGCGGGCATTCCGGCACGGGTGGTGGCGGGCTTCCTGGGCGGCGAGCGCCACCCCGATGGCCACTACACGGTGCGCGACTACGACGCCCATGCCTGGGTGGAGGTCTGGCGCGAGGGGGGCTGGCAGCGCCTGGACCCCACGGCGGTGATCGCGCCGGAGCGTATCGACCGGGGCACCCAGGCGGTCGAGGCGGGGGGCGAGGCCTTCCTGGCCGACGCCCGGTTCTCGGCGCTGCGCCTGCGTGACGTGGGCTGGGCGAACCGCCTGCGCCTGGGCTGGGAGCGGCTGGAATATCGCTGGCAGCGCGGCGTGATCGGCTATCAGCGCGAGTCGCGACGTTCGCTGCTGGCGCAGCTGACGGAGGGCTGGCGGGCGCTCTGGGCCCGGCTGGAGACCTGGCTGCCGGGGCGCGGCGTGCTGGCCACGACCCTGGGGCTGGCGGCGCTGCTGCTGCTGGCGGCGGGCGCCGCGCTGCTGGTGCGCCTGGGCGTGGTGCGCTGGCGGCGTCGGCGGGACGAGCGACGCCTGGTCGGCGCCCTGCAGGCCTGGCTGGCCCGTCGCGGATGGGCGGCGATGCCCGGGGAGTCGCCCGCCGCCCACCTGCGGCGCATCGCCCTCGAGGCCGGCCCGGCGGGCCGCGCCCTCAACGACTGCGCCCACGACCTCGAGCGACTCGCCTACGCCCCGCTCGAGGCGCCGGAGCGGGCCGCGCGCCGGCGCCGGCTGTCGCGGCGGGCGGCCGAGGTGCGCCGCCGCCTGCCGAGGCCGCGACGCGGCGGATAGGGCGGGACTGGCGCCCGGGAAACCGGCGTGGCATCGTAGGAGGCTCAACGAGCGAGCCCGATTGATGACCCTTCACGATCACGACTGTCGCACCCAGGGCGGCCAGCCCTTCAACCTCCGCGCCCTGCGGGGCCAGGTGCTGCTGATCGTCAACGTGGCCAGCCAGTGCGGCTTCACCTCGCAGCTGCGCGACCTCGAGCATCTCTATGTGCGCTATCGCGATCGCGGCTTCACCGTGCTGGCGTTCCCCTGCAACCAGTTCGCCCGTCAGTCGCCGGAGTCGGCGCTGGATTTCAGCCGCTTCGCCGAGCAGGAGTTCGGCGTCTCCTTCCCGCTGATGGAGAAGGTGCGGGTCAACGGCAACGGCGCCCATCCGCTGTTCGTCGAGCTCAAGCGCCAGGCGCCGGGGGTGCTCGGCACCGGGATGATCAAGTGGAACTTCACCAAGTTCCTGGTCGGACGCGACGGCCGGGTGATCCGGCGCTTCTCCCCGCGCGACGGCGAGGTGGCGCTGCGCGCGGCGCTGGAGAGGGCCCTGGACGAGCCCTGACGCCGGCCCCCTGTGTCAGAGTCATGGTCGTCACGCCGCGCTTCACCATCTGCCGGCCTTTCCGTGCGTTCCAGCCCCCTGGCCGAGTCGGGTCATCGTGCGGTCAGGGCGTCTCGCCGCGCTCCACCATCAGCCGGGCGATCAGCTCGTTCCAGCGGTGGCGGGTCATCATGGTGGTCAGCCCCGAGAACAGCGCCCAGCTCTTGCGCCGCCAGCCGGTGAGCCGCAGGTTGTGGGAGACCAGCTGCTGCATCAGCCGGTAGTCGTCGAAGGCGCGCCACTCGCCGGCCACGGACAGCTGATGGCGGGCCATCACCGGAGCGAGCTCCAGGCGGAAGATCCACTCCAGGTCGCGCAGGCTCAGCGCGTGGCGTTCGATCTCGGCGATCATCCGCGCGTAGTCGGTCTCGCGGGGCTCGCGCTCCAGCCACAGCGGGGCCAGCGCGAGCCACAGCTCGCCGCGCTCGTCGACCAGGGTCTGCGCATCCATCCACTCTACTCCTGCCAGGTTTGCCGCTCGGGCGTCGCTTGGCATCCTGCACCAGCCGGGCGGTCGCCTCAAGGGCGGACAGCCGGCGCCCTTGCCGCTAGAATGTGGCCCACTCCGGCACGCCGCAGGCGTGCGTGCCACTCATTCGAGCCCGCCGGCCGTTTCCGGCCCTCGGGTCCGCCAGCAAAAACGAGGTCTGTCGTGATCATCAAGCCCAAGGTTCGCGGTTTCATCTGCACCACCACCCATCCCGTCGGCTGCGAGCAGAACGTGCTCGAGCAGATCGAGGCGACCCGCGCCCGCGGCCTGGACAAGGCCAACGGCCCGAAGAAGGTGCTGGTGATCGGTGCCTCCAGCGGCTATGGCCTGGCGGCGCGCGTCACTGCGGCCTTCGGTTATGGCGCCGACACTCTGGGCGTGTTCTTCGAGAAGCCGGGCACCGAGAAGAAGCCCGGCACCGCCGGCTGGTACAACAGCGCGGCCTTCGACAAGTTCGCCAAGCAGCAAGGCCTCTACAGCAAGTCGATCAACGGCGACGCCTTCAGCCACGAGGCCCGCGAGAAGGCCATCGAGCTGATCCAGCAGGACCTCGGCCAGGTGGATCTCGTGGTCTACTCGCTGGCCTCGCCGGTGCGCAAGCTCCCCGATAGCGGCGAGCTCAAGCGCTCCAGCCTCAAGCCGATCGGCGAGACCTACCGCGCCACCGCCATCGACACCAACAAGGACGCCATCATCGAGGCCGAGGTCGAGCCCGCCACCGAGCAGGAGATCGAGGACACCAAGGCGGTGATGGGCGGCGAAGACTGGGAGCTCTGGATCGAGGCCCTGGATCGTGCCGGCGTGCTGGCCCCGGGCGCCAAGAGCGTGGCCTTCAGCTACATCGGCACCGAGATCACCTGGCCGATCTACTGGCACGGCGCCCTGGGCAAGGCCAAGGAGGACCTGGATCGCGCCGCCGGCGAGATCGACGCGCGTCTCAAGGCCACCGGCGGCGGCGCCAACGTGGCGGTGCTCAAGTCCGTGGTGACCCAGGCCAGCGCGGCCATCCCGGTCATGCCGCTCTACATCGCCATGGTCTACCGGGTGATGAAGGAGCAGGGCCTGCACGAGGGCACCATCGACCAGCTCAACCGCCTGTTCGGCGAGCGGCTCTACCTGGGTGACGGGCAGGGCAGCGCCGCGACCGACGAGGCCGGCCGCCTGCGCCTGGACGACTGGGAGCTGCGTGACGACGTCCAGCAGGCCTGCAAGGACCTGTGGCCCCAGGTGACCACCGAGAACCTCTTCGAGATCACCGACTACGCCGGCTACAAGCACGACTTCCTGAAGCTGTTCGGCTTCGAGCGTGACGACGTGGACTACGACGCCGATGTGAACCCGGTGGCCGACTTCGATGTCGTGAACCTGTAGGACCCGTGCTTTCGAGCGGCGTGCAGGGCGCGGGATCGTTGCCAGAGCGAAGGAGGCGTGCCATGGATACCCGCGACGACAGCAAGACGCCGGAAGAGGAACTCAAGCATCTCAAGGAAGTGAGCCAGCCCGAGGACTACGAGCATCCCGAGCCGGACGCGGAGCAGCCCGAGGCCAAGAGCCCGCCCGGCGCGCTCCCCCGCGTGCTGCCCCTGGTGATCGTGATCCTCGGTCTCGCCGTGGCGGCCATGCTGCTGCTCAGCGGCAACGGTCCCTAGCCCCTCTCGTCCCCGACGGCGGGGCTGTGGATCCCGCCCGGCCTTGGGTAAGATAGGGTCGTTCCCCGTGCCTGCCGGCGCCGACCCAAGGCCAGATCCGCATGCCCGACTCCCTTTCAACGCCACGCCCGACGTCGCTGACCCGCCACGTCGGCGTGGTGGTGCTGCCCGGCTTCTCCCTGCTGGCCGAGGCTTGCGCCACCGAGCCGCTGTTCGTGGCCAACCGGCTGGAGGGGCGCCCGCTCTATCGGCTGACCACCTTCGCCACCGCGGTGGGCCCCGTGGCGAGCGCCTCCCAGCAGGCGCTGATGCCCCAGGCCGCCCTCGGCGAGGTGGATGACCCGCTGGACCTGCTGCTGGTGTGCGCCCCCGGGCCGCTCGCCGGGCGCGTGCCCGAGGCGCTGGTCGACTGGCTCGGCCGCCTCGCCGGCGCCGGGGTGCTGCTGGGCGGCATCGGTGGCGGCACCGAGGTGCTGGCCCGGGCCGGGGTACTCGACGGCTATCGGGCCACGCTGCCCTGGCAGCGCTTCGACGCCGTGGCCGACGACTTCCCCCAGGTGCGTCTCTCGCGCCAGCTCTTCGAGATCGACCGCGACCGCCTGACCTGCGGCGGCGGGACCGCCGCCATGGACATGATGATGACCCTGGTCGGCAGCCAGCACGGCCCGCGGCTCGCCGAGCGCATCTCCGAGCATTTCGTGCTGGAGCGCATCCGCATGGGCGACGAGCCTCAGCAGATGCCGCTGCGCTCGCGGCTCGGCCACGCCCCGGAGAGCCTCGCCGATGCGGTGTCGCTGATGGAGGCCAATATCGAGGAGCCGCTGACCACCCACGAGCTGGCCGAGCACCTGGGTATCTCGCGGCGCCAGCTCGAGCGACTCTTCAAGAAGTACCTCCAGGCGGTGCCCAGTCGCTACTACCTGGACCTGCGCCTGCAGCGGGCGCGTCGCCTGCTGCGCGAGAGCGATCATCCCGCCGGCGAGATCGCCCTGCTGACCGGGTTCTCCTCGGCGGCCCACTTCTCCACTGCCTACCGCAACCACTTCGGCATCACGCCGAGAGAGGAGCGCCTGGGCGACATCGGCGGCGCGTTGCGTCGGTGATCCGCCTGCCGGCCCTGGCCCTCGTCCGGGCCGCTCTTCCCGCCACGTCTTCTCCCCTCCCGATCCGACGCTGCAGTCCCTGACCACCGCTCGCCCGGAACAAGGCCCGATCTTCCTGGGGCGCTTTCCCTTTTACAGGGGGCGTCCATGCGGTCGTACGTCCGAGATGGAGGCGCCGTGTAAGGGGGAGCGTGCGAAGGTGACGAAGTCCGGACACTCGGTTAAGCGATGCCTTGACAAGAGACATTCCAGACGGGAAAGGCGACGGCTGAGATGGCAGGAGAGACGAAAAAATATGGGGGGAGCTGTAAGGGCAAGGTGTCGCATGACACCAAGTACCACCTTGCAGGGCGCAGCGCTGATCGGCACCGGCCTGGCGATGGGTCAGGGGCCTGGCAGCAGGCCGGGGCGCGATGAAGTTCCAGGCGATCGTTCAGGCGAATATGTGGAAGGCGCGGGCCTTCAATACGGCGGACATGGTTTCAATGACCTCACGAAAATCTCTAAGTGGAGAGCAAGACATGAATCGCGACATCCTGTCTCGAGCGGGTTTTTACGTGGCCCTGTATGGCGTGGTGGCCATTCTCTTGTGGATCGGCGTCTTCAAGTATCACCCGGATGAAGCCGCGGCTATCCAGGGTATCGTGGCCAGTTCCCCGCTGATGTCCTGGCTCTATGGCCTTGCCAGTGTCCAGCAGGTGTCCGCCGTTATCGGGACCGTCGAGATCGTGGTCGGCCTGCTCCTGGCGGCCTACCCGGTGTCGAAGAAGGCAGGCCTGGTGGGCGGGGCGCTGGCCAGTGTCATCTTCCTGACCACGGCGAGTTTCCTGTTGACCACGCCGGGCGTGCTCCACGTCAGCAGCCTGTCAGGCAATACGCTGCCCTATCCGTCACTGTTCGGTGGTTTCCTGGCCAAGGACCTGGTGTTGCTGGGCGTGTCACTGGCCATTACCGGCGCCGCCTGGAGGGCCGTTGGCGAAGCGCAGGGCGAGCAGGGTGGCACCCCGGCCGTGCGCGAGAACCTGGCGGGTTGAGGCGAAAGGCAGGAGGAGGGAGTTCGAAACCCAGCAGGCAAGACGGTTGTTCGGTTGTTAAAAGAAGTGTGACTGACATTGACGCATCCCTCATGGGCAAAGATGAACGTCCCCGTGATACCAAGGAGAATGAGATGAAGACCAAGACGATGTTTTCTGCCGTAATGGCCTCCATGCTGGTCGCCGGCACCGCTTACGCCATGGACTCTGCCACCCTGCAGGAGCGCATGCAGAAGATCGAGCAGCGCAGCGACACGGCCCTCGAAGAGCGCAAGGTGGAAGTGCTCGAACAGGAGGTGGCGGAGCTGAAAGCGCTGCTGGAGGAGACCCTCGTGGCCCTCGAGGCAGCCAACATGTAACCCTTCCAGCCGTCGATATTCGAGGCGGCAAGCGTCGAGAGAAAAGGCTCACCCCCGTGGTGAGCCTTTGCGCGTTGAGCCTGCCAAGCCGGTGGCGGATGGTCCCTCGGTCAGGGCTGACAATCCGGTGGGGCGTTCGGCATCTCGTCAGGCGACGAGGCGTCCGGTCCACGGCCTTGTGTCCGGTACGTCACCCTGTCCGGCCGGCAAGCTGCTGCCTCCTGCTGGCGCCTGCGATGGAACGCCGCCAGGGTCGCCCCTACTCCTTGGCCTGGTACGGCATGGGCGCAGAGGCGTTGCGGCGCTTGCCCGTCTGGATCAGCACCACGCCCCCCAGGATCAGGCCCAGCGCGAGGATGAGGGGGACGGTGATGTCCTCACCGACCGCGGCGCCGATGATCACGGCCACCAGCGGCGCGATGTAGGTGGCGCCTGCGGCCTGCACGGAGCCGAGCCTTTCGATGATGAAGTAGTAGGTGAAGAAGGCCACGCCGGTGCCCAGCATGCCCAGGCCGACGACGGCGCCCAACAGGGCGCGTGGGTCTCCCGCGATGGCCGTCATGCCGTCGAAGTTGGTCAGTATCAGCAGGGTCAGAAGGGCGAGCCCCGTCTGCCAGGTCGCCAGGGCCAGCGGGGGCAGTTGCAGCGGCGACAGGAACCGCTGGGCGTAGACGAATGACACCCCTAGGCTCAGCGTCCCGGCCAGCATCCAGAGGACCCCGGTGAACGCGACACCCTCGGTGCCCTCCCAGGGACGGGCGCTCAGCGCAATGCCGATGAAGCCCAGGGCAACGCCGGCCGCCATCTGGCCGGTCGGGCGATCCTGGCGCAGGAACAGGACGGCGCAGAGGAAGGTGAAGATAGGGATCGAACCGCTCAGCAGTCCGGCCATGCTCGATGGCAGCCGCGCGGTACCGGCCACGAAGCCGTAGTAGTAGAAGGTCGTCGCCAGCACCGACATGACCGCGAAGTGCGGCAGATGGCGCAACTGATCACGCGTCAGGACCCTGGCTCGCCAGGCCACCAGGGCCAGGGGAAGGAAGCCGAACAGCACACGCAGGAATACCGTCTGTGTCGGCGAGATCACATCGGTGGCCCACTTCATGAAGATGAAGTTCGAGCCCCAGATGATGCCAAGCGCAGCGAGCGCAGCATAGGCACGTAACATGGCGTTCTCCTTGAGCAAGAGCGCAACGAGCGCCTCCCTGGGGCAGGGGGCGCGTGGCAGCGCGGAGACAGGACCATCGGAGGGAGCGGGTCACGCCCCCTTCGGTGAATGTCTGGCGGCATTGTGCCAAGTGACCGCTGACGTTTCGCGTGATGAATAAACGTGCCAGGCTGTAGAAAAACTCCAGGCTATTGTCATGACGCCCTCCCGCCGCAAGCTCCCCCCTCTCAATGCCCTGCGTGCCTTCGAGGTCTCGGGCCGCCGACGGAGTTTCCGGGCCGCCGCCGATGAGCTGGGTGTCACCCAGGGTGCCGTCGCGCAGCAGGTGCGCGCCCTGGAAGCGCACCTGGACCAGGCCCTGTTCCAGCGCCTGCCGCGCGGCCTCGCCCTGACGCCCCAGGGCGCGGCCTACCTGACGGACGTGACCCGCGCCTTCGATACGCTCGGGGACGCCACCGGACGGCTGCTGGAGCGACCGGAGACGATCACGATCAGCGTGGCGCCGACCTTCGCCACGAAGCTGCTGATCCCTCGTCTCGCCGAGCTGAACGCCGCGCTACCCGGCGTGGCATTGCGCACGGTGGCCACCGAGGCGCTCTCCGATTTCGAGCGCGACCAGGTGGACATCGCGGTGCGGCTCACCCGGCCTCCGTTTCCATCCAGACTGGAGGCCGAGTTGCTGTTTCACCAGGAGCTGGTCGCGGTCGCGAGCCCCCATCTGGTCAAGGCGTCAGCGCTCCCCCTCTCTGCCGAGCGGCTGCGGGAGCTTCCGCTCTTGCATGACGCGCACGATCATTGGCCGAGGTTTCTGCGTGCCGACGGACCACTGCCCGGTGCGGTCTTCAATCAGACGACACTGGCGCTGGACGCCGCCCTGGCGGGCCAGGGCATCGCCTTGGCATGCCGGGCGTTCGTGACGGGAGATCTCGCGGCCGGGCGCCTGGTGCAGGTCACGGGGGAGTCCATGATCGAAGCGCCCAGCTATTATCTCGTGCGCCAGCGGTCATCCCTGTCTCTCGCCCGGCAAGATGCGGTATGGGACTGGTGCCTGGCGCGGCTCTCGCTCCCTGCCGAGTAGCGGGACGGGCCATCGCCTTCGGGTGACGCGGGCTCCGCGGCGTCGATCAGCCGTCAGCCGGCCGCGCCTTGCAGGCCAGCAGGGCGCGGAAGAGCGTGCCCATCATGACCGGAGTGTCCTGCTCGATGGTGAAGCCGGCGCTCGCCAGCAGCGGCCGGGCCTGGCGGGTGATGTCGGTGGCGATGGCCGAGGTGAGGAGATTGAGGCCGCGGCGCGGCAGGCTCGCCGGGCGAGCGTCGGCCTGGAACTTGTCCATCACGCAGAGCTGCCCCTCGCCCCTCAGCACCCGGTGGGCCTCGGCCAGGCCCCGAGCCGGGTCGGGCATCACCGCCAGGATCAGGTGCATCACCACCACGTCGAAGTGCCCGTCGGGGTAGTCGAGCCTTTCGGCGTCCATCGTCTCGGCCTGGACGTCACGGCCGAGCCGCTCGGCGCGGTGCACCAGGCGCCGCACCATGCGCGGCGCGAGGTCGGTGGCGTGCAGCTCGATGTCCCGGGGCAGCCAGGGCAGGTCGAGTCCGGTGCCGGCGCCGACCAGCAGCACCCGCATGCCGGGGCGCCAGTCCACCTGGGCGAGGGCCCGGCGGCGCGCCGCGCGAAAGGCCCGCTCGGCCACCAGGTCATAGACGGGCGCGTAGAGGCCGTAGCGGATCCGGTTCCAGGCCGTGGTGTTGAGCATGTGGGGCTCCTGCGGATGGATCCCTTCAGCCTACTCCATCCCGTCTCGGTCGTGGGGGCGTCATGGCCGCCGCTACCTTTTACACAACTCCCCGTCCCATTGCTGAAAGCCCCCCGTCGCGCCGCTCCCTATACTCGAGGTATTGCCAGAATCCCTCATTCCGACCATGGAGAGCGACATGAGCCAGACCCCGACCCGCGCCGACTTCGACCAGTACATGGTGCCCAACTACGCCCCCCAGAAGGCGATCCCGGTGCGCGGCGAGGGGAGCCGCCTGTGGGACCAGGAGGGCCGCGAGTACATCGACTTCGCCGGCGGCATCGCCGTCAACGCCCTCGGTCACTGCCACCCGGTGCTGGTCGACGCCCTCACCGAGCAGGCCCACAAGGTCTGGCACCTGGCCAATGTCTACACCAACGAGCCGGCCCTGAAGCTCGCCCGGGCGCTCGTCGAGCGCACCTTCGCCGACAAGGTGTTCCTCTGCTCCTCCGGCGGCGAGGCCAACGAGGCGGCGCTCAAGCTGGCGCGCCGCTGGGCCTACAACGAGCACGGCGAGCACAAGGACAAGATCATCTCCTTCCGCCAGTCGTTCCACGGCCGCACCTTCTTCACCGTCAGCGTCGGCGGCCAGCCCAAGTACTCCCAGGGCTTCGGGCCGATCCCCGGCGGCATCCTGCACGCCGAGTTCAATGACCTCGAGGCGGTGCGCGAGCTGATGGGCGACGACACCTGCGCGGTGATGGTCGAGCCGATGCAGGGCGAGGGCGGCATCGTGCCCGCCACCCAGGAATTCCTCGAGGGGCTGCGCGCGCTGTGCGACGAGCACCAGGCGCTGCTGATCTTCGACGAGGTGCAGACCGGCGTCGGCCGCAGCGGCTCGCTCTTCGCCTACATGGAGTACGGCGTGACCCCGGACATCCTGACCAGCGCCAAGTCGCTGGGCGGCGGTTTCCCGGTGGGCGCCATGCTGACCACCGACGCCATCGCCCCGGCCATGGCCATCGGCACCCACGGTTCCACCTACGGCGGCAACGCCTTGGCCTCCGCCGTGGCCCTGGCCGCGGTGGAGTACATCGACACCCCCGAGGTGCTCGAGGGCGTCAAGCGCCGTCACGACCTCTTCCGTGAGCACCTCGAGGCGATCAACCGCAAGTACGGCGTGTTCAAGGAGGTGCGCGGCATGGGCCTGCTGATGGGCGCCCAGATGTCTGCCGACTACGAGGGCCGCGCCAAGGACATCCTGCCGCTGGCCATCGAGGAGGGCGTGATGGCGCTGATCGCCGGGCCCAACGTGCTGCGCATGGCGCCGTCTCTGGTTATTCCCGAGGCGGACATTCGCGAAGGCATGGCGCGCCTCGAGCGGGCGGTGGCGCGGCTGGTGGCCGAGCAGTGAACCGCGGCTCCGCCCTGCGCGACGAACCATCCCCCATCGGAGATCCTGCCATGCTGGTCATTCGTCCCGTTCGCCCGGCGGACCTGCCGTCCCTGGAGCGGCTGGCCGGCAGCGCCACGCCGCGGCTGACCAACCTGCCGGCCCATCGCGACCGCCTCGAGGAGCGCATCGCGCGCTCCCAGCGCGCCTTCGCCGGCGACATCGAGGCGCCCGGCGACGAGCACTACATCTTCGTGCTCGAGGACCTGGAGCGCGGCGAGGTGGCCGGCACCGCCACCATCCGCGCCCAGGCCGGCGCCCGCGAGGCCTACTACACCTATCGCCAGGAGACGCTGATCCACGCCTCCCAGCAGCTCGACGTGCGCCGCGAGGTGCCGACCCTGGCGCTCTCCCACGAGGTCTCCGAGGCGACCCTGCTCTGCGCGCTGTCGCTGGACGCCCGTTACAAGGGCACCAGCGCCGAGAGCCTGCTGCGCCGCGCGCGGCTGATGTTCATCAGCCAGTACCCCGAGCGTTTCGCCGACCTGCTGGCCATGGCCTTCCCGGGCTACCTGGACGGGCAGGGCGAGTCGCCGTTCTGGAACAGCGTGGGGCGCCACTTCTTCGTGCGTGACTACCAGGAGATCAACTACTTCGCCGGGGTGCGCTCGAAGAGCTTCGTCGCCGAGGTGATGCCGCAGTTCCCGCTCTACCTGGCGCTGCTCACGCCCCAGGCCCGCGCCGCCATCGGCCGCGAGCATCCCGACCACGAGTCGGCGATGAACGAGATGCTGGCCGAGGGCTTCCTGCGCAGCCGCCACGTGGACATCTTCGACGCCGGCCCGGTGATCAAGGGCGAGCGCGAGCGCCTGGCGAGCTTTCGCCGCGCCGCCTGGCACCCGGTGCGCATCCGCCCGGCCCACGCGCTGCCCGACGCCGAACCGGCGATGATCGCCAACCAGCGGCTGGAGGACTTCCGCTGCGTGGTGGCGCGCTATGCGCTGTCGCCCACCGGCCAGCTGATGCTCTCGCCCGAGCACGCCGAGCTTCTGGGCGTCGAGGAGGGCCGTGCCGTGCTGGCCGCGCCCCTGGCGCTGCCCGGGTTCGGTGACGCGAGTACCGATGCCGACGAACCGGGCTATGACGAGGGAGAGCTGTGATGCGCATGAGACCGATCGTCGAGACCGACATCGACGAACTCCAGGCCCTGGCCCGGGAGACCGGCGTGGGCTTCACCTCGCTGCCCGACAATCGCGAGTTCCTGGCCGCCCGGATCGCCTCCACGATGAGCGCCTTCGAGGAGCGCACCCCGGTGGACCAGCGGCTCTACTTCTTCGTGCTGGAGGACGAGGAGACCGGCCGGCTGGCCGGCTGCTGCGCCATCGAGGGCCAGGTGGGACGCGAGACGCCGTTCTACCACTACCGTCTCGGCACCCTGGCGCACTCCTCGGTGCAGCTCGACCTGCACCGTACCATCGACACCCTCTTCCTGAGCTCCGACCACACCGGCGACGCCGAGGTGGCCTCGCTGTTCCTCCGGCCCGAGTACCGCGGCGGCGACCCCCGCCACCAGCGCAACGGGGCGCTGCTCTCGATGATGCGCTGGCTGTTCATGGCCGAGTTCCGCGACCGCTTCCCCGAGAAGGTGCTGGCCGAGATGCGCGGCGTCTTCGACGAGCGCGGCAGAAGCCCCTTCTGGGAGTGCCTGGGCAGCCACTTCTTCCCGCTGGACTTCGACGAGGCGGACAAGCTCACCGGGCTCGGCCAGAAGAGCTTCATCGGCGAGCTGATGCCCAAGTTCCCGATCTACACCCCCTTCCTCAGCGAGGAGGCGCGGGCCTGCATCGGCCAGGTCCATGAACACACCCGCCCGGCGCTGGCCATGCTCAAGAAGCAGGGGCTGCGCTGGGAGGGCTACATCGACATCTTCGACGGCGGTCCCACCGTCGAGGCCTACATCGACGACGTGCGCGGCGTGCGGCTGTCGCGGCGCTGCTGGGTGGAGGTGAAAGCCGGCACCCTCGAGGCGACGCCGCGCCCGCGCTGGCTGGCGGCCACCACCTCGATGACCGGCTTCCGGGCCGCCTGGCTGGGCCGAGGCCCGGACGAGCAGGGCGTGGTGACCCTCGACGAGGCCGAGGCGCGTCGGCTCGAGGTCGCGTCCGGCGACACCCTGCGCATACTGGATACCGAGGAGGAGGCGTGATGAAGGCAACAGAACAGCTGCTGATCGGCGGCACCTGGCAGGCAGGGCGCGGCGAGGTCATCGCCAAGCGCGATCCGGTCTCCGACGCGCGCCTCTGGGAGGGCCAGGCGGCCGACGAGGCCCAGGTGGACGCCGCCGTGGCGGCCGCCCGCGAGGCCTTCCCGGCCTGGGCCCGCACCCCCTTCGCCGAGCGCCAGGCGCTGGTCGAGCGCTTCCGCGAGGTGCTCGAGACCCATCGTGAGGATCTCGCCACCACCATCGCCCACGAGACCGGCAAGCCCCTCTGGGAGGCGCGCACCGAGATCGGCGCGATGATCGGCAAGGTGGCGATCTCCCTGCGCGCCTACCAGGAGCGCACCGGGGAGCGCAGCCGCGACCTCGGCGACGCCACCGCCGTGCTGCGCCACCGCCCCCACGGCGTGATGGCGGTGTTCGGCCCCTACAACTTCCCCGGCCACCTGCCCAACGGCCACATGGTCCCGGCGCTGCTGGCCGGCAACAGCGTGGTCTTCAAGCCCAGCGAGCAGACCCCGCTGACCGCCGACCTCACCCTGCAGTGCTGGCAGGAGGCCGGGCTGCCCGACGGGGTGATCAACCTCGTCCAGGGCGCGGCCGCCACGGGCCAGGCGCTCTCGGCGCACCCCGGCATCGACGGCCTGCTGTTCACCGGCAGCGCCCGGGTGGGCGGCATCCTGCACCGCCAGTTCGCCGACCAGTTCGACAAGATCCTGGCCCTGGAGCTCGGCGGCAACAACCCGCTGGTGGTCAAGGACGTGCCCGACCAGGAGGCCGCCGTGCTGACCATCCTGCAGTCGGCCTTCCTCTCCGGCGGCCAGCGCTGCACCTGCGCCCGGCGGCTGATCGTCCCCGAGGGCCAGGTGGGCGATCACCTGCTCGACGCCCTCAGTGACGCCATCTCGCGGCTTCACGTGGCCGACCAGTTCTGCGAGCCGGCGCCCTTCTACGCGGGGCTGGCCAACGTGGCGGCGGCCGACGGCCTGCTCGCGGCCCAGGAGGACCTGGAGGCGCGCGGCGGCACGGTGCTCTCGCGCATGGAGCGCCTGGAGCCCGGCACCAGCCTGCTCAGCCCCGCGCTGATCGACGTCACCGGCCTCGAGGTGCCCGACGAGGAGCACTTCGGCCCGCTGCTCAAGGTCTACCGCTATCGCGACTGGGACGAGGCCCTGCGCCTGGCCAACGACACTCGCTACGGTCTCTCCGCGGGGCTGATCGGCGGCGAGCGTGACGACTGGGACGACTTCCTGCTGCGCATCCGCGCCGGCATCGTCAACTGGAACCGCCAGACCACCGGCGCCTCCGGCGACGCGCCCTTCGGCGGCGTGGGCGCGAGCGGCAACCACCGCCCCAGCGCCTACTACGCGGCCGACTACTGCGCCTATCCCGTGGCCTCCATAGAGAGCGAGGCGCTGAGCCTGCCCGACAAGCTGCCGCCGGGGGTGACGCTATGACTCGGATACTGATACCCATCGCTCCGCAGGCGCTCCCAGCGCGCTCTTACAAGACCGCCGCGGACTACTGCGCCTATCCGGTGGCCTCCATGGAGAGCGAGGCGCTGAGCCTGCCCGACAAGCTACCGCCGGGGGTGACGCTGTGACTCGGATACTAATACCCATCGCTCCGCAGGCGCTCCCAGCGCGCTCTTACAAGACCGCGGCCGACTACTGCGCCTATCCCGTGGCCTCCATGGAGAGCGAGGCGCTGAGCCTGCCCGACAAGCTGCCGCCGGGGGTGACGCTATGAGTGACGGGATGAACGACATCGGCGAGCGGCCGGTCGCGGACGCGCGCGAGGTCAACTTCGACGGCCTGGTCGGCCCGACCCACAACTACTCGGGCCTGGCGCTGGGCAATCTGGCCTCCATGACCCACCAGGGGCTGGTGGCCAATCCCCGGGAGGCCGCCCTGCAGGGGCTTGCGAAGATGAAGGCGCTGATGGACGCCGGCTATGCTCAGGGCGTGCTGCCACCCCAGCAGCGTCCCGACCTGGGGGCGCTGCGCCGCCTGGGCTTCCAGGGCAGCGATGCCCAGGTGCTGGCCCGGGCGGCCGGCGAGGCGCCGCAGCTGCTGCGCGCGGTCTGCTCGGCCTCGAGCATGTGGACCGCCAACGCGGCGACCGTGACGCCCTCGGCGGATGCCCTGGACGGCCGGGTGCACTTCACCCCGGCCAACCTGCAGTCGAGCTTCCACCGCTACCTGGAGCCGGACACCACCGGCCGGGTGCTGGCCTCGATCTTCCGCGAGCCGAGCCTCTTCGCTCATCACCCGGCGCTGCCGGCCACGCCGGCCTTCTCCGACGAGGGCGCGGCCAACCACACCCGGCTCTGCGGCGAGTACGGCGAGCCCGGCGTGCACCTCTTCGTCTACGGCCGGGCGGCCTTCGGCTGGGGGACGGAGGAGAGCGTGGCGCCGCGTCGCTACCCGGCCCGCCAGACCCTGGAGGCGAGCCAGGCGATCGCCCGTCAGCACGGCCTCTCGGAGTCCCAGGTGGTGTTCGCCCAGCAGCATCCCGAGGCGATCGACGCCGGCGTCTTCCACAACGACGTGATCGCGGTGGGCAACGGCCCGGTGCTGCTCTATCACGAGCGGGCCTTCCTCGACGAGGAGGGCACCCTGGAGGCGCTGCGCGCGAAGATGCCCACGCCGCTGATTCCGGTGCGGGTGCCGGAAGAGGCGGTGAGCCTCGAGGACGCCGTGGCCTCCTATCTCTTCAACTCGCAGCTGCTCTCCAACCCTGACGGCACCATGACCCTGGTGGTGCCCGGCGAGTGCCAGGAGCGCGAGAGCGTCTGGCGGGCCATCCAGGATCACCTGCTGGCCGGCCACAACCCCATCGCCGAGGTGGTGGTCAAGGACGTCAAGCAGAGCATGCGCAACGGCGGCGGCCCCGCCTGCCTGCGCCTGCGGGTGGTGCTCTCGGCCGCCGAGCGGGCCGCACTCTCCGGCCGGGTGCTGCTGGACGACGCCCTGCACGGCGATCTCACCGCCTGGGTCGAGCGTCACTACCGGGACCGCCTGGCCCCGGAGGACCTGGCCGACCCGCAGCTCGCCGCCGAGGCCCTCACCGCCCTGGACGAGCTGACGCGGCTCTTGAAGATTGGCTCGGTGTATCCGTTCCAGCTGGGGTAAGCCGCTGCCTCGAGGGCTTGTCCTTTGAGGCATGGCAATGCGACGCCCCCGTCGGCCTTCCTGGTCGGCGGGGGCGTTAGCTATTTTGATAGCCTTGAATGCTGCCCTGACGGCGGTGCTGGCACTTTCTACTGTCATAGTGCCCCGACGCAGGCGCCATCTACCGTGTCGCTTTCTACCGAGCTCCGACGCTGGCACAGTAATGCCTCTTCAGATGTCCTTTCACGACGCAGGCCCTGCCGATGACCTTCTCGCCGCTTGACGCCTATGAGCACGCCCTAGAGAACGGCTTCGTCGAGGACGCTGCCCAGCGCCAGGCCGCCGAGGCGCTCGACGCCTGTGCCCGGGCGCTGCACGAAGTGCCAGCCCATGGGGCGGAACACGGCCATGAGGGCGTGAATCACGCCAGGGGGCTCTATCTGTGGGGGCCGGTGGGGCGCGGCAAGACCTGGCTGATGGATCGCTTCGTGGCCTCGCTTGAGGTGCCGGCGCGCCGCCAGCATTTCCATCATTTCATGCGCTGGGTGCACCGTCGCCAGTTCCAGCTGATGGGCGCCGCCGACCCGTTGAGCCGTCTGGCGGCCGAGCTCGCGGACGAGGTGAGGGTGCTGTGCCTGGACGAGCTCTACGTCAACGATATCGCCGATGCCATGCTGCTCGGTGGGGTGTTGATGGCGCTGGTCGAGCAGGGGGTGGTGCTGGTCACCACGTCCAACCAGGCGCCGGATCAGCTCTACGCCGACGGCTTCAACCGCGAGCGCTTCCTGCCGGCGATCGCCGCCCTGAAGGCGCATCTCGAGGTGCTTCACCTCGATGGCGGCCAGGACCATCGCCAGCATCCGGGCGAGGCGCATGAGCGCTATTGGGTGATCGAGCCCGATACGCCAAGCCCCTTGCCGGCGGTCTTCGAGGCATTGGCGGCGGGGCAGGCGACCACGAGCGAGCCCATCACCCTGGGTCACCGGGAGCTCGACGTGACACAGCGAGGCGAGGATGTGCTCTGGTGTCGTTACGCCGCCCTCTGCGAGCAGCCGCTGTCGGCACTGGACTTCATCGGCCTGTGCGACCGGTTTCGGACCATCCTGCTGGATGAGGTGCCGAGCCTCGGCGGCGAGCCCGAGGCCGCCCGCATCTCTCGCGGCACCGAGGATGGCGTGGCGCGCGTCATGGCTGGCGACCGGGCGCTGCCCGCGCTCTCCCCTCAGGACGATGGCGTGCGCCGCTTCATCGCTCTGGTCGACGAGTGCTACGACCGGGGCATTCCCCTCTACCTCGCCGCCCGAGTGCCCCTCGAGGCGCTTTACACCGAGGGGCACCTGGCCTTTCCCTTCCGGCGCAGCCTGAGCCGTCTGCAGGAGATGCAGCTTGGCCGCTTCGGTGGAGAGGCAGCGGCTGGGCGCTGATGCCCGGCATCAACCGTCGAGCATGGGCTCAGGACGCGCTGCCGGCCCCGCCCAGCATGCCGCTGCGCAGGCCGGTCTGGCCGGTGTTCGCGTCGAGCTGCTGTCGCACGGTGTCTTCCGGGGAGCCGGCCAGCTCGCGGAACATGCCCATCGAGCCCAGCAGCGCGGTGGACTCGTAGGGCACGAAGACCCGCTCGCCGTCCTTGGCCATGGTCGGCAGCGCCTTGATGTAGCTCTGGCCGAGCAGGTAGCCGACCACGGTGCGCTTGTTCTCCTCGCTCTCGCCGATGGCATTGAGCACCAGCTTGATCGACTCCTGTTCCCCCTGGGCGCGCAGGATGGCGGATTCCTTGTCGCCCTGGGCGTTGAGGATCGCCGATTCGCGCTGGCCCTGGGCCATGGCGATGGCCGCGGACTTCTCGCCCTCGGCCTCGGTGACGGTGGCGCGACGCTTGCGCTCGGCGGCCATCTGCAGGCGCATGGCGGACTCGACCTCCTCGGGCATGGCGATGTCCTGCACCTCGACCCGCGAGATCTTCACGCCCCACTTGGAGGCGGGCTCCTCCATCGAGGCCTGGATCTCGTTGTTGACCTCGGCTCGGGACTCGAACAGCTTGTCGAGCTCCATCTTGCCGACCACCGAGCGCAGGGTGGTCTTGGCCAGCACCTCGACCGCCTGGCTCATGTTCTCGACCTCGTAGACCGCCCGCTTGGGATCGATGATCTGGTAGTAGAGGGCGCCGTTGATGGTCACGGTGACGTTGTCGGTGGTCACCACCGGCTGGCCGGGGAAGTCCATCACCGTCTCGCGGCGGTCGATGCGCACCTCGTCGCTGGTCAGCGGCAGGTACTCCTCGCCCATCTTCTTGTAGCGGATCATGGTGATGGCGCGGGGCTGCTCGATGAAGGGAATGATGATGTTGATGCCGCTCTCCAGCACCCGGCTGAACGACCCCAGCCGCTCGATCACCATGACCTCGGACTGACGCACGATCACCAGCCCCTTGGCGATGATCACGATCCCCATGACGACGATAATTAGGCTGAGCATCAGCCCCGGGCTCAACGGAAGGTCCATGTTCACTGCTCCTGTGATGAGGCGCCGGCCTCGGCCAGCGTGACGATGGCGGTGGTGCCATCGAATTCCTTGAAGATGACCTCGGTGTCGGGCGGCAGGCGAGTGGTGGCGCTGCCGTCGACGCGCAGGCGGTAGAAGTCGCCGTTGATCTTGAGCCCCGAGGCGCCGTCGAAGTCGCGCTCCAGCGTCAGGTAGCGCTTGCCCCTCTCCACGCCGCTGCCGGTGGTGCCGTAGGCCACCCCTCGGGGCGAGAAGCGCGGGCGGATCACCTTGATGGTCAGCGGTACCAGTACCCCGGCGAGGATGCCCATGGCCAGCAGCTGGCCGCTTAGGGGCAGCCCGAACACGGCGGTGGCAGCGGCGGTCAGCGCGGCGGCGAAGGCCAGCGCCAGCAGCAGCAGGGCGCCGGAGGTCAGCTCGGCCAGGCCGAGCAGCAGGGCGGTGGCGAGCCAGAACGTGGCGGGGGTCCATTCCATGGTGGTTCCTCGTGGGGCCGGCGAGGCCTCTGACAGTGCGAGCAAGGGGCGCTCGGGGTGATGGCGCGGCGGGCCTCAGTCCGGGGCATCGGTGATCGCCCGCGGCTCACCCTGCTCGTCGACGATCACCCCCGGGGAATACCGCGTAGGGCCTTCCTCGTTCGGCACGCCGAGCACGGTCTCGCGGTGGCCATCCGGGTAGGTGTTGAGGGTGCAGCCGGCGAGCGGCAGCACGAGCCCGAGACCCGTCAGCAGGAAGCCGGCGGCGAGAGGACGGCACACAGGAGGCGGCAATGAGGACGGCATCGGGAATGGGGCCTTCGCGAACGATGACATGATTGAAGCATAATGCATGAAGCATACTCCCGGCCCCATCGCAGTGACATCCCCTGGTGACTTGGCCGCCGCTGGCCGACCCACGCCACCAGGCCCGCGCCACCAGGCCCGCGCCACGCCTGTCGGCGATGCCACGCCGCCCCGCCGCACATCGCGTATCCTGAGTCCAGGTGAGGCACGAGAGCAAGGAGCGACGACGTGACGGGGCTGGTCTACTGGTTGGACATGGCGGGGGTGATCGTCTTCGCCCTCTCGGGGGTGGTGCTGGCCTGCCGCTCGCGGATGGATCCGTTCGGCATGCTGGTGCTGGCGGCGGTGACCGGGATCGGCGGCGGCACCCTGCGCGACCTGGTGCTGGGCGTGCGGCCGGTGTTCTGGGTCACCGATCCGACCTATCTCTGGGTGATCCTCGCCACCGTGGGGCTGTCGGTCCTCGGCTTTCACTATATCCACCGCCTGTCGCGGGGCTTCCTGCCGGTGGCCGACGCCTTCGGCCTGGCGCTGTTCACGGTGATCGGCGCCCACAAGGCCCTGACCCTCGAGGCGCCCGGCGTGGTGGCGGTGCTCATGGGGCTGCTCACCGGCGTGGCCGGCGGCATGACCCGCGACGTGCTGGCGCGACGGGTGCCCATGGTGCTGCGTCGCGAGATCTATGCCACCGCCTCCATCGCCGGCGGCGTGGCCTTCGTCGGGTTGGAGGCGCTGTCGGCGCCGCTGGGCATCTCCATCGCCACCGGGCTCGGTGTCACCCTGGGGCTGCGCCTCTCGGCGATCTACTGGCAGCTCTCCCTGCCGGTGTTCGCCTGGGTGGTGGTGCAGCCGCCACAGCCGCCCGCGGCCGAGGCGCCGACCGGCGAGGCCGACCCGGCTCCGCCGCCGGCGGCGCCATCGACGCCGCGCCGTGCCAAGGTCAGGGTGAGGATGATCACGCCCGGGCGCGGTGGCCGGGGCAAGAGGGCGAGATGAGAAGAGGGTGAAGCCTCGTCGTCGCACCGGGAGGCCCCTGATGCGGGAGGAGGTGGCCTCGTCGCGACGGGAAGGGCACCCCCGCCGCTTCCGGGGGAGGCCCTAAACTTCCTGAGAAACGCTGTGCGCACTCTCCTGCTGGCGCATCTGCTGTTCCAGGCAGCGCTTGATTCTCGCGTAGAGCGGCATGATCTTCTCGGGGAGATCGATTTCTGCCTGATGCTGATCGATGTAGTAAGCCGCTCTCAAGCCGCAGTGATCGATCGTCTCTCCCGCCCTGTGGAAATGCAGCCCCGAGACTTTCAGTAATCTGTTGAACCTGGGCTCTATCATGGCAAAGACATGTCGGCGCCCCGAGAGTCCCACGATGGCCGTCGCCGCCAGGAACAGGCTCAAGCTGATGAGGGCCGGTTGGTTTTCGCTCCCTTCAGTGCCGATGTTGCTGATGTCCTTGTCCCTTGCCCCGATGGGCGGGAGCTCTTTCTTCCTGAAGAGCGGATGAACGGCAAGCCTGGAAACCTCGCACAGCTGGCTCTCCGGGAAGAACTGGGGGTGCAGCTCGGAGCCTTCCAGGCTGTTTCCGCTGTACTCCTCGAGGGGGAGGTTTTGAATCGGGTGGTCACGGTTTTTGTCGATGATGACCACTCTCAGGCAGCCCGCATCCACATGGCTCGCCTTGTGCTGCAGCAGGCAGAGTATGGAGTTGTGGTCATACTTGTCTTTCTCTATCGGGCTGTTTGTCTTGTCGCCTATTTCGTAGTGCAGTTCTTCATGGAACACCGCATGCCGGAGTGAAAAGGCACGCTCTTTTTGCTCGGGCGTATGGGCGATGATGAGCCTGAAATGATCGAAGAGATCGTCGGGATCGATGCCGAGACGTCTGCCGGAGGAGGGCAGAGCCCTGGTCTGGCTTCCTGTGCTGTCATCTTTCACCGGCTACCTCCTTTTAGTCCGGACGGTGAGGGCATGCTGTGGGTGTGCGGGAAGGTTTCGGCCACCCGCGATGGCTTGCCCAGGTGGAAACCCTGACCGTAGGCAATGCCATAGGATGTCAGTATCGGCAGCAGGGCTTCTTGGTCGACGAACTCGGCGATGGCCTGCTTGCCGAACCCGGCGGCGATATCGGCAACCGCCTGGACGATCACTCGGCTCTCCTGGCTGATCAGGAGGCTGCGAATGAAGGAGCCGTCGATCTTGATGTAATCCACCGGCAGCTGCCCCAGGTAATGGAAGCTGCTGAATCCGACCCCGAAGTCATCCAGGGCGGTTCGACATCCGAGGTCGCGAATGGCCTGCAGCACGCCCCGCGCCGTCGAGAAGTCGGTCACGGCGGCGGTTTCGGTCACCTCGAGGATGAGGTGGTGGGGGTCGGCGCCGCTGGCGGCCAGTTCGTCGGCCAGGTACTGCTTCAGGCCCTCGTCATGCAGGGACTGGCCGGAGAGGTTGACCGCCAGGCAGAACCCCCGTTCCTGGATCTGGCCGAGGAGCCGCAGGCTGTGGCGCAGCACCCAGCGATCGATCTGCACGATCTGGCCGCTGCGCTCCGCCACCGGGATAAAGGCGGCGGGAGAGACCAGGCTGCCGTCGGCATCGCGCATGCGCAGCAGCACCTCGTAATGCTTCACGTCGCGATCCTCCAGCCGCATGATCGGCTGCACCATCAGCTCGAAATCGTCCTCGGCGAGGGCGCTGCGCACGCGCTCCACCCAGTAGACGCGCTCCTGAAGCTCGTCCTTGGCGTTCTCGGACCTCGAGAGCAGATGCCACTGCTGGAGACCGCTCTCCTTGGCCTTGTACATGGCCACGTCGGCGCTGGCCATCATGTCGGCCGGCGTCTTGCCGTGAGCGGGGAACAGGGCGATGCCGATGCTGGCGGTGACGCGGTGGCGCCGTCCCGCGGCGGTGAACCCCAGGGTGTCGAGCAGCTGATCGATGTGCTGGGCCACCTGAATCGCCTGGTCGGCCTCGGCATGCTCCAGCAGCAGCGAGAACTCATCGCCGCCCAGGCGGGCGATGACGCCGCGGTGCCCCAGGTTCAACAGCAGGGTCTCGGCCACTTCGCGCAGCAGGCGGTCGCCGACGTGGTGGCCGCTCAGCTCGTTGACCTCCTTGAACTGGTCAAGATCCAGCAGCAGCACCGCCCCTCGCGACTCGCGCGAGAGCGCCTGCTGCAGGGCGTCCTGGAAGTAGCGTCGGTTGTAGAGCTCGGTCAGGGGATCGCGTTCGGCCAGCCAGGTCAGGCGTGCCTCGGCGGCCTTGCGCTCCGTGATATCGAGCCCCACCGAGATCCGTGACTTGTCGCCGTTGCCGCCCGAGGGCAGCGGGGCGTGGTACCAGGCGATGGTATGCAGGCGCTGGTCCGAGGTATGCAGCGTTCGCTCTTCCTGCTGGGGGATGTCGACGGTGCTCACCGGCGAGGGACGGCCGGCCTCGAACACGTCGACGAAGTGCCGGCCCAGCAGGGAGGCATCGTCCAGGCCCAGCATCCCCCGGGTGTAATCGTTGACCAGGCTGATGCGCCCCCGGCTGTCCTGGGCGATGATGAAGACACGAGCGGTATCCAGCAGGCTATTGACGAAGTCCCGCTCCTTGGCCAGCTCGTCGACCCGTTCGGCCAGCTGGTCGCCGCGCTCCTGCACCTCCGCCTCCAGCGTCTCGAGCTGACGCGAGAGGGACAGGGTGGTGCCCTCCAGCACGTCGATCTCGTCCGGCAGGCGATGGCGGGTCGCGGGAATCGCGGCCCGGACATCCTCGAAGCCGCCGCTGGCCAGCGTCGGCAGCAGGCCGGCGATCCGGCGCAGGCGGGCCATGGGGCGCAGCAGGATCAACAGCAGCATCAGCTCGGCGGCCAGCCAGCCGACCAGGCCGACCCCCATCAGGGTGCGCGTGTCCTCGTTGATGGCCTGGATCTGGGGGGTGATGTCGGAGATCAGCAGGAAATAGCCGTTGCCGCGACCGCCGGCGTCCTCATCCATGCGCACCGCACTGAGTTCGAGGTGCTGCCCCCGGTCCTGCAGCTGCACCGGTCGCTCGAGCAGCTCGTCGATGGGGCCGAGGCGCGACGCCCGCTGCAGCAACGGCAGGCTCTCCTCCTGGCGCGTCAGCGCCAGCAGGTAGCCGTCCCAGGGTGCCAGCTTGCGCTCCTCGAGCAGGCTGTCCTCGTCCAGCGCTCCCGTGACCAGCAGGGCCACATCGGCGTTGGAGACCTCCCTGGCCTGGCGGGTCACATCGGCCAGGGAGCGGGAGAGCACGACCAGGCCGACGCTTTCGCCGTCCACCAGCACCGGGACGGCGGCCACCTGCTGACAGTTCGACGTGCAACTCAGCCGCGTGATGGGCATCTCGGTGCGCATGACCCGCTGCGCCCAGGCCTGAATCGGGAGGTGGCCGTCCGACTGGCCGGCGCCCCAGTGGCCCATCAGCTGCCCCCGGGTATCCGCGACCCTGATCTCATCGATGCCGGCCTCGAGCTGCAGGGTCGGCCACTGGGAGGCGAGCGCCTCCTCGACCTCAGCCGTGCGGCCGGCCTCGAGCGGGGGCCCCAGGCGCGGCGAGGCCGCGGCCAGTCCTGCCAGCTGTCGCAGATTCTCCGCCGAGCGTTGCAGGGCGAGGCGGATCTCGCGCTGCTGACGCTCGTGGTACTCGTGACGACTCTCCTGGAACTGACGCGTCAGGTTCTCGTGGCCCAGCCAGGTGAACAGCACCACGAGGCCGACCAGCAGCAGGCTGCTCAGGGCGATGACACGCCACGTCAGGCTGAGTCGATGACGGGGCTGTAAGGACGTGAGAGCAGTCATCTCTTGGACAACCAGGCCAGGGACATGGAAGCGTCAGAAACGCAGCGACAGCTGGAACAGCAGCATGTTCCAGTGACGCTCTGTTTCTGAGGGGGCCGGGTTATCCTGAAGCGGCAGCCACCCTGTGCCATCGATATGGTGGTACTCTGCCGCCAGAAGCAGGCGTGGATTGACGTTCCATTGCAGGCCCAGCGTGATGTCCTCGGCGAATCGCGAGTGTGCCGGACCCAGGCCTTGCGCCTCATATTCGCTGCCGGATCGGTCGTCCCTGTCGCTGATCAGGCTGTCGTAACGCAGCAGCCACTGCCAGTTGTCATGGAAGCGCTTGGAATATTGGACATACCAGCTTTCGCCGGTAATGTCGGATTCGCGGACGACCCCAGTGCCTGTGATATCAAGGTTGCGAAGCGCATATTCGCTCGTCAGGGCCCAGCTGCCCGTGTCGTATTGCAGGGACAGGATCCAGGGTTGGAAATTCAGCTCACCCTCGCTGCCGGCAAGTTGAAAGTCGAGGTTGACATCCGCGGTGCTCAAGGCGGCAGTGAAGCGTCCGTTGTGGTGCTCGTAGATGAGCTGCGCAATCGAGGAGGTGTCACCCTTCACCTCGGAGCTAAGGCTGGGCGGGAAGAGCTGAGTGCCCAGGTCTCGCGTCGTGGGTGTGCCCACGCCGCCCTTGAAACGCACGATGCCACTGTCGAAGCGCTCTTCCGCGTACACGCTGGCGCCGTCTGCGGAGAGGCCCAGGGAGCGCGTGCGGTCAAAGTAGATGGACTGGGGAAGCAGGATGCTGGGTCGAGTAAAGGCGACGTCGCGAGTCTGGTTGTAGAAGCCGAACGGGTTCTTGAAGCGGCCGACCTGTATGCCAAAGGTCCGCTGCTGGTTCGACAGCACCTGATAATCGACGATGCCATAGTCCAGCACCGGTCGGGCATCGCTGCCCTCTCCCCCGGCGCGACGGCTCAGGGCCTGTGCGGCCAGCAGCACGTCCTCGTGGGGACGCAGCGAGACGTTGGCGCCGATCTCGGTGAACTCGTAACTCCCCTCGCCCTCGCTGCTGGGGCCGAAGAAGTTGTTGTCGTCGGTGACGATCAGCGCCTGGCTCAGGAAGCCATGCATCTGCAGGGTGTCCAGCACGCGCTCCTCGCTTCTGGCCTCGGCGGGCAGGCCCAGGCTCAGGGCCAGTCCGGCCAGGATGGCGGTGACGGAACGCGCATCACTCCATTGAAATGACTTGGACACGATCATCCAGGTACTCCCTTTCAAGATATCCCAGGGCGCCAGGCGTGGTGGCGATGCGTTCGAGCATCTCCCGCTGGTTCTGCACCCGATTAGGGGCCTGCCCGGTTCCCGAGAACACCATGCGGTCCCACGCCAGCTGCAGCTGGTGCGGGTAGACGGCCAGCTGCTCCTTGGCAAAGCGCGCATGCACGGGGTGGTTGTTGTCTAGCACGAAGACGCGCACGGCCTGACCATCGGGCCAGGTACGCTGGCGCATGGCGAAGATGGCGCGAGTGGTGTCACGCGTCAGGTGCTGGGTGGTCACGTCCGGGTGAGCCACCACCGCGATAGCCAACTCCTGGGCGTTGGCCAGGGCGCTGGTCAGCAGCATCAGGCTGGCGGCCAGGAGGGAGCTCAGGCGTGCCATCGTGAGCGCCTCCCTGGTCGGTGCCCTTCTGCAAAGGCCGCTGTCGCGCTGAGAGAGTGGATCAGGACGTAAGCCGGCATCGGGGGAAGGGTTCCCGTTGTCTTGTTAGCGACAGGCTCATGGGCCATGCAAGGGTAGCCCACACGCGAAGTGTGTCTGAGTCGATGATGCCGTCTCCCTGCAGAGCATGAGGTCTGTATGTTTTTTATCCTAGTGCGTACTCAGCGACGAGCCCGAATAGGCACTACGAAGCCCATTCTGAACGTAGGCACTCGCCATCCTTATACGCTACATCACTTTACCGAGATTTACAGGCAAGAGTCTCAACGGCTAAGAAAAATTCCGGCGGCTCTAAGGCCGCCGGAAGGCTCGGGCATGGATAGGCGCGGGCGGCGCCATCACATCACGGTGAAGCTCTCGGCGTTGAGCCACAGGTGGGCCAGGACACTGGCGATGTACCCCAGTGCGATCACCGGACTCCAGCGCAGGTGTCCCATGAAGGTGTAGTTGCCGCGGGCCTGGCCCATCAGGGCGACACCCGCCGCCGAGCCGATCGACAGCAGGCTGCCGCCGACGCCGGCCGTCAGGGTGATCAGCAGCCACTGCCCATGGGACATGTCGGGCTCCATGGTCAGCACGGCGAACATCACCGGGATGTTGTCGACCACCGCGGAGAGCACGCCCAGGGTGACGTTGGCCCCGGTGGCGTTCCAGCCGGTGTAGAGGGCATCGGACAGCATCCCCAGGTAGCCCATGAAGCCAAGGCCTCCGACGCACATGACGACCCCGTAGAAGAACAGCAGGGTATCCCACTCGGCACGCGCCACGCGGTTGAAGACGTCGAAAGGCACCACGCTGCCCAGGCTCTCGAGCTTCTTCCAGTCGCCTCGCTGGGTATAGTGGGTGCGCTTGCGCTCCAGGGAGCGGGGCAGGGTGCGACGCAGGAAGTAGCCGAAGAACTGCAGGTAGCCAAGGCCGGTCATCATGCCCAGCACCGGCGGGAGGTGCAGCAGGGTGTGGCAGGCCACGGCGGTGGCCACGGTGAGCAGGAACAGGGCGATGATGCGCCGCGCGCCGCGCTTGAGCCAGACGTCCTCCTCCAGGCTGTCGGGCTTGCGGTTCTTGATGAAGCAGCTCATCACCACGGCCGGGATCAGGAAGTTGATCAGCGAGGGGATCAGCAGCTCGAAGAACTCGTAGAACTCGACGAGGCCGGCCTGCCACACCATCAGGGTGGTGATGTCGCCGAAGGGGCTGAAGGCGCCGCCGGCGTTGGCGGCCACCACGATATTGATGCAGGCCAGGTTGATGAAGCGCTTGTCGCCCTCGGCCACCTTGGTCACCACGGCGCACATCAGCAGGGCGGTGGTCAGGTTGTCGGCGATCGGCGAGATGACGAAGGCCAGCACGCCGGTGATCCAGAACAGCGAGCGGTAGCTGAAGCCCTTGCGGACCATCCACGACCGCAGGGCGTCGAAGGCGCGGCGCTCCTCCAGGGCGTTGATGTAGGTCATCGCCACCAGCAGGAAGAGCATCAGCTCGGTGAACTCGAGCAGGGTCATGCGGAAGGCGTGCTCCGACTCGGCGGGCATGCCGGCCTTCACGTAGACCCAGCCGATCAGCGCCCAGATGATGCCGGCGGCGACCAGCACCGGCTTCGACTTGCGCATGTGGATCTTCTCTTCGGCCATCACCAGGGCGTAGGCGACCACGAAGATGGCGACGGCGAGCAGGCCCACGAAGGAGCCGGTCAGGTCGAGCTCACCGGTCACGGCGAGCACCGGTCCGCTGGCCAGAAGGGTGAGAAGGGCAAGCATCAGCATGCCCGGCCAACGGGCGATCTGCCGCGGCCAGTGGGGGGAACGACAGGGAGTCAGCATGGCTGCAATGATCCTGAGGCGAGAGGTGGGGGGAAGGGTTGAAAAGTGCCTCGATGTTATCACAGCGTGCTGCAGCGCAGTGTGCTCCTTCTCTATTACCCCGTGCATCTTTGGTATGAGTCAAGAGCGCGCCGCCGCACGCAGAATCGCCTCGGTTGCGGGCCGCGCACGCCGCCATTTTGTGGCATCATCTGCCCCTCCCGGCCGCAGCCGGAGACCAAGGATTGCCAATGACTCGGGGCAGGCGAACGACACATGTTTCTTGACGATTTCCACACGCGCACGGATGGCTGGATCCGGATCTCCGCCGAGCAGGCCAGCCGTTTCGCCAAGCGCGTGGCCGGCGACTTCAACCCCATCCATAACGTCGATGCCCGACGTTTCTGCGTCCCGGGCGACCTGCTGTTCGCGCTGGTGCTGTCGCACTACGGGCTCTCCCAGAACATGAGCTTCCGCTTCCTGAGCATGGTGGGCGACGGCGTGCCGCTGTGCTTCCACGAGGATGACGACGGCCTGATTCGCGTCTGTGACGAGCAGGGCAAGGGCTACCTGGAGGTCACCCGCAGCGGCGAGACGACCCACGACGCGGCCGTGGTGGAAGCCTTCACCCGCTGCTACGTGGCCTTCTCGGGCAAGAACTTCCCCCACTACCTCAAGCCGCTGATGGAAGAGCAGGGGGTCATGTTCAACCCGCGCCGTCCGCTGGTGATCTACGACAGCATGGGCTTCTCGCTGGATCGGCTGAACGGTCGCCTGCCGAGCCTGGAGCTCCTCGACTCCTCGCTGGAAGTCGCCGGCAAGCGCGGCGATGCGCTGCTGGAGTTTCGCATCACCGCCGGGGGCGAGGCGGTCGGCAGTGGTTCCAAGAAGCTGGTGGTCAGCGGCCTGTGCGACTACGACGCCGCCGCCATGGACGAGGTCGTCGCCGAGTTCTACCGCCTCAAGGCCGCCGACGAGCGCGCGCCCTGATCCAGGCCGAGGTGCGGGCGCCGTTCCGGTCGCGCTCCTGTCGCCCATCACGTTGAGGCATCGCGCTTGGCCTGGCTGCCGCCAGGCTCTAGTCTCGGGGTCCCCCTTCCCTCCAGGCCCCGACATGCACCCACAGCGCGCACGCTTGCACAACGAGCTCCATGCCCGGCCCTCGATCTACTTCGAGGCGCCGGCACACCTTCACCACTACGCCTTCCTGGACGAGGGCGAGATCGCCGCCGAGATCCTCGACGGGCTCGCCGAGCTGACCGGCCGGACGCCCGATCGCGAGGCCGCCCAGGAGATCATCGAACTCGGCGACCAGGTCCTGAAGTGGGAGCGCCACACGGAGTTCTTCACCCTCACCCTCCTGGTGCCGAGGCCCGTGGGCCAGCGCGAGCCGTGGCCGGCCCCGCCCGCGCCGCTGGCGCGGATCGTCGCCGCGCATCACCCGGCCCTGATCAACGCGACCCTGATCCTCGTGGAGTCGGAGGCGGCCTGGCAGGGCGATCCCGAGGCCTACGGCTTTCGCGATCCCGCCGGCTCCAGCATCGGCGGCGGTGACGCCATCGCATGGAGCGATTTCCGGCTCACCGCCTCGGGCATCAACCGCGTGCTGCTGGTCAACCGCGGGCTCAACGCCTTTCGCCTGGGACGCATGGCCCGGCGCCTGCTGGAGATCGAGACCTATCGCATGATGGCGTCGCTGGCGCTGCCGGTCGCCAAGGAGTTGAGCCTGGCGCTGCGCGACCATAAGCTCGAGCTCGGCGAGCTCTCGACGCGCAACACCCAGGGCAAGGAGGAGAGCCCGCGCCCGCTGCTCGCGGCGATCTCCGCGCTCTCGGCGCGGCTCGAGCGCAGCGCGGCGCGAACGGGTCAGCGCTTCAGCGCCACCGAGGCCTACGCGCAGATCGTCTTCACCCGCATCGAGGAGCTGCGCGAGGAGCGCCTCGGCGGCCGTCCTCGGCTGGGCACCTTCATGCTGCGCCGCTTCCGGCCGACGGTGCACTACTGCGCCGCCATCAACCAGCGCCAGGCGAGCCTGGCGGAGAGCGTGGCCCGGCTCAACGACCTGCTGCGGACCCGCGCCCAGGTGGAGATCGAGGAGCAGAACTCCGAGATCCTGCAGAGCCTCAACGAGCGCACCAGCAGCCAGCTGAAGATCCAGAAGGCGGTCGAGGGGCTCTCGCTCATCGTCATGAGCTACTACCTCATCAGCCTGGGCAAGCTGGGCCTGGAGGGAGCCGCGGCCCTGGGCATGCCCATCGAGCCGAGCATCGCCGCCGGGGTGCTGGGCCCGCTGGGCATCGGGATCATCGGCGTGCTGGCCTGGCGCATCCGGCGCGTGAAGCACCACTGACGGTCGCCTGCAGAGGACGTCGGAGGGCGCTACGCTGAAGAAGGGGCAGGCCGCGGACCCGCGGCCTGCCCGGTGCGAAAGCGTGAGACGATGATGCGACTGCGCGATGCCACCCGGGCCGATGCCCGGGATCTGGCCCACCTGATCAACCTGGCGGGAGAGGGGCTGCCCGAATACCTGTGGGGCCAGATGGCCCAGGGTGGGGCCGCGGCCCTGGCGATCGGCGCGCAGCGTGCCGGTCGCGAGGAGGGCGGGTTCAGCTATCGCCATGCCCGGGTGTGCATCGCGCGCGGGCGTGTCGTGGGAATGATCCTCGCCTACCGGCTCCCCGACGATGGCGGGCTCGAGGCGCTGGACGACGCCCCCGCTCCCGTCCAGCCCCTGCTGCGCCTCGAGGCGCTGGTGCCGGGCAGCTGGTACATCAACGGCATCGCGACCCTGCCGGCGGCACGCCGCAAGGGCGTCGGGCGCCTGCTGATGGCCCAGGCCGAGGCCTCGGCGATCGCGGCCGGCTGCCAGGAGCTGAGCCTGATCGTCGCCGAGGAGAACCGCCGAGCCGGCGCGTTCTACCACCGCCTGGGCTTTCGCGAACTCGCCTCCCTGCCACTGGTGCCCTGGCCCGGCTGCCCGCACGGTGGCCGCTGGCGGCTGATGACCCGCCGCCTGGAAGCCACTCACCGCTCGTTTGCCATCGCACCTCCCCCGGCGAGTCGTCGATGAGCGCCACGGGGCTCAGCCGCGCTGTCGCAGGGGATCGAGCAGCCCGTTCAGCCCGTTGTGGTCGATCTCGTGCATCAGCTGAAGCAGGCGGCCGATCTGGCCATCGGAAAAGCCCTCGCGGGCGAACCAGGCGAGGTAGGGGCCGGGCAGGTCGGCGATCAGACATCCCGCGTGCTTGCCGAAGGGCATGCGCAGGGTGACCAGTTTCTCGAGGTCGTCGGGGTGCACGGGCGGGGCTCCTTCATGAAAAGGGCGAGCCTAGCACGCTCGCCCGGCCGGGGTGGGGCGGGCGCGACGCCTGGCCCCTGATGGCGCCGCGCGACAATCAGGAGACCGGCTCGCCGACCGGCCGCGCGTCGGCGGTCTCCTGCACCCGGTTGCGCCCCGCATGCTTGGCGTCGTAGAGGGCGCGGTCGGCCCGCTCCAGCAGGGCATCGGCCGGCTCATCGCCTGCCAGCTGGGCGACCCCGGCCGAGAGCGTCAGCGGTATTCTCTCGTCGGTGATCGGTGTCGAGGCCAGCTGCGCGCGCAGGCGTTCCACGGCCTGGCTCGCCTCCTCCCGGGGCACGCCGGGCAGCAGCAGCAGGAACTCCTCGCCGCCCAGGCGAATGACGTGATCGTGCCGGCGCATGGTCGCCTGCATCAGCGCGCCGGCCTCGCGCAGCACCCGATCGCCCACCGCATGGCCGTGGCGGTCGTTGACCCGCTTGAAGTGGTCCAGGTCGCAGTTCGCCACGCACAGCGGCGTGCCGTAGCGGCGGCTGCGGCGGATCTCCTCCTCGAGCAGATCGAGCCCCGCCCGGCGGTTGAGCAGGCCGGTGAGCTCGTCATGATGGGCCAGGTACGCGAGGCGCTGCTCCATGGCCTTGCGCTCGGTGATGTCGACCACGAAGGTGACCTTCTTCACCCGGCCCTGGCCGTCATGGATGCGGGCGGCCTTGGCCAGGATGCTTCTCGGCCGGCCATCCTTGCCCTGCACCTCGCACTCCTGGGTGTCCTCCAAGGCGCTGTCGCCGGCGATGAAGCGCGCATGCAGGTCGTTCATCCGGGCGCGATCGGCCGCGGGCACCACCAGGGTGAAGGGCTGCCCCAGCAGCTCCTCCTCGCGATAGCCGTAGAATTCGCAGTAGGCGGGATTGACCATCTCGAAACGCCCCTCGGCGTCGGTGATGCAGATGCCGATGGGGGCGGCGCGGATCACCGTCTCCGTGGTGTCGAAGGGCTCGAGGAACGGGATCATGAGAAGGCTCCGGCGGCCCGCATGGGCGCGTCTTCGATGGATACGGGGGCATCGAGCACCGCCGCCAGGCGCGCCTCGACCCCCTGTGCCAGGGCGTTCAGGGCCGGGCGAGCGAAGTAGTAGCCCTGCTGCAGGGAGATGCCCGCCGCGTAAAGCCAGCGCGCCTCCGCGGCCGTCTCGATGCCCTCGGCGATCAGGTCGATCGCCAGCGGGCGCGTCAGGTCGATCAGCGCCCGCAGCAGGGCCTGGCGGCGCGGGTCGGTGTCGCAGCCCATCACCAGCTGGCGGTCGATCTTCAGCTTGTCGGGCCGCTGGGAGATCAGCACGTCGAGGTTGGCGTGGCCGGTGCCGAAGTCGTCCAGGGCGACCCGGAAGCCCATGCGGCGATAGGCGGTGATGATGGCGCTCAGGTGGGCATGGTCCTGGATCCGCTCCGACTCGACGACCTCGAAGATCAGCCGGTCCAGTGGCCAGCCCACCCGTCTCGAGACCTCCAGCGTGGCCTGGATGCACGCCTCGGGCTCGTAGACGGCGTTGGGCAGGAAGTTGATCGACAGGCTCTCCTGCATGCCCAGGGCGCTGACCTGCTCGATGGCCCGGACGCGGCACGCCTGGTCGAAGCGGTAGAGCAGTGCCTCGGTCACCTGGTCGAGGATCTGGCTCGCCGGCTCTCCCTCGGGGCCCCGCACCAGCGCCTCGTAGGCGTGCACGCGTCGCCGTTTCAGGTCGACGATCGGCTGGAAGGCCATGGTGAAATCGAAGGGCAGCGCCCGTTCACAGCGACCGCAGTGTCCGTTCCTTCTTGCGCAGCGTCCCATGGGACATCTCCTGGTGATCCTGGACCTGGCCGTTCGTCGCCAAGGCGGGCCTGGGGAGTGAATTTTCTATATTAGTGTTGTCCATGTATCGGTGTTGTACAAGTATTTTTCGGGGCCGGTCGAGGTCGCTGCTCACGCCCTGGCGTCGGATGAGCGCGACGGGAGCCCGAAAGATAGTAAGCTGGCTAGGTATTCTGGTCGCCCGGGCCGCTGCCGGCCCGGGCGCCGCCGTTCCATGCTCATCGTCGAGGAGACGTCATGAATCCCACCATCGAACTGCTCAAGTCCCACCGCTCGATCCGCAAGTTCACCGACCAGCCGGTCTCCCGCGCGCTGCTCGAGGAGCTGGTCAGCGCCGGCCAGGCCGCGGCCACCTCCAGCCACGTGCAGGCCTACAGCGTCATTCACGTGACCGACCCCGCCAACCGCGAGGCGATCGCCGAGCTCGCCGGCGGCCAGGGCTACGTGGCGAGCGCCGGCGCCTTCCTGGTGTTCTGCGCCGACATGAAGCGACCCACCGAGGCCGCCGAGCGCACCGGCGCGCGGGTGGTACGCGGCATGACCGAGCAGCTGCTGGTGGCCAGCGTCGATACCGCCCTGATGGCCCAGAACGTTGCCGTCGCCGCGGAGTCCGAGGGGCTCGGCATCTGCTACATCGGCGGCATCCGCAACGACCCCCAGCAGGTCAGCGAGCTGCTCGGCCTGCCCGATCATGTCTACCCGGTGTTCGGCATGTGCCTGGGCTATCCCGCCCACCAGCCGGACGTGAAGCCGCGCCTGCCGGTGGCGGCGATCCTCAAGCAGGACACCTACCGTGACGACCGGGAGGAGGTCGCCGCCTTCGACGAGACCATGCAGGCCTACTACCGGTCGCGGAAGGGCGGCACCAAGCAGAGCGACTGGTCCCACAACCTCACCCCGCTGTTCGACACCAAGCTGCGCCCGCACATGCGCCCGTTCCTGGTCGAGCGCGGCTTCGAGATGAAGTGAGCGTGATCGAGGGGAACCCCCGAACGACGAGCGGCGGCCATCTGGCCGCCGCTCGCACCTGCTACGGGTGAGGATCGCCGTGCCGGCTCAGCCGCCGACCCGCGCCTCCAGGGCCTCGAAGGTGGCCCGGATGCGCGCCGCGTTGGTGCCCACGTCGCTGGTGCCGACCCGCGAGGCGGAGCGCATGTCCACCCGCACGCCGCCGTCGGTCTCGCGCAGGCGGATCACCACGTCGTCCTTGAAGCCGAACCAGAAGGTCGTGTCGGTGGCCTCGAGCCGGTCGCCTCCCACCTCGGCGATCGTCCAGCCGGCCTCCCGGGCCACCGCCTCGACGGCGTTGCGCACCTCGGGAAGCGGTGCCCGGAGCACCAGCGGCCCGAGCTCCGGATAGCCTTCGCGCTGCTGCTTCGCGGTGGCCTCGCCGGGATAGGCCACGGCGTTGGGCGCGGCCTGGCGCGCCTCGGCCAGTGTCTCGAAGACCGGCGGCGCCTCGAGATCGGTGGTGATGTCGTGGATGGGCGGCACCGTGCGCGCCTGCTGCAGCTGCTGCCAGGGCACCGCGACCAGCGCCATGCCGGCCAGGATCACCAGCGCGGCGAGCAGCGCCGCCAGGGCGCGGCGGGTGACGGCTGCGATCAGCAGGCCCACCGCGCCCAGCCCGGCGGCACCGAGGGCGACGAGCGCCCCGTAGCGCAGGAGGCCGAAGGCCTCGCCCAGCGAGAGCAGCGCCAGGCGGTAGGCCGGCCCGGCGCCGGCCATGGAGAGTCCGGCCAGGCCGGCCAGGATGCCCCCGGCGATGGCGACCTTGAAGGCGGCGCCCCGGCCCTGGCGGGCGGAGGGCGTGCGGTGTGACGTCATGGCGATCCTCGTGGGGCGTCGGGAAACGGGGTGGAGGGAGACGGTTGCCGTGGAGGGTCACGGTCGCCGGCCAGCCCGAGAACAGGCCCATGATGCCCACAACCTGGGGCGGTGCGTCCAGTGCTCGCCGCCTGTCGCCCTCGTTGTCGATCATCGCCTCGATGGCGTCGACGCGCCACCTTACCCCGGGTACGCTGCCGCTGGTCTTCGTGATCCCTTTCCACCGACCTGCGAGCCGTTGCCATGCCCTCGATGACCGTTCCTCCCACGACCGCCTCGCCGACGAGGCCCGACCCCGAGCTGCCGCCGCGCCTGCGCGCCTGGCTCGAGCGCCTGCCCGAGGCGCAGTTGCCGGTGACCTACCAGCAGGCCGCCGAGGCGATGGGCCTCGCCCCGCCGCGCATCATCCAGCGTGTCGCCCAGGCCCTCGAGGCGCTGATGCGCGAGGACGCGACCGCCGGTCGTCCGCTGATCGCCGCCCTGGTGGTCAGCCGCCGCGGCGAGCTGCCCCGGGCGGGCTTCTTCGAGCTGGCCGTCGCGCTTGGCCGCCTGCCCGCCGATCCGGCCGAGCACGCCGCGGCCTACCGCCGAGAGCGGGCGCGGGTCCTGGCGAGTCGCTGATGGGCGGGACCGTCCCGCTCGAGGAGCATCACATCTGGGCGACCAGGTAGTTCTCCCGTCCCAGCAGCTTGATCAGCCGCAGCTGCTGCTCCAGCCAGTGGGCGTGATCCTGCTCGGTGTCCTCGAGCAGCTGCTGGAGCACGGCGCGGGTCTGGTAGTCGCGCTCCCGCTCGCACAGTGCGATCGCGGCTTTCAGGGCGTCGCCCACCTCGTACTCCAGCTGGAGATCATTGCCGAGCATCTCCTCCACGTCCTGGCCGATGCGCACCGGGGTGCGGGTGTGCATGTCCGGCTTGCCCTCCAGGAAGAGGATGCGCTCGATCAGCTGCTTGGCATGCCCCTTTTCGTCGTCGAACTCGTGCGCGATGCGCGCATGGAGCTTGGAGAGGCCCATGTCGGCATACATCTCGGCATGGACGAAGTACTGGTCCATGGCGGCCAGCTCGGCGGCGAGCAGGCCGTTCAGGGCATCGATGATCTCTTGGTGGCCTTTCATGGGGCGGCGTCCTGGCGGCGGAGAATGAACGAGGCATCCTAGGGTCAACCGTCTTCCCGGTCAATTTTTCCCTTTTTTATCAATTATTTGAGATTGTCTTCGCGTGTGATTCGCACTCCGCCTCTCGCCGGGCCGGCCAGATCGAGGCGGATGCCGACGGCGTGCACGCCGAGGGGATCACCTATCACGCGAAGCCGAGCGCCTGAGGAACACCCCGCCTGGGCAACCAAAACGCCCGCTCGACCGTGAGGTCGGGCGGGCGTCGTGCGTCCTGCGGTCGGAATAAGGCGGACGTTACTTGTTGAAGCGCGAACGCGCCTTCTCGATCGCGTCGCTCAGGGATTCCCAGGCGCGTTCCGCGCCGGCGCGGATGTCGTCCCAGGCCTCGTCGCCGGAGTGGCGGAGCTCCTCGAGCTTTCGGCGCATCTCCTCGCGGCGGGCCTCGAGCCGATCGATCTCCTCCTCCCGGTCGATGCGCGCATCCGCCTCGGCGCTTCGGGCGCGGGCCTTCAGCTTCTCCACCTCGGCCTGCAGTTCGTCCAGCTTGGCGCGCAGCTTCTGCTCGTAGGCGTCTCGATTGCTCATCAGGTGCTCCTTCCGATGTGAGAGCGGGTCCTGTGAGGATAGCCCGCTCTCGGAGTGTTACCCCAAGACCTGCGAGCGACGGAGCGGGTTATCAAGGGCGCCAACTCTTTTCTTTGGATGCCCTGAGGATCAGCCCGACGATGCTTGCCATCGCGATCCGGCGCGCCGCAGCGGCAGAGCGGGCGCCCTTCGGCACCGTAATGCTACTCTGCCGGCATCTTCGTTACGCCCAGAGGAGACGACCATGGCCGATACCTCCGAGCCCCGCATCACGCTGCATCCGCACGAGCGCCGGGTGCGGGTCGTCATCGACGGCACCCTGCTCGCCGACACCACCCGCGCCATCGAGCTGCGCGAGACCGGCTACCCGCCCCGGCTTTACCTGCCCCGGGAGGACGTGCGCATGGACCGGCTGACGCCCACCGAGACCAGTACCCACTGCCCCTTCAAGGGCGAGGCCAGCTACTTCGCCTTCGGCGAGCACGAGGACGTGGCCTGGAGCTACGAGAGCCCGCTCGAGAGCCTCAAGGAGATCGAGGGCAGGGTGGTGTTCTACCCGGGCCCCGGCGAGAAGCGGTAGCCGAGCAGGCGCATGGCGTTGAGCGTCACCAGCACCGTGGCGCCGGTATCCGCCATCACCGCGATCCACATGCCGGTGATGCCGAGTGCCGTGGTGACCAGGAACACCGCCTTCAGGCCCAGCGCCAGGGCGACGTTGGTCTTGATGTTGCGCAGCGTGGCCCGGGAGAGGTCGATCAGCTCGGCGATGCCGCTGACGCGGTCCTTGAGCAGCGCCGCGTCCGCCGTCTCCAGCGCCACGTCGGTGCCGCCGCCCATGGCGATGCCCACCTCGGCGGTGGCCAGCGCCGGGGCGTCGTTGATGCCGTCGCCCACCTTGCCGATCGGTCCCTCGCCGGCGGCCTGCCACTCCCGCACGCGATGGGCCTTGTCCCCGGGCATCAGCTCGCCGTGGGCCTCGATGCCCAGCTGCTCGCCGATGGCGGTGGCGGTGCGGGCGTTGTCGCCGCTGAGCATCACCGCCCGCACGCCGAGGCGCGACAGCGCCGCGAGTCCCTGGCGGGCATCCTCGCGGGGCTCGTCGCGCACGGCGATCAGCCCCAGCGCCCGCTGGCCCTCGACCAGCACCGCGAGGCTCTTGCCCGTCTGCTCAAGCTCGGCGATCCGCGCGTTGAGATCCTCGCCGATTCCTTCACCATGCTCGGCCAGGTGGCGCGGGGTGACCAGCGAGAGCTCGCGCTCCTCGACCCAGCCGGCGATGCCGCGACCGGCCAGGGCGCGGCCGTCGCTCGCCCAGGGCACCGTGAGCCCCTGCTGCTCGGCGTGGGCCAGGATGGCTGCGGCGATGGGGTGGCTGGAGTCGCGCTCGAGTGCCGCGGCGAGGCGCAGGATCTCGCCCTCGTCGTGCCCGGCATCCAGGGCCTCCACGTCGGTGACGCGCGGGCGGCCCTCCGTCAGCGTGCCGGTCTTGTCCAGCGCCACCAGCTTGAGCCGTCCGAGCTGCTCCAGCACCGCGCCGCCCTTGATCAGCAGGCCGCGGCGGGCGCCGGTCGAGAGCCCGGCGGCGATCGCCGCCGGGGTCGAGATCACCAGCGCGCAGGGGCAGGCGATCAGCAGCAGCGCCAGTGCCCGGTAGATCGCCTCCGACCAGGCCATGCCCGCGACCAGCGGCGGCGCCACGGCCATCAGCAGGGCGAGCCCGATCACCGCCGGCATGTAGTAGCGCGCGAAGCGATCGATGAAGCGGGCGACCGGCGCCTTGGCGGCCTGGGCCTCCTCGACCAGGCGGATGACCCGGGCGATGGTGTTGTCCTCGGCGCGCCGCGTCACCTCCACCTCCAGGGCGGCCTCCAGGTTCACGGTGCCGGCGAAGACGTCGTCGCCCGGCGCCCGCGCCCGGGGCACCGACTCGCCGTTGATCGGCGACTCGTCGAGCTCGGAGGCGCCGGCGAGGATGCGCCCGTCGCAGGGCACCCGATCGCCCGGCCGGATCAGCACCCGCTGGCCGGGTGCGAGGGTAGCGGCCGGCACTTCGCGAGTGTCGTCGCCCTCCAGCAGCCGCGCCGTCGAGGGCGTGAGGTCCGCCAGCGCCGAGATGCTGCGCCGCGCCCGGGAGGCGGCCACGCCCTCCAGCAGTTCGCCCACGGCGAACAGGAAGACCACCACCGCGGCCTCGGCGGCGGCGTCGATGGCCAGCGCTCCCAGCGCGGCGATGCTCATCAGCATCTCGATGGTGAAGGGGTTGCGCTGCTTCAGCGCGCCCCAGGCACCCTGCAGGATGGGCACCAGCCCCACCGCGGTGGCGGCGACGAAGGGCCACTGGCCGAGCGCCGGCCAGGCCAGGCGCAGCGCGAAGGCCAGCACGAGCAGGCCGCCGGTGACGAGTACCAGCCGCCCCTTGGCGGTGCGCCACCAGGGCGCCGGGGCGTCCGGCGCGGCCGCCTCCTCTTCGCTGATCAGGCGGTAGCCGAGCTCATGAATCGTGCGCTCGATCGCGTCGCGGGAGGGCGCGGCATGTGATGGGTGATGCAGCTTGACCGAGCCGGTGACCGAGCTGGCCGAGACCTCCGCGATGCCCTCCAGACGACCCAGCGCCGACTCGACCTTGTGCTCGCAGCCGCCGCAGTCCATGCCCTCGACGCGCAGCGTCAGGGTCGCGGCGGTGGAGGTGGGTGCCGATGTGGCCATGGCGGGGCTCCTCTGCGTGGGGTAACGTCTCAAGCCTAAACCCTGTAGCAACTACAGGTTCAAGTGACGGTCTGACGTGACAGGTCTGACGTCACAGATCCGAGCAAAAACGCTCACCCCCTGCAGCGAGGAGCCCCCATGACGGAGATGTCCCCCACCATCGGCATCGGCGCGCTGGCCCGGCGGGCCGGCTGCCAGCCGGAAACCGTGCGCTACTACGAGCAGATCGGACTGCTGCAGGCCGCCTCGCGGACCGAGGGCGGGCAGCGCCGCTTCGGCGAGCAGGCCGTGCGGCGGCTCACCTTCATCCGCCACGCCCGGGACTTCGGCTTCTCGGTGGAGGCGGTGCGCGAGCTCTTGGCGATGTCGGACCGCCCCGACATGTGCTGCGACGAGGTCGACGCCCTCGCCAAGCACCACCTGGAGGAGGTGGAGTCGCGGCTGCAGCGCCTCGCCGCGCTGCGCGACGAGCTCCAGCGCATGATCGGCCAGTGCGCCGGCGGGAAGGTGGAGAGCTGCCGCATCATCGAGGTGCTCGGCGACCACCGGCTGTGCGACAGCGACACCGCCCATGGCGGCGCCCACGACCTGGGCGAGCCGCCCGCCGCCCGGCGCAGTTGAGGGTGCCGCTGCTGCCCCCTCATGGCGGTCTCGCTCTGTCGCCCTTCTACCCGGGCCATATCGCCCAGTGCAAAAGGGTGACGCCGAATCGCCCGCGGTCAGCTCCTAGGGCGCCTGGAGCGACACCGCGGTGCCCGAGACCACGATGCCCCCGGTGGCCGGCACCTCGACCTCGAGCCGACTCGGCCGGCCCATCGCTTCGCCCTGCCGCAGCGTCAACCGGGCGGGGGCTTCGATCAAGCCGGCATCGCGTAGGTAGCCTCCCAGCGCCGCCGCCGCGGCGCCGGTGGCCGGATCCTCGATGACCCCGCCAACCGGAAACGGATCGCGAACATGGAAGCATGTCGCCGATTCCCGCCACACGAGCTGGAGCGTGGTGAGGTTCTCACGCAGCATCAGAGCCTTGAGAGACGCGAAGTCGTAGGACAGCTCATCGAGCCGCGCCCTGGACGCGACGGCCAGCACCAGGTGCCAGGCGCCGGCATAGGCCAGGGCCGGAGGCAGCTCCGGGTCCAGCTCGGCAGCCGCCCAGCCGAGACTCGTCAGTGCCGCCTCGACCAAGGCCGGGGAGACGGCTCGCTGTTCGGGGGCCACCGAGACCAGCGCGGCATGCCAGTCGCCGTCGACCCGTTCGACCGACACCGGCACCTCGCCGACCGCCGTGGCGAGCCGGTAGGTGCCTGCCCCATTGAGGCGACCCAGCACCACTCCGGCGGCCACGGTGGCATGGCCACAGAAGCTGACCTCGGCCTCGGGGCTGTAGTACCTCACCGTGCGCACGCCGTCATGTTCCGGGCCGAGGAAGGCCGTTTCGGAATAGCCTACCTCGGCGGCGATGTTACGCATGGTCGCCGCGTCGGGCAGGGCGTCGCCGATCCAGACGCCGGCAGGGTTGCCGCCCTCGGGGTCCTGGGTGAACGAGGCCAACCGGTAGAGAGTGCCAGGCATGTCAGTGCTCCTGATCGTGGGGGAATGACTGGCATTATCGGCCTAACAGAGGTAACAACAACGTATCGTTAATCGCCCATCGGCTTAGCTGGAGTAAGTCATGTCGCCCGCCTCACGACTCCCCTTGCCCACCCTGCGTGCCTTCGAGGCGGCGGCGCGTCATGGCAGCTTCAGCGCGGCCGCCGACGAGCTGCATGTCACCGCCGCCGCCGTCAGTCATCGCATCAAGGCCCTGGAGGAGAGCCTGGGCCTGCCCCTGTTCGAGCGCAAGGTGCGCGGGGTGGTGCTCACCGAGGCCGGCGTGCGCTACCAGGCGCGCATCGCCGAGGCCTTCACCCTCATCGATCGCGCCACCCGAGAGCTTGGCCAGCCGAGTCTCGACGGTCCGCTGCGAGTGTCGGCGCCCCAGGCCTTCCTGCAACACGCGCTGATGCCGCGGGTAGGCGACCTGCAGCGTCGCCACCCGGGGCTGGAGCTCACGCTAGTGGGCGACAACCGGCTCGCCGACCTGCGCAGCGGCCAGGTCGATCTCGCGATCCGGTTCGGCAACGGCGACTACCATGGCCTGCATGTCGCACCGCTGCTCGACGATGCCATCACGGTACTGGCCCCGGCGGATGGGAAAAGGCTGCCCGACGATTGGCGGCATGCCTGCTTCATCGAGGACGCGAGCGCCTTGCCCACTGAGCCCTGGAGCCACTGGCGCCCATGGTGGCGCGAGGCGGGGCTGCATGCGCCCGAGGAGCTGCGACGGCTCACGGTCTCGGACAGCGGGCTGGCGCTCACCGCCTGCCGCCAGGGCCTGGGGTTGTGCCTGTCACGGCTGTCGCTGGCCCAGGAGGCGATCGCGCGCGGTGAGGTCGTGGCCTTGCGCCCCTGGCGGCGCACCGAGTTCAGCCACTTTCTGGTCAGCCTGCCGGAGGCGGCGGATGCCCCGCGAGTCGTTGCCTTTCGTGACTGGCTGGATGAGACGCTGCGCGACCTGCGCCAGGCGATGAAGGCGGCGATCCGCCAGCCATCAGCCTAGCGGGCCTGGGCCCGGTACCGGGTCGGGCTGACGCCGCGCACCCGCTTGAAGGCGGCGCTGAAGGCATAGGGCGTCGCATAGCCGACCTGCTCCGCCACGCGGCTCACCGTCGCCTCGGGCTGGCATAGCAGGTCCGCCGCCAGGGCCATCCGCCCGCGGCGTGCAAGCGCTGACGGCGTCCCAGGCGCCAAGGCCCTCAGCTCGGGGGCTGGCGCTCCCCGCCTTCGTCGTCGTCCGGGCGGCCCGTCGTAGGATTCGGGTGACACAGCCCGATCGGCACGCCCAGAACCCAGTCGCGGATCGCCCGCAGGGTCGGGTCATCTCGGCGGTGCTCCGGATAGACCAGGTAGAAGGGCTTGCCTTCCAGCACCGGCCCGAAGGGCTGCACCAGCCGCCCCTCCGCCAGCTCGTCGGCGATCAGCGGCCGGCTCATCAGGGCCACCCCCTGGCCGCCGATGGCGGCGGAGATGGCGTGGGTCTCGTCGGAGAACACCAGCCCGGCGTTCACGTCCAGCCCCGGCACCGCGGCGCGCTTCTGCCAGCCGGCCCAGTCCATGGGCGTCACCGAGGCGCCCTGGGGGCGGAAGTGGATCAGGGGGTGCTCGGGGAGCTCGGCCGGGTCGGTCAGGTGGAGTCCCGGGCTGCAGGTCGGGACGAAGGCGTTGTCGAAGAGCTTCTCCGCCACCAGCCCGGGCCAGCGGCCGTCGCCATAGCGGATCGCCAGGTCGGCGGTCACGCCGTCCAGCGTCACCGGCTCGTGGGTGGCGTGAATGCGCAGGTCGATGTGCGGGTGCGCCTCCGTCAGCCGGCACACCCAGGGCAGCAGCCAGCGCACGGCCACCGCCGGGGTGGTGGAGAGCGTGGCCGCCTGGCGCGCGGGCGGCGCCTTCAGCCGCGTGACGGTCTCGTCGATGCTGTCGAACGCGGCCTCCAGAGTCTGGAAGAGCGCCTGCCCCTTCGCGGTCAGCACTAGCTGCCGGGGCCGGCGCACGAAGAGGTCCACCTGAAGGGCGTCCTCCAGGCCGCGGATGTGATGGCTGATGGCCGTGGCCGTGACGGACAGCTCATCGGCCGCCTGCTTGGCGCTCTGATGGCGGGCGGCGGCCTCGAAGGCCCGCAGGGCCGAAAGCGAAGGGAGTCGGCGAGGGCTCATGAGTGAATTTAACTCATCTGTATTGGCAAGTATTCATCGTTTGTGACCCTTCATGGCAGGACATAGGCTCGATATACCTCATCCACGATGAGTGAGTTCAACTCACAAGACAAGGAGCCCGACATGACCCACCTCCTGCAACTGGACGCCAGCGCCCGCCCCGGCCTCGCCGGCATCGATGAGCACGGCTCCCTCAGCCGTCTCCTGACCCACCGCTTCGTCGCCGGCTGGCAGGCCCGCCAGCCGGAGGCTACCGTGACCCATCGCGACGTGGGCGCCACCCCGCCCGCCTTCATCGATCAGCGCTGGATCCAGGCCGCCTTCACGCCCGCCGAGCGCCAGGCACCCTGGATGGCGGAAGTGCTGGCCGAGAGCGACCGGCTGATCGACGAACTGAGGGCCGCCGATGTCGTGGTGATCGGCGCGCCGCTCTACAACTTCGGCATGCCGGCAGCGCTGAAGGCCTGGGTGGACCAGGTCGTGCGCATGGGCCGCACGGTGGAGTATGACCCCAGCCGGCCGGACGATCCCTTCATCCCCCTGCTGGACGACCGCCCGCGCCACGCCGTCATCCTGGCCTCGCGGGGCGGCGCCGGCTTCGAGCCCGGCGGCGCGCTGGCGCACATGAACCACCTCGAGCCGGGGCTTGCCACGGTGCTGGGGTTCATCGGCATCACCCGGATCCACCGCGTGGCCATCGAGCACCAGGAAGAGGGCGGGGAGCGGCTGGCCGCCTCCCGCGCCGCGGCCGAGCGCCGGGTGGATGAGCTGATCGCCCGGTTGCAGGCGTCCTCGCCGGCGAGCCCCCAGCCGGCGCTCACGGCCTGAGGGCGAGAGAGCCGGGCTCACTGATAGCGGTGCTGCCAGCCCTTCACCGCGATCTGCTCCTTGAGCAGCTCCAGCATGTCCACCAGCACCTGCTCGGTGATCCGCTCGGTCTCGGGGTCGGTGCGCAGCCAGGCATCGAAGCCGCTCTCGGCCAGGTGCTCCACCAGGGCGGAGAACTCCGCCGACTTGAGGCCCGCCAGGGCCTCGTCGACCAGGCGGCAGGCGAGGTCCGAGAGCGAGGCCTCGAGCCCCCGTGTCAGCTGCCCGCCCAGCGGCAGGCGCCCGAGCCGCTTGAGCTCCGGGCTCTCCGCCAGGGTGCGGCCGACCAGCCCGCGCACGTAGCGCAGGGTGTCGTCGCGGTTGTGGGCATAGGCGTCGCCCGCCATGGCCTCCAGCCGCTGGCCGATCTCGTGGATCAGCGCCTGCTTGCGGGGCCGCACTACCCGATCCATCAGCGGGGCGGAGAGCCTGTCGCTCTGGCGGATCTCCCGCTGCACGTTGTCGAGCATGCGGACGGCGATGCGGTCGGTGAGCTCCTCGAGCAGGATGTCGTAGTACTTGGCGACCACGCTGTAGAGGTACCAGCGGCGCACGTCGATCAGCCCCATGCGCTGCAGGCGGTGCAGCAGCGAGATGACGCGCAGGATGCGCAGCAGCCGGAAGCCGCCCATCGGGATGCAGCCGAGCACGTCGTACCAGTGCACGAAGGGGTAGAAGAACCAGCGATGGTAGTGGCGCTCGGCGATGGCCACCGCCCAGCCCAGCAGGACGTCGAGCAGGAAGATCGACACGAACGCCAGGTCGATGGTGAGGAAGTTGGCATGGATGTGCCGCTCGTAGGCGGCGTGCAGGCCCGGGGCCACGGCCTCGAAGGCGGCGTTGAGCGGCGGCAGCAGGTAGAGGCTGTCGAACAGCAGCAGCGCCAGGTTGGCGATCACCAGCACGATGACGAGCAGGTCCCAGACCAGGTGGACCCGCTCCAGGGCGGGGGAGGTCGTGCGGGTGGCAGGCATGGCGCCTCCTTGAGCTCGATGCCGAAGGGTCGCCTCTCATCCTAAAGCCTCGGCCAGCCGCCGACACCCCGGGCCTGCTCAACGACGACCGAGCCGCGGGGCACTCGGGAACGGCCGTGCCCGTGCCGTCAGGCGCCGTCTCGCCACTCCCGAAGCAGCCGGCTCACCAGCTCGCCGGCGGGGAGTTCGCGCGCCAGCGGCGCGCCCTGTCCGGCCCAGTGGGCCGCGAAGTCATGATCGCCGCGCTCGGCCGCCGCCGCGTTGAGCCGCTTGGCCGCGTCGTACGCCAGCGGATAGGCGGGCGGCCTGACCTTGAGCGTTGCCCCGGTCGTGGCATCGGGCGTGGCCTCGGCATGGCGCATCAGGCGATTGAGGATGCCGCGCGCCGGGCGCCCGGACAGCGCCGTGGTCATGCGGGTCGTCTCGGCGCGCTCGCTCTTGAGGGCCGCGCGATAGCCCTCGTTGGCCGCCGATTCCGGGCACAGGATAAAGGCCGTTCCCAGCTGGGCGGCGCAGGCGCCCAGCGCCAGGGCCGAGCGGATGCCCTGGCCATCCATGATGCCGCCGGCCGCGACGATCGGCAGGTCCATCTCCCTGACCAGCCGGCGAACGAGCACGGCGGTGCTCAGCCGCTCATCGTCCGCCGCCGGATCGAAGCAGCCGCGGTGCCCGCCCGCCTCATCGCCCTGGGCCACGATGGCGTCGACGCCCGCTGCCTGGATCTCGCCCGCCTCCCGCAGTTTCGTCGCCGTCGCCAGCGTGTAGATGCCGGCCTCGCGCAGCGCGCGTATCCACTCCTCGGGCGGCAAGCCGAAGTGAAAGCTGACCACGGCGGGGCGCGTCTCGAGCAGCATCTCGAAGGCCGCCTCGTCCTCCACGAAGCTGCGGTAGATCTCGTCGAGCCCCGCCGGCGGCTCGCGATCGTATGCCCGGAACAGCGGCGCCAGGTGCGACAGCCAGGCCGCCTCCCGGGCCGGGTCGCGCTGCGCGGGGGCATGGCAGAAGACGTTGACGTTGAACGGGCGGGGCGTCAGCGCCCGGGTGCGCTCGATCATCGCCCGAGCCTTATCGACGCCGCTGGCGCCGATCCCCAGCGAGCCCAGGCCGCCGGCATTCGACACGGCCGCCGCCAGCGCCGGGGTGGCCACGCCGGCCATGGGCGCCTGGATGATTGGCTGGATGCCCAGCCGGTCGGTCAGGGGATTCGACGATGTCATGGGAATGGCCTCCACGAGTGCGGGATACGGTGGCGTCGGTTGACAGCAGTGGGCGGCATGGCGTCTTTTATCGGCGCGCCAGCCGCCGCGACGTCGCCCGAGCCGGGCCCTTGTCTCGACCCGGCCGCCACGAGGCGGCGCACGACGCCATGGCGGATAGGGAACAAGAAACAGGGGAGTGTGGGATGTACGTCGAGAGTGTGGAAAAGGAAGACTACCGCGAGCTGCTGGAGGTCTGGGAGGCCTCGGTCAGGGCAACGCACGACTTCCTGCGGGAAGACGACCTGCTGGAGCTGAAGCCGCTCATCTACGAGAAGTATTTCGGCGCCCTCGACCTGACCTGCGTCAAGGGCGAGGGCGGTGACATCCTGGGCTTCTGCGGCGTGCAAGGCGGCAAGATCGAGATGCTGTTCGTCGCGCCGCAGGCGCGCGGCGCCGGCATCGGCTCCCTGTTGCTGGATGACGCGGTGACCGCCCAGGACGCCTCCCGGGTGGACGTCAACGAACAGAACCCACAGGCGCTGGGCTTCTACCGGCACAAGGGGTTTTCCGTCACCGATCGCTCAGCGCTCGACGGCTTGGGCAAGCCCTATCCGCTACTGCACATGGCGCTGGTGAACACGCCGTGACGCGCCGCGCCCATGGCCTCGACGGTGGCGCCTCAGCCCGCCAATAAGCCCTCGCCGAGCGCCTCGCCCAGCCGGTCCACGGCGGTGGCCAGTTTCTCGTCGATGACGTGGAGATACTCCGTCCAGTCGTCGACGTGGTTGAGCTCCGCCTTGCCGTCCGAGATGCCGCGAAGCACCACCAGCGGCACGTCGAAGCGGGTGCAGGCGCGCAGGCAGGCGTAGCTCTCCATGTCCACCATGTCGGCGGCGATGGCGGCATAGGCCGCGCCCGAGACGATGTTGGCGCCGGTGGAGAGCGACGCCTCGGGAATCTCGGGAATGCGCAGCGGCAGGGGCAGGATGTCCGGCAGGTCGAGAAAGGGCGTGACGCCTTTCTGGAAGCCGAGCGGCGAGGCGTCCATGTCGCGGTAGGCCACCGAGGTCGCCTGATAGACCTCGGTCTGCTCGAGCTCCCGGCTGCCCGCCGAGCCCAGCGACACCACCAGGTCCGGCCGTTGCCCGCGCGCCGCAAGCTCCGCCAATGCCGCGGTGAGCTCCACCGCCGCCTCCACCGGCCCCACGCCGGTCATGAAGGGCGTGAACCGCTCCCGCAGATGCGGCCCGTATTCCGCGTCCGCCGCCATCACGAACAGCACGGAGCGCCCGCCGATCGTCGTCAGCGGCGCCGGTGCGCGTGGTGTCTGGTTCATCCCCAAGTCTCCCGCAATTTATGAATGCCACCATCATGGCGGGCGGGCGCGTTGGCGCCAAGCGGGCGAGGGCGTGAGGGAGGCGAGCGAGGCGTTCCCGCAAGATCGATCTAGATCAAAAGCCGAAGTGAAATTGTCACCAGGCGGTGACAAGCTGACCCCCTCGTTCTAGGCTGATGGATCAGCCAACCAGCAAGGGACTGCCATGGCCAATCACTCCACCGAATCTCGCATCACCCTGCACCCGCATTCACAGAGGGTGCGCATCCTTGCTGGCGACACCCTGATCGCCGATACCCGCAATGCCATCGAGCTGCGCGAGAAAGGCTATCCACACCGCCACTACATCCCGAAAGAGGATGTGGATATGGCGAAGCTTTCGATTTCCTCCACTGTCACTCTCTGCCCGTTCAAGGGCGATAGCACTTATTACTCGTTGCTCGATATCACTGATGTAGCCTGGAGTTATGAACGGCCGATCGACGAGATGCAGGCGATTGCCGGGCGGTTGGCTTTCGATGCCAGGAAGGTGACGGAGCTTGTGGAATGATGGCCGCTATCGACCCAGTGCGGCCATCCGGGAGAAAGCAGCAGGCACGCTCACCGGTGTTATACATCTCGGATAGAGAATAAAATATGGAATGGATTGCAGAAAATAAAGATTGGCTATTTAGTGGTGTTGCAATAGCCATACCTCTTGCAATCATAGGTTGGTTGATTTCTTCTCGTAGGAAAAAGCAAACCCAAAAAGGCGGTGATAATTCGACAAATATACAGGTTGGTCGAAATCTCAGAATAGGTGGTAGAAAAGAAGATGACTAGACAGAGCCAAAAGGGCGGAGAAGGTTCTAATAATTTCCAGGCTCAGGAAATGGTGGTGCAAGTCGGCATTGATGAGAAACGTGCAAGAGAAGTTTTTCAAGAGATGAACTTGCAACTTCGAAAGGAATACACTCAAGAAGCATTAGAAGTTGCAAATGCCCGTGTATCTGAGTTTGAGAATAGTCTCATGCCTAAAATGGAGCGGGTAGAGGGAGCCTTGGAGGCGTTTGCAGATCCAAGCTTTCAGCTGCTGCTAGTCGAAGCCCAAAAAACAGCTGCGGCTACCGAAAGACCAGCAGATTACGATCTCTTGTCAGAGTTGCTCATCCATAGATTCCAAAAAGGTAGCAATCGTAACGCTAGAGCAGGGATAAGCCTTGCTATAGATATAGTAGATAAGGTTTCGGATGAAGCATTGCTCGGCTTAACTGTGGCCCATGCGGTAGCCCAGTTTATTCCAATAAGTGGAGATTTCAGCAAGGGCTCAATGCGTTAGAAGGTCTTTTTGGTAAATTATTCTATGGAGAGCTTCCTAAAGGACAAGAGTGGCTTGACCATTTAGATGTATTGAATACTATTCGATCAAACTCGTTTGGCAGCATGAAGAAGACCCGAGAATATTATTCCAATACACTGTCTGGCTACCTTGATGTTGGTATTGAAAAGGAGTCTGAGAACCATAAAATGGCCATAGAGATCCTTTCCAAAAATAATCTGCCAAAAGATTTATTGGTCGAACATGACTTCAACAATCAGTACCTGAGAATTCCTGTTACAAATAGAGGGCATATCCAAAATCTATCTTTAAATCGAGTGGTGATGAATGAAGGTAAGCCGCGTTTAATGAGTTTTCCTTTGACAAAGAATCAGTTGAGCGCAGTCGAATCTATCTATGACCTTTACACTCAAGATAATAATTTAAGAAAGATTAATGTCGATTCGTTAATGGTCGAATGGGATGATCGCCCTAACTTAAAAGCGCTAAGAGAATGGTGGGATAATATTCCTATGGCTTTGGCAATTACTTCAGTTGGAAAGGTTCTAGCCCATTCTAATGCGCAAAGACGTGATAATACCTTGCCGCCGCTCAATTAGACGGTGTGCGAAGAGTGTATAACAAAGGCGTTATATCAGCACATTCTGGATGTCCTCTTTTGGCCGGATGCCGAACTTCAGGCTACGCTGATTACGCTTGTGCAGACACTGACGACCCACAGCCGACAAGCCAGCAGACACTTTGAGCCGTGTTATGCAACTGGCACGATTGTTGGTGCTATACTGAGACTTTATACTTCATTAGCGAACGTGCTTATGGTTAGGGAAGAAATGGTTCGCGGTATTATGCTGACGAGGGAGCGTGTGCACTTAGTATCACACAATTTACTCTAATCGCTGTTATTTTATTAATTTTTGATGCGGTGGGTTAGTTAATGTTTGATAACAAAGAGAAGCACATACTCCGTTCCGTAATTTTTTTATCGGGGCAGGCCGACTCTCTCCTCTCCAAAGGGGATCCCTATGGTCAGCTAGATGGCGCGCGCGAACTGATGCTTTTTTGTGATAGTTATGTGTTGAATGAGCGCACTGTGGTTAGCGGTATATCTTCTTTTTGTGATGGAGCCTTATCGGAACGAATCTTAAGTCTATCAGGGCGTGATGATGGAGTTGAAACTGCTGGATATGGAGCTTCACGCTATGATTTTGATATTAGTGTCTTTGAAGATGTGTTGAATATTACTGCATTTAGCGGGGTTATTAAAGATATTGATGAAGAGATAGAGAATAAAGAAAGAGGCGTGGAGATTGGTGGCGCGAAAGATCTTAGGCACCAGCGTGACATATTGGTTCATGACAATAGAGTTAGACAGCAGCAAGCACTTATTTTATTGGCTGACCAAATAGAGGCAAATTACATTGCTGAAAGAAGATATGGATCAGAAGCGTTAAAGAGGTATCCCGAAGTTGTAAGATTTTTACCCCACATGGTCGTAAATGATTTCAAGGAATGCATTCGATCTGAAATGGAGAAAATATTTCCAGGAAGTTTGCATGAAATATACGCTCCATCATTTTTAGCCGAGGCATTGCGCAACTCCGACAATGTGTCGGGTGTTTTTAAGTCATTATTGGAGATGCGATATTCTCAAGGTGCCAAGCACTATCGTTCGCTAATTAAACTATACTCAGATCCAAAGTTATCGTTGCCGGAGAGGTATGAAGCCCTTAAAGAAGCCAGTAGTGACTCAAATTCTTTATTGGCAGGTGAAGGCTTAAAGTCGCGTTTTCCCACATGGATAAAATGGACTATTGGATTGACTGCTGCGGTAACCTCTCTATGGTCTCCGCATGTAGCTTTAGTACCTATTGCCATCGAGGGTGGCGAAAATTTGGATAAATATTTGAGGAGACGATCAAATATATATGGGCAACTTTCTCGAATATCAGGCATAGATTTGTATCCCGAGATAAAAAGAATATTTCCCGGCGTGTCGTTCGGTCCAGAACATTTAAACTATTTTTTAAAAAACGAAAACTTCGGATGGAAGGATAAGGATTCAATTCACAAGTACTTTTTGGGGAGATGAGGGGTGAAACGGAAACTCTCGGATAATTTCCTGAAGCAATAAATGTGGTACATAATACTTGCTCCAGATAGGCGTTGACACGCCAGTTAAGTATAGCGTCACATCAGATTCGTCGACAAGTCCGCTTTTGGCCGAAAGCTTAACTGGAAATTGGCTTGAATAAGGGAGCTGATGCGCTTCAACTCCCCAACCCACTTACCCGCATCACCCTTCTCTGCGCCGCGTCTATCAGCTGGCCGCGGCCGGTTTCCACCAGCGTCAGCCAGTGGCGGGCGCGGGTGATGCCGGTGTAGACCAGCTCCCGGGTGAGGATGGGGTTCGGCGCGTCGGGCAGTACCAGGGCGGCGTGGGTGAACTCCGAGCCCTGGGACTTGTGCACCGTCATCGCGAACACCGTCTCTACCGATTGCAGGCGCGAGGGCAGCACCCACTTGATGCGACCGGTGCCATCAGTGGCGGGGAAGGCCACGCGCAGCAGGCGGCGGCTGTCGTCTGCTGGCTTTGAGTCCGGGCGCGGCATGTCCAGGGTGATGCCGATATCGCCGTTCATCAGCCCCAGGCCGTAGTCGTTCTTGGTCACCAGCACCGGGCGGCCGGGATACCAGCGCTGGCGGCCGTCCTGGCTGTCGATCAGTTTCTCCCGCTCCAACGCCTGTCGCACCCGCTCGTTCAGGCCTTCCACGCCCCAGGGGCCGCGGCGCAGCGCGCACAGCAGCTGGAAGTCGCCGTGGGCCGCCAGCACGGCGCGGGCCCAGTCATCGAATTCCTGCTGATCCGCGTCGTCGGCCGGGCGCCGCTCGGCCATCACGCTCAGGAAGTGGCGATAGCCCACCGGGGGTGGCAGCGTCTCGTCGCGATCAATGCGGCCCTGCCCTGAATTGGGAAAACGCTCCGGGCAGCCGGTCACGGCCAGGCGGGCCAGGCCGCGCTCGTCGTCGGCGGAAAGTTTCTGGTGCGATAGGTCCGCGAAGCCGGCGCTCAGTGCGCCGCCAATCGCTTTGCGCTTGGCGGCGGGCTCGGCCTCCAGGTTGATCGCCGCGGCCAGCTGGCCGATGCCGCTGTCGGCGGTGAAGCGGTGGCTGACGCGCAGCATGGCGATGGCCTGGTCGAGGGGCTGGCCGTCGGCGTCCCGCGTCTCCGCGGGCAGCGGCTGGCCGGTGGCCTCAGCCAGCCACTCGGCGGTGGCCGGGGTGTAGTGGCCGCCCTCGGCCCGGGCGCACAGGTCGCCGAGCACCGAGCCCGCCTCCACCGAGGCGAGCTGATCCTTGTCGCCGAGCAGTACCAGCCGCGCCCGGGGCGGCAGCGCCTCGAGCATCGCGGCCATCATGCCCACGTCCACCATCGAGGCCTCGTCCACCACCAGCACGTCCAGCGGCAGCGGGTTATGGCGATCGTGGCGGAAGCGGCGGGTGTCGGGCCGCGAGCCCAATAACCTGTGCAGCGTGCTGACGTCTTTCGGAATCACCTCGCGCAGCCGCTCGGGATCGTCGGCCAGGCCGTCGAGGTCCAGCCGCGCCACCTGGCCGGCGATGGACTCGTTGAGCCGGGCGGCGGCCTTGCCGGTGGGCGCGGCCAGGCGGATGCGCAGGGGCGGTGCGCCGTCCGCTTCGCTTTCCTCGTCGTCGCTATTTCCCATGGCCAGCGCCTGGAGCAGGGCGAGCAGGCGCACCACGGTGGTGGTCTTGCCGGTGCCGGGGCCGCCGGTGATCACCGCGAAGCGCGAGCGGCCGGCCAGGGCGCAGGCGGCCTTCTGCCAGTCGATGGCTGGCGGCGCATCGCCCCGCTCGGGAAAAAGCGCATCGAGGATCGGGCGCAGGCGGGCGGCGTCCGGCGCCTCGTCGTTCTCCCCGCTACCGAGCCGGGCGAAGATCCGGCTGTGGATATCCTGCTCGTGCTGCCAGTATCGGCGCAGGTAGAGCCGCGGGCGCGCGGCGGTGCCGGCGAGCACCAGCGGGGTGCTGCCGGGGCCGTCGGCCACCAGCTCGGGTTGATCGAGGGCGGCGCGCCAGGCGTCCAGCTCCAGCGCGGCCATCACCCGGCTGGGCAGCGGCGGCGGGTCGTCCAGGCTGTCGCCCTCCGGCGGCAGCGAGAGCGCCAGGTCCGGGGTGGCCAGCGTCTGGGCCAGGTCCAGGCAAACGTGGCCGCGGCCGAGCTGGTGGCTGGCCAGGGCTGCCGCCAGCAACAGCAGGGGTGAGGCCTCACTCACCCCGTTGGCCGCCGTCGCCTCGCGATGCAGGAAGGCGGCGAAGGCGCGGTCCAGCGAGCGCAGCCAGCCGCGTGCCACCCAGCGGTCGAGCAGGGCGAACAGCGCCGCATGATCGGCCAGCGCGTTTTCGGGTGCTTGTTCGGACGCGGCGGCGTGGTTGGGGATATCCGGAGTCATGCGACGGCCTCCTCGGCGGAACGGAACAGGGCATCGAGCGCGAGGATCAGCTCGCTCGGCGGGCGTTCGGCGTGTACGCCGCGGGAGGGCGCGCGGGTGCCGCGCAGGAAGACGTAGAGCGCCCCGCCCAGGTGGCGCTCGATGTCGTAGTCCGGCAGCCGGGCCTCGAGCAGCCGGTGCAGGGCCAGCAGGTAGAGGCAGTACTGCACGTCGTAGCGCTTCTCGAGCACGGCATCAAACATCGCCGCCTCGGTGTAGGCGGCGTCGTCCGCGCCCAGGTGGTTGGACTTCCAGTCGAGCACGTAGAAGCACCCCTCGTGCTCCACCACCAGGTCGATGAAGCCCTTGAGCATGCCGTTGAGGGTATCGGGCTCGAGCGCCGGCCGCGGCCGGCCACCGAGTGTGTGAGCGCTTACGAGGGCGTCCATCTTGCGTGTATTCACCTTGTGCGCGGCGAACCAGAATTCCAGCTCGATCCGATAGTTGCGCGCGCCGTCCAGGGCGTCGAGGCGCAGCGGCGCGGCCTCGCCATCGCCCGGCTCCGGCACCGGCAGCGGCGTGGTCAGCAGCTCCGGCAGCCACTGTTCGAGGGCGGCGATCTGGCCCTCCCAGCCGCGGCGGTTGGCGCGCCGGGCCAGGGTGTCGGCGCGCAGGTCGGCGTCCTCGGCCACCCGGGCGAAGCCCTCCTCGGCGGCCCATTCCAGCAGGCCGTGCAGGAAGGTGCCCGCCGAGGGGCCGCGGGGGAAGCGGTGAAGCGAGCCCTCGCTCACCGTGGCGGCGGCAGCATCGAAGGGCTCGTCGATCACCTCCATCGCCGTGGCCTCGTCGGCGGTGGTGGGCTCGGGCGCCGGCTCGGCCTCGCCGGCGGATTCAGCTTCCTCATCCGGGATGGCGCCGGTGCGCAGCGCCGAGTAGCTGGCGATCCACCAGTGCTCGCGGATCGTCCGGCCGGGCGCGCGGGCATGGCCGAGCGGCGCGTCGTCGCTGGCGAGCTCGACCGGCGTGGCCTCGGCCTCGGGGGCGTCGATCACCTTGACCCTCCCCTCGCCATCGGCCAGCGCCTCGAGGGCCGGGCGCAGGGCCTCGGGCGTCAGTTCCTCGCCGCCCTTGAGCAGGTGGCCGACGGCGCTGCGCTCCATGGCGTCCAGCGGCGCCAGGCCGAGCCAGGTGGCGTGGCGGGCGCGGGTCAGGGCGACGTAGAGCTTGCGCAGATCCTCGCCCAGCCGCTCGCGGTCGGCGCGGGCGAGGATGGCCTCGTCGGCGGAGAGCGTCAGGCGCAGGTGGCCGTCGTCGTCGTGCCAGCGCAGGGGCAGGTCACCCTGCTTCACCGGGCGGAAGGCGGCGATGAAGGGCAGGAACACCAGCGGGTACTCCAGGCCCTTGGACTTGTGGATGGTGACCACCTGCACCAGGTCGGCGTCGCTCTCCAGGCGCAGGCGGTGGGTGTCGGACTGCGTGTGCGGATGCGCGCGGGACTCGGCGAGGAAGCGCAGCAGGGCGTGCTCGCCGTCGATCTCGGCGCTGGCCTCCTGCAGCAGCTCGCCGAGGTGTAAGAGGTCGGTGAGCCGTCGCTCGCCCTCGGGCACGGCCAGGAGCCGGCCGGGCACGGCAAAGTCGGCCAGCAGCCGGTGCAGCATGGGCAGCACGCCGCGGCGCTGCCACTGGCGGTGGTAGTCCCGGAACTGCATCACCCGCGCCTCCCAGGCCAGCTCGTCCTGCTGGGGGCCGCCGTTCAGGGCGTCGAGCTCGGCGAGCGAGAGCCCCAGGCTCGGCGTGGCGAGTGCCGCGCGCAGGCAGCGCTCGTCGTCCGGCGCGGCGCAGGCGGCGAGCCACCCCTCCAGCTCGGCGGCGGCCTCGGTCTCGAACACGCCCTCCTTGTCGGAGAGGTAGACGCTGCGGATGCCGCGGGCGAGCAGGGCGCTTCGGATGGCGCGAGCCTCGCCGGCGTTGTTGACCAGCACCGCGAGGTCCGACGGCGCCAGCGGGCGCAGCTCGCCATCTTGGGTAAAGCCCGTCTGCCCGGCTTGGCCCTCGCGAAGGAGTGCGGCCATCTCGGTGGCGCAGCGCCCGGCCAGCTCAGCCAGGTAGGTGCCCTTCGGCAGGGTCTCATCGGCGGCCAGGTGCCAGAGCGTGAGCGCCGGCTGTGTGGCGCCGTGTCGGGTCAGCGAGTCCTTGCGGCCGTTGGCGTCGACGGGCGCGAAGGGCACGGGATTGTCGTCGCCGCGGCGGAACAGGAAGGCGCCGGCGTCGCTTTGCTCGGCGTGGGCGAATACCCGGTTCACGGCCTCGACCATGGGGCCGGCGGAGCGGAAGTTGGTGCCGAGGGTGACGTGGCGGCCGGCGGTGTCGCGCCGGGCCTGGAGGTAGGTGTGGATATCGGCGCCGCGGAAGGCGTAGATCGCCTGCTTGGGGTCGCCGATCAGCAGTACCGCGCTGTCGTCCCGGTTCTTCTCCAGCTCGTAGACCCGGTCGAAGAGCCGGTACTGCACCGGGTCGGTGTCCTGGAACTCGTCGACCAGGGCCACCGGGAACTGCTCGCGGATGCGCGCGGCGAGCGTCTCGCCGGCCTCGCCCGCGAAGGCGGCATCCAGCCGGTGCAGCAGGTCGTCGGGGCCGAGCTCGGCGCGGCGGCGCTGCACGGTCTCGCGGCGCGCGGCCATCCAGTGCACGGCGTGGGCGAGCAGGTCGGCGAAGGGATCGGGCAGCGCGGCGAGCTTCTCCGGCAACGCTTCCAGCGCCTCCAGCGCCGGCAGGTTGGGGGCCGGCTCTTCCTTCCAGATCTCGGCGATGCCCTCCGGCGTCAGGCGCTTCCAGGCGGCGGGGGTAAGATCGGGGCTCGCGAGTTCGGCATCAAAGGCCCAGGCCCGCAGGGCGGCGAGCCAGTTGGCGCGGCTCTTGGCGTTGAGCTTCTGGCCGTTGAACGCCTTGCGCTGGGCGGCGGCCTCGAGCAGGGCCTCCAGCTCGTCGAGCCAGGCCGGCCAGGGCGCCTTCAGCTCGGCCAGCGCCGCGGCGCGCTGTTCGCGGTAGTTCGCGAGCGCATCAAAGGGCGGCGGGGCCACGGGCAGGGCGGCGGCATGGGTGCGCAGCCGGGCGGCGGTGTCGTTCAAGGCGTCCGGCGTGGTCCAGTAGCGGGCGACGATCGCCAGCGCCTCGGGGTCGAGGTCGTAGTAGAAGCTGCGCCAGTAGTCCCGGGCGATCTCCAGGTCCATCTCGGACTGGTCCAGCGACATCTCCAGGGCGAACAGGCTGCCGCTGTCGAAGGCGTGCTCGCGCAGCATGCGGTGGCACCAGGAGTGGATGGTGGAGACCGCGGCCTCGTCCATCCACTCGGCGGCCAGCCGCAGTCGGCGGGCGCAGGTTGGCCAGCTCTCGCGGGGGTAGCTGTCGCGCAGGGCAAGCAGCGGATCGCCTAATCCCTCTTTGGGGTCAGACCCCTCAGCGGACTTTGGGGTCTGACCCTCGGGATCGGAGAAGAGGTCGCCGATCAGGGGCGGCTCATCCTCGGGGTCAGACCCCTCAGTGGACTTAAGAGTCTGACCCGGATCGGACTGAAACGCCTCGGCGGCCTCGACCAGCCGGGCGCGGATGCGGTCGCGCAGCTCCTGGGTGGCGGCGTTGGTGAAGGTGACCACCAGGATCTCCGGCGGCGTCAGCGGCCGCGGGAAGCTGGCCGCGTCCGCCTCGTTCCGAGGACCGAGCACCAGGCGCAGGTAGAGCAGGGCGATGGTGAAGGTCTTGCCGGTGCCGGCGCTGGCCTCGATCAGTCGGCTGCCGGTGAGCGGCAGCGCCACGGGATCGAGCCGAGGCGTCTCGGCCGCGTGCAGGGTTTCCGTCATCGTCATGCCTTGCCTCCCTGGCCCTTGCCGCCTTTCCTGTCGCTCTTCTTATCCCCGCCCTTGGCCTTCACCGCATCGTGAAGGGGGGCGTAGAGTGCGGCGGTCAGCTCGGTGAAGTGCCGCCCGGCGGCCTCATGGCCCACGAGGCTCGCGAGGTCTCGCCACTGGCGGGCGAGATACGGGTCGCGGCCCAGCTCGCCATGGTCGCCGTTGTAGCCGGTGCCATGGAAGGCGGTGACGGCGGCCTTCCAGGCCTTGAGGTCGGCCTCTTCGGCCTTCTCCTCATTTCCAAATACGCGGGCCAGGGCGTTCGCGTCGCCGCCCTTCTCGTGCCAGGCGAAGGCGGTGTCCCGGGCCAGCGGCAGGGGGGTGGCCATGCCGGCGCGCCAGGCGCGGGCGATGGCCTCGAGATGCTTGCGCGCGGTGGCTTCGTCCAGCGGCGCCAGGGTGCCGCCGCCGGCGCGGGAGAGCAGCACCGTGGTCATGGGGCCGAGGGCGAGCTGGCCGGCCAGGTGGCCGACCCAGGGGGCGAGCCAGTGCTTCCAGTTATATTTGCCCTTGTTGACCAGGCTGCTGGTCATCAGCACCAGTCGGCAGCGCTCGCCGTCGGCGTTCTCGCGCTGGCCGTCCAGCCAGTCCTCGATCTGCAGCGGGCCGTCTGGGGTGGCGAGCTCGAGCGACACGGACGCCGGCGTCTCCCAAGCGTGGGGCCAGGCCTCGAGCTTCTCGGCGTAGGCCTCGAAGAGGTCGTCCAGGGGCTCTACGAGATGCTCACGCATCAGCTCGGCGAAGCCGCCCATGGCGAGGCGCCCCTCGCGCTCCAGGCGTGCCAGGGTGTCGTAGACGGCGGGGGTGGGCGATGCGCCTTCGTCCACGGCGAGGCGCCCGGCCTCGATCAGCGCCTGCTGAAGCTGCCAGTGGTCCAGGCCGTCCAGGGCGAAGGGCTCGTGGTCGGGGCTCTCCAGCGCCTCGCGCTCGAGATAGACGCCGAGCCGGGTGGTGAAGAAGGCCTTCACCGGCTCCTTGAGGAAGCCGCTGAGGCGCGAGAGCGTCAGTGCCGTGTCGAGCTCGATGGGCGGCAGCTCGCCGTCGGCCACGGCGTCCGGCGCGGCCTGGTGCACCGCCCGCCACTCCCGGGCGTAGGTAAACAGCCTCTCGTCTTCCGAGAAGCTCTCTAGCGCGCCCGACCCCGCGCGGAAGTATTTTCTGCTGAACGGCTGCAGCGGATGCTCGGTGGTCAGGGCGTCGACCAGGGCCTGGCCGGCGTCGTCCTCGTGTTCGTGGCCGGCGAGTGTCCAGCCGGCGGCCAGGTGGTCGCGCAGCTGGCCGAGCAGCACCGAGGGCGGTCGCGGCTCGTTGTCGTGGATGCTGCGGCCGACCCAGCTGACCATCAGGCTGTCCCGGGCCGAGAGCAGCGCCTCGAGGAAGAGGTAGCGGTCGTCCTCGCGGCGCGAGCGGTCGCCGGGGCGGTAGTCGTGGCCCATCAGGTCGATGTCCAGCGGGCGCTGCACCCGCGGGTACTCGCCGTCGTTCATGCCCAAGAGGCACACATGGCGGAAGGGGATGGCGCGCATCGGCATCAGGGTGGCGACGTTCACCGCGCCGGCCAGGAAGCGCTGGGAGAGGTTGGCCTCGTCGAGCTGGCCGAGCCAGTGCTCGCGCACCACCGAGAGCGGCAGCGCCTCGGTCAGGCCGGCGTCCTCGGTGGTCTCCTGCCACTCCTCGAGGAGCTCCTCCAGGCGGCTCAGGGTGGCGAGGTCGGCCTCATCCTCGGCGGCGAAGCAGGCGGCGAGCAGCCCGCGTAGCCGTCGGCACCAGGTGGCCACGTCGGCGGGCTCGCTGAGCGCGCGCCACTGGGCCTCGAGGGCGTCGAGCAGGTCCATCAGCGGGCCGGCGAGCGCCGCCTCCAGGCCGCCAATGTCGCCGAAGGGTTCGATATCGTGCCAGGGGCCGTCGGCGGTGTCACCGACGGCGTAGCCCAGCAGCAGCCGGCGCAGGCCGAAGGCCCAGGTGTTGGCGGTGAGCCCGCCGGGCAAATCGAGCCGGGCGCGCTGCGTGGCGTTCAGCCCCCAGCGGATGCCGGCGCCCTCGATCCAGCGGCGCAGCACCGGCAGAGCGTCGGCGTCCAGGCCGAAACGGGCGCGCAGGGCGGGCACTTCCAGCAGGTCCAGCAGGTCGCTGACCGTCAGCCGCGCCTCCGGCAGGTGCAGGAGCGCCTCCAGCGCCACCAGCAGCGGCTGGCGGTGGCGGCTGGTCTGGTCGGAGAGCGTGAAGGGGATATGGCGCGGGTCCTCCGGCGACAGGCGGCCGAACACCGCCTGCACGGCGGCCGCGTAGGTGTCGATGTCCGGCACCATCACCAGCACGTCGCGCGGGCGCAGCGTGGGGTCGGCGTCGAAGGCGGCCAGCAGCTGGTCGTGGAGGATCTCGACCTCGCGCAGGGCGCTGTGGGCGACGTGGAAGCGCAGGCTGCGATCATGGGCCGGGTCCACCGCCGGCCAGGCCTCGCGGGTCTCCTGGGGCGGACGCAGCTCGAGGATATCGTCCTGCAGCTGCTGCAGCAGCCCCGGCGCCTCGCCCTCGGTGGGCGAGTCGAACAGGTCGATGCGCATCGCCTCGGCGTCGAACAGTGCCCGGTAGGCGTCCTGGTCGTCGAACTCGTCGAGCAGGCGCAGGTAGTCGCGGCCCTGCTTGCCCCAGGCGGCGAGCAGCGGCTGGGCGTGGAGGTGCAGCTCGGTGTCGTCGAGCTCCAGCGGCATGCCGGGGCGGTGGCGCTGGCGTCGGCGGGCGGCTCTCAAGAGATCCTTATGCTCGATGATGTCCGCCCAGTAGTGGCGGCAGGGGTTGTGCACGCAGAGCAGCACCTGCGTGACTCGGGACACCGCGGCCAGCGCCTCCAGCGTCTGGCGGGGCAGCGAGGAGATGCCGAACACCACCACCCGGCGCGGCAGCCCTGGAGGCCTCGTCTCGGGGGTGAGCTCGCGGCAGGCCTCGAGGAAGCGGGTGTGCACCCAGGCGCGGCTGGTGGCGAGGCCCGCCTCGCCGATGTCGTCGCGCAGCCGCCGCCACAGCGCCGGCTGCCAGCGCTGGTCCTCGGCGAGGGGCCTGGCCTGGCCGCGGGCGTCGATCAGCTCGTCGCGGCCCTCGGCCCAGGCGGCGAGCCAGTCGGCGCGATAGACCTGGTACTGGTCGAACAGATCGGCGAGGCGCTCGGCGAGCTGATGGCGCTTGCGGCGATCCTCGTCGTCGGCCAGGAAGCGCGCCAGGGGCGCGAAGATTTCGTCGTCCGTGAGCTCCGGCAGGAGGCGCATCAGACGCCAGATCAGGCGCGGCTTGTCCAGCGGAGAGGCCGGCGGCACCGCGTCCGCACCCAGTACCGCGCGGTAGGCCTGCCACAGGTAGCGCGCCGGCAGGGTGACGTCCATCGCCGCGGCGATGCCGGTACCCGCGGGCGGGTCCGCGGCCAGCGCCAGCTTCAGCCACTGGCTGATCCCGTTGCTCTGCACCAGGATCACCTCGTCCTCGAGCGGCCCCAGCGGGTGATTGCGCAGCCATTCCACCGCCAGGTCGCGAAGCGCCTCCAGGCGGTTGCCGTGGATCACCATGAAGCCGGGCGTCAGTTCGGTCTGGGCGGTGGCGAGCATGGCGATTCCTTCGCGTCGGGCGGGCAGGGGGCCATGGTGCCGCAAAACGCCGGGGGCATGAAGCCGACCGAGGGCCGGATGAACCTCCATGGCGGGCACGAGTCGAGAAGGCATGCCAGCCTTGGCGGCGAGTCTCGAACACTCACCTGGCCGGGAGGCACCTTTTCCTTGAGCTCATCGACGCCGCTGACACGCCGGTCTACCGAAAACGCCGGGTCGAGAGCACCCTTATGCGGACCGGCATGCGACGCCGGGTGACGGTTGAAGAGGGCGCCTATTCGCGGGGGTCCCCTTCGAGGGAGACAGGTGATATCGTCAACAGTTGACAATCAGTCTGTCATGAAGGCCCAGCATGGACTCAACCAAGGACCGCATCGGTCAGCGCCGTTCCAGCACGCTGACTTCCATCGCTCGAGATGCCATCGAGCAACTGATTATCTCTGGCGAGCTTTCTGCCGGGGACCGTATCAATGAAAGCGCCCTGGCGGCCAGGTTCGATATCAGCCGGGGGCCGATTCGCGAGGCCTGCCGAAGCCTCGAGTACGCCGGGTTGATTCGCAACGTTGCCAATCACGGCGCCTACGTGCGCGAGATGAGCCTGGAGGAGGCCCGCGAGCTCTATGAGGTGCGTCGTGCCTTGACCGCCCTGGTGGGCGAGTTGCTGGTCGAGAGAGCCACGCCCGAGGTGATCGCGGAACTGAATCGACTGGTCGATCAGATGGGCGAGGCCGCTGAGCGTGAGGACCTCGATGGCTACTATCAGCTGAACCTGCAGTTCCACGACGCCATGATGGCCAATACCGGGAATAGCGCCCTGGCCCGTTACTACGACGACATCATCAAGCAGCTTCACCTGTTCCGTCGTCGCGGGCTGGTGCAGCGGGGCAATCTCAAGGCTTCCAATGCGGAGCACGAGAAGATCGTGAGGGCGATTGCCGAGCGCGACGCCGATCAGGCATCCAAGGCCTTGCGCGATCATGTCATGGCAGGGTGGTGCCGCATGTCGGAAGCGCTCGCAGGGTCCTGAGCCGGTCGCTTCGCTGTATCTAGAACCTTCTGTCTCTCTCGCAGAGCCTTCCAGGAACGCCTGCATAGCGCTCCAGCGGTGAGGACCGGACGACTCCCAGCGTCGGTCTGAGCCGAGTTTCCCCTCACGGACATAGACCAACGTCTACTTATGGCGAGGTAAGGGCTCTGGTAGCGTTCCCTTCTGTAAACTGTTAACAGTTTACAGTCAGCTTCGAAGCAGGCCTCACTAACAACGACTTCAAGGAGCACCACCATGCCTCATTGGTTCACAACCGGCATGCTGGCGGTGGGTATGACCTCTGCCTCCCTTGCCTCGATCGCCCAGGCGGCAGACGACTTCCCGACCGAGCCGGTCGAAATTGCCGTTCACACGTCACCCGGAGGTGGCACCGACACGACCGCCAGGATGGTGGCTCTCTCGACCCAGGAACAGCTCGACCACAACGTCTTCGTGCAGAACAAGAAGGGCGGTGGCGGTTCCGTGGCGATGAGTTATGTCAGCGACAAGCCCGCCGACGGCCATACCCTGATGGCGGTCACGCCGACCCACCTGTTCACCATGCTGCGCGGTAACGCCCCGATCGGCATCGAGGACATCCAGGGCGTCGTGCGGGCCACCGACGACCCCATCATCATCATGGTCCAGGGCGGCAGCGACTATGCCACCCTCGACGACCTGATCGCCGCCGGCCAGTCGGGCACGATCAAGTGGGGCGGCACCCAGATCGGTGGCGTCGATCACATTGCCGCCATGAGCTTCGCCAACGAGGCGGGCATTAACGTCTCCTACGTGCCCTTCGACAGCGGTGCGGAATTTGCCGCCGCCCTGTCCCGCGGTGACATCGATGCCGCCGGCCTGAATATTTCGGAGTCCCAGGACCAGGTCGACGCGGGCGACTTTCGTCCGCTGGCGGTGATGGCGGAAGAGCGCATGGGCGCATTGCCGGACGTGCCGACCCTGGCCGAGAACGGCATGGACGTCGCGTTCTCTACGGTCCGCGGATACGTGGTGCTCAAGGATACCCCCCAGGAGCGGGTCACCGCGCTCGAACAGGCCATGCTCGACGGTATGCAGAGCGAGCGTTACCAGGAATACCTCGACGGTATCGGCCTCGACGGCTCGAGCATCGCCGGCGCCGAGGCCTGGGACACGCAGCTTCGTCGCATGTACGAGGCGGGCGAGACCACCATGTCCGACCTCGGTCTGCTCCCGTGACCCGTGTAGCAGGGGCCGCGCATAGCGGCCCTGTCCCTCTCTCATGCGAGACAAGGAGACGCTCATGATTCGTCATTGGCGAGATCTGCTCCCGGGTGGCGTGCTGCTGGTGCTGGTGGGCGTGCTTTACGGGATCACGGCGGGCTTCGACAGGGTGCCCCCGTCTTTCGCTCAGGGCATGCAGGCGGCGGATATGCCGCGCCTGATTCTGGTCGTCATCGCCGTGCTGTCACTGGTCATGATCTACCAGGGACGCGGCCAGGAGGAAGAGGCCAAGCCGGCAATCTCCTGGCGCATGTGGGCCACGGCGCTGGTGCTGCTGGCTGCGGTATTCCTGTTCAGCCTGCTCGGGCTGACGCTGACCACCATGCTGACCTGCCTGATTATCCCGCTGCTGTGGGGAGAGCGACGCAGGCTGTACGTCCTCATCTATGCCATCGCGGTGCCGGCCTGCATTTACCTGCTCTTTACCTTTGCACTGAAACTCCGGTTGCCGCAGGGCGTGCTCAGCCCGTGGCTGACCTGAGGGAAGGAGACGACCATGGATCCCATTCTGACAGGGTTCAGCATACTCACTGATCCCACCTCCCTTGCCGTCATCCTGCTGGGTACCATCATCGGCGTGCTGGTTGGGGCGCTGCCGGGGCTGAGCTCATCGATGGCGGTGGCGCTGCTGCTGCCCTTTACCATCTACCTGGAGCCGATCCCGGCGATCTCGATGCTGGCCGCGCTCTACTGCGCCGGTACCTTCGGTGGTTCCATCACGGCGATTCTGATCAATGCCCCAGGCGCGCCGCCCGCGGCCGCGACCGCCTTCGATGGCTTTCCCATGGCGCAGCGCGGTGAAGCCGGTCGCGCGCTTGGCATGGCCGCGGTGTCCAGCGTCATCGGCGGTATCCTCTCGCTGATCGTGATGGTGCTGGCGGCCCCGGCACTCGCCAACATCGCTCACTCCTTCGGCCCTCCCGAGTACTTTGCGCTGGCGATCTTCGGGCTGTCCATGCTGGCGTCGATCAGCGGCAAGTCGCCGGTCAAGAACCTGATCGGTGGGGCACTCGGCCTGCTGATCGCCACCATCGGGGTGGACCTGACGACCGGCGTCGAGCGCTTCACCTTCGGCGTGCCGCAACTGTATGAAGGGATCAGCTTCATCCCCATCCTGATCGGCCTGTTCGCGGTGGCGGAGCTCTTGTCCCAGTCCGATGTCATCGACCGGGCCAAGGACCGCATTTCGCTCAACGCCATCAAGCTGCCGTCGCGGGATGACTTCAAACGGGTTTGGAAGACCATCCTTCGCTCTTCCGGTATCGGGACCTTCATCGGCATCCTGCCAGCGGAAGGCAGCACCATGGCGTCGATGATCGGTTACAACGAGGCACGACGCTGGTCGAAGCATGGCGACAAGTTCGGTACTGGCGAGGTGGAAGGCATTGCGGGGCCAGAAGCGGCCAATAACGCTGCCACCGGCGGCTCCATGGTGCCGACGCTGGCATTGGGGATTCCCGGATCCGCCACGGCGGCCGTGATCCTGGGCGGCCTGCAGATCCACGGGATTCGCCCCGGCAGCTACCTGTTCGAGAATCAGCCCCACCTGCTGTACTCCATTTTCGCTGCCATGCTGGTGGCCAACCTGGTGTTCCTCGTCTTCGGGCTGGCCGGCGCCAAGCTGTTTTCGCGCATCTCCATGATCCCGCGAACCTTCCTGTGGCCGGCAGTGTTCGCCCTGTGCGTGGTGGGCGCCTACGGCGTCAACCAGAGCCTGGTGGACGTCACCATCATGCTGATTGCCGGCTTCATCGGCTTCTGGCTCAAGCGCTACGGGTTCGGGGCCGCCCCGATCATCATGGGGGTCGTTCTCGGTTCGCTGGTCGAGAACTCCCTGGCCCAGTCGCTGATCATCTTCGATCAGGACGCGACCCGCTTCCTCGAACGGCCAGTGGCCCTGCTGTTCTTCGTCCTGGCGGCGTTGAGCATCTTCTACAAGCCACTTTCCTCCATGGTTCGTCGCATGCGCGGCGCCGCGTCCAGCTCACCGGGGGGCGAGTGAGATGAGTCACCCCCTGACAGGCCGCGTTGCCCTGGTGATTGGCGGCAGCCGCAATATCGGTCGCGCGGTGACGCTGGAGCTCGCCCGGCAGGGCGCCGATGTGGCGATCATCGCCAGCCACCATGGTGAGGCCATGAGCGAGACCCTCGCCCAGGTTGAGGCGCTCGGGTGTCAGGGGCTCGGTCTTGTCGCCGACCTCGCGGACTCCGAGGCGGTCGAGCGTGCCGTGCAACGGGTGAGCGAGCGCTTCCACCGGCTCGACTCCCTGGTGTGCTGTGCCGCTACCCGGCCCCATACGCCGTTCGCCGAGCTGACCCTCGAGGAGTGGCGTCGGGTGATGGCGATCAATCTCGATGGAGTCTTTCTGGCCAGCAAGGCTTGCCTGCCCCTGCTGCTGGATTCCGACCAGGCCGCCATCATCACCCTCGGCGGCGTCAGCGCGCACCGGGGCGCGGCGGAGCGGGCCCACGTCATCGCCTCGAAGATGGGCGTCGTGGGGCTGACCCGGGCGCTGGCGGTGGAGTTCGGCGAGCGGGGTGTTACCGCCAACTGCATCGTGCCGGGACAGATCGACACCGAACGGCCGGCGGGCTCTCCGCCCCCAAGGCTGCTGGGAGGCGAGGAGCCTCCCGTCGGCCGCCTCGGGCGTCCGGAGGAGGTCGCCGCCCTGGTGTGCCACCTGGCGGGGCCGATGAGCCGCTACACCACTGGCCAGACGTTCCACCTCAACGGCGGAAGCTACCTGGGCTGATCTATGAGCATCGATCTGAAACCCGATCGCCCCAGGGCCGCCTTGGCATTCTGGTGGCAGAGCTTCCTGCTGCCCGGCGGCATCGCCCTGGTCGGAGGCGGCGTCTGGAATGCCCTTGGGCTGCCGCTCGGCTGGCTGCTTGGCGCGGCCATCGCGACCGGCATCTGGGCGGGCATCGGCCGCCCGGCTCGTGCGCCCAAGCCGATCCAACGCACGGGGCTTCTCGTGGTGGGGGCCAGCGTCGGGCTCTGGATCACGCCCGAGGTGGCCCGTCAGCTACTCGGCTGGCTGCCGGTGATGTTGGCCTCGGCGGCCCTCGGCGTGGCGCTGGCCATCCTGGTCACGCCGCTGTACGCCCGGCTTTCCGGGCTCGACAAGGCCACGGCCTACTTCTGCCTGCTGCCGGGGGGCGTGATCGAGATGGCCGAGATCGGCGAGGGCTACCGCGCCAACCGGGCGGCCATTGCGGCGCTGCATGCCACTCGGGTCGGCCTGATCGTCACCCTGCTGCCGGCGGCGCTCTTCGTGATCAGTGCTACCCCGTCGATGACGCCGGCCGAGGCAGCGCAGCCGCCTCTCGACATGGTGACACTGGCCGCGCTGCTGGTGCTGTGTGCGGCGGTGAGTGGGGGCGCGGGGCGGCTCAGGATGCCATCCGCCTGGTTCCTGACGCCCCTTGTCGTCGCGGGGGGGCTGGCCGGAAGCCAGGTGCTGCCCTCGGCGCCAATCCCCCAGGAGATTCTCGTCATCGCGCAGGTGGTGGTGGGCTTCAACCTCGGGGCCAAGTTTCAGCAAGCCACCCTGCGGATGTTGCCGAAGGCCATCGCCACCGGGGTGCCGGTCCTGATGCTGATCGGCCTGGTGGCCGCGATGGCGGCCCTGGCAGTGACGGGGGTGTCGTCATCCGGGGAGTCCCCCGCGACCCTCGTGCTCGGTTTTTCCGTGGGCGGCATGGCCGAAATGACCCTGACCGCACAGGCCCTTGGCCAGAATGCCGCCCTGGTGGCGGGGTTTCATGCCATTCGTGCCCTTTCCGTCAACCTTTTTGCAGGTCCCCTGTGGGGGCGGCTGTCCCGCCTGCCGGGGTTCCAAGATTCACCCCATGCCTGAACCAATAAGGAGCATTCTCATGTCAGTCGCTACTAACGTGTTCGCCAACATGCCGGAGAATACCCGCATCACCGCAGAGGCCGCCGACTTCGTCGAGTCGGTGCGCTTCGAGAACATTCCCGATGAGGCCGTACGGATCGGTATCCGCTGCGTGCTGGACGGTGTCGGCCTCTTTGTCGCGGGGTCGGAGGAACACACGGTGCAGATGTTGGCCGAGGAGGCTGCCGAGACCGGCGGTCGCGCCGACGCCCTGGTGCTGGGCCAGCGTGGGATCAAGGCGCCGATGGCTCAGGCGGCTCGGGTCCTCGGCACCGCCGGTCACGCCCACGACTGGGACGACAGTCAGGTCAGCAAGGACCCGGCGCATATCTACGGACTGCTGACGCATCCCACCATCCCCCCCTTGACCGCCTCGCTGGTCGTCAGCCAGCGACTGGGCGGCGTCGATGGCAAGCGCTTCATGGAGGCCTTCCTCACCGGCTTCGAGGTCGAAAGCAAGATCTCCGAGTGGATGCTGCCCCAGCACTACATGCAGGGCATGCACTCCAGCGGCACGGTGGGCACCTTCGGGGCCTTCGCCAGCGCCGCCAAGCTGCTGGGCCTGACGGGTGACAACCTGCGCCATGGCTTCGGTATCGCCGCCAGCCTCGCCGCCGGTATCCGCTGCAACTTCGGTACCATGACCAAGCCCCTGCACGTCGGTCGCGCGGCGGAAAACGGCGTGACCGCAGCACTGCTGGCGAGCCGCGGCTTCACCGCCGACCCGGAGGCGCTGGATGGCCCCTGGGGCTTCATGGCGGTGCAGGGGGGAGGCGTCAGTGAGGACAAGCTGTCCCAGGGCTTCGGCAAGACCTGGTCCATCGTCGAGCCCGGGGTTTCCATCAAGCCCTACCCCTGTGGCGTGCTGACGCATCCGACCATCGACCTGATGCTGCGCCTGGTGCACGAGGCCGACGCCAAGCCGGACGATATCGAAGAGGTCATCGTCCATGCCGGCTCCAACATCCTGAACCCGATCCGCTATCCCATCGCCGCCAACCACCTGCAGGCCAAGTTCTCCCTGCCCGCGGCGCTGGCGATGATCGCCCTCAACCGCCAGGCCGGCAAGGTCGAGTTCTCCGATGAGTTCGTGGCCTCGGACGCGATGCAGGAGATGCAGCGTCGCATTCGCACCGAGTTCGATGAAGAGATCGAGGCTCAGGGCTTCGACAAGATGCGCTCGCGCATCACCCTGCGCCTGAAAGGTGGCCAGGACGTCAGCGGTTGGGCCGATGAGCGCTATCGCGGTGGTCCCGAAAATCCCCTCAGCGATGCGGAGGTCGAGCAGAAGGTGCGCTCCTGCTGCGACGGCGTGCTGGACGAGCAGGCCCAGGCCGATCTGATCGACACCGTCTGGAAGATTCAGGAGCTGGACGATGTCGCTGCCCTGGCCGAGAAGCTGAACGGATAAGAGCCAGCTGCCGGGTTGATGGGTGGCATCGGCAGCGGGCGGAGGAGGGGCGTTGCCCCTCCTTTTTGCGTGCGGTGCTGTCTTCCTGGCGTCCCGGGCGCCACCATGGGGATGAATCGCCACCAGGGGGCCCCATGACAACCGAATGCTTCGACCTCGACGCCCCAATCGGGGTGATCGCCGACACCCACGGCACCCTGCGTGACGAGGCGCTGGCGCTGCTCGAGGGGTGCGGGCTGATCCTGCACCTCGGCGACGTGGGCAGCCGGGATCGCGATGCGGCGATCCTCGAGCGGCTGGGCGAGCTGGCGCCGGTGCTCGCCGTGCGCGGCAACGTCGACACCGCGGCCTGGGCCGAGCGGCTGACCTGGCTCCTCGATCTCTCATTCAACGGCTGGCGGCTGCACCTGGTGCACGACATCGCCGACTTCGACGCCGCCACCGCCTGCGATGCCGTGCTCCACGGCCACTCCCACAAGGCGCGCAACGAGTGGCGCGACGGCCGGCTGCTGTTCAATCCCGGCGGCGCCGGCCGGCGGCGCTTCTCGCTGCCGCTCACCCTCGGCAAGCTGTGGGCCGATGAGCGGGCCCTGCGCGGCGCCATCCTGCATCTGCCGGCCTGACGGGCGCTCTGCCAGCGGCAACCGTTGGTGGGGCGGAGCAACATTTGCCGGGGCTTGTCGCTGGCGGCACCGCCTGCTTGACTGGCAGGGGCCGCGGATCGCGGTCCTCGTTCGCCATCGGGAGCCTCTCCATGTCGCCACCCCTGACGCGCCACAACCGTCCCCGCCAGGTCCTCGACGCCATCCAGGCGGCCAACGCCGCCCTGGACGAGGGCGACCGCGACGCCAAGTACGCCAAGCTGGCCGAGTCGCCCTATCGCTTCTTTCGCGGCACCAACCACCTCTACTGGCAGGACGTCTGGCATGACTGGCGCTTCGCGCTGTTCGGCGGCCTGCCGGAGACCCAGACCTGGCTGCAGGGCGATGCCCATGCCTATAATTTCGGCGCCTATGGCCACCATGACGACGCCGTGCGCTACGGCATGGACGACTTCGACGACGCCATGATCGGCGACTACCAGTATGACCTCTGGCGCCTGGCCATCAGCCTGGTGCTGGATGCCCGGGAGAACACCGACCTCTCCGACAAGGCGATTCGCAAGGCGCTCAAGGCGCTGGTCACCCGCTACCACGACGAGCTGGCCCGCCACGTGGAGGGCGAGGTGCCCGGCGCGGTGACCCTGGCCACCGCCAGGGGGCCGCTCGGGCCCTTCATGAAGAAGGTGGGCAAGAAGAAGAGCCGGGCGAAGATGCTCGACAAGTGGACCACCGTGTCCGACGACGGCCGGCGCTTCGCCGTCGATGAACGTCCGGGGAAGCTGGCCCGGCTGCCGGCGCACCTGGCCAGCCAGCTGCGCAAGGCCGTGGAGGAGGAGTATCGCGAGACCCTGGGCGGTCTTCGGCATGAGGTCGAGGCGGATCACTTCCGCGTCAAGGACATGGCCCGCCGGCTCGATGCCGGCACGGGCTCGCTGGGCCTCGAGCGCTTCTATGTGCTGATCGAGGGCGGGCAGGACCACGAACACGACGACGTCATCCTCGACGTCAAGCAGCAGACCCCGCCGGAGGGCTGGGGGCTGATGGACGGCGCCGAGAAGCGCGCCTGGCGACAGGCCTTTCCCCATGAGGGGATACGGCACGCCGAGGCCTTCCAGGCCATCGCCGAGCACCCCGATCCCTACCTGGGCTGGCTGCACCTGGGCGAGACGGTGTTCTCGGTGCGCGAGCGTTCGCCCTACAAGGAGGACTTCCCGACCCACCAGCTCGACGGCGCCAAGCCCTATCGCCAGCTGGTCAAGCAGTGGGGGCGCATCCTGGCGCGGGAGCACCTGCGCGGCGCACGTGCCCTGAGCCCCGACGACCCGGGGGGCTTCGCCCGTGCCGTCGGGCGCTGCGTCGAGGGCCGGCTCGAGCACTGCGTGGACATGGTGACCACCCTGGCCGTCAGCTATGCCGACACCGTGCGCCAGGACTATCGCACCTTTCTCGAGGGGGGCTCTCAGGGGCGGTCTCAGGAGCGGTCCTAGCCTCCGGCATCCCATCCCCCGGCGACTTTACCTAGACTGGTGACAACGCCGGCCGCTGCGAGGAGGGGATGCCATGGGCGCGATCATCGATCGCGACGCCTTCGCGGCGTCGGACTACCCTCGCTTCGGCAAGCGCCTGCGCGACAGCATCGAGGTGCTGCGCGAGACGCTCGCCCGGCCGGGCTTCGGGGCGGGAGCGCCGAGCATCGGCGCCGAGCTCGAGGCCTATATTGTCGACGAGCGGGGGAGGGTCGCACTGCTCAACCAGGCCCTGGTCGACGCCCTGGATGATCCTCGGCTGCAGCTCGAGCTCAACCGCTTCAACATCGAGTACAACCTGGCGCCGCTGCCCCTCTCGGGCGGCCCGCTGCAGGCCCTGGAGCGCCAGCTCATCGAGGCCCTGTCGCGGCTCGAGTCGGCCGCGGCGGCCCATCGGGCCCACGTGGTGCCGATCGGTATCCTCCCCACCCTGCGCCGGACGGACCTGGGGGAGCACGCCATGAGCGACCTGCCGCGCTATCGCGCCCTGGAGCAGGGCCTCAAGCGGATGCGCGGCGCCCCCTTCGACGTCGAGATCCGTGGCGAGGAGAGCGTGCGGGTCAGCAGCGACCACGTGGTCCTGGAGGGGGCCAACACCTCCTTCCAGCTCCACCTGCGAGTGCCGCCCGAACGCTTCGCCGCGACCTACAACACCGCCCAGATCGTCACCCCGCTGGTGCTGGCGCTGTCCGCCAATTCGCCGCTCTTCCTGCAGCGCCGGCTGTGGGACGAGACCCGCATCGCCCTGTTCAAGCAGGCGGTGGATTGCCGGATGCGCGGCGCCGACCGCTGGCAGCAGCCGGCGCGGGTGACCTTCGGCCAGGGCTGGGTGCGCGAGGGCGCCGTCGAGCTGTTCGCCGAGGCGGTGGCCCTCTACCCGCCGCTGCTGCCGCTCATGTCCGACCATCCTCCCGAGGCGTCGCCGCCCGGCAGCACGGCGCCGGGGCTCGCCGAGCTGCGCCTGCACATGGGCACCCTCTGGCCCTGGAACCGGGCGGTCTATGATCCCGAGGACGGCGGCCACCTGCGGGTGGAGATGCGCGCCCTGCCGTCGGGGCCGACTCCCGTGGACATGGTGGCCAACGCGGCGCTGCTGCTGGGGCTGGTGGCGGCGCTGCGCGACGACATCACCGAGTGGCTGAGCGCCATGCCGTTCCGCTATGCCGAATATAACTTCTATCGCGCCGCCCAGTCGGGGCTGGACGCCCGGCTGATGTGGCCGCATCGCCGTCACCACCGCCTGGAGGAGACGCCGGTGATGACGCTGCTCGAATGGCTGCTGCCCGAGGTGTCGCGCGGGCTGCGCGCCCTGGGCGTGGCGGATGCCGACAGCCGCCCCTACCTCGCGGTGATCGCCGAGCGCCTCCAGGCGCGGACCAGCCCCGCCCGCTGGCAGCGCCAGAGGCTCGCTCAGCTCGAGGCGCAGGGCCTGTCCCGCGGCCCGGCCTGTCATCGGCTGCTCGACGCCTACCGGGAGGCGGCGGCCACCAACCGGCCGGTGGCGCGCTGGCCCCAGGAGGCCTGAATGAAGGGCGTGTCGCTGCCGGTCATCACCGACCCGCCGGACGACCATCGCGAGGTCGAGGCCTGGCTCCAGGCCCTCGGCGGGCCCGCCTGGTTCATGCTCGAGGGCGAGGATGACCGGCGCTGCCGGGTGGTCACCACCCTGCTGCACGGCAACGAGCCCTCCGGCACCCTGGCGCTGCACCGCTGGCTGGCGGAGCGCCCGCGGCCCCGGACCCGGCTGGCGGTGCTGCTGGCCAACGTGCGGGGCGCGCTCTCGCATCCGACCTTCACCCATCGCCATACCCCGGACGACCGGGACCTCAATCGCTGTTTCCGGCCGCCCTTTGAGGGGCCGTCCGGGGAGCTCGCCCGGGCGATCATCGGCGACCTGGAGGCCTGGGCGCCGGAGTGCGTCATCGACCTGCACAACACCTCCGGCAACGGCCCCGCCTTCGCCGTGGCCACCCATCGCCAGCCGGTCGTCGAGGCCCTGTGCGGCCGGCTCTGCGAACAGCTGATCGTCACCGACATGCGGCTCGGCAGCCTGATGGAACTGCCGCTCACGCGGCCGCGACTGGCGGGCTGTCCCGTCTTCACCCTCGAGTGCGGCGGCGCCCTGCAGCCCGCCGCCCGCGACGTGGCCGAGGAGCTCTATAGGCTGCTCGCCGAGTGTCCCGACCTCGCGGCGCTGCCTGCCGCCCCGGGGCTCGAGGTGCTGGTGCATCCGCTGCGGGTCGAGCTCTGTCCCGGTGCCAGCGTCGCCTACGACCGCTTGCCCCGTGCCGGCGTGGATGTGACGCTCTGGTCGCGCATCGACGAGCACAACCGGGGCGTGACCTCTCCGTCCGCGACGCTCGGCTGGCTGGGCCCCCGCGGCCTCGCCTGCCTGCAGGCGCGGGACGGGGAGGGTCGGGAGCGCGTGCAGGAACTCTTCCGCGAGCGCGAGGGGCGCCTCCACGCCCGCCGCCCGCTGCGGCTGTTCATGGCCACCACCAACAGCGATATCGCCCGCAGCGACTGCCTCTTCTATGCGGTGCCCCTGGCGTAGGCGAGGCGGCCACCGCCGGCTCGCTTTCCTCCCCCGACCCGGAGCCACTTTTCACCATGACTGCCTCGACGCCTCTCACCACCCCGGACGGCCGCTATATCGTGGTGCGCGGCCGCCTCTGGCGCTGCACGAACCCCGCGCTGCCCGAGCGGGAGCGACAGGACTGGGTGCAGCGGCTGATGCGGGCGCGGCGGGCCGTGGCCCAGGCCAGGCGTGCGAGCGACCCCCAGGCGGAGCGCGAGGCCCGCGACGAGGTCGACGAGGCGAAGCGGGCGCTGGGCGAGCGCGGCCCGGTGTGGTGGACGGACGGGGCGCCGGACTTTACCCAGCGCAAGGTGGAGAACACGCCCTACGCCGCCTGGTATCGGGACCTGGCGACGCCGAGCGAGTGACGGGGGCGAGGCCCCAGCGGTCGGCTCAGGTCAGCGCGAAGGGCACCTCGCCCGCCTCATGGGCCAGCAGCCACTGCTTGCGGCCGAGTCCGGCGGCGTAGCCGGTGAGCCGGCCGTCGCTGCCGATCACCCGGTGGCAGGGCACCACGATGGCCAGCGGGTTCTTGCCGTTGGCCGCCCCCACCGCGCGCTGGCCGCCGCGACAGTGCAGCTGCTCGGCGATCTCGGCGTAGCAGCGGGTCTCGCCGAAGGGGATGTCGGCGAGCGCCTGCCAGACGCGCCGCTGGAAGTCGGTGCCCTCGGGCGCCAGCGGCAGCTCGAAGGCGTGGCGGCTGCCGGCGAAGTACTCGTCGAGCTGGGCGCGGGCCCGGTCGGTCACTGCGCTGGGGCGGGCCGGTGCCTCGGCCTCCATCACGAAGGCGATCTCGGTGAGGCCGTCGGCGCTGGCGCGCAGGCGGATCAGGCCGAGGGCGTCGGAGGCCGGCGGCCGATAGTAGTCGAGGTACATGGCGAGGACTCCTGAGTGGGCGGTGCGGATCGACATCTGGAGTGTGCCCCTAACGGGACCAGAGTTGAAAGGTCAGGTAGCTGCGCCAGGGCGCGGCGTCGGCCGGCTCGGCGCCGTTCAGCGCCGGCAGCGCGCGCTGGACGCCCAGGTCGCCGCCGAGCCAGACATCCGGGTGCGAGGTGCCGCGCATCGTCGCGTAGTCGGCGGTCCAGGGACCGATGCCCTTGAGTGCCGTCCAGCGGCTCGGCTCGTCCGCCGCCTCGGCATCGACATACCAGGCGGCGAAGCGTTTCAGCGTCCCGCGGCGGGCGCCAGGCATCCCGAGGAAGGTCAGCTCGCTGTCGGCGATGGCCCGGGGCACCGGGAAGTGGTGGCCGGCGGCGTCGCCGGCGGGCTCGCCGAGCTCGTCCACCAGGGTGATCACCTGTCGGCGGGCGGCGGCGACGGAGACCTGCTGGCCGAGGATGGCACGCACGCCGGCCTCGAAGGGCGACCAGATGCCGGGCAGGCGCAGCCCCTCGACGAGGTCGATTCCGGGGAAGGCGTCGGCCAGGTGGGACTCGATGGTGGCGGTGTCGGCGTCCAGGTCGAGCACCCGACGGATGTGCCGCACCACCGGCGACAAGGCGCGAAGGTCGTCGAGCGCGAGGCGAACCCGGAAAGCGTGGCGCTGGGGCACGTGCTCGGCGGTGAAGCGGCCCTTCGCCTCGCCCCAGCGGATGTGGCGGCCGTAATGCGCCTCGCCGACCCACTCCAGGCCCTCGATGGCGCGGCCGGCATGGAAGTCGCGCAGTGCCGGCCAGGCGTAGGGTGGGCGGTAGGCCAGCCACAGCGTCAGGCCCTCGCCAGGATCACCGGCTCGGCGGCGCAGCGTGCGCGGCGCCAGGCCGATGCGGGTCAGGAAGGCGTCGTTGAAGCGGCGCAGGCTGCGAAAGCCGCTGGCGTAGGCGATGTCGGTGATCGGCAGCGTGGTCTGGTGCAGCAACTGCTTGGCGAACAGGCACTGGCGGTGTTGGGCATAGGCCTTGGGCGAGACGCCGAGCCGTTTGCGGAACAAGCGCCGCAGGTGGCGTTCGCCGACGCCGAGCCGATCGCACAACTCGCCGAGCGAGCCGTCGCGCAGGGCACCGTCGTCGATCAGGCGCAGTGCGCGCTCCAGGGTGGTATCGGTGCCGCGCCAGGCCGGCGAGTCCGGGGCGCTGTCCGGCCGACAGCGCAGGCACGGCCGAAAGCCGGCTTCAGCGGCGGCCAAGGAGTTGGCGAAGTAGCGCACGTTGCGCTCAAGGGGCGGGGTCGCAGGACACACCGGCCGACAGTAGATGCCGGTGGTGGTCACCGCGACGAAGAAGCGACCGTCGAAGCGGGCATCCCGAGCCAGACGAGCCTGGCGGCACTGGGCGGGGTCCAGCATGGTGGCGCTCCTCGGCATGGGGGCATGCCTTCCAGTATACTGCCTGAGGCAGCGGCGACTAGCCGGAATCGGACGCCGAGTCTTCGCCTCCGGAGCGAGCGGTCCAGCGCCGCAGGTTCAGTAGATGGAAAGTCCTAGCTGACCCGCCAGTCGGGTGATCATCCATAGCGCTGTCGTAGAGTTGCCATGGGCGTTGAGCGGAGGGCTCCATGCCGCGATCACGCCGTAACCGGGCACGATGGCGATGATACCGCCACCGACGCCGCTCTTGGCCGGCAGCCCCACGGAGAAGGCGAACTGCCCGGATTGATCGTACATGCCGCTGGTGGAGAGGATGGCATTGACGCGATGGGCGTCCCGCCGGCTGCAGATCGTCTCGCCACTGTGTGGCTGGGTGCCGCGATTGGCCAGGAACAGCAGGCTTCTCGCCAGGTCGGCACAGGACATGTCCACGGAGCACTGGAAGAAGTAGTGATCGAGGACGCGCTCCACCTTGTCCTCGATATTCCCAAAACTCTTCATCAGGTGCGCCAGGGCGGCATTGCGGCTGCCGTTCCGAGACTCGGATGCCAGCACATCGTCATTGACCATGAGCCGTTGGTTGCCGGACAGCTTGCGCAGGAAGGACAGGAAGGCCGGACGACTCGCCGAGAAGTGCGAGACCAGCGTATCGGCGACCACAATGGCGCCGGCATTGATGAAGGGGTTGCGCGGAATGCCGTGTTCCCATTCGAGCTGCACGATGGAATTGAAGGGTTGCCCGGAGGGCTCCATGCCCACTCGGCTCCACAGGCCATCGCTCAGGCGTTGCAGTGACAGCACCAGGCTGAAGACCTTGGAGATGCTCTGGATCGAGAAGCCGGTCTCGGCGTGGCCCACCGTGACGACTTCCCCCTCGAGGCTGGCGACGGCAATGCCGCAGCGCGAAGCATCGACCGTCGCCAGTGCTGGAATGTAGTCGGCCACTCTGCCTGCCGATGGGCGTGCCACGGCGTCGCGGTGCAGGGCCTCGAGCGTTTCGCCCAGAGGGGCCGAGGTGGCGGGAGCAATGGGCATGTCTTGGGGCCTCTGTCTGGCTAGGGGCCGGAGCGCCACCCTCCCGCCGGCGGGATCCCGGAGATCGACGGGGCCGCGGATAGAAGACGAGCGCCCCTCCGGACGCTCGCCTCGGCCATGGATGGCCGGCCCTATGGTGGGGCGTGTCGACTGGACACGCGGTGGGATCAGTAGCCGATGTAGTGCCCGGCGATGAGGGCGATCCAGCACATGCCGTAGACCAGCACCATCAGCGGCATGATCACGCGCAGCCACTGGGCATAGGAGACCCGGCCGAGGGCCAGCATGGCCAGGGTGCCGCCGGAGGTGGGCACGATGAGGTTGGTCAGGCCGTCGCCCACCTGGAAGGCGGTGATCATCAGCTGGCGGCTCATGTCGATCAGGTCGGCCAGCGGGATCAGGATCGGCATGGTGACCAGCGCCTGGCCCGAGCCGCTGGGCACGAACAGGTTGATCACGCCCTGGATGACGCTGGCGGCCACCGCCGCCAGGGCGGTCGGCATGTCGCCTACCAGGCCGCTCAGGCCATGGACGATGGTGTCGATGATCTGGGCGTCCTTGAGGATCACCTGGATCGACGCCGCGACCCCGATCACCAGGGCGCCGGCAGTGACCGTGGAGGCCCCCTCCATCATCTGCTTGACCAGTTCGTTGGCGCCCAGGCCGTTGGCGAAGCCGATCACGATCGCCATCAGCAGGAACATGGCGGCGATCTCGTTGATGTACCAGCCGCGGGTGAACACCCCGACCAGCATGATCGCCAGGCCGGCCACGAAGATGCCCAGGGTCATCAGGTCGCGGCGCGACAAGGTGTAGTCCTCGAGCCGCTTGGTGAGCTCGGCGGGCTGGTCATCGCGATAGTCGACGCGGGTCACGTAGCAGCAGATGAAGGCGCTCAGGGTGGCCAGGCAGCCGACCACCATCAGAGTCCTCAGGCCCCAGCCGGAGAAGGTCGGCAGCTCGCCGATGCCCTGCGCCACCCCGACGGTGTAGGGGTTGATCGGCGAGAGGGCGAAGCCGATCCCGATGCCGCCGACGGCCATGGTCACGCCGACCAGCCGCGAGCAGCCGATCGCCGTGGCGATCAGCACGCCGATCGGCACCAGGGCGATGTTGTTCTCGAAGCCGACGGCCACGCCGAAGAAGCCGTAGATGAAGGTGCCGGCGACGATGATCAGGTTACGGCTGCGCGTGCTGTTCTCGGCGCCGACCCGGTGGACGGCGACGCCGATGGCGTTCTCCAGGGCCCCGGTGCGTTGCAGGATGTGGAAGAGCCCGCCGGCGATGAAGACGATGAACAGGTACTGCGAGGCGGCGATCAACCCCTCGGGGATGGCCACGAAGATGTCGAAGACGTGGAGGTTGGCTACGTCCGCGAGATACTGGAAGGAGTCGGGAATGACCGACGTCCTGCCGTTTTCGAGCATTTCGCGCTGGTATTCGCCGGCCGGCACGATGAAGGTCATCAGGTAGGCGGCGACCAGTATCAGGAAGATCAGGACCATCGGGTCCGGCACGCGCTGGTACCACTTCTGCGCGGTCGATGCCGATGGTGCCGAGGTCTGTGTATGTTGTTGGGATTGGCTCATGGTCGACCCTCGGAGCGTTGTCGGTGCTGTCGTGGTGAATGGATGGAGTCGGGAACGGAGGTCATGCCGCCGTCTGGCGCTTGGCCAGGCGTTGGCAGACGTGGACCAGGACCTCGACGGCGGCCGTCAGGTCCTCGGGTTCGATGGCCTCGCCGGGATGGTGGCTGACGCCCCCTTCGCAGCGCAGGAAGAGCATGCCGATGTCGCACAGCGAGCGCATGGCCAGGCCGTCGTGACCCGCACCGCTGAACAGCACCCGCGGCGGGAGGCCGCTGTCGCGCACGGCGCCCTGCAGCTCCTCGGAGAGCCAGGTGGAGCACTGCACGGCGGATTGTTCGTAGGTCAGGGCATGATCGAGCCCCAGTCGGGAGGCGGTCAGCGCGTTGTCGATGCGCTCGAGCAGCGTTTCCCGAGCCTGACGCCGGATATCGTCGTTAGGCGAGCGCAGCTCGATGGACAGGGTGGTGGTCTGGGGAATGACGTTCACCCCGTTGGGGGCGTTCTCGATCTTGCCCACCACGCCGACCAGGTCGTCGGTCTCTCGGCACAGGGCATCGACCTGGCGAATCACTTCGGCGGCGCCGACCAGGGCGTCCTGGCGCACATGCATGGGCACCGTACCGGCGTGGCCGGCCAGGCCCTGGATGGTCACGCGATGGCGCTCGATGCCGGTGATGGCGCTCACCACCCCGACCGGCAGGTTATCGAGCTCGAGCTGGGGCCCCTGCTCGATATGCACCTCGAGGAAGGCGAGGACTTCCTCGGGGGTGTAGCGATCCTCGGCGATGCGTTCGGGGCGGCAGCCGAAGGCCTCCAGGGCCTCGCGCAGCGTCACGCCGCCGTCGTCGGCGGCGTCCAGCATGGCGTCGTCGAAGCTGCCGGCGAGCACCTTGGAGCCGAGCAGCGTCGAGCTGAAGCGCGTGCCTTCCTCGTCGCTGAAGGCCACCACGTCGATGTGGAAGGGCAGCTCGATGGCGTTGTCCCTCAGGTACTTGATCAGCGCCAGCGGCAGGATCACCCCGAGGATGCCGTCGTATTTCCCGCCGTGGGGCACGGTGTCCTGATGCGAACCGAGCAGCAGCGTGCGAGCCCGCGGGGTCCCGCTGGCATGCCGGCCGATCAGGTTGGCGGCGTTGTCCAGTCGCACCGCCATGCCCAGCTCCCGCATCCAGCCGCTGAGGGCGTCCAGGGTGGCGCGGTGTTCCGGGGTGGCGCAGCGCCGAGTGACGCCCTCGCGGTCCGGGTCCCGGGTTTCACTGAAGCGGGCCGCCCTTTCCAGCCACTGCCAGGCCTGCCGGGCCGCCGGTTCGTACGAATGACTCATCGATTCCCCTTGCCAAGGCGGCCGAGAACGGCATCGCCTGGGTGTTGTTAATTTATCATGATAAATAAAGGCTAGCGGCGCCCGGTGAGCGCTGTCAATCGTCGCTCGATGCCGCACAGACGCGCGATTTCGGTGCAAAGGCGAGCGAAATCGGGGGAAAACAATTTGTTATGATAAATATCTTCCGGAGCGTCGCTTCGCAGGCTACGACGATGGTCTAGTCGCCTGGCGCGGCCGGTTCTAGGGGCAAAGACGCCATGCCGGCCTCTCGGTCGTCGCGTCATTCGGCGCACGGGCACAGGGAGATGCCCCGTCCGCCTGCCGGGGAGGGCAGGCTCGGTAGCGTCTCGTGCGCAGGGATTCTGGCGGGATCCGCGGCGGCGCGGGCTTAGAGGTCGCGCAGCGCCAGGTACTCGCGGCTCGGGGCTTCGCCGGCGGTGTCGTCGGCGCGGAAGAAGGCCTTGTCGAGGGTGGCTTCCCCCGCCTCCATCAGCGCCTGGGCGGCCTGCATGTGCTCGGCCATGATGCGGCGCGCCTCGTCCATGTCGTCGTTGCGCAGGGCGTCGAGCAGTCGGCGCTGGTAGTCGTAGCCGCGCTGGCGCAGCTCCGGGTAGGGCCGGTCGTAGATCTGTTGGCAGGTCGTCAGGCTCATCAGCAGGCGGATCATGAAGCGACACATCAGGGCCAGCAGGGGATTGGGGCAGTAATCCACCAGCACCAGGTGGAACTCCAGTTCCTTGATGCGCTGGGTGCGTTCCTCCTCCAGCGAGGCGGGCGGATGGGTGTAGTAGGCCATCACCGCTTCCAGGCGGCGGAAGGCAGCGTCGTCCAGCACGCCCTCGAGGCTGGCCACCATGGAGGGCTGGAGCTGCTTGCGGACCTCGTAGATGTCATGGATGGTCGGCTGGCGAAAGAAGAAGTAGTTGCCCAGCAACTCCATGGCGCGGTCGTCGCTCACCTCGCAGATGAAGGCGCCGCCGCCGGGGCCGGTACGGGTCTGGATCAGGCCCTGGGCCGTCAGGCCGCGCAGCGCCTCGCGGATGGTGCCCTTGGAGGCGTCGAGCGCCTCGACCAGGTGGGACTCCTGGGGCAGGCGATCTCCGGGGACGAGACCGTGATGCGCGATGTACTCCTTGATCGCCTCGCCGATGACCTCGGGGCGGGCACGGCGCGCGGCGTGTCGTGGTGACTGGCTCATCACTCTCCTTGCGGGTGGGGCGGCTTGTCGACCGTCTGATGATCATGGTATTTGTCATGATAAATAGGCTCGCCGTCTTCGGCAATGCCGCTGCATCCTCTCACCGGAGTGCCCATGACCTTCAGTCTGATCGCCCTGGATACCGACCGACGCACCCTGGGCGTCGCCTGTGCGACGGGCGGTCCTGCCCTGGGGGGCTTCGTCCCGCACCTGCAGCCCGGCGTCGGGGCGGCCATCACCCAAGGCTACAGCACCAGCGTGATGGCCGCCGAACGTGGCCTGGCGCGACTCGCCGAGGGCGAGCCGGTGGCCTTGACCGTGGCCGAGCTGCGCCGCGCGGATCGGGGCGAGGCCTGGCGCCAGCTGGCTCTGATGGATGGCCGCGGCGAGGTGGCAGGCTGGACCGGGGCGAGCAACGTGCCGGTCTGCGACCTGCATCTCGAGCCCGGTCTGGCAGTCGCGGGGAACATGCTGGGCAGCCAGGAGGTGGTGCCCGCCATGGTGGCGGCCTACCGCCAGGCGAGGGCCTCGGGCGAGGCACTGGCCGAGGCACTGCTGGCCGCGCTCGGGGCGGGCCAGCGAGCCGGCGGCGACCGGCGGGGACTGGTGTCGGCGGCGCTCAAGGTGCGTGCGCCCGGCGGCCTGCCCCTCGACCTGCGTATCGACCACTCGAGCGAGGCGGTGACGGCGCTCGGCGAGCTGCATCGGCGCCTTCGGGCGGATCGGGACTTCCAGGCCTTCCTGGCCCGGCTCCCGACCGGCGAGGCGCCGGATCGTCACTAGGCGCGCAGGTCATGCGGCGCCTTTGCTCGATCGCGCGCCGATACTGTTAGCGCAGCCGCGCCTGGTGGCCTTCCATCGAGCGCTGGCCGAGGGCGTCGGAGGCCGGCGGCCGGCGGCCGGCGGCCGGAAGTAGTCCAGGGCGTGGTCCGTCATCGTCGTGGCTCCCTGTTGGGGCGACCTGGGTCGCGGGGGGCTTCCTGCCGTCTAGTCCCCCGCGCCGCCGGATTGAACGCAAGAGGCCCCGCCGGCAGTGCCGGCGGGGCCTCGGTCGTGTCGCGATCCGGGTCGCGAGGGGATCACACGAGCTCGCGATGCTCGCGCTGGGCGTCGCGGCGGTCGCGCAGCACGGCGCGACAGATCAGCACCAGCACGCCCAGGGTCAGGGCGGGCCAGGCGAGCACGTAGAGGCCGTAGAGCAGGGTCATGGTCGTTCTCCTCATGGGCGGCGCCGGGGGCCGGCGCCGCGGTGGATGGGGTGGGGCTCAGCGCTGGCCGGCCAGGGTGGCGGCGGCCGGCGCGGCAGGACGGCGCGGCGCCTGCTCGGGCGCGAGCGGGGCCTGGTCGTAGTCGCCGACCCGCTCGCCGATGGTGGCGAAGTCGAAGCGCTCCTGGCGGCTCGCCAGGCTCATCACCACGCAGACCAGGGTGCTGGTGCCGTAGGCGGTCAGCGAGGCCAGCAGCACGGTGTACTCGCGCAGGAAGCCGGTGGCGAAGACCAGCATGGCCGCGAGTGCCAGGATGCCGGCGAGAAAACCCATCGCGCGGCCCAGGAAGCCGAAGACCATCAGGCCGATGATCACGCCGCCGCCGATGCTCGCCAGCAGCTCGAAGAGCAGGCCGGTGGCGCCCGACAGCGGCAGCCACTCGAAGCGCGCCAGGCAGAACATCACCATGGCCACCAGCACCGAGGTGGTGAAGGCGGCGTTGGTGATGCGGTCCCAGAAGCAGCTGGCGATCACCGGGAAGACGATGGCGCCCCACAGCGCGCCGACGAACACCAGCATCACCAGGATATCCAGCGAGAAGCTGGCGAAGACGATGCCCACCGCGGTGGCGATGATCATGGTCAGGCGGCCCACCAGCAGCATGCGCTGGGGGTCGGCCTTGCCCCGGGCGATGTTCTTGCCGTAGACGTCGGCCATCATGATCGCCGACAGCGCCGAGAGGTCGGAGTCGGCGGTGGAGGAGAGCGAGCCGATCACCAGCACGAAGAACAGCGCGATGAAGATCGGCGGCAGGTAGCCCGAGACCATCTGCGGGATCAGGTTGTTCATGTCGCCATTGAGCGGCTCGATGCCGAGCGTCAGGGCCATCAGGCCGATCATGCCCAGGCCGATGACGATGGCGCCGTAGCCGACGGTGGCGGTGAGGAAGGTCGGCTTGATGTGCTCCTCGTTCACCGCGAAGAGGCGCTGGGAGATGGTCTGGTTGCCGATGGCGTAGGCCAGCACGGCGACGAAGAAGGGCGCGCCCTGGTGGAGGATGGCATCCATCGAGAAGAAGTCGGCCTGCTCAGGCGTCAGGTTGTCGAGGCCGGCGACCAGCTCGCTGGGGCCGCCCATGGCGAAGAACACCGCGGGAATTATCACCACGGCGATGGCCATCAGCGCCACCAGCTGGGCGAAGTCGGTGAGCACCGAGGCGCGGAAGCCGGACCACAGGGTGTAGAGCAGCACGCCGACGCCGGCGATGATCACCCCGGCCTGGAAGGAGAGCGGCGAGAGCACCGAGACCAGGGCGCCGGCGGCGGTGAAGTTGACCATCAGGCTGATCACGCTGCCGAGCACGTTGGAGAGGGCGAGGATCAGCTGGCTGGAGCTGCCGTGGCGGGCGTGGATCAGCTCGCCCAGGGTGTGGGCGTTGGGGGCGAGCTTGCGAAAGCGCCGGCCGAACGGGTAGATGAAGAGGATCATCAGCGCCCCCCAGAGCCCGTAGTGGATGGGGCCGGAGACGCCGTAGGTGTAGCCGGAGGTGGCGGCGGCGTAGAAGGAGGCGGCCCAGATCCAGGTGGCGGTCATGCTGGCCGCGCCGATGCCGAAGCCGATGCGGTGGTTGGAGACCATGAAGGCGTCGGCGTCCTCCTTCTTCTTGCGAATGCCGAGCGTGAGCAGGTAGGTGCCGCCGTAGAAGGCGAGCATCAGCAGGATGACGGTCAGGGTCGAGAATTGATGGAGCGATGCGCTGTTCAAAAGCAGTCCCTCGGTGAGTGGAAAGGGCCCGTCACGGGGCGGCCGCGCAGGGGGCGGCGGCCCGACGCGATGGTCGGTCAGGGTGGGGCGTCGATGGCGCACGCGGCGAGGTATCGGGCCTGGGGCCGATGGGAGCTGGAACGGCGCTCTTGGCGAGCGTGAGGCGATCGATGCGAGCCGTCGGCAGGACGGTGCACAGGCGCACGGGCCGTCTCAGGCGGCGCCGCGTGGCGTTACCCGGGGAAGGAGCGGTCTGGCGGCGGGCGGCGCGGCATGCAGCGGCCCTGTTCGGTGTAGTGGGGCGACATGGATTCCTTCTCTATCGATGACGTCGGCGACGGACAGTCGAGAGTGCCGGTGATCCAGTCTGCGGTGAAGCGAGACCAGTCGGTCACGGGGGTGACCGCCTCGGGGCGTTGTCGATGTTTTCGCCCGAGGCGCCATTACCCTACTGGCCCGACGGCAAGATGTCCAATCGTCTTCGAGATGGCGGGGAATTGCCGTCAGCGTCTCGAAAAACAGGAAATGTCTCCGTCGCGGCCCGTATCGGCGCTCAGCGCCTCGAGGCCGTGACGCTGCCCCAGAGCACCAGGCCGGCGGCCAGCGGCAGGCGCCAGTCCGGCGTGGTGACCCCGGCGATCACCAGGAAGAGGGTGGCCAGCACCGGCACGGCGTGGGCCAGGTTGCCCAGCCGATGCGCCTGGGGATCGCCGAGGGCGCGGTCCCAGGCGAGCATGGCGATGCCGTAGGGGCCGAGGCCCAGGGCGGCGGTGGCCTGCAGCTCCCGAGACGAGGGCAGCTCGCTCACGCCCTCCAGCGCCAGGCTGGCGACGCCGGTCATCACGCTGGCGATCAGCAGCAGGTGCGGCATGCGCTCGCCGAAGCGGAAGCTCGGCACCTGGCTCGCCAGCGAGAAGAGCGCCCAGCACAGCGCCGTGCCGAAGGCCAGCAGGTAGCCGCTCCAGGCCCCGGAGACGCCGCCGCTCAGTGCCTGGGGCACCACCAGCAGGGCGGCGCCGGAGAAGGCCAGCAACGCGCCGCCGAGGGTGGCCAGCGGCAGGCGCTTGAGCACCAGCCAGCGGCTCGCCAGCAGGAAGATCACCGGCCAGGTGTAGGTGATCAGCGCCGCCTCGGCGGGCGGGGCCAGCGAGAAGGCGGCGACGCAGGCGCCCACGGCGCCGGCCATCAGCAGCGCGCCGAGCAGGTTGATCGCCACCCCCTGGGTGCGGGAGGGCCCGGCCGCACGGGTGCGCCGCTGGCGCGCCATGGGCAGGGTGCCCAGGGCTCCTGCCAGCAGCGCCATGGCCGAGAGGCGCAGCGGCGGCAGGTCGCCGGCGGCGATCATCAGCAGCGGCACCAGCGCCCAGAGGAGGACCGCCAGCGCGGCGGCGCCGGCGCCATGCCATGGAAAACGTGAAACGCCTAGCGTATGACCCAGCATGATCGCAACCTCCTTGCCCAGTGAGTGACGACGGCATGCTATCCGGTCCATACTCATCACAAAATCGATCCTTATTGATGTGAACCATCAAGGTTGGTGATGTATATGCGCGCCCCGACCCTCGACCTCGGCCTGCTGCGAACCCTGGTGGCGGTGGCCGACACCGGCAGCGTGACCGCCGCCGCGCGACGCCTGGCCTACACCCAGTCCACCGTCAGCATGCAGCTGCAGCGCCTGGAGAGCGCGCTGGACGTGACCCTGCACGAGCGGGAAGGGCGGCGGCTGCGCTTCACCGCCGAGGGGGAGCGGCTGCTCGGCCATGCCCGGAAGCTGCTGCTGCTCAACGACGAGGCGCTCGCCGACATGCGCATGCGGCGAGTCACCGGCGAGCTCAATCTGGGCATCCCCGAGGACTACGCCAGCCTGCTCACCTCGGTGTTCTCCTGGTTCCACCAGCTCTATCCGGAAGTGCGCCTGCAGGTGACCTGCGGCACCAGCGCCCACCTGATGGAGCAGGTGCGGGCCGACGAGCTGGACCTGGCGCTGGTGACTCGCCAGCGCCGCTCGCCGGGGGGCGAGTTCATTCGCCGCGAGCCGCTCGCCTGGGCGGTGGGCCTGCAGCACCAGCCCTCGCTGACCGACCCGCTGCCGCTGGCGCTCTACTCCCTGGGCGCCGACCTGTTCCGCGAGGTGGCCGAGCAGTCGCTGGCCGCCGCCGGCCGCGACTGGCGGGTGGCCTACACCAGCCAGTCGATGGTCGGCCTGGGCCCGGTGGTGCAGGCGGGGCTGGCCATCGTGGTGGTGACCCGCAGCATGCTGACCCCCCAGCTGCGCGCCCTGGACGAGTCGAGCGGCCTGCCGCCGCTGCCGACCGTGGAGCTGGCCCTGCACCGTGCCGCGCGACGCCCCACCGAGCCGGCCCGGCGCCTGGCCGAGCTGATCCGCGAGGAGCTCTCCCTGGGCGAAGGGTGAGGGGCAGGGCAATCGCCGTTGGGTCCGGTGAGGGGCGCCGGGGAGAGGTCGATTCGCACAAATCCGAGCGATATACTCGGGTATTCATCCTCCGCTGCCCCGCGGCAGCCGCCGACCGGAGTCGCCATGTTTCCCGAGTTCACCCTGCGCTACGCCCGCCTGCCCGACCGCTTCTTCGCGCGCTTCGCCCCCGTGGCGGTGGAGGCGCCGCGGCTGCTGGCCTTCAACCGGCCGCTGGCCGAGGAACTGGGCTTCGAGACGGCGGCCTTCGATGCAACGAGCGCCGCCGAGGCGTTCTCCGGCAACGCCGTGCCGGCGGGCGCCGAGCCGTTGGCCCAGGCCTATGCCGGCCACCAGTTCGGCCACTTCAACCCGCGCCTGGGCGACGGCCGCGCGGTGCTGCTGGGCGAGGTGACCGACCGCGAGGGGCGGCTGCGCGAGCTCCAGCTCAAGGGCGCGGGCTGCACCCCCTTCTCCCGCGGCGCCGACGGCCGCGCGCCCCTCGGCCCGGTGCTGCGCGAGTACCTGGTCAGCGAGGCGATGCACGTGCTGGGCATCCCCACCACCCGCGCCCTGGCCGCGGTGGCCACCGGCGAGCGGGTCTTTCGCCGGGTGCCCGAGCCGGGTGCCGTGCTGACCCGGGTCGCCTCGAGCCACCTGCGCGTGGGCACCTTCCAGTACTTCGCCGCCCGGGGCGACGAGGAGGCCGTTCGCCTGCTCGCCGACCTCGCCATCGAGCGGCACTACCCCGAGCTTGCCGATAAGCCCCCGGCGCAGCGCTATCTCGCGCTGCTGGAGGCCGTTCAGGCGCGCCAGGCGCGGCTGGTCGCCGGCTGGATGGGGCTCGGCTTCATCCACGGCGTGATGAACACCGACAACGTCTCCATCGCCGGCGAGACCCTCGACTACGGCCCCTGCGCCTTCATGGAGGCCTATGACCCCGAGCAGGTGTTCAGCTCCATCGACGAGGGCGGCCGCTACGCCTACCGCAACCAGCCGTGGATCGCCCAGTGGAACCTGGCGCGCTTCGCCGAGACCCTGCTGCCGCTGATCGACGACGACGCCGACCGCGCCGTGGAGCGCGCCACCGCGATGATCCAGGCCTACCCCGAGCAGTACGAGGCCGAGTGGCTTTCGGTGATGCGCGGCAAGCTGGGCCTGGTCGGCGAGGAGGAGGGCGACCGCGAGCTCGCCGAGGCCTTCCTCGAGGCGATGGCCGCGGGCCGCGCCGACTTTACCCTGGCCTTTCGCCATCTTGCCGAGGCGGTGGAGCAAGACGCTCCGGCGCTGCTGGAGCGCTTCGAGACGCCGGACGCCATCGCCGCCTGGCTGCCCCGCTGGCGGGCGCGGCTGGCCCGGGAAGCCGCGGACCCGGCGACCATCGCCGCGCGGCTGCGCGGGACCAACCCGCGCTACATCCCGCGCAACCACCAGGTGGAGGCGGCGCTGGACGCCGCCGCCGAGGGCGACCTCGCGCCTTTCGAGACCCTGGCCGAGGTGCTGGCGACCCCCTTCGAGGCCCAGCCCGACCGCGAGGCCTACGCCCGGCCGGCGCCGGCCGGCGCGGCGGTGTTTCGTACCTTCTGCGGCACCTGAGCTTTCGCCTCGCTGACAGGGGGTGACGGTCGACCGGGTCGGCCGTCACCCCCTCCCGGGCCGTCAGCAGCCGCTTCGGTCGATGCCGCCTTGTTTCGGTCGCTTTTGTTATGATATATCCTCTCGCCCTTTCGAGAGCGGCGAGGCGTGAAGACCCCGTGACATCATCGGCAACTGATCCCGTCCTGAGGGTAGAAGACCTGCGCATTCGGCTCGGCCAGCGGCCGGTGGTGGACGGCCTCTCGTTCGCCGTCCAGCCGGGCGAGCGGGTCTGCCTGATCGGCCCGTCGGGCTCCGGCAAGTCGCTCACCGCCGGGGCGATCCTCGGCCTGACGCCGCCCGCGGCCCGCATCGACGGCGCCATCCGCCTCAACGGCCTCGAGGTCGGCGGGGTGCGCGCGACCCGGCGGCCGGCGCAGGCCCGCGCCGGCATGGTGTTCCAGAACACCCAGGCCGCGCTCAACCCGCTGGTCAGCGTGGGCGTCCAGCTGCGCGAGCCCTTCCGGCGCTTCCAGGGGCTCTACCGCCGCGAGGCGCAGCAGGCGGCCGTCGCGCTGCTGGGGCGGATGAACCTCGCCGAGCCCGAGCGGGTCATGCGGCGTTCGCCGGCGGAGCTCTCCGGCGGCCAGCGTCAGCGGGCCTGCCTGGCGCTGGCGCTGGCCTGCCGGCCGTCGCTGATCGTCGCCGACGAGCCCACCACGGCGCTCGACGTGCTGACCCAGGCCGAGGTGCTGGCGCTGCTGCGCGAGACCACCGGCACCGCCGACACGCCCGCGCTGCTGTTCATCTCCCACGACATGGCCGCCGCCTCGCGGCTGTGCGAGCGTGCGCTGATCATCGATCAGGGCCGGCTGGTGGAGAGCGGTCGGCTGGCCGACATCATCGCCGCGCCGCGTCACCGCTTCTCCCGCGAGCTGGTCGCGGCGCTGGGCCACCGCGAACGCCTCCAGGCGCCGGCCGACCCGCCGCGTCGGGGGGAAACGCCGCGTCTTCGGGCGGCAGGGTAGGCCCATGACGATGCCCGAACTCAACGACGACGGCTCGCTGCTGCGGGTCTCCGGGGTCGGCAAGCGCATGCCCGGGCCGCGGCGCTGGTGGGGCGGCCGCGACTGTCGCCACATCCTGCGCGACATCGACTTTCGCCTCTACCCCGGCGAGCTGATCGGCCTGGCCGGGGTGTCCGGCGCCGGCAAGTCGACGCTCTTGAACCTGATGCTCGGCCTGACTCGGGCCGACGGTGGCGAGATCGTCTGCCGGGGGCGGCGCATCGCGCCGGGCTCGGCGCGCGCGCTGCGCTGGTATCGCCGCGTGGTGCAGGTCATCCCCCAGGATCCGGCGGCCTCGCTGGACCCGCGCATGCGCGTCGGCGAGCTGATCCGCGAGCCGCTGGTGCGGCTGGGCATCGAGGGCCCGCACGAGCCGCGGGTGGGCGAGGCGCTGGAGCAGGTCGGCCTGGACGGCGGCTATCTGATGCGTCGCCCGGCCGAGCTCTCCGGTGGCCAGGCCCAGCGGGTGGCCATCGCCCGGGCCATGGCCGTGCGCCCGCGACTGCTGCTGGCCGACGAGCCGCTCAGCGGCCTCGACCTGCCGCTCCAGGCCCAGGTGACCCGGGTGCTGAAGACGCTGCACCACGAGGCCGGCATCGGCCTGCTGCTGATCTCCCATGACCTCTCGGTGGTCTGCCGGCTGTGCCAGCGCACCCTGGTGCTGGACGACGGCGCGATCATCGAGGACCGCCCCACCGAGGCGCTGTTTCGCGCGCCGGCGCACGAGCGCACGGCGGCGCTGATCCGGGCCGCGGCCATGCTGCCGGGCCAGGATCTTCTTCCGACTTCTCTTACCCCCGGTTCCCTTTCCGCCGCCACGCCGGCCCATCGTTCCCAGGAGCTAGCCCCTTGAGCCTTCGCCCCTTGTCCCTTCGCCGTGCCTTGCCGTTTCCCCTGGCGCCGCTGTCGCTGAGCCTTTTCGCCCTGGCCCTGCTGGCTGGCTGCCAGCAGGAGGAGTCGGCCTCCACCGAGAATGCCGGCGAGACCGCCGGCAAGAGCGCCACCGAGACCGCCGACGCCGGTGAGCGGCGCCTCAGGGTCGCCATGCTGCAGCCGCCGCGCTCCGGGCTGAACCCGCTGACCGACGATGCCTTCAAGCTGTCGCGCTGGAGCACCGCCGAGACGCTGATCCGCCTCGATGACGACGGCAGCCCCGAGCCCTTCCTGGCCACCGAGTGGGAGCGGCTCGACCCGTACCGCTGGCGCTTCGCGATCCGCGACGACGTGACCTTCCACGACGGCACGCCGCTGACCGCCGAGCGCGTGGTGGCCTCGCTGACCGCCGCCACGAACGCCGCGCCCAAGCCGCGCATCCTCGACGGCGTGGACATGACGATCGAGGCCGACGGCGACGGGGCGGTGATCGTGCGCACCGCCGAGGCCGATCCGCTGGTGCCCAATCGCCTGTCCAGCCCGCAGCTGGCGATCCTCGCCGAGCGGGCCTACCGCGACGACGGCACCGTCAACCCGATCGAGGCCGGCACCGGGCCCTTCGTGCTCGAGGAGATCAACGGCACCCAGAGCGCGCGCCTCGACCGCTTCGAGGACTACTGGGGCGAGCGCGCCGAGCTCGCCGGCATCGATGCCGACTACGTGCCGGACGGCACGGCCCGCGGCGCGGCGCTGCGCACCGGCGAGGCCGACGTGGTCGAGGCGGTGCCGGTGTCCCAGGTCGCGCTGATCGACCCCGAGCTGATCCACGAGGTTCCGATGCCGCGCACCAACACCCTCTATCTCAACACCGAGTCCGGGCCGCTGGCGGACCCGGCGCTGCGGGCGGCGGCGCGCGAGGCGCTCGACCGCGAGGCCATCGTGCGCACCGTCTACGAGAATCGCGCCGACATCGCCAACGGCCTGCTGGGCCCGGCGCTGCAGTGGGCCGACGGGCTGCGCACGCCGGTGCAGGGGCGGCCCGAGGCCGCGGACCCGGAGGGCGTCGCCATCACCCTGGGCACCTTCACCGACCGCGCCGAGCTGCCCGAGGTAGCGGTGCTGCTGGAGCAGCAGCTCGAGGCCGCGGGCTTCGACGTCCAGCAGGAGGTGCGCCAGTACGCGCACATCGAGGCGGACATGCTGGCCGGCGAGTTCGACGCCTTCATCCTGTCCCGGGCGACCATGCTCGACTCCGGCGACCCGGTGGCCTACATGGTCAGCGACTTCGCCTGCGAGGGCTCCTTCAATATCGCCCAGCTGTGCGATGCCGAGGTCGAGGCGGCGCTGGAGAAGGCCGCCGACCTGGAGCCGGGGCCGCAGCGCCGCCAGGCGATCATCGACGCCGAGGCGGCGATCCTCGCCACCGATGCCGCGGTGCCGATGCTCCACGAGCGGGTCATCCAGGGCGAGGCCAAGCATATCGCCGGCGCCGTGCGCGACCCGCGCGAGCGCGAGCTGATCAACGAGCACACCCGGTTCATCGACGATGGCGCCGAGTAAGGGCGCGAGCCCGTCGGCGCGACCCTCGTTGCGCGGCCCGTCGATCGCGTGGGGCGCGCTGCTGCCGACCCTGTCGCGGCTGCTCACCCTCGGCGGCGTGGTGGTGCTGGTGGGCCTGCTGCCGTGGCTCTCGGGGCGCGACCCGGCGCTCAGCATCCTGCGCGCCCGGGCCGGCGACCAGAACCCGACCCCGGAGGCGCTCGATGCCATCCGCGAGCAGCTGGGCCTGGCCATGGGGCCGCTCGAGACGCTCGGCCACTGGGTCGGCGGCCTGCTGCACGGCGATGCCGGCACCTCCTGGATCTCCGGTACCCCGGTGCTGCCGGGCCTGCTGCAGGCGACCGGGGTGTCGCTTGCGCTGATGGCGGCGGCGCTGGTCGTCGCGTTTTCCACCGCGCTGCTGGTCTGCCTGCCGGCCCTGCGGCGCGGCCTCGACGGTCGTCCGGCGCCGAGCTCGGGCGCGATGGCCGCGGCCGTCACGGCGCTGCCGGAGTTTTTGCTCGCGGCGCTGCTGTTGGTGGTGTTCGCCGCCTGGCTGCGCTGGCTGCCGCCCTATGGCTGGGGCGAGTGGCGCCACCTGGTGCTGCCGGCGCTGTCGCTGGGGCTGCCGGCCGGCGGCCTGCTGGGGCGGCTGTTCAGCGACGGCCTGACCTCGGCCTTCGCCGAGCGCTGGGTCGCGACCTGGCACATGGCGGGCTTCTCGCGGCGGCGCCTGGCGCTGGCCGCGCTGAAGCGCACCCTGCCGAGCCTGATGCCCCAGGTGGGGCTGGTGGTGGTGGGCCTGACCGGCGGGGCGATCGCCGTCGAGCAGGTGTTCTCGATTCCCGGCCTCGGCCGGGCCACGCTGGGGGCGGCCTCCGCCCAGGACCTGCCGGCGCTGCAGACCGGCATCCTGATCCTGCTGGCCATCGCCGTGGTGCTGGGCGGGCTGGCCAACCTCGGCCGCTCGCTGCTGCTGGGCCGGGCGATGCGGGCCGGCGCGGTGCCGGTGGCGGCCCCGGTGGCCCACGGCGGCGGCCGGCGCTGGATCGTGCCGGCGGTGGCGGCGGCGCTGCTGCTGACGATCGTGCTGGCGGGGCTCGCCCGCGATCCGATGACCTCGGCCTACCTGCGCCTGCAGCCGCCGGGGGCGGGGCTGCCGCTGGGCGCCGACGGCATCGGCCGCGACATCCTCGCGCGGGTCAGCCACGGCGCGCTCTCCACCATGGGCATGGCGCTGGCCACGGTGCTGGTCACCTTCGTGCTGGGGCTCGCGATCGGGCTGATGCCGCGGCTGGCGGCCGGGCCCATCGAGGTCACCAACGCCACGCCGCCGGTGATCGCCGGGCTGATCGTGGCCGGCCTGATGGGGCCGAGCGCCGCCGGCGCGGTGATCGCGGTGACGGCGGTGAGCTGGGCGCCGCTGGCGGCGCACACCTCGGCGCTGGTCAGCGAGACCCTGGCCCAGCCGCACGTGCGCATCACCCCGGTGCTCGGCGTGGGGCGCTGGCGGCTGCTGTCGCGCTACGTGCTGCCCGCGCTGGTCGGGCCGGTGTTCCGCCACGCCATGCTGCGCCTGCCTGGCACCGCGCTGGCGCTGGCCGCCCTGGGTTTCCTCGGGCTCGGCCCGCGGCCGCCGGCTCCGGAATGGGGGCTGTTGCTCGCCGACAGCATGCCCTACCTGGAGCGCGCGCCCTGGGCGGTGCTGGTGCCGTCGCTGGCGCTGGTGCTGATGTCGATCCTGGCGGTCTCGCTTTCCGGCCTGTGGCGCGGGCGCGAGGCCGGCGGGGCGTGACGGGGCGGGCGCCCGGGTGGGAGGCGCGGGCCGCCTCGGGAGACGCCCGGCATAAAGGAAGCCGCGCCGCCCGGAGGGGCTGGCGCGGCTCGGTGGAGCGAGGCTGGTGGTTCGGGCCGCCCGAGAGGCGGCGGCCCGAGGGAGCCTCAGTCGAGGTCGAAGCGGTCGGCGTGCATGACCTTGGTCCAGGCGGCGATGAAGTCCATCACGAACTTCGCCTCGTTGTCGTCCTGGGCGTAGAGCTCGGCGTAGGCGCGCAGGATGGAGTTGGAGCCGAACACCAGGTCGACGCGGGTGGCGGTGAACCTGGTGTCGCCGCTCAGGCGATCGACGATGGCGTACTCGTTCTTGCCGGTGGGCTCCCAGCGGTTGCCCATGTCGGTCAGGTTGACGAAGAAGTCGTTGGTCAGCTGGCCGACGCGGTCGGTGAACACGCCGTGCTGAGTGCCGCCATGGTTGGTGCCGAGCACCCGCATGCCGCCCAGCAGCACGGTCATCTCCGGTGCGGTCAGGCCCATCAGCTGGGCGCGATCCAGCAGCATCTCCTCCGGCTTGACGATGTAGTCCTGCTTCTGCCAGTTGCGGAAGGCGTCGGCCAGCGGCTCCAGCGGCTCGAAGGACTCGGCGTCGGTCATCGCCTCGCTGGCGTCGCCGCGGCCCTTGACGAAGGGCACGTGGATCTCGTGGCCGGCCGCCCTGGCCGCCATCTCGATGCCCAGGTTGCCGCCCAGCACGATGATGTCGGCGATGCTGGCACCGGTGTCGGCAGAGACCTTCTCGTAGACCGCCAGCACCTTGGCCAGGCGCTCCGGCTCGTTGCCCGCCCAGTGCTTCTGCGGGGCCAGGCGGATCCGCGCGCCATTGGCGCCGCCGCGCATGTCGGAACCGCGGTAGGTGCGGGCGCTGTCCCAGGCGGTGCAGACCAGCTCGTTCAGGGAGAGGCCGGCCTCGGCGATCTTCTCCTTGACGACCTCCTCGACGTAGTTGGTCTCGCCCTGGGGGATCGGATCCTGCCAGATCAGGTCCTCGGCCGGTACGTCCGGGCCGATGTAGCGGGACTTCGGCCCCATGTCACGGTGGGTCAGCTTGAACCAGGCGCGGGCGAAGGCGTCCTTGAAGTACTCGGGATCGGCCATGAACTTCTCGCAGATCGCCCGGTACTTGGGATCCATCTTCATCGCCATGTCGGCGTCGGTCATGATCGGGTTGTGGCGCTTGGAGGGGTCGCTGGCATCGACCGGCTTGTGCTCCTCCTTGATATCGATGGGCTCCCACTGGTTCGCGCCGGCCGGGCTCTTCTTGAGCTCCCACTCGTAGCCGAACAGCATGTCGAAGTAGCCCATGTCGAACCGGGTCGGGTTGGCCGTCCAGGCGCCCTCGATGCCCGAGGTCACCGCGTTGGCCGCCTTGCCGCCCATGTTCGGGTTGATCCAGCCGAAGCCCTGGTTCTCGACGTCGGCACCTTCCGGCTCGGGCCCGAGGGCCTCGGCGTCACCGTTGCCGTGGGTCTTGCCGACCGTATGCCCACCGGCGGTCAGGGCGGCGGTCTCCTCGTCGTTCATCGCCATGCGGGCGAAGGTGACGCGCACCTGCTCGGCGGTCTTGAGCGGGTCCGGGTTGCCGTTCACGCCCTCCGGGTTCACGTAGATCAGGCCCATCTGCACGGCGGCCAGCGGGTTCTCCATGGTGTCCGGCTTGTCGACGTCCTCGTAGCGGTGGTCGGAGGGGGCGAGCCACTCCTTCTCGGCGCCCCAGTAGATGTCCTTCTCGGGGTGCCAGATATCCTCGCGGCCGTAGGAGAAGCCGAAGGTCTTGAAGCCCATGGATTCGTAGGCCACGTTGCCGGCCAGGATGAAGAGGTCGGCCCAGCTGACCTGGTTGCCGTACTTCTTCTTCAGCGGCCACAGCAGGCGGCGCGCCTTGTCCAGGTTGCCGTTGTCGGGCCAGCTGTTGAGCGGGGCGAAGCGCTGGTTGCCGGTGCCGCCGCCGCCACGGCCATCGGCCAGGCGGTAGGTGCCCGCCGCGTGCCAGGCCATGCGGATCATCAGGCCTCCGTAGTGTCCCCAGTCGGCCGGCCACCACGCCTGGCTGTCGGTCATCAGCGCATGCATGTCCCGCTCGAGGGCTTTGTGGTCGAGGCTTTTGACCGCCTCGCGGTAGTCGAAGTCCTCGCCCATCGGATTGGTCTTGCGATCGTGCTGGTGGAGGATGTCCAGGTTCAGCGCTTCCGGCCACCAGGCGGCCGCGTCGGCCTTCTCCTGGGTGTTGGAACCGTGCATCACCGGGCACTTGCCTGCTTGTTGATCACCCATGTCGCTCTCCGATCGTTGCTGCATTGAGGGAACCGTCTGGTAGTCATAGACGACGTCGGCCCCGAGGGACAATGTCTTCCTGATGCCTTTGGTGCCGAAAGCGTCGTCATGCCGACGCGTGGCAGCGGACCTCGCTACCCTTATCTATACCCTACGCCGCGCGGATTCATCGTCCCAAGTGCCATTTCCGACCACCCCGATAGATATTTCATATCGGTAATCGTGCATGCAGTGACGCCGGCTATTGACCGGTCGGCAGCCGCAGTTCGCGACTCTCGCCCATCAGGAAGGCACGGTTGGCCTCCAGGGCCTCGCGCAGGAAGTCCCACAGCAGGCGAACCCGGGCCAGGCGGCGTTGCTCCTGGCGGGCCGTGATCCAGAAGTGGCGCACGATATCCACATCGTCATCCAGCACGTTCGACAGGGCCGCCGAGGTGCTCGCCATGAAGCAGGGCAGCACGGCGAGCCCGGCCCCCTGCAGGCAGGCGGCGTGCTGGGTGGTCACGCTGGTGCTGCGCATGGCGAAGTGCGGGCCGGGGTGGCCGACCACCGTCGGGTCGAGCAGCGGCTCGAGGTAGCTCAGCTGCTCGCTGAAGATCAGGTCGTCGACATAGCCGATCAGCCGGTGCCCGCCCAGCTCGCCACGCCGCGTCGGGGTGCCGTGGCGGGCCAGATACCCTTGGCTGCCGTAGAGGCGCAGCCGATAGTCGCAGAGCCGCGAGATGACGAGCCCCGGGCTCACCGGGCGCTCCACGGTGATGGCAAGGTCCGCCTCGTGGCGACTCAGGTTGACCACCCGGGGTAGGGCCAGCAGGTCCAGGGTCACCCCGGGATGGCGCTCGCAGAAGGCCGAGAGCAGCGGGGCGATGACCCAGGTGCCGAAGCCTTCGGTCACCCCGAGGCGGATCTGGCCGCTGATCTGATGGTTCTTGTCGGTGAGGCTCTCGCCCGCCTCGAAGGCGTGGCGGGCCATCTCCTCGGCATGGGCGAGCAGCTGCTGGCCGGCCTCAGTGAGGTGGTAGCCGTGGGTGCTGCGCTCGAAGAGCTGGGTGTTGAGGGTCTGCTCGAAACGCCGCGTGCGTCGCGACAGGGTGGAGTGGTCCAGGCCCAGCCGCCGGGCGGCGTCGGTGAGCCGCTCGCTGCGCGCCACCTCGAGGAAGATCTGGATGTCCTGCCAGTCCAGCATGGGATGACCTCTCGTCGTGCCTGTTTGTGCATGAGTGCACAAGCAATGTGCCCGAGTGCCCGTTGTCTCGCCATCCGACCTCTGTATAGACTCGAAATATCGACGCCTCGTGCCAGCATGCACACAAGGTCGAACACGCCTCTTGCCCCCGTCCCCATAATCACAACAGATTCAGGAGCACGCCCATGTCCGTTCGCGAAACCCCGATGTACATCGACGGCCAGCCCGTCCAGTCCCAGAGCCAGGAGTGGCGCGACGTGGTCAACCCGGCCACCCAGGAGGTGGTCGCCCGGGTGCCGTTCTGCACCGCCGAGGAGGTGGAGCGGGCCGTGGCGAGTGCCAAGGAGGCCTTCAAGACCTGGCGCAAGGTGCCGCTGGCCAAGCGCATGCGCATCATGCTCAAGCTCCAGGCGCTGATCCGCGAGAGCACCGACGAGCTGGCCGCGCTGATCAGCGAGGAGCACGGCAAGACCCTGCCGGATGCGGTCGGCGAGGTGGGGCGCGGCCTGGAGGTCGTGGAGCACGCCTGCTCGATCACCTCCCTGCAGCTCGGCGAGCTGGCCGAGAACGCCGCCAGCGAGGTGGACGTCTACACCCTCAACCAGCCGCTGGGCGTGGGCGCCGGCATCACCGCCTTCAACTTCCCGATCATGCTGCCCTGCTTCATGTTCCCGCTGGCCATCGCCACCGGGAACACCTTCGTGCTCAAGCCCTCCGAGCAGGACCCGACCTCCACCATGCGCCTGGTCGAGCTGGCCCACGAGGCCGGCGTGCCGGCCGGCGTGCTCAACGTGGTGCACGGCGGCCCGGACGTGGCCAACCAGATCGCCGACCATGCCGACATCAAGGCGCTCTCCTTCATCGGCTCCTCCCACGTCGGCTCGCTGCTCTACAACCGCGCCGCCGCCGCCGGCAAGCGCATGCAGGCGATGATGGGCGCCAAGAACCACTGCGTGGTGATGCCGGACGCCAACCGCAGCCAGGCGATCAACAACCTGCTGGGTTCCGCCTTCGGCGCCGCCGGCCAGCGCTGCATGGCCAACTCCGTGGTGGTGCTGGTGGGCGAGGCCCGCGAGTGGCTGGACGACATCGTCGAGGGCGCCCGCCACATGAAGGTCGGCCCCGGCACCCAGCAGGACGCCGATCTTGGCCCGCTGGTCTCGCCCCAGGCCAAGGAGCGGGTCGAGCGCCTGATCGCCACCGGCGAGCAGGAGGGCGCCACGCTGCTGGTCGACGGCCGTGGCTGCCAGGTCGAGGGCTACCCGAACGGCAACTTCGTCGGCCCGACCCTGTTCAGCGACGTGACTCCGGAGATGACCATCTACCGCGAGGAGATCTTCGGCCCGGTGCTCTGCGTGGTCAGCGTCGAGACCCTCGACGAGGCGATCGACTTCGTCAACGCCAACCCCAACGGCAACGGCACCTCGATCTTCACGAACTCCGGCTGGGTGGCGCGGCGCTTCGAGAGCGATATCGACGTCGGCCAGGTGGGCATCAACGTGCCGATCCCGGTACCGGTCGCCTACTTCAGCTTCACCGGCTCGCGGGGCTCCAAGCTCGGCGACCTCGGCCCCAACGGCAAGCAGGCCATCGCCTTCTGGACCCAGACCAAGACCGTCACCGCGCGCTGGTTCGAGCCGGAGAACGTCTCCAGCGGCATCAACAGCACCATCTCGCTGAGCTGATAGGTTCAGCCCCTGAGCAGCGGCGGCCCCGTCTCGAGAGAGGCGGGGCCGCCGTCGTATCTGCGGGCTGCCCGTCACCAAAGAGGCGGGCTTCGTCGAGCGAAAGGAGACTGTAGGCCTTCGTTGGCTCTCTGCTGCTGCTACCCTGGGGGCCATCGACAGGGCAGGGATGAGACACCATGGAGCGGTTACCGGAAGGGCTTTATGAACGGCTACTCGACGAAGAGCTCAGGGAGCAGCTGAAGGCTCACCCAGAGCTCACACCTGTTCTGAGAACCCTCGATGATGAGACGGCTCCCCACGCTTACGCTCAGTTTCTCAGTCAGGTACTTCATCAGGCTCTGCGGATCGTTGATACGGAGCGTCGGCTGCCACTTCTTAATCGGCTCATTGAACTGATCTCTGCCACCGATGGACTCGGTTTTCTGGCGCGCAAAAAATTGCTGGCTGAAGGTCGGCCAGTACTCAGCGAGATTGGGCATAGCCGTCACCGCTTACCACGTCCGGCGACGCCCTTGGCGACCAGTGCTCTGCTGACAGGGCTAGGAAACGATCCATCCCTGGAACACGAGTTGCGCGCCGAGATGGCCACAGCCGACGGTGTCGATATTCTGGTCTCCTTCATCAAGTGGTCGGGGCTAAGGCTGTTAATGCCTGCCTTCGAGCGTCTGGCCCAGCGTGGTATTCCTGTGCGTCTGATCTCCACCAGTTATATGGGCGCTAGCGATCCGACTGCGCTGGAGTGGCTGACCCAACAACCCAATGTCACTGTTCGTGTCTCTTATGACACCGCCGGTACGCGTCTCCATGCCAAGGCCTATCACTTTCGTCGCGACAGTGGGTATTCCACGGCCTATATCGGTTCGGCCAATATGTCTCATTCGGCGATGACGCAGGGTCTCGAGTGGACCGTTAAGGTCACTGCTCAGGACATGGCACATATCCTCGAGCGCTTCGAGGCAGAGTTTGCGGCCTACTGGGAGAGCGACGACTTCGAGCCCTATGCTCCGGAGGACTTCCTGCGCTTTCGTCGTGCGATCGCTGCACACAAGGATCGCGCTCGAGGTGGGGTGAGTTTCTTTGCCGAGATTACGCCGCGCCCCTTCCAGTTGAGGATTCTGGAAGCTCTAGAGGCTGCCCGTCAGCGCGGTTCGTTTCGCAACCTGGTGGTGGCGGCCACCGGTACCGGTAAGACCGTAATCTCAGCGCTGGATTATCGACGAGTTAGTGAGCATGAAGGGCGGCAGGTGCCGCTGTTGTTTGTTGCTCACCGCAAGGAGATTCTGGAGCAGGCCCAGGCCTGCTATCGCACCGTGCTGCGGGATCAGAACTTCGGCGAGCTCTGGGTGGGCGGCCATATGCCGACGGAGCAGCGCCACCTCTTTGCCTCGGTACAGACACTTAATCGGCAGCGTCCTTGGGAATCCCTGGGAACGGAGCACTTTCAGTACGTGGTGATCGATGAGGCGCATCATGAGGCTGCCAGCAGCTATCGGCCGCTCCTTGAACAGCTCAACCCTGCCGTGCTGTTGGGGCTGACGGCAACGCCCGAGCGCATGGACCACACCAGCATCTTGCCGGACTTCGACGGCGACTTCGCCGCGGAGATTCGCCTTCCGGAGGCGTTGGAAGAGAAGCTGCTATGCCCCTTCCACTACTTCGGGGTCAGCGATAGCGTCGACCTCAGTGACGATGCGCTGTGGCGCAACGGTCGCTATGACGTCCGGCAGCTGGAGAACCTGCTCACGGGCGATGACTTGCGTGCCAAGCAGCGGGTGGACACCATCCTGCAGGCGTTGGAGCGCTATCAGCCTGATCTGCAGGGCGTCCGTGCGGTGGGGTTCTGCGCCGGCGTTCGCCATGCCGAGTACATGGCTGATTGCTTCAATCGGCTGGGCGGTGAGTATCGGGCCGCCGTCCTTGTCGGAGACACGCCGGCCGAGGTCCGCGCCGAACGGTTGCGTGAGTTCCGTGAAGGAAAACTACCCTTCCTGTTCACCGTGGACGTGCTCAGCGAAGGGGTCGATGTTCCCGATATCAACCTGGTGATGTTCCTGAGGCCGACAGAGAGCCTGACGGTCTTCCTCCAGCAGTTAGGGCGTGGGCTGCGTCATGCGCCGGGGAAGGAGTGCCTCACCGTGCTGGACTTCGTGGGCCAGACCCATCGCCGATACCGCCTGGATACCAAGTTCACATCGCTGCTCTCCGGGAGGCGCCAACGGCTGGATCGTGAGGTGGAGGCCGACTTTCCCAGCCTGCCTCCCGGCTGCAGCATCCAGCTTGAGCGGGTGGCGCGGGAGCGGGTGCTGAGCAAGATCCGCGCGGTACTGGCCGATCTCAATCAGTTTATCCCCGAGACACTGCGCACCTGGCAGGAAGAGGTCGGGACGCTGCTGACCTTCGGGCGTTTCCTGGAGGTGACCAACCTGACCCCGGTGCAAGTGTTGTCTCGCCGCAGCTGGTCCGAGTGGAAGGCCTTGGCCGACCGCCAAGCGATGCCCGAGGATCCCGATATCGACCAGGCGCGCAAGGCGCTACCGCGGATCGCACTGCGCAGCGACCCCGAATTGCTGTCGGCCATCGAGACCCTCGGCGAGAAAGAGGGCGTCGAGGAGGCCCTGGGACGTTATGACACTCCACGGCAAACGGCACTGCACTATCTACTATGGGGCCAGAAGGGCGGCCGGCTTGGCGTCGATAGCCTCGAAGAGTCACTACGTAAGTGGCGTGCCAACCCCAGTATCGCGGCCGATGCCGCCGAGATTGCGGCCTGGAAGCGAGCTCATCAACAGGTGCCCCTGCGACGTCTGAATGAGCTGCCTTTCGACTGTGAGCTGCTCCTGCATGGCACCTATGGTTTGCCAGAGATCAAGGCAGTACTCGGGTTGTCGAACTTAGAAAAGCCGGGTGCTACCGGCGTGGGAGTAATCCATGCAAAGGAAATCCGCGCCTATATTCACCTGGTGACGTTCCAAAAGGATGACACCGACTTCTCTCCCACCACACGCTATCGAGATTACCCCATCAGTCGCACCCTGCTGCACTGGGAGAGTCAGTCGAACACCCGTCAGGCCAGTGCGACGGGACAGAATTACCTTCACTTCGAGGAGCGCGGTTACACCATTCTCTTCTTTGCCCGCCTGACCAAGCGCATCGACGGGGAAACGGCGCCGTTTATCTTCCTGGGTCAGGCCAAGGGTCTGAAGCGCTACCAGGGGAATCGGCCCATCGCCATGACCTGGGAGTTGGCGCATCCCATCCCGGCAGAATTGTTCGAAGAGGCGCGGCCGGCGTAGCGCCCCCGAGGTCCGTGGTATGCGACTTTGGCAGGCATGTTGACGTTAACGTAAGCTGTTATGTTGGTTCGGCGACAATAACCACAACGCCCGGAGTCATCATGACCGCACCCATCAGCCGCTTCCCCGTACCCGAGTCGATCCACGATCTCCCCGACGATATCCGCGACGCCATGCTGGCGGTGCAGGAGAAGGCCGGCTTCGTGCCCAACGTCTTCCTGATGCTGGCCCACCGCCCGGCGGAGTTCCGGGCCTTCTTCGCCTACCACGACGCCCTGATGGAGCGGGAGTCCGACACCCTCACCAAGGCGGAGAAGGAGATGATCGTGGTGGCCACCAGCGCCCGCAATCGCTGCCTCTACTGTGTGGTGGCCCACGGCGCCCTGGTGCGCATCTACAGCAAGGACCCGCTGCTCGCCGACCAGGTGGCCGTCAACCACCGTACGGCACCGATCAGCGAGCGCCATCGCGCCATGATCGACTTCGCCATGCACTGCGGACTGGAGGTGGGGGAGCTCACCGACGAGTGGGAGGCCCGCCTGCAGACCGTTGGCTTCACCCAGGACGACATCTGGGACATCGGCGCCATCGCCGCCTTCTTCGGCCTCTCCAACCGCCTGGTCACCCTGACCGGTACCCCGCCCAACGAGGAGTTCTACCTGATGGGGCGGGTGCCGCGGGAGAAGTGAATCGGTCCCACCCTCGCGAGTGCTTCCGGCGCTAGGCGCCGTGGCCCGCTTCGAGTAGCCGCAGCACCGGCGTCAGCTGGCTCTCGTGCAGCAGCAGCACGCTGTCGCCGCCCTCGGTCTCCGCGGGCGCCGCCACGGCGAACTCGCCCTCCTCGAGGTGAAACTCGTGGATCTCGCGCAGTCCCTGGGGCGTCTGGCAGCGGATCGCGCGATAGGCGTCGTCCTCGCTGTAGGTCAGGCGGTGGTAGACCTTGAAGAAGGTGTACAGGGTCAGGCCCTGTTTGAAGGCGGGCCAGCGCGCCGGAATGGTGCGGGTCTCCTCGTCGAGGGCCTGGCCCTCTGCCTCGGCGGCGGCGATGGCCCGGGCCAGGGGCTCGGCCAGCAGGCCGCTGCCGTCGTTCGGCAGCGGCTCGCCGTGCTCGAAGGCCCGGCGGTAGGCGTCGGCGACCCGGCGCAGGTCGGCGAGCGAATCCAGCCGATGATCGCTGTGGCAGAGCTCGCCGGGCTCGAAGCTTCCGTTCTGCCAGCCGTGGAGGACGCGCAGCACCAGCCGGCCCGCACGCATGGGGGCGAGGAGCAGCGCGTCGCTCGCCACGCGCAGGTGCAGCAGGCGCTCGGTGGCGGTGTTGTCGAAGGCGCTGTAGGGATCGACGAAGATCCCGTGCAGGCGGCCGGGGGCGTGTTCCTTGGCTTCGGTGTAGGGCATCTCGGGGCTCCGGGCGGGTGGTCGTCACGGTGGGGCGACGCGATGATGCCCCTCGATCCCATCTCTATCGGCCGTTTCGGTGCCGGCTTGAGGCCCGGATCCTCGGCGGCCCCGGTTGCCAGGTCGTGCCATGGGGGCCACTCTTGGGAATCCAATGCACAACATCCCGAGGAGCTCCCATGTCCGATACGCCCGTGGATCCGCGCCGCCGCCATTCCGCCAAGGTGGTGGACGGCGTCGGCAAGTCCGCCAGCCGCGCCATGCTCCGGGCGGTGGGCTTTCGCGATGAGGACTTCGCCAAGCCCCAGGTGGGCATCGCCTCGACCTGGAGCAACCTCACCCCCTGCAACAGCCACATCGACGAGCTGGCCCGCCGCGCCAGCGACGGCGCCGACGAAGCCGGCGGCAAGGGGGTGATCTTCAACACCATCACCATTTCCGACGGCATCGCCAACGGCACCGAGGGCATGAAGTACTCGCTGGTCTCCCGGGAGGTGATCGCCGACTCCATCGAGACGGTGGCCGGCTGCGAGGGCTTCGACGGCCTGGTGGCGATCGGCGGCTGCGACAAGAACATGCCGGGCTGCCTGATGGGCCTGGCACGGCTCGACCGCCCCGGTGTCTTCGTCTACGGCGGTACCATCCTGCCCGGCGAGGGCCATACCGACATCGTCTCGGTGTTCGAGGCCATGGGCGCCCACTCCCGCGGCGACATGGACCTGATCGAGGTGAAGCAGATCGAGGAGACGGCGATCCCCGGGCCCGGCTCCTGCGGCGGGATGTACACCGCCAACACCATGGCCTCGGCCATCGAGGCGCTGGGCATGAGCCTGCCGGGCAGCTCGGCCCAGAACGCGGTCTCCCAGGCCAAGCGCGAGGACTGCGAGGCGGCCGGCGCGGCGGTGCTCGAGCTGCTGGCGCGGGACATCAAGCCCTCGGACATCATGACCCGCCAGGCCTTCGAGAACGCCATCACCGTGGTGATCGCGCTGGGCGGCTCCACCAACGCCGTGCTGCACCTGATCGGCATGGCCAGCACCATCGGGGTTCCGCTCTCGCTTGCCGACTTTACCGAGATCGGCCGGCGGGTGCCGGTGGTCGCCGACCTGCGCCCCAGCGGCCACTACATGATGAGCGAGCTGGTGGCGATCGGCGGCATCCAGCCGCTGATGAAGACCCTGCTCGACGCAGGCCTCTTGCACGGTGACTGCCTGACCGTCACTAGCCGCACGCTTGCCGAGAATCTGGCGGACGTCGCCCCCTATCCCGACGACCAGAAGATCATCGCCCCGCTGGATCGCCCGGTGAAGGCCGAGAGCCACCTGCGCATCCTCCACGGCAACCTGGCGCCGGAGGGGGCGGTGGCCAAGATCACCGGCAAGGAGGGCACGCGCTTCACCGGCTCCGCCCGGGTGTTCGGCTCCGAGGAGGAGGCCCAGGCGCGCATCAACGACGGCACCGTGGTGGCCGGCGACGTGGTGGTGATCCGCTACGAGGGGCCGAGGGGCGGGCCCGGCATGCGCGAGATGCTCACCCCCACCTCGGCGATCATGGGCCGCGGGCTCGGCAGCGAGGTGGCGCTGATCACCGACGGGCGCTTCTCCGGCGGCAGCCACGGCTTCGTGGTCGGCCACGTGACCCCCGAGGCGATCGACGGCGGCCCCCTGGCGCTGGTGGAGGACGGCGACACCATCACCATCGACGCCGAGGCCGATACCATCGACGTCGCGCTCTCCAATGAGGAGCTCGAACGGCGCCGCGCCGCCTGGCGGGCACCGGAGCCGCGCTATACCCGCGGGGTGCTGGCCAAGTACGCCCGCACGGTGAGCTCGGCCTCCACCGGCGCGGTCACCGACCTGCCGGGCTGAGCCGGCCCACGCCATGAGCGACGCCCCGGGCGTGCACTCCGAGACCGGCCCCCTGCGGCAGGTGATCGTCTGCCGCCCGGGGCTGGCCCATCGGCGCCTGACGCCCGACAACTGCCGGGCGCTGCTGTTCGATGACGTCTTCTGGGTCAAGCAGGCCCAGCGCGATCACGATGCCTTCGTCGCCGTGATGCGCGGCCGCGGCGTGGAGGTGCTCGACGTCCACGACCTTCTGGCCGAGACCCTCGCCCTCGCACCGGCACGCGCCTGGCTGCTGGACCACCGGATCACCCGTGACCACGTTGGGGTGGGGATGATGGCGGACCTGCGCGCCTGGCTGGACGCCCTGCCGGGCGAGGCCCTCGCCGAGTTCCTGATCGGCGGGCTGGAGGTGGCCGACCTGCCCTTCGCGCCGACGGGGCTCTTCGGCGCCCACCTGGGGCCGCTCGGCTTCGTGCTGCCGCCCCTGCCCAACCTGCTGTTCACCCGAGACAGCAGCGCCTGGCTCCCCGACGGCGTCACCCTCAACCCGATGCGCTGGCGCGCCCGTCGCCCGGAGACCCTGGTGATGGCGGCCATCTACGCCTTTCATCCGCGGTTCGCCGGTCGGGTGGAGGTGGTGTGGGGCGACTCTCTCGTCGATCATGGCCTCGCCACCCTGGAGGGAGGCGATCTCATGCCGCTGGGCCACGGCACCCTGCTGGTGGGCATGGGCGAGCGCTCCTCGCCCCAGGCCATCGGCCAGCTGGCCGAGACGCTGTTCGCGCGGGCCCGCCAGGGGAGCGGCCGGGTGCATCGGGTGATCGCCTGCCAGCTTCCCCGGCGTCGCGCGGCCATGCACCTGGACACGGTGTTCACCCTCTGTGGGGGCAACGTGGCGACCGCCTATCGGGAGGTCGCCGACGCCACGGTCTGCTTCGACCTGCGCCCCGGGGAGGGCGGCCGGCCGCTCGAATTCCGGCGCGACCCGCGCCACCTCTTCGACCTGGTCGCGGAGGCCCTCGGCTACCCGGCGCTGACGGTGGTGCCCACCGGCGGCGACACCCCGGAAGAGCGCGCCCGGGAGCAGTGGAGCGACGGCAACAACGTGCTGGCGTTGAGCCCCGGCGTCGTCGTCGGCTACGACCGCAACGACGACACCAACGCGGCGCTGGAGGCGGCGGGCATCGAGGTGCTGGCGATTCCCGGAGCCGAGCTGGGGCGCGGCCGCGGTGGCGGGCGCTGCATGAGCTGTCCCACTCGTCGCGATCCGGCCTGAGGGGCCCTGGCGAATGCCCGAGGAGGGGCGTTCCCTCGCGTCCGTTATCCCGTGAGGTGGATGGGCTCCAGCGCCTCGCCGGTGGGGGTGACGCGGCCGATGATCGCGGCCTGGGCGTAGCCCATCGCCTGCAGGGCCGCGAGACAGGCCTCGGCGCGCTCGGCGGGCACACCGGCGAGCAGCCCGCCGGCGGTCTGGGGATCGAAGAGCAGCGGGTAGCGGGGATGCTCGACCCAGGCCGGCTGGTCGCGGATGGCGCGGCGCAGGCGCACGTTGGCGGGCTGCAGGGAGCTCAGGATGCCGGCGGCGACGGTCTCCTCGGCGCCCGCGAGCAGCGGCAGGGCCGCCAGGTCGAGCTCGGCATCCACCCCCGAGGGGCGGGTCATCTCCACCAGGTGGCCGAGCAGGCCGAAGCCGGTGAGGTCGGTGCAGGCGGTGGCACCGTGTTCCTGCAGGCAGGCCGCTGCCTCGCGGTTGGACTGCCCCATGCTCGCCAGCGCCGCATCGATCCAGCGCCCCCGGGCGGCGAGGCGCGCGTGGGCGGCAAGCAGTGTGCCGGTGCCGATGGGCTTGGTGAGGATCAGCACCTGGCCGGGGCAGAGGCCGCCCTTGGTCATCAGCGCCGCGCCGGCCGGGCTGTCCTCGTCGGCACTGCCGCTGTCGATCAGGCCGTTGACGGCGAAGCCCAGGGCCAGCTCGCTGCCCTCGCCGGTGTGGCCGCCCACCAGGGCGCAGCCGGCGGCGTTGAGCACCTCCACCGCGCCGCTCATCATCTGGAAGACGGTGTCCTCGACCTTGGCCTCGAGCCCCTGGGGCACCGTGGCCACGGCGGTGGCGGTCTGCGCCTCGGCGCCCATGGCGAAGATGTCGCCCAAGGCGTGGTTGGCGGCGATCCGGCCGAACACGTAGGGGTCGTCGATGAAGGCGCGGAAGAAGTCCACGGTGTGCACCATGTCCTTGCCCGGCGGCACCCGCACCACGGCGGCGTCGTCCGGGGCGTGCAGGCCGACCCGCACCTCCTCCCGCGCGATCGGTGCAAGCGTCGCGAGCGCCCGGGAGAGGGTGGTGGCCCCCACCTTGGCGCCGCAGCCGCCGCAGCGCATGGCGAGCGCCGAGATCGCCTGGTCGCGCTCCTCCTCGTCGAGCGCCACCCGGCTTTTGGCCGGCGCCGGCATGGCGGCCTCGGTCATCGGCGGCAGGTCGTTGAAGCGGGCCATGAAGCGCCGGTCGATCCAGTCCTTCCAGCGCCAGGCCCAGTCGCCGGCAAGGAAGAGCCCGCCCCGGGAGGCCACGGCGTGGCGGCCGCCGGTGCTGATCAGCGCCAGCCAGCGGCGCTGGGGGCGGTAGGGCGAGAGCGGCCGGCCGGTCACGGCGGCGCGCAGGTTCTCGGCCAGCGGGCGGCCCTGGCGCACGGCGAAGACCCCGGCCTTCTCCCGGGGATGGTGGACCTGGTGGGCGATGTCGCCGGCGGCGAAGATCCGCGGGTCCGAGCGTGACTGCAGGGTGTCGTCGACCTCGATGAAGCCGTCGTCGTCCAGGGCGAGCCGAGTATCGCGCAGCCAGTCGGCGCCGCCGGCGTTGGTCACCCAGACGATCTCGTCGGCGGGATGCCAGCGACCGTCGGCGGCCTTGAGTCGGCCCGGCTCGACGGCGACCACCTCGGTGCCGGTGTGCACCGCGACGCCCCGGCGGCCAAGCGTGGCCTCGAAGTGGGCGCGCACCCGGGCGTTGTGGGTCGGCAGGATGCGCGCGCCGCGGGTGAAGAGCGCGAAGTGAAGTTCTGCCGGGTCGCGCCCCCGGGCGACCAGCTCGCGGCCGAGCCGGTGCTGCATGGCGAGCAGCAGCTCGATCCCGCCGGCGCCACCGCCGACCACCGCCACCCGGGTGGTGCCGGGATGCGCCTCGAGGCGGGCGAGCAGCCCTTGCCAGCGGTCGTTGAAGCGGTGGATCGGCTTGACCGGCACGGCGTGGGCGTCGGCGCCCTGGACGCTGCCCACCCGGGGGGTGGAGCCGATGTTGATCGACAGCCAGTCGTAGGGCACCGGCGGGCGCGAGCGGCAGAGCACCCGGCGCGCGTCGTGGTCGATGCCGACGGCCTCGTCGGCGAAGAAGCGCGCCCCGGCGTACTCCGCCAGCCGGCGCAGGTCGATGTGCACGTCGTCGTAGCCGTAGTGGCCGGCGACGTAGCCCGGCAGCATGCCCGAGTAGGGGGTGTGGGTGTCGCGGCAGATCAGGGTGATCCGCACGCCCGGTTCCGGCTTCATGGCGAAGCGCTTCAGCACGCCGACGTGGGTGTGGCCGCCGCCGACCAGCACGATATCGCGTAGCGTCGGTGACCCCGAGGGTGGCTGCATGGTGGGGCTCGCTCCAGAGGGTGAAAAGGGGGCGCGGGGCATCCCGGGCTCGCGCCGCCGCCCAGTCTATCCGGATTCCGGTGGTGGAATCTCCCCGGCCCGTCGTGGAGCGCGCCTCGGCGTGCACGGCCGGGCGTGATGACGGTGCCCGCGTCTGGGGATCGCCACACGAGACACGAAAAAAACGCCCCGCCGGTGGGCGGAGCGTTCGCTGTTCTCGGAGCCGGGGGCGGCTCGCGGCAGTCATCGATCAGGGCGGCGTGGGTGTCCTGCTCGTGTCGATGCTGTGGTAGACCAGGCGCAGCTCGTCGATGGAGAGATGTTCCAGCTTACCCGAGAGGAGGTCGCTGATCTTCTGCATCGGCAGGCCGGCGCGGCGCGCGATCTCGCGGCTGCCCAGGTCGGACACGGCGATCAGCCGTGTGATGATGCGCATGAGGCGCGTACGTTTTTCCAGGTCCCTGACATCGAGGTCAGGGCTGCTTCGCGGAGGGTCCAGGAGTTCCGCGGATCGGGACTGTCGTGCCGTGCTCATGATGCTCCAGTTGGCGGTTGCGACAAGCACACTATGGCGGCTAAAGAACGTTTTTGCCAGTCTCCCATCGGGGAATTTTCAGGGGGAAAATCGTCGTGTCGCCCGGGCCCGTCGAGGCGCTCGAACGCGGCTGTCCGAGGGACATCTCGGCGTCCCAGGCGTTACCCTGACGAGGCCACGCCGTTCCCCGGCGTGGCCGTCGCATGAGGAGAACGAGGACGGCATGTTTGATTTCATCATCATCGGCGGCGGCATCCTGGGGATGTCCACCGCCATGCAGCTCCAGCAGGCCTGGCCCGATCGCCGCATGCTGGTGGTGGAGAAGGAGCGCGAGGCGGCCTGCCACCAGACCGGCCACAACAGCGGCGTCATCCATGCCGGGGTCTACTACACGCCGGGCAGCCTCAAGGCGCGCTTCTGCCTGGAGGGCAACCGCGCCACCAAGGCCTTCTGCGATGCCCACGGCGTCGCCTACGACACCTGCGGCAAGCTGCTGGTGGCCACCAACGCCCAGGAGCTCGAGCGCATGGAGGCGCTCTGGGAGCGCACCGCGGCCAACGGTCTCAGGCGCGAGTGGCTTCAGGCCGGGGCGCTCGCCGAGCGCGAGCCCAACATCACCGGCATCGCCGGCATCTTCGTGCCCTCCAGCGGCATCGTCGACTATGCCGCGGTCACCCGGGCGATGGCCGCCGAGTTCGAGCGCCTGGGCGGCGAGATCCGGTATGGCGCCGAGGTCACCGCCCTGGAGGAGCGCCGCCAGGAGGTGGTGGTCACCACCGGGGCGGGGACGTTCACCGGGCGCTACCTGGTCTCCTGCTCCGGGCTGATGGCCGATCGCGTGGTGCGCCTGCTCGGCCGCGACCCCGGCTTCAGCATCTGCCCGTTCCGCGGCGAGTACTACCGGCTGCCCGCCGAGCACAACGCCATCGTCAACCATCTGATCTATCCCATCCCGGACCCGTCCATGCCGTTTCTGGGCGTGCACCTGACGCGCATGATCGACGGCAGCGTGACCGTGGGGCCCAACGCCGTGCTGGCGCTGGCCCGCGAGGGCTATCGCAAGCGCGACGTCTCGCTTGTCGACATGGCGCGGATGTTCAGCGACCCGGGCATCCTCCGGGTGCTGGGCAAGCACCTGCGCCCGGGGCTGGTCGAGATGAAGAACTCGCTGCACAAGCGTGGCTACCTGGAGCTTGTGCGCAAGTACTGCCCGAGCCTGACCCTCGAGGACCTCACGCCCTATCCGGCCGGGGTGCGCGCCCAGGCGGTGACCCGCGACGGCAAGCTCGTCGACGACTTCCTGTTCGTCAACACGCGGCGCACCGTGAACGTCGGCAACGCCCCGTCCCCGGCGGCCACCTCGGCGCTGCCCATCGGCGCGCACATCGTCGACAAGGTGAAGACGCTGGTCGAGGCGTGAAGCCGTCATCGACTTTAGGGGAATTGCCGAAAATATCAGAGAACGTAGAAATAGTGGCATGGTGACTTGCGCTGGCCCCTGCTAGCGTTGTCTGAGGCGTCGCGACCCGACGCCGAACCATCAATAACAATCGTTCACGACAACCTGGTTCCAGGATCGGAGGAATGCCATGCGACTCCTGAAGTACGCCGCCACCGTCACGCTGCTGGCCACGGCCCCGCTGGCCGCCGCCCAGCAGCTCTCCATCGCCACCGGCGGCACCGGCGGCACCTACTACCCCTACGGCGGCGGTCTCGCCGAGCTGATCGGCAACCATATCGAGGGCGCCGATGCCGTCGCCGAGGTCACCGGCGCCTCGGTGGAGAACATGGGGCTGGTGTGGCGCGGCGACTCCGACCTGGCCCTGGCGCTGGCCGATACCGTCTACCAGGCCTACAACGGCACCGGCGACTTCGAGGGGCGCCAGCTCGAGAACATCCGCGCGCTGGCCTCGATCTACCCCAACGCCGTGCAGATCGTGACCCTGGCCGATTCCGGCATCGACTCGCTCTCCGACCTCGCGGGGAAGACGGTCTCCGTGGGCGCGCCGGGCAGCGGCACCGAGGTCAACGCCCAGGCGCTGCTCGAGGCCAACGGCATCACCTACGACGACATCGACGCGCGTCGCCTGAACTTCAACGAGACCGCCGACGCCATCCGCGACGGCGACATCGACGCCGGCTTCTGGAGCGTGGGCCCGCCCACCAGCTCGATCATGAACCTGGCCACCACCCGTGACATCCGCCTGGTGGGGCTCTCCGACGAGGAGATCGCCAACGCCAAGGAGGCCGAACCCGTCTTCGCCGCCTACACCCTCAAGGCCGGCCTCTACGAGGGCATGGACGAGGCGGTGCAGAGCATCGGCATTCCCAACGTGCTGGCCGTGAGCAGCGAGATGGACGAGGAGCTGGCCTACCAGATCACCAAGGTGCTCTTCGAGTACACCGACGAGCTGATCGCCATCCACCCGGCGGCCAACGACACCACCGTCGAGTTCAGCGTCGCGTCCACGCCGATCGGCTTCCACCCGGGAGCGCTGCGCTACTACGAGGAAGTGGGCGCCGAGATCGGCGACCACCAGCGTCCCTGAGACGTGATGCGCGCATCACGCCTGAACGCAGGGCGGGCCTGGCTGCCCGCCCTGCTGCTTTGTGTGTGCGTGTCGGCCGGCGCTCCGGCGGCCGCCGGAGCGCCGGCCGAGGCTAGGCTAGAGGTGCATGACGCCGACGGCGCTCGCCTGGTGAGCCTGCCCATGCCCGAGGGCGAGGGGTGGTGCCTGGAGTGGAACCACTCGGTCGAGGGCTTCGCGGTGCTCGACTGCTACCGCCACCGCGACGGGCGCATGGTGCTCGTGCGCAGCCACCTGCCCGACTTCGCGGCGGGGCTCGACCACATTCCCGGGCGCGGCCGCCAGGTCTCCGACGGGGAGGGCGGCTACTGGATCGAGGCGATCGACGAGCCGGTGCCGGGCAACGCCTATCGGCTGCGGGTGGGGGCGATGCGCGTCGACCACCGCCTGGTGGTCGACGGCGAGCGCACGAGCCTCAGCCGCCTGGCGGCCAACGAGCGGGTGACGATCCGCCTGACCCCGGCTGCCGCGTCCCCTGACTGAACGACAACCCTTCGAGAGAACCACGATGAGCGATTCGGGTACCTCCCCCGTCATCCCCGGCAGCCAGGCGAACCATTCGCGCGCGGTGCTGTGGCTGATCACCCTGGTGGCAGTGGGGCTGTCGCTGTTCCAGCTCTACTCCGCCGGCATCGAGCCGCTGGGGCTCTTCTACCAGCGCAGCATCCACCTGATGCTGATCATGGTGCTGGCCTTCCTGATGTTCCCCCTGCTGGGCGCGAGGCACGACCGCGGGCCGCTCAGCGGCCTGGTCGATGCGGTCTTCATCGGCGGGGCGCTGATCACCGGCGGCTACCTGGTGCTCTACCTCGACGACATCATCAATCGCGCCGGCTTCTGGGCCCAGAGCGACATCGTCGTCGGCTGCATCGCCACGGTCACCGTGCTGGAGGCGGCACGCCGGGCGGTGGGCCTCGGCATGACGATCATCGGCGTGATCGCCATCCTCTACGCCTTCGCCGGTCCTCGCGGCGAGCTGCCCTGGCTGGGCCAGTTCCTGCCGGGCATCCTCGAGCACCGTGGCTACAACCTGGACCGCCTGGTCGGCCAGCTCTACCTGGGGCAGGAGGGCATCTTCGGCCTGCCGATGGGCGTGGCGGCCACCTATATCTTCATCTTCGTGCTGTTCGGCGCCTTCCTCGAGATCACCGGCGCCGGCAAGTTCTTCATCGACCTGGCCTACGCCGCCACCGGTCGCCAGCGCGGCGGGCCGGCCAAGGCGGCGGTGATCGCCTCCGCCGGCATGGGCTCGATCTCCGGCAGCGCCATCGCCAACGTGGTGACCACCGGCGCCTTCACCATCCCGCTGATGAAGCGCCTGGGCTACAAGCCTCACCAGGCCGGCGGCATCGAGGCGGCGGCCTCCACCGGCGGCCAGATCATGCCGCCGCTGATGGGCGCCGGCGCCTTCCTGATCGCCGAGTACACGCGCATGCCCTACCTGGACGTGGTCAAGGTGAGCATCCTGCCGGCGATCATGTACTTCGGCACCGTCTACCTCTTCGTGCACATCATCGCGCTGAAGCAGGGCATGCAGGGCATGGCCCGAAGCGAGCTGCCCCAGATGCGCGACGTGATGGGCGCCGGCTGGCACTTCCTGCTGCCGCTGGCGGTGCTGGTGTGGCTGCTGGTGATGAACATGTCGCCGATGCGGGTGGGCTACTACGCCATCCTCACCATGCTGGCGGTGGCGGCACTGCGCTTCGCGGTGTGGTTCCTGTTCATCGCCCCCCGGGAGGGCGACAGGGTGACCGCCGCCACCCTCAGGGAGGCGGTGATGCGCGGGCTGCTCAAGCTGGTCGGCGGCCTGGAACTGGGCGCGCGCAATGCCGTGGCGGTCTCCATGGCCTGTGCCGTGGCCGGTATCATCGTCGGCGTGGTGGGGCTGACCGGCCTCGGCCTCAAGTTCTCCTCGATGATGATGGCCTTCTCCGGCGGCAACCTGCTGCTGGCGCTCGTCATGGTGCTGCTGGCGAGCCTGGTGCTCGGCATGGGCCTGCCGGTGACCGCCAGCTACATCGTGCTGATCGTGCTGGTGGGCCCGGCGCTGACCGCCGAGTTCGGCGTACCGCTGCTGATCGCCCACCTGGTGGTGTTCTGGTACTCCCAGGACTCCAACGTCACTCCGCCCATCGCGCTGGCGGGCTTCGCCGGGGCGGCGATCGCCGGGGCGAAGCCCATGGACACCGGCTTCCAGGCCTGGAAGTTCGCCAAGGGGCTCTACCTGATCCCGCTGTTCATGGTCTACAACCCGGAGATCATCATGGGCGGCCCCGTACCGCTGCTCGTCTGGACCGCCTTCACCGGCCTGCTGGCCCTGGGCGCCTTCGCGGCGGCCCTGGAGGGGTACCTCTTCACGCGCATGGGCTGGCTCGCGCGGGCGCTGCTGCTGCCGGCGATCGTCGCGGTCTTCTACCCGAGCCTCGCCGTGGAGGCCGCCGGGGCGGTGGCGATGGTGCTGATCCTGGGCGGCAACTGGCTCTCCAGCCGGCGCTCGAACGTGTCGACCTGACGCGCACGGCCTGACACGAAAGACCCCGCCCGAGTCGCCTCGGGCGGGGTCTTCGGGGAGTGAGTGCCGAACTCAGTAGGTGGTGTCGCCGTCGACGGCTTCCTCGGCCTCGTCCACGGCCTCCTCGGTCGCGGCCTCGGTGGCCTGGGCGGCATCCTCGGCCTCGTCCATCGCCGCGTCCGCGGTGTCCTCGGCGGCTTCGCCGGTGGCGTTCATGGCATCATCGGCCTCGTCCATCGCCGCGTCGGCGGCCTCCTCGGTGGTCTCGGCGGCGGCGTTCATGGCATCACCGGCCTCGTCCATCGCCGCATCGGCGGTCTCCTCGGCGGCCTCGCCGGTGGCCTCCATGGCGTCACCGGCCTCGTTCATCGCCTCGTCGGTGGCCTCCGCGGTGGCTTCCATGGCGTCGTCGGTCTCGCTCGCGGCCTCGTCGGCGGCGGCGTCCATGTCGTCTACCGTCTCCTCGGTGGCCTGCTCGACCTCCGCGCTGACGTCGCCCAGGGCCTCGCCCGTCTCGTTGGCGGCCTGCTCCATCTCCTGCTCGACCTGGGTCTCGGTCTCGGCGGCCTCTTCGGCGACGGTGTCGCTGCCGTCATCGCAGCCGGCGAGCAGCAGGGCGGCGGTCATGGCGGCAGTCAGGATCAGTGGCTGTTTCATGGCTCTCTCCATCGTTGGGGGTATCCGCGGGGCGTGTTCCTTTGCCCTTCACTCATTGACCCTAGCAGCCAAACTGACACTCAGGGTGAAAGTGTTGTCGCGAGAAGGCGACGGTCGTTCGCGGGTAAGGAAGCGGGCGCCGGCCTCTGCTAGAATGCTTGCCTTCCATTCTTGACCGTGCCGCGTGGTGCCCGCCCCGTGGCGCTTTCGTCGTTCTTTCTTGCCAGGAGTCGCAGATGTCGTCATCGAAGCAGTCGCCGAAGGTCGGCGTGATCATGGGGTCGAAGTCGGACTGGCCCGTCATGGAGCATGCCGTGGCGATGCTCGAGCGCCTGGGCGTGCCCCACGAGACCCGCGTGGTCTCCGCCCACCGCACGCCGGACCTGCTCTTCGACTACGCCAAGCAGGCCGCCGGGCGCGGCCTCTCGGTGATCATCGCCGGCGCCGGCGGTGCGGCCCACCTGCCCGGCATGGTGGCTTCCCAGACCGCGCTGCCGGTGTTCGGCGTGCCGGTGGAGTCCAAGGCCCTCAAGGGTCTGGATTCGCTGCTCTCCATCGTGCAGATGCCCGGCGGCGTGGCCGTGGGCACCCTGGCCATCGGCAAGGCCGGCGCGACCAACGCCGGGCTGCTGGCCGCCCAGGTGATCGGCCTGCAGGACGACGAGGTGCGCCGCGCCGTGGAGGCCTTCCGCGCCGAGCAGACCGAGACGGTGCTGGACAACCCCGACCCGCGTCCCGCGGCCGAGTGACAGGAGAGAGCCCATGAACATCGGCGTACTGGGAGCCGGCCAGCTGGGCCGCATGCTCGCCCTGGCGGGCTACCCGCTGGCCAACCGCTTCACCTTCCTCGACACCACCGGCCACCCCAGCGCCGGCATCGGCGAGGTGATCGTCGACACCGACCAGAAGCACCTGGCGAGCTTCCTCGAGACGGTCGACCTCGTCACCTACGAGTTCGAGCACCTGCCCGTGCCGCTGGTCCAGGCCATCGAGGAGCAGAAGCCGGTCTACCCCTCCAGCGAGGCGATCCGCATCTGCCAGCACCGCGCCGAGGAGAAGGCGCTGTTCGACCGGCTGGCGATCCCCACGCCGGCCTATCGTCTGGTGGACAGCGCCGAGGCGCTGGAGGCCGCGGTGCGCGAGCTGGGCACGCCGGTGGTCGCCAAGTCGGTCACCGAGGGCTATGACGGCAAGGGCCAGGCGGTGATCAAGGATCCGGCCGATGCGGCCGAGGCCTGGCGCGCGATCAATCATCCGCGGCTGATCGTCGAGGCCTTCGTCGACTTCGTGCGCGAGGTGTCGATCATCGCCGTGCGCGGCCGCGACGGCGAGGTGGTCTTCTATCCGATGGCGGAGAACGTCCACGTGGACGGCATCCTGCGCTACTCCGTCGCGCCGATGCCGGACCTGGACGCCGCCGTCCAGCAGACCGCCGACGGCTATATCCGGGCGCTGCTCGACGAGCTCGACTACGTCGGCGTGCTGACCCTGGAGCTCTTCCAGACCCGCGACGGCGCGCTGCTCGCCAACGAGATGGCGCCCCGGGTGCACAACTCCGGCCACTGGACCATGGACGGCGCGGTGACCAGCCAGTTCGAGAACCACCTGCGTGCCATCCAGGGCCTGCCGCTGGGCAGCACCGCGGCGCGTGCGCCGACCTGCATGGTCAACGTGATCGGCCGCGAAGGCGAGGCGGCGAAGCTGCTGGAGATCGACGACGCTCACCTGCACCGCTACGACAAGGGCGAGCGTCCGGGGCGCAAGCTGGCCCACGTCAACCTGGTGGCGCCGACCTTTGATGCGCTGCTGGAGAAGGTCCGCGCCTGCGCGGCCCTGCTGCCCGACGCGCCGGCACCCCGCTTCAGCTTCGAGTAGCCCGCGTCAGCCTCGACAAGTCTCGCGTCGGGGCGATGCCGCCGGCCACGAGAAGGCCCCGCCCGTGCGGGGCCTTCTGCCGTCAGGCGTCATGCTCCGGCCTGTGGCATGGTAGGCGTAGGCGGCCGACGATGAGGGTCGCCGGGACAGGCGTTCGACACAGGGCCGCAGAGGGAGAACCCATCGGTGACGGAGATCGCAGAGCACGCGCAGGCCTGGCTGCCGGTGTCGCCCAGCGCGGGGGCGCTGATCCTGCTGGGGGTGATCCTTTCCTCGAGCATCTTCGCCGACGCCGTGGCGCGGCGTACCCGGCTGCCGCGCATCTCACTGCTGGTGCTGGTCGGCGTGGGCGTGGCCGTCGTCCAGCAGGGGGTCCTCGGGGCGCCGGAGCCTCGCCCCCTGGACGGGCTCGCTGAGCCGCTGATCCAGGTGGCGCTGGTGATGGTAGCCTTCTTGCTCGGCGGCGAGCTGACCCGCGAGCGCCTGCAGAGCATCGGGCCGCTGCTGCTGATCCTCTCGCTCTCGGTGATCGGGGTGGGGGCCCTCGCCGTGGGCGTCGGCCTGCTGGCGCTGGGCTTCCCGCTGGTGGTGGCGGTCTCGCTGGCGGCGATCTCGGTGGCCACCGACCCGGCCGCCGTCCAGGAGACGGTGCACGACAGCGGCGACAGCCGGCTGCGCGCCCGGCTGCTGCTGGGCATCGTGGCCATCGACGACGGCTGGGGCATCGTGGTCTTCGGCCTGGCCATGGCGGGGCTGGGGTGGGGGCTCTCGGGCAGCGGCGAGCGGGCCCTGCTGGAGGCCGGCTGGGAGCTGGGCGGCGCGCTCCTGCTCGGTGCCGCGGTGGGCCTGCCCGCCGCCTGGCTGACCGGGCGGCTGCGGCCCGGCGAGCCGACCCAGGTCGAGGCGCTGGCGCTGATCCTGCTGCTGGCCGGGCTCTCGTCCTGGCTCGTGGTCTCGTCGCTGCTGGCGGCGATGATCACCGGGGCGCTGATCGCCAACCTCTCCCCCCACCACACCCGCTCCTTCAACGAGATCGAGCATATCGAGTGGCCTTTCCTGGTCTTCTTCTTCGTGCTCTCCGGGGCCAGCGTCGATCTCTACCACCTGGACGACGCCGTCGGCCTGACCCTGGCCTATATCCTGCTGCGCCTGCTGGGACGCTACCTGGGCGGCCGGCTGGGAGTGCGCCTGGCGCGGGAGCGCCAGGCGGAACTGCCGCCCAACATCGGCCTGGCCCTGACGCCCCAGGCCGGGGTGGCGATGGGCATGGCGCTGCTCGCCGCCGAGCAGTTCCCCGCCCACGGCACCCTGCTGCTCTCCGCGGTGGTGGGCTCGACGGTGGTCTTCGAGATCCTCGGGCCCCTGCTGGTGCGGCGCGTACTGACATGACGCAGACGAAGACGGCCGCCCCGGGGGGCGGCCGTCTCGAGCGTCGCTCGGCGAACAGCACTATCGGCTCGCTCAGCCCATCAGCAGGCGGCTCGCCAGGAAGCCGCCGCCGATCAGCAGCACGAACAGCGTGAGGGCCAGGATGAAGGGCTTGATGCCCAGCGCCTTGAGCTTCTCCAGCCGGGTCTCGTAGCCCAGCGCCGCCATGGCCATGGTCAGCGCCAGCTGGCCGGCCAGCACCAGGCCCTCGTGCAGGGGCGCGGGCAGGCGGACCAGGCTGTTGAAGACCACCATGGCCATGAAGCCGAAGGCGAACCAGGGGATCACCAGGCCGCCGCCGGCCGCCTGCGCCTCGCCGCCCTCGCCACGGCGCATCCACCACTGGCCGACGATCAGCAGGAAGGGCACCAGCAGCATCACCCGCACCAGCTTGACGATCACCGCGTTGGCCAGGGCCTCGGGGCCCACCGCCTCGCCCGCGGCCACCACCTGGGCGACCTCGTGGACGGTCGCGCCGATATAGACGCCGTAGAGGCCCTCCTCCATGCCCAGCAGCGGGTAGAGCAGCGGGTAGAGCAGCATCGCCAGCGAGCCGAACAGCACCACCGTGGCCACCGCCATGGAGGTGGCCGCGGGGCGCGAGCGGATGGTCGATTCGGTGGCCAGCACCGCGGCGGCGCCGCAGATGGCGCTGCCGGCGCTGGTCAGCAGGGTGGTCTCGCGGTCCATGCCCAGCACCCGGGTGCCGATCAGGTAGCCGGCGACCAGCACGCTGGCGATCACCAGCACGTCGAGCAGCAGCACCTTGGGGCCCAGGGCAGCGACCTGCTGCAGGGTCAGCGAGAGGCCGAACAGCACGATGCCGCCACGCAGCAGCCAGCGGGTGGCGAACTTGAGCCCCGGGGCGGTGTGGTGAAGACGCCCGGCCAGCGGGGTGTTGCCGACCAGGATGCCCAGCAGCAATGCCACCACCAGGGGGCTGATGCCGGCGTTGGCCAGCGGGGGGAGTTGTGCCAGTCCGAAGCCGGCGACGGTCAGGGCGGTACAGACTGCCAGGCCTTGCCTCATGATGATCTCCTGTCGAGGGGATGGTCGGACTATGCTAGGCGCGGTTCAGGCCGTATGGTTATCGGTTAATAACGAACTGGCTTTTCGGAAAAACCGATATGACTCCCACGGTGAGTTTTCGACAGCTGCAGGTCTTCGCCACGGTGGCGCGGCTCGGCACGGTCAGTGCGGCCGCCGTCGAGCTGAGCCTCTCCCAGTCGGCGACCAGCCAGGCGCTCTCTGACCTCGAGCGCCACCTGGGGATCGCGCTCTTCGAGCGCCTGGGGCGCCGCCTGCACCTCAACGACCTGGGTCGCCGGCTGCTGCCGCGGGCCGAGGAGCTGCTGGACGGCGTCGCCGGCTTCGTGGCCGAGGCCACCGAGCCCGAGGGGCGCCTGCAGGGCGTGCTCAGCGTCTCCGCCAGCGCCACCGTGGGCACCTACCTGCTGCCGGCCCTGGCCGGGCGCTTCAGCGAGGCGCACCCGGCGGCGGACCTGCGGCTCAGGCTGCGCAACACCTTCGAGGTGATCACCGATGTGCTGCGCCTGGAGGCGGATCTGGGGCTGATCGAGGGGGAGTGTCGCGAGCCGTCGCTGGCCAGCGAGCCCTGGTGCGAGGACCGCATGGTGGTGGTGGCCGCGCCGAGCCATGCGCTGGCCCGGCGCGGCCGGCTCGACGAGGCGGCGCTGGCCGAGGCCGACTGGATCCTGCGCGAGACCGGGTCGGGCACCCGCGGCGTCTTCGAGCAGGCGATGCGCGCCCGGGGCGCGCCGCCCAGGGTGCGCATGGAGCTCGGTCAGCACGAGGCGATCAAGCAGGCCGTGCGGGCGGGGCTGGGGCTTGGCTGCCTGTCGCGGCTGAGCGTGGCCGGCGAGCTCGAGCGCGGCGAGCTGATCGCCCTGGAGACGCCGCTGCGGCTGCGCCGCACCTTCTCCCTGGTCTGGCATCCGCAGCGCTATCGCAGCCCGCTCTGGCAGGCCTTCAAGGTGTTCCTGATGGCGGCGCGGCGTTCAGACCGGCCCGCCGGCGAGCCCTAGCCCCAGGGCGATGGCCGCGAAGTGCCCGGGGTACCAGCCGAGCCACAGGCGACGCGGCATGCTGACCGGCACGCGCGGGACCGGGCGATGGGCGCCGGCCGCCAGCAAGAGGACCGACAGGCAGGTGGCGACGGTGAAGGACTTGGCCATGTCGGAGCTGTTCATCAGCCCGGCCGCGACCAGCACCGGCAGCGCCAGCGCGGTGGCGGCGAGGCGCTCGACGAGGGCCTCGCCGCCCTCGTGCAGGGCGCGCATGGCGACCATGTAGAGCGGGATCATCAGCAGGCCCAGGTGGCTATACTCGACCCAGAGGCCGGCCACGGCCCAGGCGGCGATGGCGAGCCCGGCCTCGGCGGCCAGCCGTGGGGCGCCGAGCGCGCCGCGCCCGAGGCGCTCCCTCAGGGCGGTCAGCCAGACGCCGCCGGTCAGTCCGAGGGCGAGGGTGAAGCAGATGTTGAAGATCAGGCCCTCCGCGTCTCGGGGCATCAGCATGTAGGGGAGCTGGGCCACCAGGCCGATCACCAGGATGCGGCGCGCATAGCGCAGCGGGTTGCGGGTGTTGAAGAGGCCGTGCCAGGCCACCATGGCGGCGAAGAGCGGGAAGGCGATGCGGCCGATGGAGGCATCGGCCCAGCCCAGCCCCCACTGCTCGGGCACCGCGTAGCGAACCAGGTGGTCCACCGTCATGGTGACCAGGGCCAGCCACTGGCCCCAGCCGGTCCAGGTGGACGAGGGACGCGGCGCGGTGGTCCGGGAGACGAGACGTGCCTGCTGAATCATGGGTACCTCACGACGTGACGATGGGGACGCGTGGACCGGGGGCGCGCGGCGGGAGTTCCGGGTCGCGATTCGGCAACAGGCGCGGGGCCGCCGCGTCGCCGGATGGCCACGGGGGAGAGGAGGACAGGCGATGGTGATCGGACTGCTGCAGTGCGATGACGTGGCCCCCAAGCTGCGCGAGGCCCACGGCGACTATCCCGCGATGTTCGAGGCGCTCTTCCATCGCGTCGACCCGACCCTCGAGTTTCGCGTCTGGCGCTGCCTCGACGGCGAGATCCCCGACGATCCCGAGGCGGTGGACGCCTGGATGACCACGGGGTCGAAGTTCGGCGTCAACGACGAGCTGCCCTGGATCGTCGCGCTGGAGGCCTTCGTTCGCGACCTGTGGGCCGCGGGAAAGCCGCTGGTCGGCATCTGCTTCGGCCACCAGCTGATGGCGAAGGCCCTGGGCGGCGAGGTGGCGAAGAGCGAGCGGGGCTGGGGCGTGGGCCGCTCCTGCAACCGGGTGACCGCGCGTGCCGACTGGATGGTGCCCTGGCAGCCCGGCCTCGCCCTGCTGGTCAGCCACCAGGACCAGGTGACGCGACTGCCGCCCGGGGCGCGGGTGCTCGGCGGCAGCGCCTTCTGTCCGCGCTACCTGATGCAGCTCGGCGAGCACTTTCTCGGCGTGCAGGGACACCCCGAGTTCACCAAGGACTATTCCCGGGACCTGATGGCGCTACGCGCCGACCAGGTCGGTCACCATCGGGTGCGCCAGGGGGAGGCGTCCCTCTCGGCCCCGGTAGACGACACCCTGATGGCGCGCTGGCTCCTGGCCTTCCTGCGTCGGGCGATGGCGATGCGCCGCTGATGCCCGGCCACGGGGCGGCGACCGACATCGGTCCTCTGTTGACCCTTCCGCCAACGCAAGACCGGGGCCCTGAGGCCCCGGTCTTGCGGTGACGTTCGCGTCGGGCGGCGGTCGCCGTCCGGCTCAGTCCGCGCCGAAGTACTTGGCGTGGATCTCGTCGTAGGTGCCGTTCTCCTTCAGCGTGGACAGGGCCGCGTTGAAGGCTTCGGCCAGCTCGCCGTCGCGCTGGCGGAAGGCGATGCCGAAGCCTTCGCCGAAGTACTCCTTGGGCTCGGTGACCTTCTCGCCGATCACCTTGTAGTCGCCGGCCTCGCTGTCGAGCAGGGTGGACTTGCCGATCGGGAAGTCGAGGAAGGCGGCGTCGAGGCGGCCGGAATCCATGTCCAGCACCATGTCGTCGGCGGTGGCGTAGCGGTTCACCTCTGCCACGTCGCCGTACATGTCGGTGACGTAGTTGTCCTGCAGGGTGCCGCGCTGCACGCCGAGGGTCAGGCCCTCGAGGGTCTCGTCGGACGGGGTGTCGATCGCGACGTCGCCGGGGGCGAACCAGGCCGAGGGCGGGGTGATGTAGGGATCGGAGAACAGCACCTGCTCGCGACGCTGCTCGTTGATGGTCATGGAGGACATGATGGCGTCGTACTTGCGCGCCTTCAGGCCGGGGATGATGCCGTCCCAGCCCTGCACGACCCACTCGCACTGGATGCCGATCTCGGCGCACAGGGCGTTGCCCAGGTCGATGTCGAAGCCGGTCAGCTCGCCCTCGGGGGTGCGATACTCCATGGGCTCGTAGGGCACGTCGACGCCGATGCGGATGTCGCGGACCTCGGCGCTGGCGCTACCGGCGATCAGGGTGGCGCCGATGACGCCGAGGCTCAGGAGGTGGTTCATTTTCATGGGGGTTTTCCCTATTGTTGGTGCGTTCACCTTGTGGGTGCTGACCCGGTCACGATATTCGATGATCGAGCCCATCGGAAGAGGCGGGCGCTCGATTCGAGCGCCCGCTTCCAACGCTTGTTTGACGCTGCTTGTCGTCGGCGGTCAGCCGCCGGCCGGCTTGAGGTGCGCCAGCAGTCGCCTTTCCAGATAGCGGAACAGGTAGAGGATCGCGAAGGTGAGGCAGAGGTAGATCGCGGCCACGAACAGGAAGGCATCGAAGGGCGCGTAGAAGCGCGCGTAGACGAAGCGTGCCGCGCCGGTGAGGTCCATGATGGTGACCACGCTGGCGATGGCGCTGGCGTGGAGCATGAAGATCACCTCGTTGCCGTAGGCCGGCAGCGCCCGGCGAAAGGCGCTGGGCAGCACGATGCGCCTGAGCATCAGCCCCCGGGACATGCCGTAGGCGCGCGCCGCCTCGATCTCGCCGCGATCCGTGGACTTGATGGCGCCGCGGAAGATCTCGGTGGTGTAGGCCGCGGTGTTCAGCGTGAAGGCGATCAGCGCCGGCACGAAGGGCTCCTCGAGGATCACCCACAGCCAGGTCTCCTGGATGCCCTCGACGAAGACCACGCCGTAGTAGATCAGGTAGAGCTGCACCAGCAGCGGCGTGCCGCGGAAGACGTAGCAGTAGAGGAAGATCGGCAGGCTCACCCAGCGGTGGCTCGAACCGCGGCCGATGGCCAGCGGCACCGCCAGCACCAGGCCGATGATCAGCGACAGGAACACCAGCTGCACGGTGGTGACCAGGCCCTCGCCGTAGTAGCCGAGGGTCTGCAGGGTGAAGATGCTGTTGTCGGCCAGCCGGGCCTCCAGCCAGGTCATCAGGGCGTCCATCAGTCTGCCTCCCGGTAGCCGACGTTATAGCGTTTCTGCAGCCGCGCGAAGCCCCACTCCGAGACGCTGGCGATCAGCAGGTAGATGGCGGCGACGATGATCATGAAGGTGAACGGCTCGCGGGTCGCCTTGGAGGCCTCGGCGGCCACGCGGACCATGTCCGAGAGCCCGATCACCGAGACCAGCGCCGTGGTCTTGAGCAGCACCATCCAGTTGTTGGAGAGCCCCGGGATCGCGTGGCGCATCATCTGCGGGAAGCGGATGCGCCGGAACACCAGCCATGGGGTCATGCCGTAGGCGCGCCCCGCCTCGATCTGGCCGCTGTCCACCGCCAGGAAGGCGCCGCGGAAGGTCTCGCCCATGTAGGCGCCGAAGATCAGGCCGATGGTGATCACCCCCGCCACGAACTCGTTGACGTTGATGAAGATGTCGATCCCGAAGTGGTTATAGAGGGCATCGGTGATCTGGTTGATGCCGATCTGGCCGCCGAAGAACAGCAGCATCATCAGCACCAGGTCCGGCACGCCGCGGATGATGGTGGTGTAGAGGGTGCCGAGGCGGTGGGCCAGCCAGCTGCGCGACATCTTGGCGCTGGCGGTCAGCAGGCCGAGCACCACCGCCAGAATCAGCGACAGCACCCCCAGCTGGATGGTGATCATGGCGCCCTCGAGAAGGCGCGGGCCGTAGCCGTGCAGGTCGATCATGTCTCTCTCCTTGTCCCGGGCCGGCCCATCAGTGCTTGGGCGCCAGGAACTGCTTGAGGCGCTCGGAACGGGGATTGCCGAGTACCTCGTCGGGCGGTCCGGCCTCCTCGACCTGGCCCTGGTGCAGGTAGATCACCTGGCTGGAGACGTCCCGGGCGAAGGCCATCTCGTGGGTCACCACGATCATGGTGCGCCCCTCCCGGGCGAGGTCGCGCATCACCTTGAGGACGTCGCCGACGAGCTCCGGGTCCAGCGCCGAGGTCGGCTCGTCGAACAGCATCACCTCCGGGTCCATGGCCAGTGCCCGGGCGATGGCGCCGCGCTGCTGCTGGCCGCCGGACATCTGGGCCGGGTAGTAGTCGGCACGCTCGGCGAGGCCGACCCGCTCGAGCAGCTCGCGGGCGTGGGCGATCGCCTCCTGCCTGGGCTTGCCGAGCACGTGGACCGGGGCCTCGATGATGTTCTCGAGCAGGGTCATGTGGGCCCAGAGGTTGAAGCCCTGGAACACCATGGAGAGCTTGGCGCGCATGCGCACCACCTGCTTCCAGTCGGCCGGTTCGCGGCCGTGCTTGGTCAGCTTGAACTGGATGTTCTCGCCGTGGACGATCAGGTCGCCCTCGTCGGGCTGCTCGAGCAGGTTCATGCAGCGCAGGAAGGTGCTCTTGCCGGAGCCGGAGGCTCCGATCAGGGTGATCACATCGCCCTTGTGGGCCTTCAGGGAGAGGCCCTTGAGGACATCGGTGTCGCCGAAGCGCTTGGTGATATTGCGCACTTCCAGCGGAATCGGGGTATCGGCCATGAAACGGGCTCCAGATCGTGGGTGGTCCGCCGCATCGAGGATCGGCCGGCGCGGGGGCGATCATCGCAGGTCTGTGACCAGCATGCTTCCGTGATCAACATAGGTCCTTGATCGCCGTCGCTGCGAGGCGTGCCGGGGGCGGGGGCAACGTCGGTCCAGGGGCACGCGGCCCCCGGCGGCGGCCCGGCGATCAAAAAGGAGGCGATTCTAACAGGCCGGCGACATTCCGGCAGGGGGACACGACGTCTCGGCGAGCCGGGCGTGATTCCGTGGGCGCGGGGCATAGGGCATGGGGTGTCTCCTGGCTGTTGTTATTGTCCGTGAGGGGCCTGGCCCCAAGCGGGGCCGGGCCGTCAGGCCGGTGGCGGGCTCGGCACCACCAGCAGCGCCGCCCGGGCGCCGATCTCGACCCTGGCGTTGGGGAAGACCACCGACAGCGGCGTCTCGCCGACGTCGAAGGGGCCGGCGCTGGCGTCCTCGGCGAGCCGGGTGCCCGGCGCGAACTCGGTGAAGTTCGGCGTGTCATCGGGGAAGCAGAGCCGGAAGTCCGGGGCGTGGCGCATCAGCTCGTGCTCGGCGCGGAAGAAGGCCATGCGGGTGGGCGCGTCGCCCTCGGGCGCGCGGCCCTCGACCAGCGCCTCGAGCAGCCGGCCCATGGGGGCGAGCGGCGCGAGGTCGTTGGCGCCGAAGGGCAGGGCACGGCCCAGCTCCAGGGTGAAGGCCGCCGCGCCGTGGTAGTGCTTCGAGTAGTGCGAGAAGGTCCAGCTGTGGCGGTGCTGGTGGAGCACCGCCTGGATGTCGGCGCCGGCCAGCCACTGCCACTGCGCCGGCGGCGTCGGCGTCTCGCCGAAGGGCTCGACCACGAAGCGCGGGAAGCGGCTGTCGCGGATCGCCGTGTGCAGGTCGTAGTGCAGCGGGGCAAGCGAGGCGTGGCGTCCGTAGAAGGCGTCGACCGCGGCCATCAGCGTCCGCGCCCGGTCGGGCTCGTCGCCGGCCTCGATGAGGTCGCGCCGGAACAGCCGGTTGAGGTTGGTCGCGACGAAGCGCTCGCCGCGCCGGATCGCCTCCGGATGGCCGAGCAGCACCAGCAGCGGCGCGCCCAGCGTCAGCAGGCCCGCCTCGAGCCGCGCGAGCAGCGCGCCCACGAGTTCGATGGGGGCGGTCTCGTTGCCGTGGATGCCCACCGAGAGCACGCAGGCCCGCGCCTCGTCGCGGCAGGTGTCCGGCACGAGCTCCAGCACGCCGGGAGCGAGCAGCCGGTAGCGCCCGCCGGGCACGCGCCCCTCGCGAGCCGCCGGCTCACGCCCCTCCAGCGCCTGGTCCAGCCACTCAGAGAGCATGGTCGCGGCGCACGTCGGTGGATTCGAAGATGCGGTCGGCGCTGGCGGCGACGAAGCCCTGGTAGAGCCGACCCTCGGCGTCGGCATAGCGGCGCGCGAACTCGTAGTAGCAGGTGGGGATCTCCTCGACCCGGCCGCCGGCGAAGGTGAAGGGCATGCGGTCGGCCAGGGTCGAGGCCTGCTCCAGCAGCACCTCCGGCGAGCCCTTGATGCGCCCGCCGGAGGTGTTGATGGAAAGCCCCAGCGCCTCGACCTTCTCCAGCAGCGAGGCCAGGGTGGGGGTCTGGCGCAGCCGGTTGACGCTGATCGTGAAGTGGTTGGCGCGCAGCCCGATGATCGACAGCCAGGCGGCGTACTCGCTCTCCTCGGCCAGGGCCTGGTAGGCCTCCCAGCTCGGCGCCTCCCAGAGGCGGCCGGCCCACATCACCTCGGGCGAGGCGATCCGGGCGGGGTCGATCTGGGCCACCAGGTCGTCGATGATCGCCTGGGCCGACGCGGAGAGCGCGTCGCACTTCAGCTCCGAGAGGAAGACCCGCGGCTGGTCGTCGCGGGGCGGCAGGTAGCCCCAGGCGCGCAGCTTCTTGGCCTCGAAGTCGTAGGGCTCCAGGCGGGTGTAGCCCAGCGCCAGCAGGTGGGGCTCCAGCTCGGCCAGGCGGATCGGTCCACGATCGAAGGTGCGAAAGGCCACGTGGTCGTTGACGATGGTCTCGCCGTCGGCGACCAGGGCCGCGTGGAGGCGGCTCGCCTGGGGCGTCATGGCGGTGTAGTCGTCCCAGAGGCGGGCGAAGAACTGCTCGAGACTCATCTCGGAGGGCATGCGGACACCTGTTGTTGGCATGATGGTGATGGCCGTCACCTTCCCGTCGCGGCTCGAGGGACTCAAGACCCCGCGTCGGGCGGATGAAAGTGGCGGGGCCCAGGGTGAAATTTCCTCAGCGCCAGGCGGCGCAGGCCTCGCCCTGTTCCACCTCGATCAGTTCCTCCACCGGGAAGTCCAGCGCCCGGGCGCGTGCGACGAGCGTCTGGTAGGTGGCGGGCGCGAGCTCGGGGGTGCGCGACAGCAGCCACAGGTAGTCGCGGTCGGGGCCGGCCACCAGGGCCCAGTCGTACGCCGGGTCCAGGGCGAGCACGTTGTAGCCGGCGTAGAAGGGGCCGAAGAAGCTGACCTTCAGCCGGCCCTCGCCCGGTGCGCCGATCGGGTAGGCCTTGCCCTCGGCGACGCTCTCCTCGCCGGCGGCGAGGTCCACGCCGCGATTGATCACCCGCACGCCGCCCGCCTCGCGACGCGAGTAGTCGGCGGTCACGCAGTCGAGCCCCTCCTCGAAGCCGTGGTCGAGGCGGGCGATCTCGTACCACCGGCCGAGGTAGCGATCGAGCGAGAAGTCGGAGACGGCGCGGGTGCCCTCGGGCAGGCCGGTGCAGCCGGCGAGGCCGAGCCCCAGCAGGGCCGCGGTGAGCAGCGGTCGTGACATGGCGACAGACTCCTTGTCGTGAAGCGGTCGAAAATGGCGGTCGGGCGTGACCTTTGCAGGATAGGGGGCGCGGCACGCGGCGGGTAGACTGGCAGCGCCACCTTCCTCAGCACGTCGCCAGGACGCCGCCATGACCGACCCCGTGGATCGCTTCGCCGCCCGCCCCCTCGTGGCTCACTATGATGCCCCCCGCGCCGCCGGCGAGCCAGATCTCGCGGCGAGGCTGCGCGAGGCCTTTGGTGCCGCGGGCCACGACCCGGAGCGGCTGACCCTCGATGCGATCGCCGGCATCGACCAGCTGCACCTCGGGGGGCGCCGGGCCAGCCGGTCGCTGGCGGCCCGGGGCGAGCTGGTGCCCGGCGATCGGGTGCTGGACGTGGGATGCGGCACCGGCGGGGCCAGCCGGCTGCTTGCGGCGGCGTTCGGCAGCGAGGTGACGGGGCTCGACATCACCCCGGCCTTCGTCGAGGTGGCGCAGTGGCTCAGTCGCGCCACTGGGCTCGACGACCGGACGCACTTCTTGTGCGCCGATGCCGCGCGGGTCCCGCTGCCGGACGCCAGCGTCGAGGTCGTCTGGTGCCAGCACGCGCTGATGAACATGCCCGATGCGGCGGCGGTGCTGGCCGAATGGTGGCGGCTCCTGGTGCCGGGCGGCCGGGTGCTGCTGCATGAGGTGGTGGCGGGCGACGAGGCGTCGCCGCTGCTGCTCCCGGTGCCCTGGGCGCGAGACGCGGCGACCAGCCACCTGCGCTCCCGCCACGCCCTCGAGGCCCTGCTCACCGCGGGCGGCTTCGTCCCGGTGGCGGTGCAGGACGTCACCGCGGCGGCGCTCGAGTGGCGGCGCAAGCATAGCCGCCGGGAGGGCGAGGCCGCCGCGTCCGGCCCCGCGCTGCCCGGGCCGGGGCTGATCTTCGGCGAGGTTTTCGCCGAGATGGGACGCAACCTGCGCGACAACCTGGCTGCGGACCGGGTCAGGATCATCGAGGGTGTCTTCCGTCAGTCCAGCCCTCCCTCGCACTCCTAGGCGTCCTGCCGCTGTCTCGCCATTTCTTGCCGATAGGCTTCGGCAAGTTCGGTTTTCTGGTTTTCCGCAAGCCCCCGGCCCGCGAGCTGAAAGACCTCGTGTTCCTCCTCATCGAGATGGTGGATCACCAGTTCGCTCAGCTTCCTGGCCTGGGTCAGCCATGCAGGCGAGGTGTAGTCGGTGGCATCCAGTGTCTCGAGTTGTTCGTCGATCTCGTGATGCTCCGCCACGCTGTGACGTGCCTTCTCCTGGGTCAGGTCGTTTGCCATCATCGGGACGTAGAGGGCGCGTTCTTCAGCGGCAGCATGGTATTGAAGCTCGGCGCGCAGCTGGCGGTAGAGCTGGTCACGCTCCTGGCTGTCTCCAGAGGTCTGCAGGAGATCTTCCAGCAGTTCCCGCTGGATCTGGTGGTCTTCACGCAAGGCTTCGAAGATCGTCATGGTGGCGCTCCTTGGTCTGTGGTCATCGGGTCGTGACCGGGTAGATGCGCTTCGCGTCGGAGACATCGCATTCCCGGACCAGCATAGGCCAGGATCTGCCGCAGGAATATCGATCCAGCTGTGGGGGATAAGCGGGCTGGCAGCGCGACGTGTGCTGGGGAGTGGTCAGGAATGCACTGCCGCACGTCATGCCGGTTGGTGCCGGCCTTGGCTGGCCGTGGACCGGGTACGTCTCATCGAGGGCGTATACCGCCGGGCGTGACGCTTCGTTCCGGCCGACTGGTTGCGTCAAATTTCCTCGCGTCCTTTTGTTCCATCGATTCTACACTGGGGCCCCTCGGCCGATGGAGCGACGGGAGAAGGCGAGCGAAAGCCCCGGATACTGGTGCTCGATCATTTGAGGGGCTCAGTGCCGGCGGGGGCCGCGGACCAGATAGCTCAACGGGTGCAGCACCAGCCAGGTGATCAGGGCGACGCCGAGCGCCGCCGCTACCAGCGCCGCCCAGTCAGTGACGGTAGCCACAAGACCGAGCCGGGAATGGGTCAGCATGGGCAGCCACCATAGGCTCGAGACTCCAGCCAGCAGGGCGATGATGCCAGCTGGCAAGCAACGGTAGTCGGCAAACCTGTAGCCGCGCAGCCGTCCGACCAGCTGGGCGACCACCAGCAGGGCCAGGGTCGCCAGGATCAGCGGCAAGAAGGGTGGGATAGCGTGGGACATCACTGCCAGGATGCCGGACAGAGTGAAATTCATAGTCAGGTCTCCTCAGACTCGGCCTTCCAGCATGGCGTAGTAAGCGGGCTGCAACATGTAGTCCTTCAGCACCCAAGCCGCCCAGGACTCTTCCTTGGGATCGATGAACGAGAAGGAGGGCAGGAAGGCCATGTCGTTGTCGTAGCCGAACTCCACCAGCATCGCCGTGCCGATTTCGGTGATCAGCGGGCAGGAGGTATAGCCGTTATGGCGTGCAGGTAGCGGCTTGTCCTCCAGGAAGGCAGCGATGTTCTCCTCGACCACGGGGGCCTGGGCCTTGACGCTGGCTGCGGTCTTGTTGATCGGCGCGCCGATCACGTCACCGATACCGAACACCTCTGGATAGCGGTTGTGCTGCATGGTGTAGATGTCGGTATCCAGCCACTCGCCGGCAAAGGGACCCTCCCGGGCAATCAGGTCGCTGCCCTTGACGAAATCCGGGGCACTCATGGGCGGCACGACGTGCAGGAAGTCATAGTCGCGAGTTTCCTTGTTGCCCTCTTGGCCGGTGAACTCGGCCTGGCGGGCCTGCGGGTCGATGGCGGAAAGGTGCCAGCCATGATGGCGGGTGATGTTGTCGCGATCGAGGCGCTGCTTGAGGAAGTCGTTGATCCAGGGCTGGCTGAACATGCGGTCGCTGGGAGTGAAGTAGGCCAGGTGGAAATCATTCCGGTTGCCAACCTGCTTGATGCGCGACTGGGTAGTGAAGACCATCTTAATGGGGGCCCCGGCGCACTTGATGGCCGTCTGGGGATTGGTGAAGAGTCCCCGGCCGCTGCCGGCGGCAAGCCACTCCTCGATGGCGTCGCTGGTGCGAGCCGCCTCCTGGGGGCCGGCATAGACGCTGCCGATACCGTGACTGCCGATCAGGTCCGTCGACATGCCGTCGATCAGGTGATAGTTGAGCTGCAGACCCGTGGCGACCACCAGGATGTCATATGCGAGCGTGCTGGCATCGGCCAGGGTAATGCGGCGTTCATCGGCATCGATACCCACCGCCTGCTGGCTGACCCAGTCGATGCCGGCGGGGCGGAAGTCGGCATTGGAGCGTACCGTGCTATCGGCTTCCCAGAGTCCGGCTGCGACCAGGGTCCAACCGGGCTGGTAATAGTGCTGCTCTCTGGGTTCCACGACGGTAATGCGGGCGCCGGAGAGGCGCATGGCCAGGCGATTGGCCATGGACATGCCGGCAGCGCCGCCGCCGAGGATGACCACGCGAACGCGGGTGGAGACGGTGTTGGCCTGCAGGCCGGAAAGTGGCATCAGAGCAGCAGCGCCGGCGCCCATGCCCAGCTTGAGAAGCTGGCGGCGACCCAGACGCGGCGGCTCGAGAGGAAGACCGGACATGAGGGGGCTCCTGCGCGAGTTGTCAGAAGTTTGTTATTCTTATATTGAATATTGTTATAACTTATCACCTATCTCCTTTTTCGTCCTCCTTTACTCCGCGACATCTTGACGCAAGTCAGTATTTTGGCTATGGCAATCTCCGCGTCATCTTGACTGGCGCTGCGATCACTGGGCGTGAGACGGTCAATGACGACGGGGTGGACGGGCCTTGAACCGACCGGGTCGCCCACCAAGCGGAGAGGGGGGATGACCGCCACCGCCTGAGCGGGGGCCGTCGCGTGTCGGGATGCCGAGTTCGCTCAGCCGGCGATGCGCTCGGCGATGGCGCGGCCGAGGGTCTCGGTGGTGCCGCGCCCGCCCAGGTCGGGGGTGAGCAGGTCCGCATCGCCCTCGGCGAGCACCGCCTCGAAGGCCTCGACGATGGCCGCGCCGGCCTCCGGGTGGCCGAGGTGCTCGAGCATCATGGCGGCCGACCAGATCTGGCCGATGGGATTGGCGATGCCGCGTCCGGCGATGTCCGGGGCACTGCCGTGCACCGGCTCGAAGAGGCTCGGGAAGGTGCCGTCGGGGTTGATGTTGGCCGAGGGCGCCACGCCGATGGTGCCGGTGCAGGCCGGGCCCAGGTCGGAGAGGATATCGCCGAACAGGTTGCTCGCCACGACCACGTCGAACCAGTCGGGGTGCATCACGAAGTTGGCGGCCAGGATGTCGATATGGAACGCCTCCACCGACACCTCGGGATAGTGCGCGCCCATCGCCTTCACGCGCTCGTCCCACCACGGCATGGTGATGGCGATGCCGTTGGACTTGGTGGCCGAGGTGAGCCGCTTCCGCGGGCGGCTCTGGGCCAGCTCGAAGGCATACTTCAGCACCCGGTCGACCCCGGTGCGGGTCATCACCGTCTCCTGGATCACCACCTCGCGCTCGGTGCCCTCGAACATCTTGCCGCCGACGCTGGAGTACTCGCCCTCGGTGTTCTCGCGCACCACGTAGAAGTCGATGTCGCCGGGCACACGGCCCGCCAGCGGGCTCTTCACTCCCGGCAGCAGCTTGCAGGGGCGCAGGTTGACGTACTGGTCGAAGCGGCGGCGGAACTGCAGCAGCGAGCCCCACAGCGAGACGTGGTCGGGCACGGTGTCCGGCCAGCCCACCGCACCGTAGAAGAGGGCATCGAACTCCTTGAGCCGCTCGAACCAGTCGTCGGGCAGCATCTGGCCGTGCTCGGCATAGTAGTCGCAGCTGGCGAAGTCGAAGGACTCGAGGGCGAGGTCGAGGTGAAAGCGCTGGGCGGCGGCCTCGAGGGCGCGCAGCCCCTCGGGCATGACTTCCTTGCCGATGCCGTCGCCGGGAAGGACCGCGATGCGGTGGGTCATGGGTCGGCTCCTAGGCTCCATGGATGACCCTGCCAGTCTACCGCGCGGGGCGGCAAAGCCAATCCCGTCGGGTCTCGGCGCTCCCGCGGGTGGGCCCTTTCCCCGGCGCCCCCTCGCCCCGGGCCTCGCTTGCCTATCCTGAACAGAGATGGCCAGGCGCCGGCCTTCCCTGCAGAATGGCGCCACCGCCAGTCGAGGAGCCCCGTTCCCGTGAATGTGCTGATGTTCACCAACACCTACCTGCCCATCGTCGGCGGGGTCAGCGAGTCGGTCCAGCGGCTCAAGCGCCAGCTGCAGGCCGCCGGCCACCGGGTGCTGGTGGTGGCGCCGCGCCTGGAGGGCCAGCCCGACGACGAGAGCGACGTGGTGCGGGTGGTGGCCATGCAGCACTTCAACGGCAGCGACTTCTCGCTGCCGGTGCCGATTCCCGGCCAGCTCCACGAGGCGATCGAGGCCTTCGAGCCGGACATCGTCCACGCCCACCACCCCTTCCTGCTCGGCGATACCGCGGCCCGGGCCGCCGAGACCTATGGCCTGCCGCTGATCTTCACCCATCACACCCTCTACGAGCACTACACCCACTACGTGCCCGGCGACTCGCCGCGCATGCAGCGCTTCGCCGTGGCGCTGGCGACCCAGTACACCTGGCTGTGCGACGAGGTGATCGCCCCCAGCGAGAGCATCCGCGACCTGCTGCGCCGGCGCGAGGCCAACCCCGCCATCAGCGTGGTGCCGAGCGGCGTGGACACCGCGCGCTTCGCCCGGGGCGACGGCGGTGCCTGGCGGGAGCGCCTCGGCATCCCCGACGGGGCCTACGTGATGGGTCACCTGGGGCGGCTGGCGCTGGAGAAGAACCTGGCCTTCCTGGCCGAGGCGCTGGCCGGCGCCCTGGCGGCGCGGCCCGAGGCGCACGCCCTGGTGGTGGGCGAGGGCGAGGCGCGCCGCGACATCGAGGCGGCGGCGGCGGCGCGGGGCGTGGCGGGTCGCCTGCACTTCACCGGCCGCCTCCAGGGCCAGGCGCTGATCGATGCCTACCACGCCATGGACGTCTTCGCCTTCGCCTCCCACAGCGAGACCCAGGGCATGGTGGTGGCCGAGGCCATGGCGGCCGGGCTGCCGGTGGTGGCCCTCGATGCCCCCGGGGTGCGCGAGGTGGTGGTCGAGGGCCGCAACGGCCGGCTGATCGCCGGCGACGACCTCGAGGCCATGACCCAGGCGCTGGCGGCGCTGGCCGTGGATGAGGCGCGCGCGGCGCTCGCCGAGGCGGCGCTGGCGACCGCCGCCGGCTACGACGAGGCGCGCTGCGCCGCGCGCTGCCTGGCCGTCTATCGTCAGGCGATCGCCCGAGGGGGACCCTTCACCCATGCCGATGAAGGCGGCTGGGAGCGAATTCGCCATCGGCTGGGCGCCGAGTGGCAGATGCTGCGCCATCGCGGGCGCCTGCTGCGTCACCTGGTGCAGGAGGAGTGGGAGCAGGAGCGCCCCGCCTGGTGGCCCGGCCACCGCGAGGAGGACGAGACCGAGGCGCCCCGGGAGTAGCCCTCAGCGGGCGCGGCGGCGCCGGTCCGCCCAGCGCTTCAGCCCCACCAGCAGCGCCACCCCGGCCAGCACGCCGCCGGCCGCCCAGTAAAGCTCGCCGCGGCTCTCGGCGGTGGCCAGCTGGCCCAGCTGGCTGCCCAGCAGGGTGACGCCGGCGAGCCCCGGGGCGATGCCCAGCAGCGAGCCGATCATGTAGTCGCGAAAGCGCAGGCGGAAGGCGCCGGCCATCATGTTGGTCAGGGTGAAGGGAGCCAGCGGCAGCAGGTTGACCAGCGTCATGGTGCGGATGCCACGCCCGGAGAGGTAGCGCGACAGGCCCTGGAGGCGCCGGCCGCCGTGGCGCATCAGCGCCTCGCGGCCCAGTCGGCGCCCCACCCACCAGGTCAGCATCGAGGCGGCCAGGGTGCCGGCCAGGGCATAGGCGAAGCCCCACCAGGGGCCGAACAGCAGGCCGGTCAGGGCCACCAGCAGGCTGAGCGGGAACATCACCAGCGAGGCGCCGGCGTAGACCGCCATCACCACCGCGACCGCCCAGGGGGCGTCGCGCCAGGCCACCGAGCCCTTGGCCAGCGCCATCAGGCTCTCCACGGTGAGCAGGTCGCGCATGGCGAGCCACTGCCACAGCAGGCCGAGGGCCAGCAGGACGACCAGCAGGCCGGTGACGAGGACGAGGCGGTGGCTCATGGCGCGCGAATCCTTGGCGACGGGGCCCCAAGCATACGGCAGCGCGGCCGGCGGCCAAAGCGGCCGCCGGGTCAGCGGCTCACAGGCTGGCCTTCACCACCGGCCAGGCGGGGTCGCCGTCCGCGGTGGTCACGCCCTCGAGCATGGCCGCGACGCGTTCGGGGTGCTCCTGCAGCCACTCTCGGGCGACCGCCTCGACCTCGCGCTCCTCCTGGCCGAACTGCTGGATCATCCAGCTCTGCTCCTCGGCGGCGAAGGTGAACTGCTCGAAGAAGCGTTCCAGGTTGGGGTGGGCGTCACCGTAGTCGCTGCGCAGCACGGTCAGGACGTCGGTCGCGCCGTTGTCCTCGCCGAACAGGTTCTTGGGATCGTCGAGGTAGCGCATCGGCAGCTCGAGGTTCATCCAGTGCGGCGTCCAGCCGACCCAGACGATGGGCTCCTCGCGGCTGATGGCGCTGCTGGCGGCGCCGAGCATGCCGATCACGCTGGTGTCCACCACCTCCCAGTCGCCCAGCCCCCAGGCGTCGTCGTCGATGGCCTGATAGAGCACATCGCTGGCGGCGGAACCGGCCCCGAAGCTATGGATCTTGCCGTCGAAGGCCTCGCGATGGTCGTCCAGGTCGGCGAAGCTGGTGATGCCCTGCTCATGGAGGTAGTCCGGGACCACGAGGGTCATCTGGGCGCCCTCGATGTTGTTGACCAGGCCCTCGATCACCCCGCTTTCCTCGCGGGGGGCGAACATCTTCTGCTGGGCCGGCATCCAGCCGCCCAGCAGGGCATCGATGTCGCCGGTCTCCAGCCCCTGGTAGACGACCTGCAGGCCAACGTCGTGGGTACGGGTCTCGTAGCCCAGGGGGGCGAGGAGCTGGCTTACCATCTCGCTCTTGACCGTGACCCCGGGCCAGGGAGGCACGCCGATGTCCAGGGTGGCGTCGTCGGCGAGGGCCGGGCTCGCCAGGCCCAGGCTCAGGGGCAGCGCGATCAGCGGCAGGGCGGGAGTCGTCGGGGAAAGACGCATGGGATCTCCTTGTGATGGGGGGAAGGCCGCTACCGGTTTGATGTTGTGTCGGGCAGCGGCCAGAAAGGAAGGGGGGATCAGGCCTCGCGGGCCAGCACCCGCAGGCGGGACTCGCACATGTCGAGATCGAGGTAGGTGCCCTGCAGGTGGCGCCGGCCGGTACCGGGATCGAAGGCGTTGCGGCCGTGCATCACCCGGCGGTTGTCGAAGGCGACCATCTCGCCCGGGGCCAGGGAGAACTCGAGCCGGTTCGCGGGATCCTGGGCCAGCGCCCAGAACGCGCGGTAGGCGTCGTACCAGGCATCGATCTCCTCGAGGGGCAGGCGCAGGGTGTCGCGGATCCAGTTGTTGAGGCGGACCTCGATGACCCGGCCCTGCTCGTCCAGGGCGAGCACCGGCGCGGTCCACACCAGGTCGTGCTCCTCGTCCTGGAAGCGGAAGTCGATCGGCGTCTCGGCCAGCCGCCGGAAGGCCTCGGGCGACTCGACGCGCAGCGCCTCCGCCGCGGCGAAGCCGTCGAAGAAGGTGGACTCGCCGCCCTCGGCATCATTCTCCAGGCAGTAGAGCAGCTGGATGTCCGGCGGGTTGCGCCAGTTGGGCAGGTCAGTGTGCAGGGCCAGGCCGATGGAGGTATAGGCGGCGTTGTTCGGGTTCGGCTTGGACTTGACGTCGAAGCGGGCGCCGAAGTTGGTGGCGCGCAGCGGCCCGATGCGGCCCGCCAGGCGGCTCACTTCCTCGTCGGCCAGCGGGCCGTTCTCGAGCAGCACCAGGCCATCGCGCAGCAGGGCGGTGAGCCAGGCGCGCTCGCCCTCGGCGCCGGCCACGAAGTCGGCGTGGTCGACGCGGGTGGGACGGTAGTCGTGGGCCCAGGGACGGCGCGACGGCACGGCATCCTCCCGCGCCTGGCCCGGGCGGCGCTGATGCAGCCAGACGGCGTCGAAGCGGCTGACGTGGCCGTCGGCCCAGGTGAGGACCAGATTGCCGTCCTCGAGCGCCGTCGCCGGGGCCTGTTCCGGCACCTCGAGGGCCATGTAGAGGCGCTCGCGGGTCATCGGATGGCGGCACTCGTCACAGGCGCAGTGGTCGCGCAGCCAGGTCAGCGGAAACCGGGCCCGGTCGCCGTTGCCCCAGCCAAGGGCCAGCTGTCGTCCGGCCGCCGTGGCCTCGATGAGCGCCGGTCCCTCGGCGTGGGGGGTCAGTTCGCCCATGGGCAGGACGGCGCGTGCGTCGGCAATCGGCGTATCGGTCATGATCGGCTCCTCCCTTGTGAAGGCGCCCATGGTGGCGGCTGGCCGGTTCGCCGACAAACGATTAATCTGGCCCCTATGACCCCACTCAATTTATAGGTAGGTTATTCATGAGTCGGCTTCCCCCCCTGCTGTGGCTGCAGGCCTTCGAGACGGCGGCGCGCACCCTGAGCTTCACCGCCGCCGGCCAGGAGCTGGGCGTGACCCAGGCGGCGATCAGCCAGCGGGTGCGCCTGCTCGAGGATCGCCTGGGCCAGAAGCTGTTCGTGCGCCACCCGCGCAGCCTCAGCCTGACGCCGGCGGGGCAGGCCTGGCTGCCGTGCCTGCAGGATGGCTTCACGCGCCTGGCCGAGGGCACCGAGGAGGTCTTCGGCGGCGGCGGGGAGGCGCCGGTGACGCTGCGCACCACGCCGGTGATGCAGCAGTACTGGCTGGCGCCGCGCATCCGCGCCTTTCGCCGCGAGCATCCCGAGGTGGCGCTGAGGCTGATCAGCGCCATCTGGCCGGATGACTTCGGTCCCGAGGGCGCCGATCTCGAGATCCGCTACGGGCAGGGCAGCTGGCCGGGGATGGAGGCGGTTTCCCTGGGCCGGGAGACGATGCTGCCGGTGTGTGCTCCGGCGCTGGCCGAGCGCATCACCACGCCGTCGGACCTGGCGGCGCACACCCTGCTGCACGCCCTGGGGTTCGAGGTGGGCTGGCCGGCCTGGCTGGAGGCGGTGGGGATGCCAACCCTGGCCTCGCGCTGCGCATCGCTGACCTGCGATACCCAGAGCATGACGCTGTCGCTCGCGGCGCTGGGCGAGGGCGTGGCCCTGACCCATCAGCGGCTGGTGGAGGGGCGCGACGACCTGGTGGCGGCGCTCGACTGGCCGGTCGAGAGCGACGAGGGGTTCTGGCTGGTGCGGCCGGCCCGCGCGCCCGCCCGGGCGGAGGCGGCGACGCTCTGGGAGTGGCTGAGGGCGCCTCTGGCCCTGCCCGGCTGAGGCGGCCTCCGGGGCCTCGAACCGCCGGGCGCCGTCGAGGTGGGGCGCCGAGTCACCAGGCGTCGAAGGGGCCGGCGTGTGCCGGGAGGTGGGCCAGCGGGTCCTGGTGGAAGTAGCGGGAGAGCAGGCCGTAGAGGGCCGGATAGGCGCGGTGGAGGCGGTCGGGGTCGCTGAAGAAGTGCTCGCAGCAGACCGCGAAGCACTCGCCGGGGTGGCTCGCGGCATAGTCGTCGATGGGCGTCGCCTCGCCCCGGGCGAGGCGCGCCTGGAGGTCCCCCCAGACCCCCATGAAGATGCGATACCACTCCCGCGGGTCGATCTCCCGGGGCAGCGGCGGGAAGCCGTCGACGTCCAGGGAGTTGCCGAGGTCGAGCTTGTGGGCCAGCTCGTGGATCAGCACGTTGAAGCCGTCGAGCCCGCCGCTCGCCATCAGGTCGGGCCAGGCGACCACCACCGGGCCCTGCAGGGAGGTCTCGCCGGCACGCTCGTCGTCGTACTCGTGCACCACGCCGAACTCGTCCATCTCCTCCACGCGGCGCTGGAAGGCGTCGGGCAGGATCAGGATCTCGTGGACGTTGGCGAAGGCCTCCCGGTGCTCGCTGTCGCACCAGCCCAGGGTCAGCAGGCAGGCCTGGCCCGCCAGGGCGAGCCTGGCCGGGGCGTCGAAGGTGACCGTCCCGGCGAGTTCCGGATGCAGGCTCAGGCGCTTGGCATGCACGAAGCCCCAGGCGCGATGCCCCAGCCGCTCGGCCTGGTCGTCGGGCAGGACGGCGAGCAGCGCCACCCGCGCCCGGGCCTCGTCCCAGTCGGCGGCGGGGAAGGGGTGGCGTGCCTCGAAGCGCCGCCCCCCCAGGCGCAGCAGCCGGCCGAGCATGGCGTCAGCTCTCCTCCAGGTTGGCCCCGGACTTCCAGGACCAGTCGCGCCAGCGCAGGTCGAACAGGTCCTTGCGCCGGTCCTTGAGGTTGGTCACCGAGCCCTCGGCGCGCACCACGGTCAGCCGGGTCAGGTCGAGGTCCGAGAACATGATCATCTCGGTGTTGGGCGTGGTCTCGGAGAGCACGGCGTCGTGGGGGAAGGCGAAGTCCGAGGGCGAGAAGACCGACGACTGGGCGTACTGGATCTCCATGTTCTCGATGGAGGGCACGTTGCCGACGCTGCCGCACAGCACCACGTAGCACTCGTTCTCGATGGCGCGTGCCTGGGCGCAGTGGCGCACCCGCAGGTAGCCGTTCTTGGTGTCGGTCCAGAAGGGCACGAAGAGGATGTCCATCTCCTGGTCGGCGAGCAGCCGCGAGAGCTCGGGGAACTCGACGTCGTAGCAGATCAGGATGCCCACCCGGCCGGCATCGGTGTCGAAGACCTGGAGCTCGTCGCCGCCCTCGATCACCCAGTCGCGGCGCTCCTGGGGCGTGATGTGCAGCTTGGCCTGGGACTCGATGCTGCCGTCGCGATGGAAGAGGTAGCAGACGTTGAAGAGCCGGCCGTCCTCGTGCTCCTCGATCATCGACCCGGCGACGATGTTGATGTTGCAGGAGACCGCCATGCGCGAGAGCTCGCTCTTGAACTGCTCGGTGAAGCCGGCGAGGAAGCGGATGGCGGCCATCTGGTCCTGCTGGGCGGCGCGGTCCTGCAGGCCCATCAGGGGCGCGTTGAAGAGCTCGGGGAAGACCGCGAAGTCGCTCTGGTAGTCGGCGAGGGCGTCGACGAAGTACTCGACCTGCTGCAGCACCGACTCCACCGAGGAGAACTCGCGCATCTGCCACTGCACCGCGCCGACCCGCACCTGGGTCGGACGGTTCTCCAGCACCCGCTCGGCCGGCTCGAAGAGGATGTTGTTCCACTCCAGCAGGGTCGCGTAGCCCTGGGACTTCTCGTCCTCCGGCAGGTACTTGCGCAAGAGCCGCTTGACCTGGAAGTCGTTGGCCAGCTGGAAGGAGAGGATGGGGTCGTGGATCTCCTTGCGGGCCACCTTGTCGAGGTATTCGGCCGGCGAGAGCTCGTGGGCGTGCTGGTAGTAGTGGGGGATGCGCCCGCCGGCGAGGATCGAGCGCAGGTTCATGGAGCGGCACAACTCCTTGCGCGCCTCGTAGAGGCGCCGACCCAGGCGGTAGCCGCGGTAGTCCGGATGGATCAGCACGTCGAGGCCGTACATGGCGTCGCCGTCCGGGTCGTTGAGGATGGTCTCGCGCTTGCCGATCAGGTCGTCGTAGCGGTGCGGGTTGGAGAAGGTGTCGTAGTCGACCAGCACGGTGAGGGCCACGCCGACGATGGTCTCGTCGTCCTCGATCAGGATCTGGCCGTCGGGAAACTCCGCGATCAGCTTGTCGATGGTGGCCTCGGGCCAGGCGCCGCCGATGTCATGATAGACCTGGTCCATCAGCGTCTTGAGCTGCGGATAGTCGTCCGGGGTCAGGTTGCGCAGGTTGAGATGCAGGTCGTCGAGGGACATGGCGCGTCCTTTTATTGGGTCATCGGCGAGATGAGGGCAGTCTATCACGCTCGGCACGCGTCCCGGTCGCCGCGGGCGGCATCAGGGGGCGCGTGAGGGTCTGGGCCATGATCACCCCGGCCAGGATCAGGGCGCCGCCGGTCAGGTGGAAGAGCGCCAGGCGCTCTTCCAGCCAGGCCATGGCGATCAGCGCGGCAAACAGCGGCATCAGGTTGATGAAGATGCTCGCGCGGCTGGCGCCGATCTGGCGGATGGCCAGCATCCACAGGAAGGTGGTGACGATGGAGGCCGGCAGGCCGGCATAGAGGATCAGCCCGATATTCTGGGCGTCCACCGGTGTGCGGGGGCCCAGCAGGTAGGGGGGCAGCAGCAGAAGCACGGCGCAGCCCACCTGGGCATAGAGCAGCACCCAGGGCGGCAGGGCCAGCGGCCAGCGCTTGAGCATCACCCCGTAGAGGGCGTAGCAGGTGGCGGCGATCAGCATCAGGGCATCGCCGGTGGCGACGTCGAGGTCGAGCAGCGAGAGCGGGTCGCCGCGTCCCAGCAGCAGGGCCACCCCGGCCAGGGCCAGCAGCCCGCCCAGGGTGCCGCCCAGGGTCGGCGCCTCACGCAGGATCAGGGCGCTGAGCAGCACGGTGAGCAGGGGCACCATGGCGGCCAGGATGCCCATGTTGGTGGCGCTGGTGGTCTCGGCCGCCACGTAGGCGAGCCCCTGCCACAGCCCCATGCCGAGCAGTCCCAGCACGGACAGCTTCGGCCATTCCCGGCGAAGGGTCGTGCGATGCCGCCAGGCCGCGGGGAGCAGGAAGGGGGTGAGCACGGCGAACGCCAGCAGCCAGCGCAGGAAGGCGATGCTGCTCGGGGCGATGGTGCCCACGGTGAGCTGGTTGATGGTCATGTTGCCCGACCAGATCAGCACGGCGCCCAGGGGGGGCAGGAGATGCAGCGGCGGCATGGAGTCCTCGGTGGCAGATAGCGAAAGCCCCCGCCGGTAGGCCGGCAGGGGCTTCAAGGGTAGGCCAGACGAGCGCTTCAGGCGATGACGGCGACGGCGGCCTTGGCTACCTGCACGTCCTGGTCCGGCTTGACGCCGGAGATGCCGACGCTGCCGGCCACCTGGCCCTCGACGATCACCGGCACGCCACCGGCCAGCAGGGCCTCCATCGGCGCGGTGACGAAGGCGGTCCGGCCGTTGTTGATCATGTCCTCGAAGACCTGGGTCTCCTTGCGGCCGATGGAGGCGTTGCGGGCCTTCTCGGCGGCGACCCCGGCGCTGAAGGGCGGCGCACCGTCGAGGCGACGCAGGCCGAGCAGGTGGCCGCCGTCGTCGGCCACGGCGATGGTCACGGCCCAGCCGTTGGCCTCGGCTTCCTTCTGGCCCGCGTCCAGCAGGGCGTTGACGTCATCCAGGGTCAGGACGGGTTTGGTCTGCATGGTATAGCTCCTCGTTCAGGAATGGTCGGGTCTTTCGAGATCTTGAAATGGGTCAGGCCAGGGCCTCGTCGACGATCTCGATCCAGTGGCGCACCGGGGTGCGGCCGGCGCCGGCCAGGTGGGTCTGGCAGCCGATGTTGGCCGTGACGATCATCTCGGGGTTGCCGGCCTCGAGGTGGTCGAGCTTGTTGTCGCGCAGCTGGGTGGCGAGCGCCGGCTGGGTGACGGAGTAGGTGCCGGCCGAGCCGCAGCAGAGGTGGGCATCCTGGACCGGGGTCAGGGTGAAGCCGAGCCCGCGCAGCACCTGCTCCACCGCGCCGCCGAGCTTCTGGGCGTGCTGCAGTGTGCAGGGGCAGTGGAAGGCGAGCCGCCGGCTCTCCTTCACGGCGAGCACCGCGAGGTCCTCGTCGCGCAGCACCTCCACCAGGTCCTTGGCCAGGGCGCTGATGCGCGCCGCCTTCTCGGCGTAGTCGGGGTCGTCGGCGAGCACCTCGCCGTACTCCTTGACCATCGCCCCGCAGCCGCTGGCGGTCTGGACGATGGCTTCCACCCCGGCCTCGCCCTCTTTCTCGATATGGGGCCACCAGGCGTCGATGTTGGCGCGCATCCGCGCCCGCCCGGCCTCCTGGGCGTTGAGGTGGTAGTCGATGGCGCCGCAGCAGCCGGCCTCCGGCGCCGGGGTCAGGCCGATGCCGAGACGGTCGAGCACCCGGGCCGTGGCGGCGTTGGTGTTGGGCGAGAGCCCGGGCTGCACGCAGCCCTCGAGGATCAGCATCTGGCGGGCATGGCGGCTCCCCTCGGGTCGCGCGCCGGCGTCCACCGGGGCCGGCGGCATCTTGGCGGCGAGCGAGCCGGGCACCAGCGGGCGGAAGGTCTGGCCGAGCCTGAGCAGCGCCTGGAAGCGCTTCGGTTCCACCAGCGCCTTGCGCAGCCCCAAGCGCAGGGCGCGCTCGGCGGGCTTGCGGGGCACTCGCCGCTCGATCTCGGCGCGGCCGATGTCGAGCAGCTTGTGGTACTCGACGCCGGAGGGACAGGTGGTCTCGCAGTTGCGGCAGGTGAGGCAGCGGTCGAGGTGCAGCCGGGTCTCCTCGGTCACCTGGTGGTCGTCGTCGCGGCTCTCGAGCATCTCCTTCATCAGGTAGATGCGCCCGCGGGGGCCGTCGCGCTCGTCGCCCAGCAGCTGGTAGGTGGGGCAGGTGGCGTTGCAGAAGCCGCAGTGCACGCAGCTGCGCAGGACCCGGTCGGCCTCGCGGATGTGGGGCTTCTGGAGGTCTTCCTCGGTAAAGTGCGTCTGCATCTCGGACGTTCCCTTCAGGTCTCAGAGTGCCGCGTAGAGTCGGCCGGGGTTGAAGATGCCCTTCGGGTCCAACTGGTCCTTCAGGGCGCGGTGGTACTTCGCCACCACCGGTTCCAGCGGCATGAAGGGGTCGGCCTGGCCGGCGCCCTCGCGCTCGCCCAGGCAGGTCGCGTGGCCGCCGGCGCGGGCGCAGGCCTCGCGCAGGGTGGCCGCGTCGAGGTCGCTGCGCAGCCAGCGCTGGGTGCCGCCCCAGTCGTAGAGCAGGTCCGCCTCCTCGACGCCGGGCAGGCCCAGCGAGGGGGTGTTGTGGGGCAGCGAGAGGCGCCACAGGGGGCGGGCGTCCTCGCGGGAGAAGAAGGCCAGACGCTGCTCGCGCAGGTCCGCCCAGTAGCCGTCGTCCAGGTCGTCGCCGCCCAGCTTGGCCCGAGTGGCGGCCACCGAGCTCGGCCCGCCCTCCAGGCGCAGGTGCAGGGCCCCGTCGTGCCAGGCGGCCGCGGTGAGGGGCAGCGGCGAGCGGCCCCACTCGGAGAGCCTGGCCATGGCCTTGGCCCGGGGCAGCTCCAGGCGCAGGCTTTGGCGGGCGCCGGGGCGCGGCAGCACCTTGAGCGAGATCTCGGTGACCAGCCCCAGGGTGCCCTGGGCGCCGACCATCAGCCGCGACAGGTCGTAGCCGGCGACGTTCTTCATCACCTCGCCACCGAAGCGCTGCTGTACACCGTCCTGGGTGATCAGGCGGATGCCCAGCACGAAGTCGCGCACGCTGCCGGCCCAGGGGCGGCGCGGGCCGGAGAGGCCGGTGGCGACCATGCCGCCCACGGTGGCGTCGTCGCCGAAGTGGGGCGGCTCGCAGCCGAGCATCTGGCCCTGCTCGGCCAGCACGGCCTCGAGCTCGGCCAGCGGCGTGCCGGCGCGCACCGAGACGATCAGCTCCACCGGGTCGTAGGAGGTGATGCCGCGGTGCTCACGGGTCGAGAGCGTCTCGCCCTCGACGGGGCGACCATAGAAGGCCTTGGTGTCACCGCCGACGATGCGCAGCGGGGTGCCCGCCTCGGCGGCCCGGCGCACGCGCTCGCCGAGCGCCTCGCTGATGTCCTGGTCGGTCGATGTGGGGCGTGTCTCGGCCATGGGGAATCCTCAGAATCGGGGCAGCTCGGGGTGCGGGAGCTCGTTGTTGTGGACGTGCATGGCGCCGAACTCGGCGCAGCGGGCCAGCGTCGGGATGTTCTTGCCCGGGTTGAGCAGGCGCTCGGGGTCGAAGGCCGCCTTCACCGCGTGGAAGAGGGTCAGCTCGTGCGGATTGAACTGGGCGCACATCTGGTTGATCTTCTCGCGGCCGACGCCGTGCTCGCCGGTGATCGAGCCGCCGGCCTCGACGCACAGCTCGAGGATCTTGCCGCCGAGCGCCTCGGCCTGCTCCAGCTCGCCCTCGCGGTTGGCATCGAAGAGGATCAGCGGGTGCATGTTGCCGTCGCCGGCGTGGAAGACGTTGGCGACCTTGAGGCCGTAGGCCTCGGAGAGCTCGGCGATGCCCTTGAGCACCCGCGGCAGCTCCCGGCGAGGGATGGTGCCGTCCATGCAGTAGTAGTCCGGGGACATCCGCCCCACCGCGGGGAAGGCGTTCTTGCGCCCGGCCCAGAAGAGCGCGCGCTCGGCCTCGTCCCGGGCCTGCTGGATGTCGGTGGCGCCGGCCCGCTCGAGCACCTGGCGCACCGTGGCACAGTCGTCGTCGACGTCGGCCTCCACGCCGTCGAGCTCGCAGAGCAGGATGGCCTCGGCCTCGACGGGGTAGCCGGCCTTGACGAAATCCTCGGCGGCGCGGATCGCGAGCTTGTCCATCATCTCGAGCCCGCCGGGGATGATGCCCGCGGCGATGATGTCGCCGACCGCCCGGCCGGCCTTCTCTACGTCGTCGAAGCTCGCCATCAGCACCTTGGCGGTCTCGGGCTTGGGCAGCAGCTTGACGGTGATCTCGGTGACCACGCCGAGCATGCCCTCGGAGCCGGTGAACAGCGCCAGCAGGTCGAGGCCGGCGGCGTCCAGCGCCTCGCTGCCGAGCGTCATGCGCTCGCCCTCGATGGTGATCACCTCCACCTTCATGACGTTGTGCACGGTCAGCCCGTACTTCAGGCAGTGCACGCCGCCGGCGTTCTCGGCGACGTTGCCGCCGATCGAGCAGGCGATCTGCGACGAGGGATCGGGGGCGTAGTAGAGCCCGTAGGGCGCCGCCGCCTCGGAGATGGCGAGGTTGCGCACCCCGGGCTGCAGGCGCGCGATGCGGGCGTCCGGGTCGATGTCGAGGATGCGGTTGAAGCGCGACATGACGAGCAGCACGCCCTGCTCCAGGGGCAGGGCGCCGCCGGAGAGTCCGGTGCCGGCGCCGCGGGTCACCACTGGCACCCCCAGCGCCCGGCAGCGCTTCATCAGCGTCTCGACCTGCTCGAGGGTCTCGGGCAACGCCACCAGCATCGGCAGCACGCGGTAGGCCGAGAGGCCGTCGCACTCGAAGGGGCGCAGGTCCTCCTCGCGGTGCAGCAGGGTGAGGCCCGGCGCCGAGCGCTCAAGGTCGGCCAGGACCTCGGCCTTGTCGATTGTCGCCAGCTCGCCGTCGAGCCGCTCGTCGTAGAGGATGTTCATGGGGCTTCCTCGCTTGCGTGCCCATCGCCCACCGGGCCGGGCACATGACCTGTGTGGAACCAATCTGTGCCTTAATGGCGGGCGTGTCCAGTCTCTGGTTCGCTGGTCAGACCAGTCCTTGGTAGTATTGTGGAAAGTTTTTCCACAATACACCCTCGGGATACGCCCTGGCATCCCCGGAGAGCACGATCATGCCCCGTTACCATGAAGAGCTGCGGATCACCTCGCGCACGCCCGACGCCATCGCGGCCCGGCTCGAGGAGCTGATCCTCGACGGCGTCTTCCGTCCGGACCAGCTGCTCCCCTCCGAGCGACGGCTCAGCGAGCGCCTGCAGGTGTCCCGGGCCTCCCTGCGCGAGGCGCTGCGCACGCTGCGCAGCAAGGGCGTCATCGAGACCCGCCAGGGGCGGGGCTCGGTGGTCGCCCCGCTGGTCGCCACGCCCCTGGACTCTCCGCTGATGCATCTCTTCCGCGACCATCCGCGGACCCTCTTCGACCTGCTGGAGGTGCGCGCACTGCTCGAGGGGGAGTCGGCGCGTCTGGCGGCCAGCCGCGGCACGGCCTCGGATCGGGTGCTGATCACCCGCCGCTACCGGGAGATGGTCGACTACGTGGAGGGTGCCGAGTCGATCGAGGCCGAGCGCCTGGCGCGCTTCGACCACGGCTTCCACCTGGCCATCTGCCAGGCCTCCCACAATCCGGTGCTGGTCCACACGCTGCAGAGCCTGACGGACCTGCTGCTGAGCTCGGTGTTCGCCTCGGTGAAGAACCTCTATCACCGCCCCCACTGCCGGGAGATGATCAATCGCCAGCACGCCCGGCTCTATCACGCGGTGGTCGACGGCAAGCCCGAGCTCGCCCGGCGCGCCGCCCTGGAGCACCTCACGAGCATCGGCGAGCAGCTGGGCGAGATCGAGGCCGAGGAGCAGCGCCTGGAGCGCTCGGCGATGCGCCTGGAGGAGTGGGAGTAGGGGCGCCGAGCGCCGGCGGCCCCCGGAAGGCGCACCGCCCCCACGGCCGGGCCGTGGGGGCGGTGCGTCGTTCCGGGGGCGCCCGGTCCATGGCCAGGCGCACGCCGGGATCAGCCGAGGTCCAGCAGCGGGTCGCCGATGCCCAGCACGTAGAAGGCCAGCAGCCCGATCGCGCCGGCGGCGAGGATGTAGTAGAGCGTCGGCAGGATGGTCTTGCGGATGGTCTCGCCCTCGCGGCCGAGCAGGCCCACGGTGGCGGAGGCCGCGACCACGTTGTGGATGGCGATCATGTTGCCCGCCGCGGCGCCCACGGCCTGCAGGGCGACCATCAGGGTGGTGGAGACGCCGAGCTGCTGGGCGACGTTGAACTGGAAGTCGGAGAGCATCAGGTTCGAGACGGTGTTCGACCCGGCGATGAAGGCCCCCAGGGCGCCCACGGCCGGCGCGAAGAGCGGGTAGATGCCACCCACCCCGTCGGCGACGAGCTGCGCCATGGCGACCGGCATGGAGACCAGGTCGTTGGCGTTGACGCCCGAGTTGATCAGGATCCGCACCATGGGGATGGTGAAGATCAGCACGAAGCCCGCGCCCAGCAGGGTCCGGCTCGACTCGCCGAAGGCCGCCTTGAGCTCGCCCAGGCGCATGCGATGCAGCACGGCGGTCACCAGCACCACCGCCAGCAGGATACCGCCGGGCAGGTAGAGGGGCTGGATGCTGCCGGAGATGCCGGTCTCGCCGAGGATGTTGCTCCAGCCGATGGCGACGGAGGTGAGCGCGCTCTTGAGCGGCTCGATGGTGCGCGAGGCGACCAGGAAGACGGCCAGCAGCACGTAGGGCACCCAGCCCATGACGGTGGTGATCGGCGTCTTGCCCACCACGTCCTCGGTCTTGATCACCAGCTTGCCGAGCCACTTGTCCGGCCAGGCGGTGGAGGGCGGGAAGTCCCAGGTGTCCTTGGGCAGCAGGAAGCCGCGACGGGCCGCCGGCACGACGATGGCCAGGCCCACCATGGCGCCGATCATCGACGGGAATTCCGGTCCCAGCAGCATGCCGGCCAGGGCGTAGGGCACCACGAAGGCGACACCGGCGAAGAGCGCGAAGGGGGCGATGGAGAGCCCCTCCTTCCAGGAGCGGTTGGCGCCGAAGAAGCGCACCATGATCATCACCATGATCAGCGGCATCAGCACGCCGACCAGGGCGTGGATCACCGCGACCTCACCGGCGATCAGGTGATAGTACTCGAGCCAGCCGCTGCCGCCGGCCTCCAGCGCCTCGGTGATGCCAGCGCGATCCAGGCCGCCGGTGACCCCGACCACGATCGGCGTGCCCACGGCGCCGAAGGAGACCGGCGTGGACTGGATCATCATGCCCACCACCACGGCGGCCAGCGCCGGGAAGCCGAGCGCCACCATCAGCGGCGCGGCCACCGCGGCCGGGGTGCCGAAGCCCGAGGCGCCCTCGATGAAGCAGCCGAAGAGCCAGGCGACGATGATCGCCTGCACGCGGCGATCCGGGCTGATGCCCGAGAAGCCGTTGCGGATGGCGGTGATCCCCCCGGAGTGCTTGAGGGTGTTGAGCAGCAGGATGGCGCCGAAGATGATCCACAGGATCGCCACGGTCAGCATCAGGCCCTGCAGGGTGGAGGCCAGGACCCGGGTGAAGCTCATCTGCCAGGCGAGCAGGCCGATCAGCGCGGTGACCACGAAGACGATCGGCATGGCGACCCGGGCGGCCATGCGCAGGCCGATCAGCAGCACCCCGGCCAGCACCAGGGGCACGAAGGCGAGCAGCGCGAGTGTGGTTTCGTTCATGGAAGGTTCCTTTCACAGGGGAACGGTGGAGCGTGAGCGTGCCCGCGAGGGCGTGTTGTGGTGGCGACCTTAAGCGCAAGCCGTGGGCTTGACCACTGTTGGAACATTGGTCTGACCAATATGGAAGGCTCGGATCGGCGCGTCACCGTTTCGTGAAAGGAGCTTCTATTCAATGACTTGTAATGCACATGCGGCCCCGGTGCCGGACCGGGACGGGGGCAGGGGGTTAGACTAATGGGCAAGCCGCTGTCGCCGGACTACCGGGCCGACACGGCGTTGGCGGCGGCCGCAAAGGCTGGCACTATCGAAGGCCCGGAACCCGACACGAGGAGGCGGCATGACACGGGTGCTCTATGATCTCTGCGGCATCGACGAGGGGCTGCGGTTCTCGCCCTACTGCTGGCGGGTGCGCCTCGCCCTGGCCCACAAGGGGCTCGAGGTGCAGACGCGGCCCTGGCGCTTCAACGACACCGAGGCCCTGGCCTTCGCCGATCACTATCAGGTGCCGGTGCTGGTCGACGGCGAGGAGGTGGTCACCGACAGCTACGAGATCCTGCGCTACCTGGACCGCACCTATCCCGAGGCACCGCTGCTCGGCGAGGGACTGGCCGAGGCACGGGGGCGCTTCTTCAAGCACTACGCCGAGCGAGTGATGGCCCCGGCCATGCTGCGCACCATCGTCATGGACCTGCTCAACGCCATCCATCCCGACGACCGCGCCTACTTCCGCGAGACCCGCGAGAAGCGCCTCGGTCGCACCCTCGAGGAGTTCCACTCCCCGGCCAAGGGGCTGGCCCAGCTGGATCATGCCCTGGCCCCGCTGCGCGCCCAGCTCGCGGACGGCGACTTCCTCGACGGTGACGCCCCGGCAGGCGCCGACTATCTGGTCTTCGGCAACTTCATGTGGGCGCGCTGCGTCTCCAGCGCCGACCTCGTCTCCAACGCCGACCCGGTGTACGGCTGGCTCGAGCGCATGCTCGACCTCCACGACGGCCTGGGGCGCAATGCCCTGCGCGTCACCGACATCGAGGGTGCCTATCGCTGAGGCTTCCTGGAAGGCTCGCTGCCTGCGGCGCCCGGCCTCGGCCGGGCGCCGTCGTCGGGGTCGTCGTTAGGGGCCGGTCGCGAAAGCAGAATGCCTGAGCGAGAAGATGTTGCGCTGCACAAAATGGCCTGCTATGTTGCATTGCAACACGGGGCCGAAGGTCCCGTTGCCGACAACCGATGGAGGTGTTTCATGAGCAAGGCAACCCCCCAGCAGGCGACCGAGCAGTTCGAGTCCACCTTCGTGGCCCCCGCCCGTCGCCTCGGCGCCCTCAACCTCGACTACACCGAGAAGCTGGTCGCCGCCCAGTTCGACGCCGTGCGCGCCCTGACCGACATGGGCCTCTCCCAGGCCCGCGGCTGGCTCGACGTGCGCGACGCCGAGGGCCTGAAGAAGGCCGTGGACGCCCAGCAGAAGGCCACCGAGCAGCTCGGCGAGCGCCTGCGCGGCGATGCCGAGACGCTCATGAGCCTGAGCCAGGAGTACGTTCGCGAGAGCCAGAAGCTCGCCGAGGAAGGTCTCAAGGCCGCGGCCCCGGCCGGCAAGTAAGTCCCCGCGCGTTTCGCCCGCCCCTGCACGATGGGGCGGGCGGAACCCGGCGGACGATCGCATGACGGGCGCCACCCTCGGGTGGCGCCCGTTCGCGTGATGGCGCCGCCTCTCTCCGCTCATCTCATCGCGCCCGCGGCGGCAGCGGCCCTGGCGCGAAGCCGCTCAGCCCGCCTCGCGTCCCAGCAGGGCGATCACCTCCTCATCCTCCACCTGACCGAAGTCGGCGAAGAACTGGCCCACCGCACGGAAGTGGGGCGAGACCTCCAGGCAGACCACCTCGTCGGCCAGCCCCTCGAGCCGCGCCACGGTGTCGGGCGGCGCGGCTCCCAGGGCGGCGATCAGCCGTCTCGGTCCCCGGTCGCGCAGGGCGCCGAGGGCGGCGGCCATGGTGGCCCCCGTCGCGCTGCCGTCATCCACCACCACCACCACGCGTCCTCCGGGATCGATGGCGGCGCGCACCGGGGTATAGCGCCGGCGGCGCTCCTCGATCAGCGCGCGCTGGCGTTCCACTTCCCGGTTCACCGCGTCCTCGCGGTAGTGGCCGGCGCTGGGCTCCAGGGCCACGCGGCCCGACTCGTCGACCGCGCCGATGGCGTACTCGGGATTGCCCGGCGCGCCCACCTTGCGCACCAGCACCACGTCCAGCTCGCCGTCCAGGGCATCGGCCATCCGGCGCCCCATGGGCACGGCGCCCCGGGGAATGGCCAGGATCAGCGGCTTCTCGGTCTTGAGGTCGGCGAGGCGATCGACGAGGCGATCGGCCGCCTCGAGGCGGTCACGAAACATGGTGGGCTCCGGTCACGCTTTCACTGACTTGAGTCTAGTCCAGCCGACGCGAGACGCGGCGAAGGTTTGGTTTCTTGTATACAGTTATTTTCGATATGGTATGTTTTTGGATCTAGTATCGTGTATCCAATATGTCGGCGGCAGCGTGCCGGCGCGACGAAGACGGCTGAACGCACAACAACACCACTCCGAAGGCCGAGACCATGCAGAGCAATGCCAGCAACACCTCGCTATTCGACTTCCACGGCAGGCCACCGATCGGCAAGGCCCTGCCGCTCTCCCTGCAGCACGTGCTGGCGATGATCGCCGGCGTCATCACCCCGCCGATCATCATCGCCGGCGTGGTCGGTGCGACCCCGGCCGAGAAGCTGATGCTGATCCAGATCGCCGTGCTGGCCTCGGGGATCTGCACCCTGTTCCACCTCTATGGCGTCTGGAAGTTCGGCGCCCGCCTGCCGGCCATCTTCGGCGTGGGCTTCGCCTACGTGCCGACCCTGATCGCGGTGGGCGGCCAGTTCGGCATCGAGGGCATCCTCGGTGCCCAGCTGGTGGGCGGCATCACCATGATGGTGGTGGGCTACTTCATCCAGTACATCCGCCACCTCTTCCCGCCGGTCGTCGCGGGCACGGTGGTGCTGGTGATCGGGCTGTCGCTCTACGACATCTCGATCCGCTACATGGCCGGAAGCGGCAACGTCGACGCGCCGAACTTCGGCGACCCGCTCAACTGGGGGGTGGGCATCGCCACCCTGCTGACGGTGCTGGCGGCCTCCCAGTTCGGCCGCGGCGTGGTCAGGCTCTCGGCGATCATCGTCGGCATCCTGGTCGGCTACCTGCTGTCGCTCTCGCTGGGCATGGTCAGCTTCGACGCCGTGGCCGACGCCCGCTGGGTCGCCGTGCCGGAGGTGATGCCCTTCGAGATGGAGTTCCACACCGCCGCCCTGGTCTCCATGGTGGTGATCTGCGTGATCAACTCGGTGCAGACCATCGGCGACCTGTCGGCCACCAGCGTGGCGGGCATGAACCGCGAGCTGAAGACCAAGGAACTGACCGGCGGCCTGCTGGGCAACGGTTTGACCACTGCGGCGAGCGCCTTCTTCGGCGCCCTGCCGACCTCCACCTTCAGCCAGAACGTCGGCATCGTGGCCATGACCAAGGTGATCAGCCGCTCGGTGCTGGCCATCGCCGGGGTGTTCATGATCGCGGCCGGGCTCAGTCCCAAGTTCGGCGCCATCATGACCACCATCCCCTACCCGGTGCTGGGCGGGGCCACCATCACGGTGTTCGGCATGATCACCATGACCGGCATCCAGCTGCTGACCAAGGACGAGCTCTCCGCCCGCAACATGACCATCGTCGGCCTGGCGCTGGCGCTGAGCCTGGGCATCGCCTCGGTGCCGTCGGCCATCGAGCAGTTCCCGGCGATGCTGCAGAACGTGATCGGCGGCGCACCCATCGTGGTGGCGGCGATCACCGCCTTCGTGCTCAACATCGTGCTGCCGAGGAAGTCGCTGTCGGACGAGGCCCGGGAGCGCGAGGAGATCGCCAAGGCGGATGCCGAGGCGGCCGCGGAGGCGGCGGGTGAGGCCACCGGGGGCGACGAGGGCCGCTCGGCGGCGGCCACCGGCGCCTCCTCGAAGTAACGACGCGACGCGCGACGGACGCGGACGCCCGGCCGATCCTTGGCCGGGCGTCCGCGCTCGCGTGTCAAAGGGGGCCTTATCGCGAGGCGCGACGGGCATAAAAAACGAGCCGCCGGCAGGCCGGCGGCTCGTCAGGACTCGGGCGTCTGCGCCGGCCCGCCGGGTTCAGCCGAGGCGGGCCTGCAGGCGGAAGCGGGCGATGCGGTTGATCTGCTCGACCGCGGTGCGGCGCTCCTCGGCCGGGTCGTTCTCCAGGCGCGTCTCGAAGGCGGCCAGGATGTCGTGGCGGTCGTGGCCCTTGACGGCCATCACGAAGGGGAAGCCGAACTTCTCCTTGTAGGCGGCGTTGAGGCGCTCGAAGCGCGCCATCTCCTCGGGGGTGCACTGGTCCAGGCCGGCGCCGGCCTGCTCGCGGGTGGAGTCGTCGGTGAGCGTGCCGGCGATGGCCGCCTTGCCGGCGAGATCCGGGTGGGCGCGAATCACCTCGAGCTGGCGCTCGGGACTGGCGCCCAAGAGCACCCGCCCCATGGCCTCGGCCAGCCCCTCGGGGGTGTCCTGCTCGCTGTTAAGGCCCTGCTGCCAGGCCAGTTCGGCCACCCAGGGGGAGTGCTCGTAGGTCTCGCCGTACAGCTCGACGAAACGCATCCGGTCGAGCTCGCTGGGGCGAGGGGTAAAGGTATTGTCGCTCATGCCGTGACCTCCATTGCGGGTGGTGATGCGTGTCTCTCGGGACGAGATTTAACTGTATACAAAAAATGCTTTGAAATGTACTCCACTTCGAGCTAGAAATGTCCTTATCGACATCCGGATAATTCCCGGGGGTCGCCACACACTGGCCGCCGGCCGCCAGCGCCGGCTTCGGCGTAGAGGAGAGACGCATGGGACGCTTGACCACACACGTGCTGGACACTGCGCAGGGTCGCCCGGGGCAGGGCATTCGCATCGAGGTCTACCGCCTGGAGGGCGACAGCCGCCAGCGGATCGGCGAGGTGGTGACCAACGACGACGGCCGCTGCGACGCGCCGATCCTGGAGGGCGAGGCCTTCACCGCGGGCCAGTACGAGCTGGTCTTCCACGCCGGCGAGTACCTCGATCGCCAGGGCCTGGCCGGCGACAGCCCGCGCTTTCTCGACGTGATCCCGCTGCGCTTCGGCGTCGCCGACGCCTCCCAGCACTACCACGTGCCGCTGCTGGTCTCGCCCTACAGCTACTCCACCTATCGCGGCAGCTGAGCCCCTCGGCGCCACTGATAACGACAAAAGACGAGAGCCGACTCATGCAAGCGTATCTCCTGGACTTTGCCAACCTCCTGCTGCGGTGGCTGCACGTGATCGCCGCCGTCGCCTGGATCGGCGAGTCCATCTACTTCGTGATGCTGGACAACGGCCTGCGGCCGCCCAAGGCCGCCGAGGACAGGCAGAAGGGCGTGTTCGGCGAGATGTGGGCCGTGCACGGCGGCGGCTTCTATCACAATCAGAAGTACGCCAGCGCCCCGGAGAAACTCCCCGAGGACCTGCACTGGTCGTTCTGGAAGGCTTATACCACCTGGCTCTCCGGCTTCGGCCTCTTCGTGCTGCTCTACATGACCAACCCCGGCTTCTACCTGGTCAACCCGGGCAGCGACTGGGCCTGGGCCGCCGAGCTGACCGGCTGGCAGGCCAACGCCGTGGCGCTGCTCTTCCTGCTCTCCGGCTGGGTGGTCTACAACGAGCTGTGCAAGCGCATCAGCCCCAACATGGAGCGCGACGGCGTGCTGAGCCTGGCCGTGGCGGTGATGATGGTGGTGGTCGCCTACCTGAGCACCCAGATCTTCGCCGGCCGCGCCGCCTTCCTGCTCACCGGTGCGGTAATGGCCACGGCCATGTCCGCCAACGTCTTCTTCTGGATCATCCCCGGCCAGCGCCGCATGGTGAAGGCGATGAAGGCCGGCGAGACGCCGAATCCCATCGACGGCAAGCGCGGCAAGCAGCGTTCGGTGCACAACACCTACTTCACGCTGCCGGTGGTGCTGCTGATGCTCAGCAACCACTACGCCTTCACCTACACCCATGAGCTCTCCTGGGTGATCATGGCGCTGTTCATCTTCGCCGGCGCGCTGATCCGCCAGTTCTTCGTGCTGATGCACGCGGGTGCCATCCGGCCGGCCTACCCGGCGGCGGGCGTGGCGCTGATCCTGGTGGCGGTCTGGGTCGGCGCGCCGAGCGGCAAGGACGGCGTGGCCACCGCCGCCGTCTCCCCCTCGACGAGCGGCGAGGCGCCGGCCACGGCCGCCACGTCGCTCGCCGAGGTGCACGCCATCGTCGAGCGGCGCTGCGTGAGCTGTCACGCCCAGGCCCCCGAACACGCCGGCTTCGCGGCGGCCCCGGCGGGGGTGATCCTCGAGACCGAGGACCAGCTGCTGCGTCAGATCGCGCAGGTCCAGCAGGTGGTGGCGAGCGGCTACATGCCGCTGGGCAACATCACCCAGATGACCGAGGAGGAGCGCGCCGCGGTGACGACCTGGACGCCCTGAGCCGTTTCCCGCCCCGTCGTCGTTGACAGCCGCCCGCCTTTTTGGCGGGCGGCTGTCGTGTCGGGGGGCGCAAAGCGTATACAATGATCGGCATATCGGGTCTTTTCACGGAGCGCAGCGTCCATGAACCAGCGTCAGTCCGTCGCCGGGAGTCAGGCCGGCGACAGCGGCGGTCGCCCCGGCAAGAGCGGCGACGGTCCCAAGCGTCACGAGGCGATCTACCAGTCGATCAGCGATGCGATCATCGAGCACCGCCTCAAGCCCGGGGCGCGCCTGCGCGAGGACGCCCTGGCCGAGGTGTTCGGCGTCAGCCGCACCGGCATCCGCAAGATCCTCCAGCGCCTGGCCCTGGAGCAGCTGGTGACCCTGACGCCGCGCCGCGGGGCCAGCGTGACCCGGCCCACCGCCGACGAGGCCAAGGACGTCTTCGATGCGCGGCTGATGGTCGAGTGCGGCCTGATGCGCGAGATCGCTCGGCGCATCACCGCCGAGGACCTGGCCGCGCTGCGCGACATGGCCCGGCGCGAGCGCCAGGCCCTGAAGTCCGGCGAGCAGAGCACGGCGATCCGGCTCTCGGCGGACTTCCACACGCGCCTGGCGAGCATCTCGGGCAACGCCACCCTGGCCGACTTCGTCGAGCGGCTCTGCTCGCGCTCCTCGCTGATCCTCGCGGTCTACGGCAACGCCGGCCACCTGGGCTGCGAGTCCCACGACCACGATGACCTGATCGGCTACCTGGAGGCCGGCAACGGCGAGCGTGCCGAGGCCTTCATGGGCCGCCACCTGAAGGCGATCGAGGCCTCGCTGTCGATCCACGTCGAGGAGGACGAGGCGCCGGATCTGTTCGAGATCTTCGCCGGCTAGCGCCTTTTCTGTCTTCTCCACCCTTGCCGCGCGAACGACGACGCGCCCCGTGCCATCGGCACGGGGCGCGTCGCGTTGGGGCCAAGCCCCTCAGGAGTGCGCGGGAACCGGCGCGCGCCGGGGGCGCATCAGCAGGGCGTAGAAGGCGCCGCCCAGGGCGGCCCCGATCAGCCAGGCATAGCCGCCCAGGGCCTCCAGCGCCGGTACCCAGACCGAGGAGACCGAGAACAGCGCGGCCAGGCCGAAGGCCGCGAGCGCCCGCCGGTTCCAGCCCTTGACGTAGTGGTAGGCGCCGTCGGGGTCGCTCGAGAACATCTCCTGGATGTTCAGGCGCTGGCGCTTCACCAGGTAGTAGTCGACCACGATGATGCCGTAGAAGGGGGCCACGATGGCGCCCAGCGCATTGACGAAGCCGGCGATGCCGATCTGGCTGATCACCGAGACCCACAGCGCGCCGACGAAGAAGGCGATGATGGCGGTGATCAGCCCGCCGATGCGAAAGCTGATCTTTCGCGGGAAGAGGTTGGCCAGGTCGTAGGCCGGGGGAATGAAGTTGGCCACCAGGTTGATGCCCACGGTGGCGGCGAAGAAGGTGATGGCGGCGATGATGGTCAGCGGCAGCGAGTCGACCCGCTCGATGATGTCCGAGGGGTTGGTCAGGGTCTCGCCGAACAGCGCCAGGGTGCCGGCGGTGATGATCAGCGCGATGAACGAGAAGAAGGCAACGTTGAGCGGCAGGCCCAGCAGGTTGCCGAGCTTCATCTGCCGCTCGCTCTTCACGAAGCGGGTGAAGTCGCCGAAGTTGATCACCACCGCGGCGAAGTAGGCGATCATGGTGCCGGTGATGGCCAGGAAGGCGCCGACGGCGCTGCCCTGGTACTCGCTCTCGCCGCCGAAGATGGTGCCCACCGCGGGGAGCAGGTCGCTGCCGGCCTTGACCCAGACGATGATCATCAGCGCCACCATCACCACGTAGACCAGCGGCCCCGCCCAGTTGAGGAAGTGCTTGATCTTCTCGATGCCGGCCCAGAACAGCGCGATCTGGAAGGCCCAGACGATCACGAAGGAGAGCCAGCCGATCGCCGTCATGCCGAGGAACTCGCCGCCGGGGTCGCCGAACAGGGCGGTGAGCAGCAGCGCCATCGCGGTGGAGGCGAAGTAGGTCTGCACCCCGTACCAGAAGATGCCGATGATGGCGCGCAGCATGGCCGGGAAGTTGGCGCCGCGCACCCCCATGCTGGCGCGGATCATCACCGGGAAGGGCACGCCGTACTTGACGCTCGGCTTGCCGGTCAGGTTGACCAGCCACATCACCACGACGCCGGCCAGGATGATCGCCGCCATCACCGCCCAGCCGTTGAGGCCGTAGGAGATGAACAGCGAGGCCGCCAGGGTGTAGCCGAACAGGCTCTGGATGTCGTTCGACCAGACGTTGAAGATCTCGAACCAGCCCCAGGTGCGATCGTCTTTCTTGATCGGGGCCAGGTCGTCGTTGTAGAGGCTCGGGTCGCGATGCTGGATCTCCAGCGCTTGGTCCGTCATGTCCGTCATGGGAGCTGCCCTCTGTTCCTGTGGTGATCCCGGCCCCTCCCGCGGGAGGGGCCGGGCGTCGGGGAGGCTATCCCCGCGGTCGGGGCGTTACTGGCAGAAGCGCTGGCAGGGGGCCCAGTGCTTCATCAGCAGGAAGTAGGTGACACCGGCCGGGATCAGGCTGGCGTACCAGGAGACGGAGGAGAAGGTCAGGGCGGCGGCGATGCCCACCGCGGTGGCGATCAGGGCCGCCGGGTTGACGCCGCGGTAGGGCCCCTGCTCGTCGTAGAGCTTGCCGAGGTCCAGGGTGCGGCGGCGCACCAGGTAGTAGTCGACCACCAGGATGGCGAAGATCGGGCCGAGGAAGGCGGAGTAGGTCTGCACGAAGAGCTGCAGGCCGTCGGCGGAGTCCGGCTGCACCAGCTCCCAGGGGAAGGTCGCGAAGGCGAGCAGGCCGACGATCACGGTGGCGGTGCGGAACTTCAGCTTGAAGGTGTCCATCAGCACGTAGGTCGGCGGCACCACGTTGTTGAGCACGTTGGTGGTCACCTGGGCGAAGGCGATGAACAGCAGGGTGGTCATCAGCAGCGGGGTGTTGTCCACGGCGTTGGCGAACACCTGGATGGGGTCGGCGACGCCGGTGGCCTCGGAGACCATGTAGCCGATCAGGCCCATGAACAGGGTGCAGGGCAGGATCGACATGGCGTAGAGGGTGGTCAAGAGGCCCGGGCCGCTGCCCTCCTTGTGCTCGCGGGAGTAGTCGCTGACGTTGAGCATCATGGTGCTGTAGATGCCCAGGAACAGCATGGTGGCGCCCCAGAAGGGCAGGCCCCAGGAGCCTTCCATGGTCAGCATGCTGGCGGAGAGCTCGTCGCCGTAGCGCTGCACGGTGCTGTAGAACATGTAGACCAGCGAGGCCAGGATGAAGGCGCTGCCGATGTTCTCCAGCCACTTGATGCCCTGGAAACCGAGCACCGACAGGGCGATCTGCAGGAACTGGAAGGCGATGAAGAAGAAGATCAGGTTATCGAAGCCGAACAGGGTCGCCGAGACCATGTTCAGCGCGCCGGCCCCGATCCAGCTCTGGAAGCCGTACCAGACGATGGCGGGCACGGCGCGCACCAGCCCCGGCAGGCGGGTGCCTTTGATGCCAAAGGCGCTGCGCGCCTGGACCATGAAGGGAATGCCGTACTTGTAGCCGGCGGCGCCGTTCAGGGCCAGGGCGATGCCGATCACGAAGCAGCCGATGGCGATCGCGAGCGTCGCCTGCAGCAGGTTCAGCGTGCCGACCACGCTCGAGCCCATGGTGAAGGTGCCGATCGAGACGCAGCCGCCGAACCAGGCCAGCAGGTAGGAGGTGCGCCCCATGATGCGGGTCTTCTGGGGGGCCAGCGACTCGCTGCCGGCGGCCTTGGTGTCATGAGGGTTGTCGGGGTGGGTGTCGTGGGTCACCCGGATATCATCGCCGGGAACGGCGCGGGAGGTCGAGAGGGTCATGGGACGGTCCTCGCAGTGGGATGCTGTCGTTGTGATTGTTCTCCGGCCCGCTCGGGGCCGGGGTCGCCTGCGCGGCGCGGTTTAACCGACCAGGCCGGCGCCGTGGGAGAGGTGCTCGAAGCGTCCGGTGAAGGCCTTGGCCCGCGGGAAGGCAAGATCGCCCACCTTGCTGGTGCCAAGCCCCAGGCCGACCAGCGCCTCGCCGAGCTTGACCGCGGCGGTCACGCCCTCGACCACCGGCAGGCCGACGGCGGCGCTGATCTCGTCGGTGAGGTCGGCCATGCCGCCGCAGCCCAGCACGATGGCGCCGATGCCGTCCTCGTCGCGGGCGCGGCGGCCCTCCTCGATGATGCGGGTGAGCGCGGCGTCGCCGTCGTCCTCCAGGTCGAGCACCGGGATCTCGGCGGCGCGGACCCGCCGGCAGTGGTGGCCGAAGCCGTACTGCTCGAGCAGGTGCTCGGCGATGATGCCGGTGCGGCCCAGGGTGGTGACCACCGAGAAGCGGGTGCTGATCAGCGTGGCCATGTGGAAGGCGGCCTCGGCGATGCCGATCACCGGGGCCCGGGTCAGCTCCCGGGCCGCCAGCAGGCCGGGGTCGCCGAAGCAGGCGATGATATAGGCATCCACGCCCTCACGCTCGCCGGCCATCACCTCCTCGAGCACCCCCACGGCGCTGATCGCCTCGTCGAAGTGGCTCTCGATGGAGACCGGCCCGTGTGCCGGCTGGGTGGCGGTGATGACGGTGCCGGGGGCGGCGATGCGCTGGGCGGCGGTGCCGATGGTGTCGGTCATGCCGCGGGTGGTGTTGGGGTTGATGACGCGAATCTTCATGGGGGGCTCGCTGCCTCGTTGTTTTTGTGAACAATGAATTTATTTCTTGTACACAAAATAGAATGGCAGGTTCGCCAGATCAAGTCCGACGCGTCGTGGGATGCCCCTTGGTAAGTCCTTTGAAATCAGCGACATGAATCATAATTAGAGAAAAAATCATGCCGGCATCTAGTGTATACATTCAAGTGGTGACATGCATATGAGCAGCATGTATACATTTTCTTTAAGCTAATGGATACCATATTGCCGACGGCGCCTCTCCCGGTCGCCGCGGCGATCCGGCGTTGACGTCGCCCCTCAGCGAGGGCGGTGGCGCGGGTGAGCCCGACGCGCTAGCGAGGACGGCAGCGGCCCCTTGGCGAAAGGCTTGATTTCTTGTATACAAGAATGGGGGCTGGAGGGCGTCCCCGAGTCCCCTCGGAGGAGAGGCGATGCACCTGCTGATGCTCAACGGCAACACCAACGCCGCCATGACCGATGCCATGGCCGCCCGGGTCCGGGCCTTTCTCGGCGAAGCGGTCGAGGTGGAGGCCGAGACGGCCGAGCGAGGCGTGGCCCATATCGGTTCGCCGAGAAAGCCCCTAGGCACGGCTGATCGACTCCCTGGAGGCCGGCCTGGCCCGGAGCCTGGCGTTGAGGCGGCTGGCCGCCGCTCCCGGGGAGGGGATCTTGCAACGCTAGTGGGTACACCCTATCCTTTAATTGTATACATTTGTTGTCACTCATGATGGACGCCGCCCGCCATCGAGCCAGCCCCTGACCACCGGCCCCAACAAGAAGGAAGCCACGCCATGACCTCACCGACCCGAGGGGACTATCCTCGCGACCTGATCGGCTACGGCCGCACGCCGCCCGAGGCCAAGTGGCCCGGCAAGGCGCGCATCGCCGTGCAGTTCGTCCTCAACTACGAGGAGGGCGGCGAGAACTGCGTGCTCCACGGCGACGAGGGCTCCGAGCAGTTCCTCTCCGAGATCATCGGCGCCGACGCCTATCCGGACCGCCACCTGAGCATGGAGTCGATCTACGAGTACGGCTCCCGGGCCGGCGTATGGCGGATCCTGCGCGAGTTCGAGCGTCGCGGCCTGCCGCTGACGGTGTTCGGCGTGGCCATGGCGCTGGAGCGCCATCCCGAGGTGGCCCAAGCCTTCCAGGAGCTGGGTCACGAGATCGCCTGCCACGGCTATCGCTGGATCCACTACCAGAACGTGCCGGAGAGCGTCGAGCGTGAGCACATGCGCCGCGCCATCGAGATCTTCCAGTCGCTCTACGGCGAGAAGCCGCTGGGCTGGTACACCGGCCGTGACAGCCCCAATACCCGCCGCCTGGTGCTCGACGAGGGCCACTTCCTCTACGACAGCGACTACTACGGCGACGACCTGCCGTTCTGGACCCGCGAGGCCGACAGCCAGGGCCGCGAGCACAGCCACCTGGTGGTGCCCTACACCCTGGACACCAACGACATGCGCTTCGCCGCGCCCCAGGGTTTCAACACCGCGGACCACTTCTTCACCTATCTGCGCGACGCCTTCGACGTGCTCTATGCGGAAGGCGAGGAGACCCCGAAGGTGCTCTCGGTGGGCATGCACTGCCGGCTGCTCGGCCGTCCCGGCCGCTTCCGCGCCCTGCAGCGCTTCCTCGACCATATCGAGGCCCACGATCGCGTCTGGGTCACCCGCCGCGTGGACATCGCCCGCCACTGGGCCGAGCACCACCCGGCGCCCTGATCCGGTGTCATCTTCGAGCTTGGGACGGGCGGTGCGCCGCCCGTCACCCCCTGCGACCCTCAGGAGCCGTCATGCTTGAACTCGAGGCCCAGCCCCTCACCCCGGAGGCCTTCGCCCCCTTCGGCGAGGTGATCGACACCCGCACGTCCGACTACTTCCCCATCAACGCCGGCCGCACCCGGCGCTACCACGACCTGGCCCGGGTCGAGACGCTGGGCGAGCAGGCCCGCGCGTTGATCAGCATCTTCGTCAGCCAGCCCGTCACGCTGCCGCTGGAGCTCGCCTTCCTGGAGCGCCATCCCCAGGGCAGCCAGGCCTTCGTGCCGATGCACGAGGAGCGCTTCATCGTGGTGGTGGCGCCGCCCGGCGAGGCCATCGCGCCGAGCGAGGTGCGCGCCTTCGTCACCGACGGCCGCCAGGGCGTCAACTACCGCGCCGGCACCTGGCACGCCATCCAGTCGGTGCTGGAGCGCGAGGGCGAGTTCCTGGTGGTCGACCGTGGCGGCGAGGGCAACAACTGCGACGAGTCCCCCATCGACATCCGCGTGACCCTGCCGCCAGGCGCGGCCGTCGCGCCGACCGAAAGCGAACAGGAGTCCACTTCATGAGTCAGCCGCGCCACCAGTACTACGCCCCTAAGGGCGGCCATCCGAGCCAGAAGGTGATGACCACCGACCGGGCCATGTTCACCGAGGCCTTCGCGGTGATTCCCAAGGGCGTCTATCGCGACATCGTCACCAGCAAGCTGCCCCACTGGGAGAAGACCCGGCTGTGGGTGCTGTCGCGGCCGCTCTCCGGCTTCGCCGAGACCTTCTCCCAGTACATCATGGAGGTCTCCCCGGGCGGCGGCAGCGAGCGCCCGGAGACCGACGCCGGCGCCGAGGGCGTGCTGTTCGTGGTGGACGGCGAGATGACGCTGACCCTCGAGGGCGAGAAGCATCGCATGGAACCCGGCGGCTACGCCTTCCTGCCGCCCGGCTGCGACTGGCAGCTGCGCAACGAGGCCGACGCCCCGGTGCGCTTCCACTGGATCCGCAAGGCCTACGAGGTCGTCGATGGCATCGACGTGCCGGAGGCCTTCGTCACCAACGAGAACGACATCGCGCCGACCGTGATGCCGGACTGCAACGAGGTGTGGGCCACCACCCGCTTCGTCGACCCGGACGACCTGCGCCACGACATGCACGTGACCATCGTCACCTTCCAGCCCGGCGGCGTGATCCCCTTCGACGAGACCCACGTCATGGAGCACGGCCTCTACGTGCTCGAGGGCAAGGCGGTCTACCACCTCAACCAGCAGTGGGTCGAGGTCGAGGCCGGCGACTACATGTGGCTGCGCGCCTTCTGCCCGCAGGCCTGCTACGCGGGCGGCCCGGGGCCCTTCCGCTACCTGCTCTACAAGGACGTGAACCGGCACATGGCGCTGCCCTACAGCCAGCGCCGCTGAGTTTCGCCATTCCTGCGCGACATGACGACACCCGCCAGCCGGCGGGTGTCGTCGTCTGGGGTGGCAGGGCCGGCATGTCACCAGTCGCGCCGCAGGATGGCATACACATTACCCTTGTCATGTCGACTGAGCCGGGGTGCGGTCCGGCCGATCCATGGGCGATCAGGAGAGGGTGTGGGGAGTATTTGACTCTCTATGCCACTGATATTTTGCGCTTTTTTTGGCGCAGAAAAATAAGTGGAAATATTTTCCAATAAATCTTGACGGGTCTCGGGGTGGCGCCTAATCTCTGTATACAGAAATATTTTCCAAATAATAAGATACGCCACTGGAGGACTCCTCATGGCTCGCATGACCGCCGCGGAAGCTGCCGTTCACGTGCTGCGCAAGGAGGGCGTCGAGGTCGCCTTCGGCCTGCCCGGCGCCGCCATCAACCCCTTCTACGCCGCGATGCGCGAGATCGGCGGCGTTGACCACGTGCTGGCCCGCCACGTCGAGGGCGCCTCGCACATGGCCGAGGGCTACACCCGTGCCCAGCCCGGTAACATCGGCGTGTGCATCGGCACCTCCGGCCCCGCCGGGACCGACATGATCACCGGCCTCTACTCGGCCTCGGCGGACTCCATCCCGATCCTCTGCATCACCGGCCAGGCGCCGGTGGGCAAGCGGCACAAGGAGGACTTCCAGGCGGTCGACATTGCGGCCATCGCCGGCCCGGTCACCAAGTGGGCCACCACCGTGCTGGAGGCGGCCCAGGTGCCGCGCGCCTTCCAGCAGGCCTTCCAGGTCATGCGCAGCGGCCGTCCGGGCCCGGTGCTGCTCGACCTGCCCATCGATGTGCAGATGACCGAGATCGAGTTCGATCCGGACACCTACGAGCCGCTGCCGGCCTACCGGCCCACCGCGAGCCGCGCCCAGATCGAGAAGGCGCTGGCCATGCTCGACGAGGCCGAGCGGCCGCTGCTGGTCGCCGGGGGCGGCATCATCAACGCCGATGCCGCCGACCTGCTCACCGAGTTCGCCGAGCTGACCGGCGTGCCGGTCATCCCGACCCTGATGGGCTGGGGCACCATCCCCGACGACCATCCGCTGATGGCGGGCATGGCCGGCCTGCAGACCTCGCACCGCTACGGCAACGCGACCCTGCTCGAGGCCGACTTCGTGATGGGCATCGGCAACCGCTGGGCCAACCGCCACACCGGCAACCTCGAGACCTACACCGCGGGTCGCACCTTCGTGCACGTCGACATCGAGCCGACCCAGATCGGGCGCATCTTCGGCCCCGACTACGGCATCGTCTCCGACGCCGGGGCGGCGCTCGCGCTGTTCATCGAGGTGGCCCGTGAGTGGAAGGCCGCGGGCAGGCTCAAGGATCGCAGCGCCTGGGCCGAGGCCTGCCAGGCGCGCAAGCGCACCCTGCTGCGCAAGACGCACTTCGACGACGTGCCGGTCAAGCCGCAGCGCGTCTTTGAAGAGATGAACAAGGCGTTCGGCAAGAACACCCGCTACGTCAGCACCATCGGCCTGTCGCAGATCGCCGGCGCGCAGTTCCTGCACGTCTACAAGCCGCGCCACTGGATCAACTGCGGCCAGGCGGGCCCGCTGGGCTGGACCATCCCGGCCGCGCTGGGCGTGCGTCGCGCCGACCCGGACACCGACATCGTCGCGCTCTCCGGCGACTATGATTTCCAGTTCATGATCGAGGAGCTGGCGGTCGGGGCGCAGTTCCACCTGCCCTACCTCCACGTGGTGGTGAACAACTCCTACCTGGGGCTGATCCGCCAGGCCCAGCGGGGCTTCGACATGGACTACCAGGTGCAGCTCGCCTTCGAGAACATCAACTGCCCGGAGATCAACGGCTACGGCGTGGATCACGTCGCCGTGGTCGAGGGGCTGGGCTGCAAGGCGATCCGCGTCACCGAGCCCGACCGGATCGCGCCGGCCTTCGCCGAGGCCCGCGAGCTGATGAGGGAGCATCGCGTGCCGGTGGTGGTCGAGGTGATCCTCGAGCGGGTGACCAACATCGCCATGGGCACCGACCTTGCCGGCATCAAGGAGTTCGAGGCGCTGGCCGAGAGCGTCGCCGATGCGCCGAGCTCGATCGCGGCTTTAACCTGAACCATACAGAGCAGACATGGGGCTGAACCGTCGACAAGCCTTCGAGGAGGCGCTGTGAACCCATCCATGGGCGCTACCGATGCCATCCCTGGCATAGGACCTCCTCTTCGGCTTGTCCCCGGTGCCCCACCACATGATTCATTGATCCAGGAGAGCGACATGGCCAAGTTCGCCGCCAATCTCAGCATGCTGTTCACCGAGGTGGACTTCCTCGACCGCTTCGAGGCCGCCGCGGACGCGGGCTTCAAGGGCGTCGAGTACCTCTTTCCCTATGACGTCGAGGCCGACGAGCTCAAGCGCCGCCTCGACGACAACGGCCTGACCCAGGTGCTGTTCAACCTGCCGGCCGGCGACTGGGGCGCCGGCGAGCGCGGCATCGCCTGCCACCCGGACCGCGTCGAGGAGTTCCGCTCGGGCGTCGACCGCGCCATCGCCTACGCCAAGGTCCTGGGCAACACCCAGGTCAACTGCCTGGCCGGCATCAAGCCCGAGGGCGTCAGCGACGACCAGGCGCGCCGGACCCTGGTCGAGAACCTGCGCTTCGCCGCCGAGAAGCTCCAGGCCGCCGGCATCCTGCTGGTCGCCGAGCCGATCAACACCCGCGACATCCCGGGCTTCTTCCTCAATCGCACCGAGCAGGCCCTGGCGCTGTTCGACGAGGTGGGCTCGAACAACCTGAAGCTGCAGTACGACATCTATCACATGCAGATCATGGAAGGGGATCTGGCCCCGACCATCGAGAAGCACCTCGATCGCATCGCCCACGTGCAGCTGGCCGACAACCCGGGCCGCCACGAGCCGGGCAGCGGCGAGATCCACTATCCCTTCCTGTTCGCGCACCTCGACCGCCTCGGCTACCAGGGCTGGATCGGCGCCGAGTACAAGCCCCGGGCGGGGACCCAGGAAGGCCTGGGTTGGCTGGACGATGTTAAGGCTGAACATTGAAGGCAGAAAGCGGTGACGGGACAGGGCAGCGGTCGGGATGAGCTATCCCGGCGTCAAGACGCCGCGAGGGCGCTGTGACCCCCTCCCTGGGCGCTACCGACGCCATCCCTGGCGTAGGACCCTCGCTTCGTCTTGTCCCCGGCGCTCATCCCTGAAGGCCCTGAGCGACACTTTCCGCACGACGACGAAGACTCACGACCCAACGTCAGCAAGTAACGTGACAGGAGTATCATCATGAGCAAGATCGGTTTTATCGGACTGGGCATCATGGGCCGTCCCATGGCGGGGCACCTGCTGGACGCCGGCCACGCACTGACCACCGTCAGGCGCGGCACCCTGGACGAGACCCTGGCCGCCAAGGGCATGCAGGCGCTGGACAACCCCAAGGCGGTCGCCGAGGCCTCCGAGGTGATCATCACCATGGTCCCGGACACCCCGGACGTCGAGGAGGTGCTCTTCGGCGAGGGCGGCGTGATCGAGGGGCTAAAACCGGGCACCCTGGTGATCGACATGAGCTCCATCGCGCCGATCCCCACCCAGGACTTCGCCAGGCGTGTCCATGAGGCGGGCGGCGAGTACGTCGATGCCCCGGTCTCCGGCGGCGAGGGCGGCGCCATCAACGCCGCCCTGACCATCATGGTCGGCGCCACCGAGGAGGGCTTCGAGCGCGCCACGCCGATTCTCGAGGTGATGGGCAAGACCATCACCCATATCGGTGGACACGGTGCCGGCCAGACCTGCAAGGTAGCCAATCAGATCGTCGTCGCCCTGACCATCGAGGCGGTCTCCGAGGGGCTGCTGTTCGCCTCCAGGGCGGGCGCCGACGTGGCCAAGGTGCGCGAGTCGCTGCTCGGCGGCCTCGCCCAGTCGAAGATCCTCGACGTGCACGGCGAGCGCATGATCGAGCGCACCTTCGACCCGGGCTTCAAGGTCAAGCTGCACCAGAAGGACCTCAACCTGGCGCTGGAGGGCGCACGCACCCTGAACCTCTCGCTGCCCGGCACCGCCAACGCCCAGCAGCTGCTCCAGGCCTGCGCCGCCCACGGCGGTGCCGACTGGGATCACGCCGGCATGGTCCGGGCCCTGGAGTCGCTGGCCAACCACGAGATCGGCCAGGACTGAGTGACGACCCGTCCCTCGACGGGGCGTGAGCTCTGCCCGTCGGCCATCACTGTGGGCCGACGGGTGACGGGGAGGTGACTGCTCCCTGACGGCAGGCGTCGGGTCGTCGCCTGCCGGATCGCCGCTGGCGATCGTTGCCCGGTGGTGGGGTCCCCCTGAAGTACCCGCCCGTCACCGGGCCTTTTTCGTGAAGGAGACGTCCATGAACACCCACAGCCCCCAGGCCCCCCACGGCGCGCTCGAGGCGCCGAGCGACTGGCTTCGCCGACTGGCGAACACCGCCATCGCGGCCGTGCATCCCGATACCCTGCTGCCCGAACGGCTCCCCGCGCCGCCCCGCGGTCGCACCGTGGTGGTCGGCGCGGGGAAGGCCGCCGCCGCCATGGCCGCGGCCCTGGAGCGCAGCTGGCAGGCCCACCAGCCCGAGGCGCCCCTCGAGGGCCTGGTGGTGACCCGCTACGGGCACGGTCCACAAGGGCCGGATAGCGAGTGCCGGCGCATCGAGGTCCTCGAGGCGTCGCACCCGATGCCCGACGACCTGAGCGAGCAGGCGGCGCGGCGCATGCTCGAGGCCGTGGCCGACCTGGGGGAGGACGACCTGGTGATCGCCCTGATCTCCGGCGGCGGCTCGGCGCTGATGACCCTGCCGGCACCGGGCGTGAGCCTGGCCGAGAAGCAGGCCATCAACAAGGCGCTGCTGAGAAGCGGCGCCCCGATCGGCGAGATCAACACCGTGCGCCGCCATCTCTCCGCCATCAAGGGCGGGCGCCTGGCGGCCGCCGCGCACCCGGCCCGGGTGCTGACCTGGCTGATCTCCGACGTGCCCGGCGACGAGGCCTCGCTGATCGCCTCCGGGCCGACCCTGCCCGACGCCTCCACCCCCGACGAGGCGCTGGCGATCCTGGAACGGCGCGGCATCGAGGTCTCCGCTGCGGTGCGCCGGCAGCTGGAGGCCAACCACGAGGCGCCGCGGCCGGACGATCCGGGCTACGCCCGCGATGAGAGCGAGATCCTTGCCCGCGCCCGGGACGCTCTGACCGCGGGCCGGGCCGCCGCCGAGGCCGACGCGGTCGAGGTGCGCCTGCTCGGCGACGACCTGGAGGGCGAGGCCCGCGAGCTCGGCCGCGAGCACGCTCGCCTGGCCCTCGAGGCCCAGGTCGGGCTCGAGCGGCCGCTGCTGATCCTCTCCGGCGGCGAGACCAGCGTGACCGTCCGGGGCGACGGCCGCGGCGGGCGCAACGTCGAGTACCTGCTGGGGCTCTTCGGGACCCTCAGGGGCGCCCCCGGCATCTACGCCGTGGCGGTGGACACCGACGGCATCGACGGCTCCGAGGACAACGCCGGCGCGCAGTGCGCCACCGAGGATTGGGGGCGGGCGCAGGCGGCGGGCCTCGACCCCGACGACTACCTGTCACGTAATGACGCGTATACTTTCTTCGAGGCCCTGGACGACCTGATCGTCACCGGGCCGACGCGCACCAATGTCAACGATTTCCGTGCCATCCTGGTACTGCCGAGGACCCCATGACGCTGCCGACTCACGCCCCGATTCACGCCCCCATCCGCCGCACCAAGATCGTCGCCACCCTGGGCCCGGCCAGCGACCGGGAGGGCGTGCTCGAGGCCATGCTCGAGGCCGGCGTCGACGTGGTGCGCCTCAACTTCTCCCACGGCTCCGCCGACGACCACCGCCAGCGCCTGGCGCGGGTGCGCGAGATCGCCGCGCGCCTGGGCAGGAGCGTCGCTGCCCTGGGCGACCTGCAGGGACCCAAGATCCGCATCGCCCGCTTCCAGGCGGGCGCCGTGACCCTCGAGGAGGGCCAGTCCTTCATCCTCGACATGGGCCTGGCCAGCGACCAGGGCGACGCCACCCGGGTCGGCTGCGACTACAAGACCCTGGCCGACGACGTCGCCCCGGGAGATCGCCTGCTGCTCGACGACGGCCGGGTGGTGCTCGACGTCAACCGGGTCGTCGACCACCTGATCCACACCAGCGTGGTGGTGGGCGGCAGGCTCTCCGACAACAAGGGCATCAACAAGCAGGGCGGCGGCCTCTCCGCCCCGGCGCTCACCGACAAGGACAGGGCCGACTTGAAGACCGCCGTGGACATCGGCGTCGACTACCTGGCGATCTCCTTCCCGCGCAGCGCCGCCGACATGGACGAGGCCCGCGAACTGCTCGGCGAGGCCGGGGCCGAGATCGGCCTGGTGGCCAAGCTCGAGCGCGCCGAGGCGGTGGCCAGTGATGAGACCCTGGACGGCATCATCCGCGCCAGCGAGGCGGTGATGGTGGCCCGCGGCGACCTCGGCGTGGAGATCGGCGACGCCCAGCTGATCGGCACCCAGAAGCGCATCATCAAGCATGCCCGCACCCTGAACCGCGCGGTGATCACCGCGACCCAGATGATGGAGTCGATGATCGAGTCGCCGCTGCCCACCCGGGCCGAGGTATTCGACGTGGCCAACGCCGTGCTCGACGGCACCGACGCGGTGATGCTCTCCGCCGAGACCGCCGCCGGCGACTTCCCGGTGGAGACCATCGCGGCGATGGACCGGGTCTGCCTGGGCGCCGAGCGCGAGCGCCGCGCCCAGGAGTCCGGCCACCGCATCCACGAGGGCTTCAGCCGCACCGACGAGACCATCGCGCTCTCGGCGATGTACGCCGCCAACCACCTGACCGGGGTGGCCGCCATCGCCTGCATGACCGCCTCCGGCTACACGCCGCTGATCGCCTCGCGCATCAGCTCGGGGCTGCCGATCATCGGCCTGGCCCACAACCCGGTGGCCCAGCGGCGCATGGCGCTCTACCGCGGGGTGGTCTCGCTGCCCTTCGACACCAGCGAGATGACCGCCGCCGAGCTCAACGACCGGGCCCTCGCGCTGCTGGTCCGCCAGGGCATCGCCGAGCCGGGCGACCACGTCATCCTCACCCGGGGCGACCACATGAACGCCCATGGCGGCACCAACACCATGAAGATCCTCGACGTGGGCACGGAGCACCGGGCCGAGGCGTGATCCTTGTATACGATAGGTGCCTCTGCTGTAGCCATTCTGGCGACGGAATGAGAAGCTGTCGGCAAACTATCGAGAGGAACCATCATGCACGAGGAGTGGCAGGAGGAGGTGCTGGCGGAGGTCAGGGCCGGGCGTCGCATCGGCGACCGTCGCATCGGCGACCGGGATATCGTCGACCAGGTGCGGCGTGCCGTGCTGATGCAGCGCCTGCCGCCGGGCACGCGCCTGCCGGAGGTGACCCTGGGCGAGGTGTTCGGGGTCAGCCGCTCGGTGGTGCGCAAGGCCCTCACTCGGCTCGCCTCCGAGCACGTGGTGGACCAGCGCCCCAACCAGGTGGCGCGGGTGCGCGCGCCGAGCATCGAGGAGACCCGCGAGACCTTCGCCGCCCGGCGCCTGGTCGAGGGCGAGGTCGCCGCGCTGCTGGCCGGCGGCCTCGACGCCGCCACGGCGGCGCGCCTCGAGCAGCAGGTCGAGCGCGAGATCGAGGCCCACGGGCGCGGCGACGAGCCGGCCCGCATCGAGCACTCCCTGGCCCTCCACCACCTGCTGGCCGAGGCCTCGCCGAACCGCGTGCTGGGCGCGATGCTCACCGACCTGATCCTGCGCACCTCCATCGTGATCGCCCTCTACAAGCGCCCGAGCCTCGGCTCCTGCTACCTGGAAGGGGATCACCCCGCGCTGCTCGACGCCCTCAGGGCGGGCGAGGGAGAGGCCGCCCGGCGGGCCGTCGCGGCGCACCTGGAGGGCCTCGAGGCGCTGCTCGACCTGAGCGTACGGGAGTCCCGCATCGACCTGATGGCGATCCTCGGCCAGGCCGACGGGGCCCGGGGCTGATCCGGCTCGAGGCGCCTCGAGACCGCCGCCGCGGCGGCGGCATCCGCCTTGTTCCGGGCGAGGACCTGGCCGACAATGCGGGCTCGTTGATCGGGCTTTGGACCTCGCCATGACCGCTGTGCTTCGCCTCGCTCTGGCCGCCTGGCTGCTGGCCAGCGCCGCTCCGGCGCTCGCCGGGCCGGCCACCGTGGCCGTCGCCTCCTCCCTGCAGTTCGCCTTTCCCGCGCTGGTCGAGCGCTTCCGCGCCCAGGGCGGGGCGCCGGTGCGGGTGAACTATGGCGCCTCCGGCAACTTCCGTCGCCAGATCGCCCAGGGGGCGCCCTTCGAGCTCTTTCTCTCGGCGGACGAACAGAGCGTGCTGGCCCTGCACCAGGCGGGCCACCTGGCGGACACCGGCGTGGTCTACGCGGTCGGCCGGCTGGCCTGGATCCAGCCCGCCGGGCGCGGCGCGCTGCCGAGCGAGTCGGCCCCCCTCGCCGCCGTCGAGGCGGCCATCGCCGACCATCGGGCGGGGGAGGGGCGCCCACGGGTGGCGCTGGCCAACCCGGAGCACGCCCCCTACGGCATCGCCGCGCGCCAGGCCCTCGAGCAGGCCGGGCTCTGGGCGGCCTCGGCGCCGCTGCGCGTGATGGGCGAGAACGTCTCCCAGGCGGCGCGCTTCGCCCTGGCCGACGAGGCCCGCGGCGGCCTGGTCGCCTACTCCCTGGCCCTGGCCCCGGCGCTTGGGGAGCGGGCCGAGCACGTGCTGATTCCCGCCGATCGGCACGCCCCGCTGCGCCAGCGCATGGCGCTGGTGCCCGACGCCGGCGAGGCGGCCCGCGCCCTCTACGCCTGGCTGCAGGGCGAGGAGGCCCGCGCGATCCTGGCGCGCTTCGGCTTCCAGCCGCCGAGCCCATCCCCGACCCCGGCGAGCGGCGCCTGATGGAGTGGACGGCGCTCTCGGTCTCGCTGCGCCTGGCCGGGCTCACCTGCCTGCTGCTGCTGCCGGCAGGGCTGTGGCTGGGCCGCGCCCTGGCGCTGTCACGCTTTCGCGGCCGCGCCCTCTGCGAGGCGCTGGTGGCGCTGCCGCTGGTGATGCCGCCCACGGTGCTCGGCTTCTACCTGATGCAGGCCTTCGGGGAGCAGGCGCCCTTCGGCGCCGCCTGGCAGTCGCTGACCGGCGGCGGGCTCAACTTCACCTTCACCGGCATCCTGCTCGCCTCGCTGGTCGCCAACCTGCCCTTCGCCGTCCAGCCGATCCAGCGCGCCTTCGAGACGATCCCCCCCAACCTGCGCGAGGCCGCCTGGTGCAGCGGCCTCTCGCCGGCCCAGACACTACTGCGCATCGAGCTGCCGCTGGTCTGGCCGGGGCTGGTCTCGGCCCTGGCGCTCACCTTCGCCCACACCCTCGGCGAGTTCGGGGTGATCCTGATGGTCGGCGGCGCCATCGACGGCGAGACCCGCACCCTCGCCATCGCCATCTACGACCGGGTCCAGGCCTTCGACGAGTCGGGAGCGGCGGTGATGTCGGCCATGCTGCTGCTGGTTTCCTTCCTGACCATCGGCGTGGTCTACGGGCTCGCCGGGCGACGCAGGTGGCGCCGTGGCTGAGTCGACGCCTTCCCAGGGGCCGGGGGCGAGCGGCGAGGGGCTGGCGGTCAGCCTGCACCAGACGGGGCCGATCCCGCTGGCCGCCGACTTCCACTGCGAGGCCGGGGAGCTGCTGGCCCTGGTCGGGCCCTCGGGGAGCGGCAAGACCACCCTGCTGCGGGCCATCGCCGGGCTCTACCGGCCGGCGAGCGGGGTCATCCGCTGCGCCGGGGAGACCTGGTTCGATGCCGCGTCGGGACGCTCGCGGCGCCCTCAGCGGCGCCGGGTGGGGCTGGTGTTCCAGGACTATGCGCTCTTTCCGCATCTGACCGCTCGGGACAACGTCATGGTCGCGCTTGATCACCTGCCCGCCGCCGAGCGCCGCCGGGCCGCCGAGCGGTGGCTCGCCCGGGTGCGCCTCGACGGCCTCGCCGAGCGTCACCCCGCGGCGCTCTCCGGCGGCCAGCGCCAGCGGGTGGCCCTGGCCAGGGCGCTGGCCCGCAACCCGCGGGTGCTGCTGCTGGACGAGCCCTTCTCCGCGGTGGACCAGGTCACCCGGCGCCGCCTGCAGCGCGAGCTGGCCCTGCTGCGCGACGAGATCCGCATCCCCATCCTGCTGGTCACCCACGACCTCGACGAGGCCGCCGCCCTGGCCGACCGGCTCTGCGTGCTGCACGCCGGGCGCAGCCTGCAGCAGGCGCCCGTCGAGACGCTCTTCCGGCGTCCCAGGAGCCCGGAGGTGGCGCGGCTGCTCGACCGTCACAACGTCTTCGCGGGCCGCGTGGTCGACGCCGCGGCGGGGCGCCGGCTGCAGTGGGGGCCCTGGCGACTGGAGGTGGCGCACGGCCTCGAGGGGCTGTCGCCGGGTCAGCCCGTCAGCTGGTACCTGCCGCCGTCGGACGTGGTGCTGCACCGCCGCGGCCGTCCCTCCCGGGGAGAGCGCGAGAACCCCGTCACGGGCCGGGTCGTGGAGATGGCGGTGCTGGGCGGCATCACCTATCTGGCGCTCGCCTTCGAACACTGCGACGATACCCTGCGCTTCGAGCTGCCCACCCACGCGGCACGCCGCAACGGCCTGGCCCGGGGCGAGCGGGTAGGCGTCTCGCTGCTCGCCTCGGGCATCCACCTGATGCCGGACGCCCCCGATCCGTTGCCTGTTCCCCCCAAGGCCGAGGAGGCCCAATGAACACGACCCGTCGCCAGCTGCTGCTGGGCCTGGCCCTCTTGCCCGCGGCCGGCCTGCTGACCCGCCCGCTCTCCGCCGAGCCCGACGAGGCCCCGGCGCTCGCGCGCGTGCCGCTGGTCATCCACGGCGAGCGGGGGCCGCAGCGCCTCGAGGTGGAGGTGGCCCGCAGCATTCGCGAGCGCAGCCGCGGCCTGATGGAGCGCGACCACCTCGCCGAGGGCACCGGCATGCTCTTCCTCTACCGTCATCCCCAGCCCTCGCGCAACGGCTTCTGGATGTATCGCACCCGGATCCCGCTGGACATCGCCTTCATCGACGAGGCGGGGCGCATCGCCGAGATCCACCGCATGACGCCCTGCACCGCCGAGGCCCCCGGCGACTGCCCGGTGACCCGCCCCGGCGTGCCCTACCGGGCGGCCCTGGAGGTCAACGCCGGTGCCTTCGAGGCGATGGGCGTGGCGGCGGGGGACTGCGTCAGCTGGCCGGGCGGCGGCGGGCTCTGCCCGGGCGAGGCCGGCGAGCCGCCGGCGTCCTGATCGCGCCGCGGGCGCCCCGCATCAGCCGGCCGGGCGGCGGAAGCCGACACGCAGCACGATCAGCGCCAGTCCGGCGATCACCAGCCCGCCGCCGATGAGCTTGTGCATCCCCAGGCCGTCGCCCATCAGCGCCACGCCCAGCAGCACCGCCCCTACCGGCATCAGCAGGGTCAGCGGCACCACCCGGTTGACCGGGTGACGACGCAGCAGGCCGTACCAGAGGCCGTAGGCCACGATGGAGGACATCACCGCGGTGTAGAACACCGCGCCCCAGCCGGCCCAGCCGGCCGCCCTGATGGCGGCCCACTGGCCCTGCTCGAACCACCAGGACCCCAGCGCCACCTGGGGGGTGGCGAACAGCGCCACCCAGCCCGCCAGGGCCATGGGCGAGACATTGGGACCGTGCTTGATCAGCAGCTGCGAGATGGCCCAGCCCAGGGCGCTGGCCAGCAGCAGGGCGGTGGGCAGTGGCGCCGGAAGCGAGGGGCCGCCGGCCAGCACCGCGACCCCGGCGAAGGAGAGCGCGAGCCCCGCCACGCGCCGCGGCTCCAGGCGCTCGCCGAGAAACACCACGGCGAGCAGGGTGGCGAAGGGCGTGCCCATCTGCACCAGCAGCGCGCCGGTGCCCGCCTCGGCCTGGCCGAGGCCGATAAACAGCAGGGCGAAGTGCAGGGAGCCGAAGGTCACCGAGAGCAGCGCCAGGAAGGGCAGCTGGTGGCGGGCCACGGGGTGGAAGGGCACCAGCAGCGCCGCCACCAGGGCGAAGCGCAGGGTGGTCAGCAAGAGCGGCGGCAGCTCGACCACCCCCAGCTTGATGACGATGATGTTCAGCGCCCAGATGGCGATGACGGCGAGGCCCAGGGCCAGGTCGCGAAGCGGCACGGTGTCTCCTCGGGGAGGGTCGGCGAAAAGCCTCACAGCATAGCAACTCCGTTGAATGCCGCGACAGCGCCCGGGGGCGGTCTCTCTTGCATGACGCCCGGATGACAGGGCATCGTTAGGCTCGCGGCGTCGATGACGCCCTGCCGATAACGATGTCGGGGAGGCCGGCGACGGACCGCCCCACGACCACACCGCAAGGACACGCCATGCCTTCGTCACGCTCTCCGCGCCGAGGAGCCGCCGCCCTGGCCGGCGCCTTTCTCGTCAGCGCTTCCCTCGCCCTCGCCTCGTCCGTCCAGGCCCGGGAGCTCTCCGTCTCCACCGTGCTCTCCGACGCCTTCCCCTGGGGACAGGCCGCCGAGAAGTGGGCCGAACTGGTCGCGGAGCGCTCCGGCGGCGACCTGACCCTGCGGGTCTATCCCAACTCCCAGCTGGTCAACGGCGACCAGACCCGCGAGTTCTCGGCCATGCGCTCGGGGCTGATCGATGCGGCCGTGGGCTCGACCATCAACTGGTCGCCCCAGGTGCCGGAACTCAACCTCTTCTCGCTGCCCTTCTTCATGCCCGATGCCGAGGCGGTCGATGCCGTCACCGGCGGGGCGGCCGGCGAACTGGTCTTCGAGGCCATCGGCTCGCGGGGGGTGGTGCCGCTGGCCTGGGGCGAGAACGGCTTCCGCCAGCTCTCCAACTCCCAGGGGCCCATCGACGAGCCGGCCGACCTCGAGGGCCTGAAGATCCGCGTGGTGGGCTCGCCGCTCTTCCAGGACACCTTCACGGCGCTGGGGGCCAACCCCACCCAGATGAGCTGGGCCGATGCCAAGCCGGCGCTGACCACCGGTGCGGTGGACGGCCAGGAGAACCCGCTCTCGGTGTTCGACGTGGCGCGCATCGATCAGGTGGGGCAGTCACACCTGACCCGCTGGAACTACATGAACGACCCGCTGGTCTTCGCGGTGAACCGCCAGGTGTGGGAGTCCCTCGACGAGCAGGAGCGCACCCTGCTGCGCGAGACCGCCGAGGAGGCCGGCGCCTGGGAGATCGCCATGACCCGCGAGGAGGAGCCGGCGCGGCTGGCGGCGATCCGCGAGCGCGGGGTCACGGTCACCGATCTCGACGAGGCGCAGCATCAAGCCTTCGTCGAGGCCACCGAGTCGGTCCACGACGAGTGGGTGCCGCGCATCGGCGAGGCGATCGTCGAGGCCGCCCGCGACGACATGTCGCCGGAGTGACCCCGGCGCCTGCCGTCCCCGTGACCGCCCCTTCCCCTCGGCTTCTCACGATCGGCCCCTTGCGGGGCCGATCTCGTCTCAACGCCCTTGACCCTCAACGCTCATGACCCCTCCCGACGCAAGACTCGAACGCCTGCTGGCGACCCTCGCGATCCTGATCATCGGCCTGATCAGCCTGGCCAACGTGGTGGTGCGCTACCTCACCGGCGGCTCCTTCGCCTTCACCGAGGAGTTCTCGGTGTTCCTGCTGGTGGTGCTGACCTTCGCCGGCGCCTCGGTGGCCCTGCGCCGCCACCGCCATATTCGCATCGGCCTGCTGGAGCGGGCCCTGCCCACGGTGCCGCGCCGCGCCCTGATCCTCTTCCAGGGCGCCTGCGGTATGACGGTGCTGGGGCTGATCACCTGGTTCGGGGCCCGGATGACCTGGCAGGAGATCCAGTGGGGCTCGCTCTCCCCGGGGCTCGGCCTGCCCCAGTGGTGGTACCTGGCCTGGCTGCCACTGCTCTCGGCGCTGATGCTGCTGCGCCAGGGGCAGCAGACCTGGGACCGCCTGCGCGGGAGGCTCGACGATGACGCCTGATCTGTGGATGCTGCTGGCCTTCGCGGGCCTGCTGATCGCCGGGGTGCCGGTGGCCTTCTCGCTGGGGCTGTCCGGGGCCGTGGGCATCCTCGCCGGCCTCTCGCCGGCCATGCTGGCCACGCTCGGCACCAACACCTACAACGGCGTGGCCAAGTATCCGCTGATCGCCATTCCGCTGTTCATCCTCACCGGCCTGATCTTCGAGCGGGCCGGGGTGGCGGCGCGCCTGGTGCGCTTCGCCCAGGCGCTGATCGGTCCGCGCCACGGCGGCCTCGCCGTGGTGGCGGTGCTGGTCTGCATGATCATGGGCGGCATGAGCGGCTCGGGGCCCGCCGACGCCGCCGCGGTGGCCATGGTAATGCTGCCCAGCATGACCAAGGCGGGTTATCCCAGGCCCTTCTCGGCCACGCTGATCGCCGCCTCGGCCTCCACGGCGATCCTGATTCCGCCCTCGGTGGCGCTGATCCTCTACTCCATCGTGGTGCCGGGGGTCGATCTGCGGGCGCTCTTCGCGGCGGGGCTCTTCCCGGGGCTGCTGGCCGGGGCGGCGCTGCTGGTGCCGGCGCTGCTGCTCTCCCGGCGCCATCGATGGGAGGCCCCGGCGGCGGTCGAGCGGCCGGCGCTCGGCGAGAGCTTCCGCCAGGCGCTGCCGGCGCTGTTCGCCCCGGTGATCATCCTCGGGGGGCTGCGCAGCGGGCTCTTCACGCCCACCGAGGCGGCGGTGGTGGCGGTGGCCTACGGCGCCTTGGTCGGCCTCCTGCTGACCCGGGAGATGGGCTGGCGGGACCTCTGGGCGCTGCTCGGCGAGGCGGCGGTGATCTCCGGGGTGGTGCTCCTGATCATTGCCCTGGCCGGCATCTTCGCCTGGGCCGGCACCATGCTCGGCACCTTCCGTCACCTGGCGGAGTGGATCATCGGGCTGACCGACAGCGGTACCCTGCTGCTGTTGCTGATCATGCTGGCGGTGCTGCTGGCCGGCATGGTGCTCGATGCCATCTCGATCTACCTGATCATGATGCCGATCCTGATCCCGGTGATGCAGCACTTCGCGTGGAACCCGGTCTGGTTCGGCATCCTGATGGCGATGAACATCGCCATCGGTCAGTTCACCCCGCCGGTGGCGGTGAACCTGATGGTGACCACCGAGGTGGCGAAGATCCGCCTGGAGCAGACCGTCGGCTGGGCGCTGCTGTTCGTCGCCGCCATGGCGGCCGCCCTGGCCCTGGTGGCGTTGTTCCCCGCCATCGCGCTGTGGCTGCCGGCGGTGCTGGGCTACAACGTCTGAGGAGGGTCCTGCTGCGCCTGGCCGCCCTGCAGGGTGGCCAGGGTGCGGTCATGCAGTGCCCGGCCGGTGGCGTCGAAGAGCACGAAGCGCACGCGCTCGATGCCCGGGCAGCGGGGCAGGGTGGTGAGCACCGTCGAGAGCGCGATCCGCGCCGCCTCGGCCGGCGGGTAGCCGAAGGCCCCGGCGGAGAGGGCGGGAAAGGCGATCGAGGGGATGGCGTGGCGCTCGGCCAGCTCCAGGGCGTGGCGGTAGCAGGCTGCGAGCAGCTCGTCGGCGGGCTCGTCGACGCCGTAGACCGGCCCCAGGCAGTGGATCACGTGGCGGTTGGGCAGCGCGAAGGCGCCGGTGATCACCGCCTGGCCGGGCCGGATCGGCGCCAGCGGCCGGCACGCCTCGGCAAGCGCCGGGCCGGCGGCCCGATGCAGGGCGCCCGCCACGCCGCCGCCGCTTCTCAGCTGGGCGTTGGCGGCATTGACCACGGTATCGATATCGGCCTGTCGGGCGATATCTCCCTGAACGCACTCGATTCGCTGGGTCATGTCGCGACTCCTCGCTGGCCGGGCAAGCGCCCCTCCTGCCCAGTCTGGCGCCTGGCATCGCGGGGCATCAAGGCCCGTTCGTCGTCTCGCTATCCGCCACGTCCCTCGGTCGTCCAGGCGACCGTGCGTGGAGAGCACCGCGGAAAATTAACGTTCACGTGACCTACGCTGGGTCTAGACTCCCTCGTAAGCAAAAAGGCCTCATCATATGACCGCTTTTTTCGCTAAAGTAGGGGGGAGCGGCTCAAGGCCGTCGGCGGTCCAGGAGCGGATCGCTGCCAAGGAATCCGTTTGCACAACTCAAGAGGTGTGTCCATGAAACGTCATGCTTTCTCTGCCGCTGCCTTCACCGGTGCGATGCTGGGAGCCGCGATGTTCGCATCGCCGGCCATGGCCCAGGAAGAGAAATTCATCACCATCGGTACCGGTGGTCAGACCGGCGTCTACTATGTCGTCGGCCAGTCCGTCTGCCGCCTCGTGAACCGTCTGGAAGACGCCAACATCAAGTGCAACGCCCCCTCCACCGGCGGGTCGGTGGCCAACGTCAACGGCATCAAGTCCGGCGAGCTCGACATGGGCGTGGTGCAGTCCGACGTGCAGTACCAGGCCTACAACGGCACCGGCAACTTCGAGGGTGATGCCTACGAGGAGCTGCGCGCGGTCTTCCGTGTCCACGGTGAGCCGCTGACCATGCTGGCCCGCGCCGATGCCGGCATCGAGGGCCTCGACGACCTGGAAGGCAAGCGCGTCAACATCGGCAACCCGGGTTCCGGTCAGCGCAACACCATGGAAGTGGTGATGGATGCCAAGGGCTGGACCATGGACACCTTCTCCCTGGCCTCTCAGCTCGACGCCGCCGAGCAGGCCGCGGCCCTGTCCGACAACAACATCGACGCCATGGTTTACGTGGTCGGTCACCCCAACGGCTCCCTGCAGGAGGCCACCACCACCGTCGACGCACGCCTGGTGCCGCTCGAGGGGCCGGTCATCGACCAGATCGTCGAGGAGCATCCCTACTACTCCAAGTCGGTCATCCCCGGTGGCCTCTACAAGGGCAACCCGGACGACGTGCCCACCTTCGGCGTGGCGGCCACCTTCGTGACCGACACCAACACCGACGACGAGGTGGTCTACCAGACGGTCAAGGCGATCTTTGACAACTTCGATCGCTTCAAGCGCCTGCACCCGGCCTTCGAGAACCTCGATCCCCAGGACATGGTGAGCTCCGGCCTCTCGGCCCCGCTGCATGAGGGCGCTGCACGCTACTATCGCGAGCAGGGCTGGATCGAGTGATCTCCGGTACCTGAGATCACCTCACCCAGGTGTTGAGTGCGCGGTCATCTCGAGGGGTGACCGCGCATTCTGGTTCTGACGAATGATTAACCAGTGTCAATCGATAACTTAGAGCAGGGCTCGCTTATGACCGAGGACAAGATGAGGTCTCCGGGTGACGAGGTGGACCTGGAGGATATGGTCGCCTCTACCGACTCGGGGGCGCGCAAGCCGGCCGGGACGCCCGGCAAGTTGCTGGTCAGCATCGCCGCGCTGTGGTCGCTCTTCCAGCTGTGGATCGCCTCGCCGATTCCTTTCATGCTGGGTTTCGGGGTCTTCAATGCCACTGAGGCCCGATCGATTCATCTGGCATTCGCCCTCTTCCTGGCCTACATGGCCTACCCGGCGCTGCAGCGTTCGCCGCGTGACCGCATTCCCCTGCAGGACTGGGTGATGGCGGCAGCGGCGGCCTTCTGCGGCGCCTACATGTTCATGTTCTACGAACAGCTGGCCCAGCGTCCCGGGGCGCCCATCCTTCAGGATGTGATCGTCGGGGTCGTCGGGATCCTGCTGCTCCTCGAGGCGACGCGTCGCGCCCTCGGGCCGCCGCTGATGATCGTGGCCACGGTGTTTCTCGTCTACAGCCTGGCGGGACCCTGGATGCCGGGCATCCTGGCGCACGGCGGGGTGAGCCTGTTCGGCCTGGTCAACCACCAGTGGCTGACGACCCAGGGGGTCTTCGGCATCGCGCTGGGGGTCTCGACCAGTTTCGTCTTCCTGTTCGTGCTGTTCGGCGCCCTGCTCGACAAGGCAGGCGCGGGCAACTACTTCATCAAGGTCGCCTTCTCGCTGCTGGGCCACTACAAGGGCGGGCCGGCCAAGGCCGCCGTGGTCGCCTCCGGCATGACCGGCCTGATCTCCGGCTCCTCGATCGCCAACGTGGTGACCACCGGTACCTTCACCGTGCCGATGATGAAGCGCGTCGGCTTCCCCGCCGAGAAGGCGGGCGCGGTGGAGGTCGCGTCCTCGGTCAACGGGCAGATCATGCCGCCGGTGATGGGGGCCGCGGCCTTCCTGATGGTCGAGTATGTCGGCATCTCCTACGTCGACGTGATCAAGCACGCCTTCCTGCCGGCGCTGATCTCCTATATCGCCCTGATCTACATCGTCCATCTCGAGGCGCTGAAGGCCAACATGCAGGGCCTTCAGAGCAGCAACGCGCCCAAGCCCCTGGTGCGCAAGGTGATCGGTTTCCTCGGTGGCCTGCTGCTGATGATGATCACCGCCCTGGTGGTCTACTACGGCCTGGGCTGGCTCAAGCCGCTGCTGGGCGATGCCACGCCCTGGCTGGTGGCTGTGGTTCTGGCGGTGGTCTACGTGGCCCTTCTGAAGCTGGCCGCCGGCTATCCCGAGCTCGAGCTCGACGATCCCGATGAGCCGGTCTATACCCTGCCGCAGACGCGGCCCACGGTGATGGTCGGCCTGCAGTACATCCTGCCGGTCGTCGTGCTGATCTGGTGCCTGATGGTCGAGCGCCTGTCGCCGGGGCTGTCCGCCTTCTGGGCCACGGTGCTGATGGTCTTCATCATGGTCACCCAGCGCCCGATCACCTCGATCTTCCGCGGCCGCAGCGACATGGCCGCCGACATCCGCGAGGGGCTCCTGGACCTGTGGAGCGGCCTGGTGACCGGCGCGCGCAACATGATCGGCATCGGCATTGCCACCGCCACCGCGGGCATCATCGTCGGCGCCGTCTCCCAGACCGGCGTGGGCCTGGTGCTGGCCGATGTGGTCGAGGTGCTCTCCATGGGCAACCTCATGCTGATCCTGCTGCTCACCGCGGTGCTCAGCCTGATCCTCGGCATGGGCCTGCCCACCACCGCCAACTACATCGTGGTGTCGGCGCTGCTGGCGCCGGTGATCGTCCAGCTGGGCGAGCAGAACGGCCTACTGGTGCCGCTGATCGCGGTGCACCTGTTCGTGTTCTACTTCGGCATCATGGCCGACGTGACCCCGCCGGTGGGCCTGGCCTCCTTCGCCGCGGCGGCGGTGTCGGGCGGTGATCCCATCCGCACCGGCTTCCAGGCCTTCTACTACAGCCTGCGCACCGCGGCGCTGCCGTTCCTGTTCATCTTCAACACCGACCTGCTGCTGATCGACGTCTCCTGGCTGCAGGGGATCCTGATCTTCGTGGTGGCCACGGTGGCGATGCTGATCTTCGCGGCGGCCACCCAGGGCTTCATGGTGACCCGCAGCCGCTGGTACGAATCCATCCTGCTGCTGCTGGTGGCCTTCACGCTGTTCCGCCCGGGCTTCTGGATGGACATGATCCACGACCCCTACCGCGAGGTGCCGCCGGCGCAGTTCGTCGAGACGCTGGGCAGCGTCAGCGACGACACCACCCTGCGGCTGCAGATCGCGGGGCTGGACGCCTACGGCGATCCGATGACCACCTACATGACGCTGCCGGTGCCCGAGGGCGAGACCGGCGAGGAGCGTCTGGCGAACCTTGGGCTGGAACTGTTCATCGAAGATGAGAAGGCCATGGTCGACATGGTCGCCTACGGCAGCCAGGCCGCCGACATGGGCTTCGACTTCGACCAGGAGATCATCCAGGTCCTGGCGCCGGTGGATCGCTGGACCAAGGAGTGGATGTGGATTCCCGCCTTCCTGGTGTTCGGCCTGGTCCTGATGCTGCAACGGCGGCGGCGTGATCGCGATGCCGCCCTGGCTCAAGCCTGAAGGAGGCGCAACCATGTACCAGAAGATCATGTTGCCGGTGGACCTCAACGAGGAGGCGTCCTGGGAGAAGGCCCTGCCCACGGCCCTCTCGCTGTGCCATAGCTTCGGTGCCTCGCTGCACGTGGTGACGGTGCTGCCCGACTACCGCATGCCGCTGGTGGGGTCCTACTTCCCCAAGGACTTCGCCGCGAAGGCGCACCAGGCGGTCACCGATGCCCAGCACGAGTTCATCCGTGAGCACGTGCCGGAGGACATCACCGTCCAGAGCGTGATCGTCGACGGCTCGCCCTGGGAGGCGATCATCAAGGCGGCGAAGCAGCTCGAGATCGACCTGATCGTCATGGCCTCCCACAACAAGCGCAAGTTCGTCGACTACGTGCTCGGGCCCAACGCCGAGCACGTCGTGCACCATTCGAAGGTGTCGGTGATGATCGTGCGCTGAGGCGGTCTCTTGCCCCTCGGGGTCCATCGTCGCCGATGGCCCCGCCGTACCCTGCGAACGCCCCTCCCTCGGGAGGGGCGTTCGCGCGTCCGGGGCAGCGGCCCGGTCGAGCGGCGTCTGGGGACACTGTGCGTTGAGGAGCCGGCGCTTGCGCCCTCTGCGTGAACGTCGGCCGTCGACTACATTAATGAGGCGTTAAGCGATGACGGGCGCCTGTCGACGACGCGGCGAGAGGTGTTCCGAACCGGCCCGGTAGACCCGGGACACTACAGGCGGAAACAGGGGTGTGACCATGAATGCGGCAACCAGAGAGCGGGACAAGACGGCTGCGCCCAGTGTCAGGATCACCATCCGGTCAGTGGGTATGGACAAGCCACGTGCCTGGCTGGCGTCGGGCTTCGAGGACTTTCGCCAGGCCACCTCGGTCAGCCTTGCCTACGGCATGTTCTGGGTGGGGCTGAGTATCGCCGTCACCGCCGGGGCCTTCACGCTGGGGTTGTGGCACTGGCTGTTGCCGCTGATCGCCGGCTTCATGTTCCTCGGGCCGCTGGTGGCCGTGGGCTCCTACGGCATCAGCCGGGCGATCGAGGCGGGGCGGGTGCCCAACCTCGGCGACGCGTTCGGCGGCTGGAAGGGCCACGCCGGCCAGCTGGCGATGATGGGCGTGATGATGATGATCTTCTTTCTCGCCTGGATCCGTCTGGCCACGCTGCTGTTCGCGCTCTTCTTCGGCCTCGAGGCGCCCAATCCCGAGCTGCTCTACGCCTCGCTGCTGACCACGGTCGACGGCCTGACCATGCTGGCGGTGGGCACCGCGATCGGGGCCGTGCTGGCCTTCGGCGCCTTCACCATCAGCGTGGTGGCGATCCCTACCCTGATGGATCAGGACCTCACCTTCATGGAGGGCATCGAGGCCAGCATCCGCTCGGTCGCCAAGAACTTCCGCCCGATGCTGCTGTGGGCGGCCATCCTCACCGGCTGCGTGCTGGTCGGGGTCATGACCTTCTACATCGGCCTGGCGCTGATCCTGCCGGTGCTGGGCCATGCCAGCTGGCACGCCTACGAGGACCTGGTGCGCATCGAGCCGATCGAGAAGCTGGAGAGCTGAGGCGATCGCGCACCCTCTCGAGGAAGACCCGCGGGGCGCCATGGCGCCCCGCGGCCTTTTCGCCCGGTGTGCCCTGACCTCGGGCGCCGAGTGACGTACCCTAGGGCCGCTCACTTGTCTCAGGAATCCCGTTCATGTCGACCGGATACCTCGCGCGACTGCTGACGCCGCTGCTGTGGCTGCTGATCGCGCCTCCCCATGTCCAGGCGCGCCCCGGCGATGAGGCCGGGCCCGTGGCCCAGGCCCTGCCGGCGCCCACCGGGGACGTGATCCTGACCCTCGGCGGCGATATCACCCGGACCAACGTGGGCGGCGAGGCGCATTTCGATCGCGCCATGCTTAAGGCCCTGCCGTCGCGGGTCATCGAGACCCACACGCCCTGGCACAGCGACCGGGGACGCTTCGAGGGGCCGCTGGTGCGGGCCCTGCTCGAGGCCGTCGGGGCCGACGGTGACTGCCTGCACATCCAGGCCCTCAACGGGTTCGAGGCGCGGGCCCCGCGCTCCGACTTCTACGATCACGACGTGATCCTCGCCATGTCGCGGAACGCAGAGCCCCTGGGGATCCGCGACTACGGCCCGCTGTTCGTCGTCTACCCCTTCGATGCACACCCCGAGCTTCTGACCGAGGCGGTGCGCTTCCGCTCGGTCTGGCACGTCATTCGGATCATCGTGCCCTGAGGGGCCTCGGGCGAGGAGGCCTGATGTCGCACTACCCCCTGCGCCTGAAGCTGGGCGCCATCGCCGCGCTGCTGTTCTTCGCCGCCGCCCTGGTCGTGGTCGGCCTGGTCGCCTGGCGCCAGCACACCCTGGCCGAGAGCGTGGGCGGCAATGCCGCCTGGCACGCCCACAAGCTCGACCGGGACGCGGTGGAGCTGCGCAGCTTCCTGGCGCGCCCCGACCCGACGGCCGAGCGGCCGCTGATGGCCCTGCGCATCCGCCTGGAGCTGCTCTACAGCCGCCTCAACCTGCTCAAGGAGGGCGACATCACTCAGCTGCTGGCCAGGATCGAGATCGCCGAGGCGCTGGTGGGGCAGGTCGAGTCGCATCTCGCGGCCATGGACGCGCAGCTGAGCCGCCTGGAACGCCTCGATGCCGATGCCCGGAACCAGCTGATCTCCCGGCTCGACATCCTGAACGGCGTCACCGAGCGATTGGTCATCGCCATCAACGGCCACCTGGCCGAGGCCACCACCGAGGAGCGGCGGGCGCTGCAGACCCTCTACGTCGTCCTGCTGCTGCTGATCCTGGCGATGAGCCTGGCGGCGCTGCTGGTGGTGATCTTCCTGTTCCGCGAGTCCCGCGACAACGCCGCCGCCCGTCGCGAGCTGGAGACCCTGAGCCGCGAGCTGGAGGTCACCGCCCAGCGCGCCGAGTCATCGAGCCGCGCCAAGTCGGAGTTCCTGGCGACCGTCAGCCACGAGATCCGCACCCCGCTCAACGGGGTCATCGGCATGAGCGACCTGCTCCAGGACCAGCCGCTGCCGGTGAAGGCGCGCCACTTCGCCGACACCATCCACGACAGCGCCCAGCGTCTGCTCGAGCTGATCAACGACCTCCTGGACCTCTCCAAGATCGAGGCCCAGCGCCTGGCGTTCGAGGAGCGCCCCTTCGACCTGGCCGAGCTGATCGAGGGGGCGGTGGCCCTCTTCGCCCCGCGGGCCGCCGCTCGGGGGCTTCGCCTGACGTGCGAGCGTGACCCGCGCCTGCCGGCGCGGGTCGTCGGCGATGCCGGCCGCCTGCGCCAGGTGCTGCTCAACCTGCTCTCCAACGCCATCAAGTTCACCGAGCAGGGGGAAGTGCACCTGGTGGTGCGTGCCCTGGCCGAGGGGCCGGTGCGCTTCGAGGTCGTCGACACCGGGATCGGCATTGCGCCCGAGTGCCAGTGTCAGCTGTTCGAGCCCTTCCAGCAAGGCGATCCCTCCACCGCGCGTCGCTTCGGCGGCACCGGACTCGGGCTCGTGATCAGCCAGCGCCTGGTCGAGGCGCAGGGCGGGCGGCTCGCCTTCGAGAGCGAACCGGGCAGGGGCAGTCGCTTCTGGTTCGAGTTGACGCTGCCGGAGGCCTCGGGCGACGCCTTCCCGGAAGAGGCGCCGCCGGCCCTCCCCGAGGGCGGGCTGGCCGATGCCCGGTTGCTGGTGGTCGAGGACGATCCGGTCAACCAGCAGGTGGCCCGGGCCATGCTCGAGCGCCTGGGGTGTCGCGTCAGCGTCGCCGAAGACGCCGACGTGGCCCTCGCCTGGGCGGCCCGTGAGCACTTCGACCTGATCTTCATGGACGTGCAGCTGCCCGGTACGGACGGCCTGGAGGCGACCCGGCGGCTGCGTGCCCGGGGCGGCTGGGCGGCCGAGGTGCCGGTGGTGGCGATGACCGCCGGGGGGCCGAGCGGGGATCAGGTACGCTGCCTGGCCGCCGGCATGAACGGCTACCTGACCAAGCCGCTCTTCCAGCAGGCCCTGATGGCCCTGCTGCACCGGCACTTGCCGCGGGCCGGGACGACGCCGGCAGGCGACGCCGCGTCTCCCGAGGCGCCGCTCGAGGCGTCGACCCTCTCGTCCCTGGAAGAGAGCCTGGGACGCCAGGGGCTCGCGGCGCTGATCACCCTCTACCGTCAGCAGGCGGCGGAGCACCTGGCGGGACTCGAACGCGCCCTGGACGACGGGATCGACCGCCACGTCGAGTCCCTGGCGCATCGGCTGAAGGGGGAGTCCTCGAGCCTGGGCGCGAGGCGGGTCGCCAGGCTGGCCGGCCAGGTGGAACGGCTCGGCGCCCAGGCGCGCCTGGACGAGGTCGCGCCGCTGCTGAGTGCGCTGCATCGCGGCCTGGCCGAGACGCTGAGGGCGCTGGAGGCCTGGCCGTCAGCCGAATGAACCAGTGGCGCGGGCCGTGACCGGCGACTGGTCCCGGAGCTCCTCGAGGAGCCGGCACTCCCGGCGCTTGCCGTCGGCGAAACGGGTGAGCAGGGTATCGAGGCCCGCCAGCTGGCAGTGTCGGGCCATCAGCTCGCTGAACTGCAGCGAGTGCTGGGCGAAGGCCAGGGCGTAGCTCAGGGTCTGGGCCGCCGTGGCGTCGTCGCGGATGAACAGGTGTTGCCGGTACTGCGTCGCGTGGTCCCGGCGCCGCGCCAGGGGCGCCGGCAGGCAGGAGCGTCGCTCCAGCCGCTCGGCGAGCGTCTCCAGGGCGGCCAGGCGCTGCTCGCACTCGATGCCCAGCGCGGCCATCAGGCGGCTGACGTGGGGATGGCTCGGCAGGAAGCTGAGGGCCAGGCCGCGATAGCGCTCCATCTCGCGTGCCTCGTGGTCGTAGGTGATCGACAGCGGCTGGTCGACGGGACTGGGATGGGCGTGCGTCTCGGGTGGGCAGGCAGGCATGGATCTCTCCGTTCTTGTCATCCGGGCCTCTTCCGGGCACCGTCCAGATAAGGTAGACGGAGCAGGCTCACCCCATCCTTGATATCGATCAAATTCGTTCGAGGATCAGCAGAAAGTACCAGGCCGTCTTGATGCCCCATGCCCCTGTCGTGCCGCCTCCCGGTCCGGCGTTGTGGCGAGGGGACGCGAGACCTACACTGCCCCAAACCCGACAGGCAGGTCGCCATGCGTGATCATCTCTCCGCCCGCCCCGGGCTCGACGGCGCGTCCGACCGGGTCGCGTCCGACCGGGTCGCGTCCGACCGGGGCGCGACCGGGCCGGGCCCGATGGCCGAGGGCGCGCCGCTGCGCTCGGCCGTCAGCCGCCACGGCGATCCCCACGCTGCCGGGCAGGAGCTCGCCGAGGCGCTGTGCCACCCCGAGCTCGGCTTCGTGCTCTTCTTCTGCAGCGCCGAGTACCCCCTGGCGGCGCTCTCCGAGGCCCTGGACGCGGCCTTCGCCGGCGTGCCGGTGGCGGGCTGCACCACCGCCGGGGAGCTCACCCCGGCGGGCTACGGGCGCGGCGGCATCGTCGCCATCGGCCTCGACCGGCGCCACTTCGCGGTCTCCTGCGCGCTGGTCGAGAACCTGGCGGACTTCGACCTGATGCGCGCCCAGCGCCTGGTCGACGGCCTGCTCGACGACTGTCGCGACCGCGCCCTGGCGCCCCTGGCCGGTCACAGCTTCGCGCTGACCCTGCTCGACGGCCTCTCCAGCTGCGAGGAGCAGGTGCTGGCGACCCTGGATGCCGCCCTGGGACGCATCCCCAGCTTCGGCGGCTCCGCCGGCGACGACAATCGCCTGGCCCATACCCACGTGCACGCCGAGGGGCGCTTCCACGGCCAGGCCGCGGTGGTGGTGCTGATCAATACCCGGCTGCCCTTCGAGGTCTTCACCACCCACCATCTGCGCCCGCGCACCGAGAAGCTGGTGGTCACTCGGGCCGATCGCGAGCGCCGTCGGGTGCTGGAGCTCAACGCCCTGCCGGCCGCCGAGGAGTATGCCCGGCTGGTGGGCCTGCCGGTCGCCGCCCTGGACGCCGCGGTCTTCGCCCGCCATCCCCTGGCGGTGCGGCTGGGCGAGGCGCACTACGTGCGCGCCATCCAGCGGGTCAACGACGACGGCAGCCTGAGCTTCTACTGCGCGGTGGAGAACGGCATCGTGCTGACCGCCATGCGGCCCGCGCCCCTGCTCGAGGACCTCGAAGCGGTCTTCGCCGGCCTCGCCGAGCGCCTCGGCGAGCCGGCGCTGATCATCGCCTGCGACTGCTTCCTGCGTCGGCTGGAGCTGGAAGCTCGCGGGCAGGTGGACGCCGCCTCGCGGCTGCTGGCGCGCTCGCGGGTGGTGGGCTTCAACTCCTACGGGGAGCAGCATCATGGCATGCATATCAACCAGACCTTCACCGGAGTCGCCATTGGCGCTCGACCGGCCGCGGACGATCCCTGACGACGCCACTCCCCGGGAGCGCGAGCTGCTGGCGGAGAACGCCCGCCTGCGCCGCATCGCCTCCGCGCTGATGGAGCGCGTGGAGTCGGCCGGGGTGGCCGGGGCGGCCCCCTATGCGGCCTTCGAGCATGCCGTGCTGCTCGCCGAGCAGGTGCGCGAGCGCACCGAGGCGCTGCAGCAGACCCTGGCCGAGCTCCACGCCGCCAAGGCCGAGGCCGAGGCGGCCAACCTCTCCAAGACCCGCTTCCTGGCCGCGGTCAGCCACGACCTGATGCAGCCGCTGAACGCCGCCCGGCTCTTCACCAGCGCCCTCGAGGAGCACGAGCTGCCCGCCGCCTCGACCCGGCTGGTGGGGCATGTCGGCCGCTCCCTCCAGGACGTGGAGGCGCTGCTCGGCACCCTGGTGGACATCTCGCGCCTGGATGCCGGGGTGCTGGCGCCGGACGTCGCCCCCTTTCCCGTCTCGCGGCTGCTCGACGTGCTGGCCGAGGAGTTCCGCCAGATGGCCGCGGCGCGGGGGCTCACGCTTCACTATGTGAGAAGCGAGGCGGTGGTCGCCTCAGACCTGGCGCTGCTGGCGCGGGTGGTGCGCAACTTCCTGACCAACGCCATTCGCTACACCGAGCAGGGCCGGATCCTGCTGGGCTGCCGTCGGCGCCCCGGCGGGCTCGAGATCCTGGTGGCCGATACCGGGCCCGGCATTCCCGAGGCGCAGCGCGAGGCGATCTTCCAGGAGTTCCAGCGCCTGGGCGAGCGCCGCGACGCCGAGGACCGCGGCCTGGGGCTGGGGCTCGCGATCGTCGATCGTATCGCCGGGATCCTCGACCACCCCCTGCGGCTCGCCTCGGTGCCGGGGCGCGGCTCGCTGTTCGCGGTGCGCGTGCCCGAGGGCCGGCTGCCGGCGGCGCCGCCGAGCGCACCGGCGCCGGCCTGGGAGGGCGATCTGCTGGCGGGCATGCGGGTCTGGGTCGTCGACGACGACCCCGGGATCTGCGAGGGCATGGCGGCGCTGCTCGCCGGCTGGGGCTGCGCGGTGCGCACCGCCACCGGCCTGGCGGCCCTGGAGGCCGACCTGGACGCCGGGGCCCCCGACGAGGCCGCGGACGTGCTGCTGGTCGATTACCACCTGGGGGAGGGGCACCCCGATGGCCTGGCGGTGGCCGCGCGGCTGGGCGAGCGCCGGCCGGGGCTCGCGGTGGTGGTGATCACCGCCAATCACGACGCCGCGATCACGGGCCTGGCCCGCCAGCGGGGCTACGGCTGTCTGCTCAAGCCCGTGAAGCCGCTGCGCCTGCGCATGCAGCTGGTCGCGCTGCGCGGCGGCTCAGGCTGAGGGCAGACGGCGCTCGGCGAGCAGGGCCTCGAGGTCGGCATCATTGGCGGCGAGGATCGCCTGGACGCGGCCGGAGACGCCAAGCTTGCGCAGGATCGCCGAGACGTGGGTCTTCACCGTGGTCTCGGCGATCTCCAGCTCCCGCGCGATCACCTTGTTGGGGGCCCCCCGGGAGAGGCGGATCAGCACCTCGAGCTGCTTGTCGGTGAGCTCGGCCAGGCGCCGGCGCTGCGCGTCCTGCGGTACGCCCTCGGCCGACGGCGAGGGGCACGGAGAGGAGGGCGCGGCCGGGGGGTGGCGCATGATCTCCGCCGGCAGGTAGAGCTGGCCCTCCAGCAGGCGGATCAGGGCCCCCTGCAGCGCCCGGCGCGGCGTCGACTTGGGGATGTAGCCCACCGCGCCGAGCTCGATGGCCTCGAGGACGGTGCGCCGCTCCTGGTCGGCGGAGAGGATGGCCACCGGCAGGGCAGGATGGGCCTCGCGCAGCGCCCTGAGCCCCTCCAGCCCGCTGGCATCGGGCAGGCCGAGGTCCAGCAGCACCAGATCGACCTCGGTATGCCGCTCGGCGCGCTCGAGGGCCTGCGCCAGGCTCTCGGCCTCGAGCAGTCGGCAGTCGGGCAGCCCGGCGGTGATCACCGCGCCGATGGCCTCGCGAAACAGCGGATGGTCATCGGCGACCATCAGGGTGTGCATGGCAATCCTCCTGACATCCTCTTGCCTCCTCCCGAGGGAGGAGGCGCTCTCCTGCCAATGCAGTATGTCCCACCTGGCTTCGCTGACCAAGACTGGAGAGGCAGCGTCCCATCCCCCCGGCCGCGGCCCGAGAACCCGCCTAGGACAAGGAGATTCGCGATGGATGCAACGATGAGGGCCGCCGTGGTGCGCCAGTTCGGCGAACCGGCTCGCCGGGCGTCGCCTCCTCCCGAAGGAGGAGCCCGGCTCCTGCCACCGGCGGATATCGCCAGCGGCCGGGCTCGCCAACACTGAATGCACCTCCATCACGACACCATAACGACAATCATCAGGAGACACGCCATGATCTACGCCAACCCCGGCAGCCCCGAGTCCGTGGTCAGCTTCGACGCGCGCTACGGCAACTATATCGGCGGCGAGTTCGTGCCGCCGGTCAAGGGCCAGTACTTCGACAACGTCAGCCCGGTCAACGGCAAACCGTTCTGCGAGATTCCCCGCTCCACCGCCGAGGACATCGAGCTGGCGCTGGATGCCGCCCACGCCGCCGCCCCGGCCTGGGGCAGGACCTCGGCCGCCGAGCGCGGCAATCTCCTGTTGAAGATCGCCGATCGCATGGAGCAGCACCTCGAGATGCTCGCCGTGGCCGAGACCTGGGACAACGGCAAGGCGGTGCGCGAGACCCTCAACGCCGACCTGCCGCTGGCGGTGGATCACTTCCGCTATTTCGCCGGCTGCATCCGCGCCCAGGAGGGCACCGCGGCGGACATCGACGCCAACACCGTGGCCTACCACTTCCACGAGCCGCTGGGCGTGGTGGGGCAGATCATCCCCTGGAACTTCCCGCTGCTGATGGCCGTCTGGAAGCTGGCGCCGGCGCTGGCCGCGGGCAACTGCGTGGTGCTCAAGCCCGCCGAGCAGACCCCGGCCTCGATCCTCGAGCTGATGAAGCTGGTCGGCGACCTGCTGCCGCCGGGGGTGGTCAACGTCGTCAACGGCTACGGCGCCGAGGCCGGCCAGGCGCTGGCCACCAGCACCCGCATCGCCAAGATCGCCTTCACCGGCTCCACCCCGGTGGGCGCGCACATCCTCAAGTGCGCCGCCGACAACATCATCCCCTCCACCGTGGAGCTCGGCGGCAAGTCGCCGAACATCTACTTCGCCGACATCATGAACGCCGAGCCCGAGTTCATCGACAAGGCCGCCGAGGGCCTGGTGCTGGCCTTCTTCAACCAGGGCGAGGTGTGCACCTGCCCGTCGCGGGCGCTGATCCAGGAGAGCATGTATGACGCCTTCATGGCTAAGGTGATGGAGAAGGTCGCGACCATCACCCGCGGCAACCCGCTGGATACCGACGTCCAGGTCGGCGCCCAGGCCTCCCAGGAGCAGTTCGACAAGATCATGTCCTACATGGACGTCGCCCGCGACGAGGGCGCCGAGTTCCTGACCGGCGGCGACAAGGAGCGCTTCGACCCGGCCTATGACAGCGGCTATTACATCCAGCCGACCCTGCTCAAGGGCCACAACAGGATGCGCGTCTTCCAGGAGGAGATCTTCGGCCCGGTGGTGGCGGTGACCACCTTCAAGGACGAGGCCGAGGCGCTGGCGATCGCCAACGACACCGAGTTCGGCCTCGGCGCCGGGGTCTGGAGCCGCGACATCAACGTCGCCTTCCGCATGGGCCGCGGCATCCAGGCCGGCCGGGTGTGGACCAACTGCTACCACCAGTATCCGGCTCACGCCGCCTTCGGCGGCTACAAGAAGTCCGGGGTGGGCCGCGAGACCCACAAGGTGGCGCTGGAACACTACCAGCAGACCAAGAACCTGCTGGTCAGCTACGACATCAACCCGCTGGGCTTCTTCTGATCGGATGACGCCCCGGCGAGCCTCGAGCAGGCATTTCGGCGCGACGCGAGTCGCGCCTTTTTTCTGGTCGCCGCTTTTCGCCCCGTCTGGGGTGCGCCATCATCGTCTCGCCACCCTCGACCGGACGACACGGCGATGAGCGACCGCGACGACCCCGACCTCCACCAGGCGCGCCTCGAGCGCGCGGCCTCGCTGATCCGCGCCAGCGGCGCGCGGCGGGTGCTCGATCTCGGCTGCGGTTCCGGGAGCCTGCTGCAGTACCTGCTGCGCGACGCCCAGTTCGAGCGGGTGGTCGGCCTGGAGCTCTGTGGCGAACTGCTCGCCCAGGCCAAGCTGCGGCTCGCGACCCTGCCCGCCGCTCGGGCGGGGCGGCTCGAGCTGATCTGCGGTTCCTATGCCGAGGCCCATCCGGCGCTGGCCGACTTCGACGCCGCGGCCATGGTGGAGACCCTCGAGCACGTGCCCCCCGAGGGGCTCTCCCGGGTGGAGCGGGCGGTCTTCGCCGGCCTGCGCCCCGGGCTTCTGGTGCTGACTACCCCCAACGGCGACTACAACCCGCTCTTTGGGCTGGCACGCGGCGAGTTCCGCGACCCCGACCACAAGTTCGAATGGAGCCGGGCGCGCTTTCGCGACTGGGGCCTCGGGGTCGCCCGGCGCCACGGCTATGGCGTGCGCTTCTCGGGGATCGGCGAGCTCGACCCCGACCTCGGCCAGCCGACCCAGGTAGCGCTCTTCACCCGTCACCCGTCGAGGGGCGAGTGAGGCCGGTCGGGGGGCGAGAAGAGGGCGGGTGGAGCGGTGGATCTCAGGGGCAGGTGTCGCCCAGGATCAGTTCGGTGTCGAGCCGGCGATCCTCATGGGGGCTGAGGCCGAGGATCATGCGGGCGGCGATGCGCCCCTTCTCGACGCTGTCCTGACGCACGGTGGTCAGGCGCGGGGCCCGGTACTGGCCCTCGGCGATGCCGTCGAAGCCGGTGATGCGCAGGTCCTCGGGCACGCGCAGGCCGCGCCGTTCGGCGAGCGTCAGCACCGTCAGCGCGATGCGATCGGACGTGCAGAGCAGCAGGTCCGGGCGTTCATCATCGGGGAGATCGAGGATGGCCTCGACCACCGGGGTACAGACCTCGAAGGTGTTCTCCTCGATGTTCCACATCGGCACATCGGCCGGGTCGATGCCGTGCTCGCTAAAGGCGCGGTGGAAGCCGGCCAGCCGCAATCGGGTGATGGTGCGCTCCGCCGAGAGCAGCACCTGATCGTCGGTGATCGGCCCGTTGCAAGGTGATGCGGTGAGCCGCAGGTTGATGACGCCGATTCGCCTGGCGGGGCGGCTGGCCAGAGCATGGTGGGCGATGGCATGGCAGGCCGGCTCGTTGTCGATATGCACGCTGGGACGGGCCTCGATATCGAAATCCACGGCGATCAGTGGTCGCTGGACGGGCAAGTCATTCAGTACCTTGAGGCTCGGCATCAGGCCATAGACGATGAAGCCGTCGGCCATGCTGGCCGAGCCGGGCGCCTGGGAAACGTGCTGGCGACCGGAGAGCAGCAGCAGGGTATGGCCGTGGGCGTCGAGGACCTCGGCGATGCCGGACAGCAGCTCGCTGGCCACGGGATCGTTGAGGCTGTAGGTGAGGCTCTCGGCGAGCACCACCGCGATGATCCGCGAGCGGCCGGTGCGCAGGCTGCGGGCCTTGGCATCCGGCCCCGAGTAGCCCAGCCGATGCGCTTCGCTGAGGATCCGCTCGCGCAGCCTCGGGGAGAGCTGGTCGGGGCGATTGAAGGCGTTGGAGACGCTGGCGGTGGAGACGCCCAGCTCCCGGGCCAGGTCCTTGATGGTGATGCGGGGTGACGTAGACAAGAGGCGATGGTCGTCCTGGAGCGGTTGAGGCTGTAACGATTCAGTCGGGCCAGCATAGCGACTCGGGCCGCGGCTGCCTAGGAAGCCGCGGCCCGTGTCGTGACACGGCCGAGGGCCATGCCGATCGAGGCTCAGGCCGCGGCGTGCTGTCTCGCGCGATGAAGTGCTCGGTCGTCGGCATCGAACAGGTGCACATGCTCGGTCTCGGGCACCAGCGCCACCCGCTGGCCGATCTGCCACTGGCTCGGCGCCTCGCTGCGATGGATCAGCAGGGTGTCGCCGGCCTGGGGCTCGAGGTAGACGTAGACCTCGTTGCCCAGGTATTCGACGTTGACGATCTCGAAGCGGTTGTCGTCGCGTGCCTCGGCCAGGCGCAGGTGCTCGGGGCGCACGCCCAGGGTCAGCTCGACGTGGCGGGGCTGGCCGCTGGCGTCCTGAGGCAGGCCGAGCTCGCCGAGCCCCGGGGTCTTGACCCGGCAGCCCTCGGTGCTGCCCTCGAGCAGCGTAGCCGGCATGAAGTTCATGGTCGGCGAGCCGATGAAGCCGGCGACGAACTTGGTGGCGGGCTGCTGGTAGAGGGTCTGGGGGCTGCCGACCTGCTCGATGCGACCGTCGCGCAGCACCACGATCTTGTCGGCGAGCGTCATGGCTTCCACCTGATCGTGGGTGACGTAGATCATGGTGGAGCCCAGGCGATGATGCAGGCGGGCGATCTCGTTGCGCATCTGCACCCGCAGCGAGGCATCCAGGTTGGAGAGCGGCTCGTCGAACAGCAGGATGCGCGGCTCGCGGGCCATGGCGCGCCCCATGGCGACCCGCTGGCGCTGGCCACCGGAGAGCTCCTTGGGCTTGCGGTGCAGGAGTTCCTCGAGCTGCAGGATGCGGGCGGTGTCCATCACCCGCTGCTCGATACTCTGCTTGTCGGTCTTGGCGAGCTTCAGGCCGAAGGCCATGTTCTCGTAGACCGTCATGTGCGGGTAGAGGGCATAGGACTGGAAGACCATGCCCACACCGCGCTCGCGGGGCGGCAGGTCGTTGACCAGGTCGCGGGCGAAGTGCATCTCGCCCTCGGTGATCGACTCGAGCCCGGCGATCAGGCGCAGCAGGGTCGACTTGCCGCAGCCGGAGGGGCCGACGAAGACCACGAACTCGCCGTCGCCGACCTCGAGGTCGAGATCCTTGATGATGTGGGTGCTGCCGAAGACCTTGTTGATCTTGTTAAGGGTTACGCTTGCCATCTTGCGACTCCCGGCCGGCGCCTTGGCGCCGGCCTCTGGAAAGAGGTTAATCGAGCGAGATAAAGGCGGCCTGGTAGGCCGGCAGGACCAGCTGCGAGGCCGCAAGGCTCGCCTGGAAACCGGGGCCCTCGAGCAGCTTGGCGTGCCCGCCAACGGATGCCGGCAGCGGAGTCTCCCGAGGCTCGCCGGTCAGGTTGAAGACGCACAGCAGCCGCTCGCCGCCCTGGTCAGCGTTGCTCTCGCGGATGAAGCCGAGCAGGTCCTCGCCGACCTCGAGCAGGCGGATCTCGCCCTCGATCAGGGCCGGGTGCTGCCGGCGGAAGGCCAGCATGGCGCGGGTGGCATTGAGCACCGAGTCGGCGTCGTCCTGCTGGTTGGCGACGGCCAGCGGCAGGTGACGCTCCTCGACCGGCAGCCAGGGCTCGACGGAGGAGAAGCCGCCCTGTTCGCCCTGGGTCCAGGGCATCGGCGTGCGGCAGCCGTCGCGGCCCTTGAATTCCGGCCACAGCACCTTGCCGTAGGGGTCCTGGATGCGCTCGAAGGGCACCTCGGCCTCGGGCAGGCCGAGCTCCTCGCCCTGGTAGAGGCAGACGCTGCCGCGCAGCGACAGCACCATGGCCAGTGCCACCTTGGGGTAGGCGACGGGGTCCTCGTCGGCGCCCCAGCGGGTCGCGCTGCGCACCACATCGTGGTTGGATAGCGCCCAGCAGGGCCAGGCGTCGCCGGCCAGGCGCTGGAAGCGTTCGATCACCTCGCGGATGTAGCCGGCGGAGTGGGGGGCGTTGAGCAGGTCGAAGCCGTAGGCCATGTGCAGCTTGTCGCCGCCGGCGGTGTATTCGGCCATGCGCTCGAGCGGGTTGTCGTCGCCGATCTCGCCGACCGTGGTGGTGCCGGGGAACTCGTCCATCAGGGCGCGCAGCTCCTTGAGGAAGTCGAGGTTCTCCGGGCGGCTCAGGTCATAGACGTGGCGCTGCCAGGTGTAGGGGTTGGTGTCCGGCGCCCCCAGGGTCTTGGCCTCGCCCGCCGGCACCGGCGGGTTGTCGCGAAGCTCAAGGTCGTGGAAGTAGAAGTTGACGGTGTCGAGGCGGAAGCCATCCACGCCGAGCTCGAGCCAGAAGCGCATGTTGTCGAGCTGGGCTTTCCTTGCCTCGGGATGGTGGAAGTTCACGTCCGGCTGGCTTTTCAGGAAGTTGTGCAGATAGTACTGCCGGCGGCGCGAATCGAAGGTCCAGGCCGAGCCGCCGAAGATCGACAGCCAGTTGTTGGGCGGCGTGCCGTCGGGCTTGGGGTCCGCCCACACGAACCAGTCGGCCTTGTCGTTGGTGCGGTCCTGGCGGCTCTCCTGGAACCAGGGGTGCTGATCCGAGGTGTGGCTGATCACCTGGTCGATCATCACCTTGAGGCCCAGGGCATGGGCGCGCTCGAGCAGCGCCTTGAAGTCGTCCAGGGTGCCGAACATCGGGTCGACGTCGCGGTAGTCGCTGATGTCGTAGCCGAAGTCGAGCATCGGCGAGGTGAAGAAGGGCGACAGCCAGATGCCGTCGACGCCCAGCGAGGCCACGTAGTCGAGCTTCTCGGTGATGCCCGGCAGGTCGCCGATGCCATCGTTGTTGCTGTCCAGGAAGCTGCGCGGATAGATCTGGTAGATGACGCCACCGCGCCACCAGAAGGTTGAGTCTTGCATCTTGGATTCCATTGATGACATGAAGCTTATCCCTTGACGGCGCCGGCGGTGAGGCCGGAGACGATGCGGCGCTGGAAGATCATCACCAGGATGACCAGCGGCACGGTGACGGTGACCGAGGCGGCCATGATCGGCCCCCAGGGCAGCTCGTGCTGGCTGCCGCCGGAGATCAGGGCGATGGCCACCGGCACGGTGCGCTGGCTGTCGGTGAGGGTGAAGGTCAGGGCGAACAGGAACTCGTTCCAGGCGGCGATGAACGCCAGCAGGCCGGTGGTGGCCATGGCCGGCCACATCAGCGGCAGGAACACCCTGGTGATGGTCACCCAGGGCGTGGCGCCGTCCATGATGGCGGCTTCCTCGAGCTCCAGCGGCAGCTGACGCATGAAGGTGGTCAGCACCCAGACGGTGAAGGGCAGGGTGAAGATGGTGTAGCTCAGGATCAGCCCGCCCGGGTTGTTGTAGAGGTTCAGGCTACGAATGACCTCGAACAGCCCGGACAGCACCGCGACCTGGGGGAACATGGAGACGCCGAGGATGGTGAGCATCACCGTGGTGCGGCCGCGAAAGCGTACCCGGCCCAGCGCGTAGGAGGCGGTGATGCCGAGCAGCAGGGCGATGGCCACCACGCTGACGGCGACCAGGATCGAGTTGCCAATGGCCTGCACGAAGCTCTTCTGAGCGAAGATCTGTGCGTAGTTGCTGAAGTCGACCGAGGAGAGCCAGTAGTCGACCTGGAACAGCTCGCTGGACGGCTTCAGCGAGGTGATCACGGCGTAGTAGAAGGGGAAGATGGCGTAGACCATGATCACCGCGATCAGGGCCCACTTGCCGATCTGCTTGGCGAGCTTGATCTGCTGATAGCGGTTCATTCGTCGACTCCCAGTTGGCGGCGGCCAAGGTAGAGATAGATCACCACGGCCAGGGCGATGATCAGGAACAGCATCGTCGAGGCGGCGCTGCCATAGCCCACGTCCTGGAACTCGACCAGCTGCTGACGGGCGTAGATCGACATGGTCATGGTGTTGGTGGAGTTCGAGGTCAGCACGTAGATGACGTCGAACACCCGCAGGGCATCCAGCAGGCGGAAGATCACGGCGACCAGCAGCGCCGGGGTGATCAGCGGCAGGGTGACGCGGAAGAACACCTTGACCGGGTGGATGCCATCGACCTCGGCGGCCTCATAGCAGTCCTTGGGCAGCATCTGCAGGGCGGCCAGCACCAGCAGGGCGACGAAGGGAATCGTCTTCCAGACATCGACCATGATCACCGCCCACATCGACAGGTCGGCGTCGGCGGTCCAGGCCAGGGGGGCGTCGATCAGGCCCAGGGTCATCAGCAGGTGATTGATGATCCCGAACTGGTCATTGAGCATCCAGGCCCACATCTTGGCCGAGACGATGGTGGGGATCGCCCAGGGAATCAGCACCGCGGCGCGCACCAGCATGCGGCCCTTGAACTCGGCGTTGAGCAGCAGGGCGACGATGATGCCGAACACCACCTCCAGCGACACCGATACCACGCTGAAATAGAGGGTGTTCCACACCGATTGCCACCAAACGGGGTCGGTCAGCAGGCCGTACCAGGCACCGTCATCAAAGACCAGGTAGTTCTCGATGCCGATGAAGGCGGCCCCGGCGGTATCCGACAGCGAGGCATCGGTGAGGCTCAGGTAGAAGGTGCGCAGCAGCGGCCAGCCGGCCACCAGGGCCAGGGCGACCAGCATCGGGGCCAGGAACAGCCAGGCGGCGCGGACGCGCTGGCGGCGCACCTTGGTGCCCCGGTAGCCCGCCTTGGACGTGCGCCCCGGCTGGGGGGCGCTGTCGGTTGCAGAAGTGGACATCTCGACCTCCGGTTACCAGCGACGACGCTTGATGCGCGACAGTTCGCTATCCAGCTGCGAGACCGCCTCGGCGCCGGTCATGTCGCCGGACAGCACGCTGTGGGTGGCGTTGAAGAAGCTGTTGCTGACGCGGCCGTAGTTGTCGCCGGTGGGGGCGGAGGGCCGCGCCACGGCATTAGTGAAGGTGTCGTAGAGGGTGCCGAAGAAGGGCACGGCGGCGAGCACCTCCTCGTCCTGATAGAGGCTGGCGATGGTCGGGTTGTAGGCGCCCTCGATGGCGCGGCGCTTCTGCTCCGCCTCACCGGTCAGGAAGGCCACCAGGTCGGCGGCGACCTCGGGGGACTCGGTGTACTTGGAGACCGCCAGGTTCCAGCCGCCCAGGGTTGCGGCGCTCTGGGCTTCGCCGCCCGACCCCGCGGCGCTGGCCCCATCGGCCCCATGGGGCAGCTTGACCACGCCGACCTTGCCGGCCACGTCGCTGTCCTCGCTCTGGGCCAGCGACCAGGCGTAGGGCCAGTTGCGCATGAAGACCGCATTGCCGGACTGGAAGACGCCGCGCGCCTCCTCCTCGGTGTAGTTGAGGGCGCCGGCCGGCGAGATGTCGCCGATCCAGCTCGCGGCCAGGTCCAGGGCCTCGGCGGCCTGGGCGTTGTCGATGGTGATCTCGCCGTTGGCATCGACGAGGGTGCCGCCGCCGTGGCTCGCCACCCACTCCAGGGCGTTGCAGGTCAGGCCCTCGTAGGCGCGGCCCTGGAAGACGTAGCCCCACATCTTGTCGTTGCCGGCGGCGCGCTCGGCGGCCTGGATCTCCTTGGCGATGGCGGTCATCTCCTCCCAGGTCTCCGGCGCCTCGACGCCGTGCTGCTCGAGCAGGTCCTTGCGGTAGTAGAGCACCCCGGCGTCGGTGAACCAGGGCATGGCCACCAGGCGCTCGTCGACGGTGTTGTTGGCGACGATGGTCTCGAAGTGACCGGCGGCCACGTCCTCGCCGAGGGCCTCGCGCAGATCGAGCAGGTGATTGGCCAGCAGGCCCGGCCAGACCACGTCGATCTGCATCACGTCGATGTCGCTGGACTGGGCGGAGAGGATCTGCTGATAGAGCGAGAGGCGTTCGGTGGAGGAATTGGGGGTCGAGACGATATTCACGCTGTGGCCGGTCTTGGCCTCCCAGTCCTCGACGCCTTCCTCGCACAGGGCGAGCTCGGCACCGACGGCGCCGCAGGAGATGGTCAGTTCATCGGCCTGGGCCTGGCTGGTGCTCGCGGCAGCGCTGGCCAGGGCGATCGCGGGGATCAGGGTCTTCTTGAGCATGCTGGCTTCCTCGTCGCTTGTTGTTGTCGGTGTGATGCACCGAGGGCCGGTCCCGCCGTCACCCCGGGCATCGGGTCGTCGTGCGACCCTTTCTGGCGGCTTAAACGTTTAAGTTATGGGTGGCCAAGGTAGACCCCGCCCCTGAGCGGCATCAACCTAGACGTTGGTCGCAGGAGGTCTCGGTCAGGGGTGGGCGGGAGACGTCATGCCACTTCATGCCCCCGACAGGCTTCCAGCAGGGCGTACCACTCTCGCCGGGAGAGGGTCAGTCCGGCCTCGCCTCCGAGGGTGTCGATACGGGAAGGCGTCAGGGTGCCGATCACTGGCACCGGTGCGCCTGGCAGGTGGCGCAGCCAGGCCAGGGCCACCCCGGCCGGGCTGGCCTCATGGCGGGCGGCGATCTCCTCCAGGGCCCGTCCTGCCTCTCCCTGAAACAGCGCACCTCCTCCCAGCGGCGACCAGGCCATGGGGTGCTGGCCATCCTGGCACAGGGCATCGAAGTGGCCATCGAACAGCGGACGGGAATGGGTCAGCGAGAGTTGCAGCTGGTGGTGCTGCAGCGGCGAGGAGAGCGCCGACTGGAGGCGCCGCCACTGGTCGGGCAGGAAGTTGGAGACCCCCAGGGACGCCACCTTGCCGTCGCGCACGGCATCGTCCAGCACTCGGGCGCTGGCCTCGGGGTCCATCAACGGGTCGGGTCGGTGGATCAGGAAGACATCGAGACGCTCGACGCCCAGCCGAGACAGGGCGCGGTCGATGGCACCGGCCAGCCACTCCGGCGAGCTGTCGTAGTGCTTGGTCTCGCCGCGGTCCATCCGGATGCCCGCCTTGGTGATCACCCGGACCCGCTTGGCCAGCCCCGGGCGGCAGCGTAATGCCTCGCCGAACAGGCGCTCGTTGCGCCCGCCGCCGCCATAGATATCGGCGTGGTCGAACCAGTCGAGCCCCTGCTCCAGGCGAGCCTCGATCCAGTTGGCCAGGCGCTCGGGAGCGTGGAGATCGGCGGTTTCATGCAGGCGCATCATGCCCAGCATGAGCGCAGGGGGGGCGGTGTTCATCGCGTGCTCCATGTCGGTCAAGTGCGCAAAGGTATGCCAGGATCGGGGATCTTTTGAAGGTTTATTACGAAAAAATCCGGGCTTTTCTTCGATTTGTTAGACATAAGTTGTAAATTTACAAAAATATTTTGTGGCTGGCGTCTATAACGATTAAGTTCGCGGTGAACTTCCTACCGGCACGCCTCCGGTATTCCCCGGGCATCCTGCCCATCTGGTGCCCGCGTCTCAACAACAACAAAGGACGATCATGAACGCTGTCACGCGCAAGACGCCACTTGCCATCGCCATTGCCGCCGCCGGCCTCACTCTGGTCGGCCCCGCCAGCGCCCAGTCCAGTGACCTCGAGCAGCGCCTCGCCGAACTGGAAGCCCGCATCGTCGCCGCCGAGCAGCGCGCCGAGGCGGCCGAAGAGCGTGCCGAGCTCGCCGAGCAGCGGGCCGAGGCGGGGATCTTGCAGGAGGAGGTCGAGGAACGCCTGGCCAAGGTCGAGCTTCAGGCCAGTGGCGAGGAAGGCTTCTCCTTCAACGCCTACGCCCGTTCCGGCCTGCTGATCGGCGAGGATGGCAAGAGCGCCGAGGGAGGACCCTACTTCACGCCGGCAGGCTCGTTGGGCGGGGCCGTAGGACGCCTGGGCAACGAGCCGGACACCTACGCCGAGGCGATCTTCAACTACCGGATGCGCTTCGACAACGGGGCCAAGGCGCGTTACACCACCATGTTCGCCGATGGTGTGACCACCAGCAACGACTGGACCGCCGACGAGTCCAACCTCAACGTGCGCCAGGTCTATGCCGAGTTCAGCGACCTGCCAAGCTTCACCGGTGCCTTCGAGAACGCTTCCATCTGGGCCGGCAAGCGCTTCGACCGCGACAACTTCGATATCCACTGGCTCGACAGCGACGTCGTCTTCCTGTCCGGCACCGGCGCGGGCATCTACGACATGCAGCTGGCCGACGGCTGGACGTCCAACCTCTCGCTCTATGGCCGCAGCTTCAGCGACTTCCCCGTGACCCGGGAGTCGCCGGGGGATGACAGCGGCAGCACCGACAACCTGATCCTGACCTCCAACAACTACCTCGGCAACTGGCAGTGGATGCTCAACGGCATGTCCGCCGCCGACAACGACGAGCGCTTGCTCGAGAGCGGCGACCACGCCGCCGAGAACGGTTTTCACACCATGGTGGCCTATCACGGTGACAGCTTCTTCGGCCTGGGGGAGGGCAGCTACAAGGCCGCGGTGCTGCACGGCCAGGGCCTGGGCGCCGAGGTCAAGGGCCTCGGCTCCGACGGCAATCTGACCGAGGACGCCGCCTCGACCCGCCTGGCCCTCTACGGCACCACCTACCTGGCGCCCAAGTGGCGCGTGGCCCCGGCGATCCTCGCCGAGACCAGCGAGGACCGCTACGTCGACGGCGACCAGTACGACTGGGCGACCCTCAACGTGCGCCTGGCCAACGAGCTGACCCAGAACTTCGAGATGCAGTACGAGGCCAGCTACCAGTGGATGGACCTCGACCCGCAAGGATTTGGGGCGCGCAATGCCGTCGAGGGGGACTACACCAAGGTGACCTTTGCTCCGACCTTCAAGCCCCAGGTGGGCGGCTTCTGGCAGCGGCCCGAGATCCGCGCCTTCGCTTCCTGGAGCGACTGGGACGAGGAGCTGAACGCCTATTCGGGCGACGATTCACTGGGCAGCGAGGACTTCACCGGCAGCCAGTGGACCTTCGGCGTGCAGACCGAGGTCTGGTTCTGATGGCCGGGCCCGTCGCCCGACGGGCCCGCCTCGCCTGCTGTTCCGATCCTCGCCCGCGGCCATGACGGCCGCGGGCTTTTTCTCGCGCCTGCCATGCCGCCCCTGGGCAGGGCCATCGGCCTCTCCAGACGGGCCGGAAACGACAACGGCGACGCCGCTGGCGTCGCCGTTGTGGATGGCCGCTGGGGGCGGCGTGATCAGGCCGGCGAGGCGCTGGCGGGAGGCTCGCCCATGGCGCCCGGCATGGCCTGGACGTTGCCGTCGGCACCGGAGAGGGCCAGGAAGTGCAGGTGGCGTTCGTACTCGGAGAGCACGTCGCCGATCACCTGGCCACGGGTGTAGCCGTTGAGGTCCTGGCCCGTGCCGCCCTCGACCAGGTGGACGTCGAGGCGCACGTAGTAGTCGTCGTCCACCGGCAGGAAGCTCGGCGTGCGCAGGCGGTTGGCGCCCACCTGGTAGACGAAGCTCTGCCCCGCGTCGAAGTCCACCTGCAGGGTCAGACGCGGCAGGGGATCGTCCTCCAGGCGCTCCTCGTTCACCGAGGCCTGCTGCCCCCGCTCCGTCAGCTCGGCGGCGAACTGGGTCAGGGCCGGACGAATGGCGTGCTCGATGGTCGCGGCCGCGCCGGCCCGGTTCGAGGTGTCCAGGGCGCGGTCGAGCCGTTCGCGCCAGTCGCCGCCCGGGGCGGTGCCGCTGACCTGGCGGCGGGCCTCGGCCTTGCTGCTCTCGAGCTTCAGCGCCCGGGTCATGCCCGCCATGATGGCGAAGATCACCAGCGAGAAGGGCAGGGCGGTGATCACCACGGCGCTCTGCAAGGCATTCAACCCGCCCGCCATCAGCAGTGCGATGGTGACCAGGCCGATCACCATCGACCAGAAGATCCGCAGCCGGATCGGGGCATCATGGTTCACGTCGGAGAGGATCGAGGTGAAGTTGGCCAGCACCAGGGCCCCGGAATCCGCCGAGGTGATGAAGAAGACGATGCCGAGCACGGTCACCACCGAGGCCGTGACGCCGATATAGGGGTACTGCTCCAGGAAGGTGTAGATGGTGGTCTGGGGCGAGTTCAGGGCCTGCTCGCCCAGCTCGACCAGCCCCTGGTTGGCCACCAGGTCGATGCCGCTGTTACCGAAGATCGACATCCAGGCCATCATGAAGCCCAGCGGAATCAGCAGGGCGCCGATGACGAACTCACGAATGGTGCGGCCGCGGGAGATGCGGGCCAGGAACAGGCCCACGAAGGGGGTCCAGGCGATCCACCATCCCCAGAAGAAGATGGTCCACCAGCCCATCCACTGCTGGGCATCGTCGCCGGCGAAGGCGTAGGTGTTGAAGCTCTTGGCGAGGAAGCCGCCGAGGTAGTCGCCGGCATTGAGCACCAGGGCATCGAGCAGGCGCAGGGTCTCTCCCTGGAAGAGCACGAACAGCAGCAGCCCGGCGGCCAGCAGCATGTTGAACTCGGAGAGGCGCCGGATGCCCTTCTCGACCCCGGTCACCACCGAGAGCGTGGCCAGGATCACCACCAGCACGATCAGCACGACCTGGGTGGTCAGGCTCTCGGGCACGTCGAACATGAAGGTCAGCCCGTAGTTGAGCTGCATCACGCCGATACCGAGGCTGGTGGCGATGCCGAACACCGTGGAGATCACCGCGGTGATGTCGACGGCGTTGCCGATCGGGCCGTGAATGCGCTGGCCGAGCAGCGGATAGAGGGCGCTGCGGATGGCCAGCGGCAGGCGGTGGCGGTAGCTGAAATAGGCCAGTGCCATGCCCATCAGCACGTACATGCCCCAGCCGGTCAGGCCCCAGTGGAAGAAGGTCTGGGGGACCGCATTGCGCAGGGCAGCGGCACTCTCCGGCGCCATGTCGGGCGGCATCAGGTAGTGCGAGAGCGGCTCGGCCACGCAGAAGAACAGCAGGTCGATGCCGATGCCCGCGGCGAACAGCATCGAGGCCCAGGAGACCAGCGAGAACTCCGGCCGGGAGTGGTCGGGCCCCAGGCGGATGGAGCCGACCCGGGAGAAGCCGATCACCACCACGAAGACCAGATAGATCACGGCCGCCAGCATGTAGTACCAGCCGAAGGTCTCGTTGACCCAGGCCAGGCCCGCGTCGAAGAGGGCGCCGGCCTGCTCGGTGAAGAGCATGGTCAGCACCAGGAACACCAGGATGCCGGCGATGCTGCCGTGGAAGACGACGGGATTGAGCCGGTCTCGTCGTTCGGGAAGAGAGGATGCATGCGACATGCAGGACTCCTGTGTCGGGGGAATTCTTTTGTTGAATGAATGTTCAATTAAAATAAAGCTCTTGCCGTGGAACTTCAAGCCTGACCTGGGGAAGAAGGGCTCGGTCAGGAACGAGAACGCCCGGCACAGGGGCCGGGCGACAAGCGGGATCGGTGATCAGGGGGCGGGGTCGCGGCGCAGGGCGGACGCGTGTCGGCGGAGCTCGCCGTCCCGAGGCCTTGCGGCCATCGGGACGCCGGTCATGCCGGTCCTTGGGCCCTATGGGGCGGTCATGCGGGGGCGGCGTGATCCGCCGCGGCGCCGTCGTCCTCCGTCGGCGCCTCGACGGCGGCCGCGGGCTCGGCCTCGAGGTCGAGCTCCAGCTGCTCGGCCTCGTTGGCGGCCTCCTCGGCCCAGGTGGTGCCCAGCGCCGCGCTGCCGGCCGGCATGGCGACGTAGTGGCCGTGGGTCTGTGAGGCGCGGCTCGGGTAGTGCACCAGGCAGTAGAGGCCCACGGCGACGAGCAGGGCGTGGATCGCCGCCATGTCCCACATGAAGCCCTCGGGCCCGAGCCACTCCATCAGCAGGCCGGTGCTCACCGGGCCGAGGGTGGCGCCGATGCCCAGCGCCAGCACCAGGCTGCTGCTGGCCGCGATCACCTGGCTCGGGGTCAGGTCGTCGTTGGCGCTGGCCAGGCAGAGCGAATAGAGGGTCAGGCTGGTGCCGCCCAGCGCCGCCCCCAGCGCGATGCGCAGCAGCGGCGCGTCGGCGCCCACCGTCAGGCCGGCCAGCGCCAGCAGGGTGGCCAGGCCAGCCACGATGACGATCACCTTCTGGCGGTCGGTCTTGTCCGACAGCTTGCCCAGCGGCCACTGCAGCAGTGCCCCGCCGAGGATGAAGGCGCCCATGAAGGCGGCGACCTCGTCCACCGCCATGCCCGCGCGGGTGGCGTAGACCGCGCCCATGCCGAACACGGTGCCGTTGGCGATGCCGGTGAGCAGGCAGCCGATGGTGCCCAGCGGCGAGAGGCGACAGAGCCGCCGCAGGCTCATCGACTCCGGCTGGCTGTTGTCCGGCTGCGGGGTGTGGCTCAACAGGATCGGCACCAGCGCCAGCGACACCAGGATCGAGACCAGCAGGAAGAGGATCACGCCGCTGGGATCGGCCAGGTTGAGCATCAGCTGGCCGCCGCCCATCCCGAGGTAGCTGATCACCATGTAGAAGGCCAGCAGGCGGCCGCGCAGCTGGTTCGAGGCGTAGCCGTTGAGCCAGCTCTCGGTCACCACGTAGAGCCCGGCGTAGGCGAAGCCGGTGACCAGGCGCATGCCGGCCCAGATCCAGGGATCGATCACCATCACGTGCACCAGGATGGCGATCGAGGTGATCGAGGCCAGGGCCGCGAAGACCCGGATATGGCCCACCTCGCGCAGCTTGCGCGGCGTCAGCGTCGAGCCGGCCAGAAAGCCCACGAAGTAGGAGGACATGATGACGCCGGTGGCGGTGTTGCCGAACGCCTCCTCGGCGGCGCGCATGCCCAGCAGGCTGCCCATCAGGCCGTTGCCGAGCATCAGCAGGCCGACGCCCAGCAGCAGCGCCCAGAGGCTCCAGGCGGCGGAGACGGTGGTGGTACCGGAACGGGGGGCCGTGATCGCCATGGGGGGCTCCTGACGAAAGAACAAGTGGATGGCGAAAGAAAAAGTGGGGCTTGTCGACTCGGCGCCGGGTCCGGCGCCGGCACGTAAAATAGGGCGCCAGTGCTATGCTGACAAACGCGATTTGCTACATCGATGCACAAGAAAAGCTAAGGGTCATCCATGCGCCGACTCCCCCCGCTCAACGGCCTGCGCGCCTTCGAGGCCGCCGCCCGTCACGAGAGCTTCGCCGCCGCCGGCACGGAGCTTCACGTCACCGCCTCGGCGGTCAGCCAGCAGGTCCGGGCGCTGGAGGCCTGGCTCGAGGTGGCGCTGTTCGTCCGCCATGCCCGGGGCCTCGCGCTGACCGAGGCGGGGGAGCGCTACCTGCCCGAGCTCAGCGAGGCCTTCGACCGGGTGGAGCAGGCCACCCGGGTGCTGCAGAGCCGCGAGGCGGGCCAGGTGTT